>JBGSHS010000055.1:0-12376 GCA_041752115.1 Pirellulaceae bacterium | reverse complement strand
ATCTGGCTGCCGCGTGGCGATCGCCGGACGGCGAGAGGACAAACTGCGAGCGGCGGTCGAGGGCTGGACTGGTCAGCCATCCCTGTTATGGCACGTGGTGGATGTGGCAGACCGCGCCAGTGTCGGGGAGCTGTTCGAATGGGCGCGGCGTCAGTTGGGCCCGCTCGATATTCTTGTCAATGCCGCCGGGATCAACATCGCTCGCCGCTCCATGGCGGAGATGCCCCCCCAAGACTGGGATCAGGTCATGTCGATCAACGTGACAGGTACATACAACTGCCTGCATGCCGTGCTCCCGGAAATGCGAGCGCGACACGATGGACTCATCATCAACATCTCCTCGATCGCCGGCAAACGGGCGATCACCCTGGGGGGCATAGCGTACTGCGCCTCGAAGTTCGCCATGACCGCTCTGGGAACCAGCGTCGCGAATGAGGTGGCGCGGGACGGGGTGCGAGTCACCAACATCTACCCGGGCGAAGTGAATACCCCCATTCTCGAGAACCGCCCGCTGCCGGTGAGCGACGAGCGGAAGGCCGCGATGGTGCAGCCAGACGATTTTGCCGAACTGGTCGTTGCCATCGCCAACCTGCATCCACGAGCGCACGTGGCCGAAGTAACGATCAAGCCAACAGTACAAGAGTATTGCTGATCAGGCGGAGCCTGCCTGCCGCCGTCCCGATCGCACATCACACGACGGTCCAGGTGTCACCCGAACTGAAGAGCGATGACAGGTCGCCCCGCCCCTTCTTCTCGCACGCTGCCTCAATCTGCCGGTTCAATTCAAAATCGTACCGAGGCCGATCCACCGCTCGGAATACTCCAATCGGCTCTGGGAACTCCGGATGGCGCATGCGACTGAGCAGGTAGGCCAGACTGGGCTCGAGCGACTTCTCGTCGTGGAACAGCAGATCATCTTCCGAGAGCCCCTTACCCAGTTGAACCACTTCAGGCTCCATTCCGTTGAGGCGAATCCCCATGTCGCGGTTCTTGCCGAAGATCAGCGGCTTGCCATGCTCCAACTCGATTGTCGTATCCGCTTTCCGATCCCGATCGGTGGCGTAGTCGAAGGCACCATCGTTGAACACGACGCAGTTCTGGTACACTTCGACGAACGAAACGCCCTGGTGCTCGGCCGCACGCTGCAGCACCTCGCCCAGGTGTTTGATGTTGGTGTCGATCGAACGCGCGACAAACGTCGCTTCGCACCCAATGGCAATGGACAATGGGTGTAAGGGGTTGTCGATCACGCCCATCGGAGAGCTCTTGGTGACCGCGCCGAGGCGCGAGGTAGGGGAATACTGCCCCTTGGTCAGCCCGTAGATGCGATTATTGAACAGCACGATATTCACGTCAATATTCCGGCGGACGCAGTGCATGAAGTGATTGCCACCAATGCTCAATCCATCACCGTCGCCGGTAATCACCCACACCTGCAGGTCGGGCCGGACAGCTTTGAGTCCTGTCGCGAAGGCGGGCGCTCGGCCGTGGATGCTGTGCATCCCGTACGAATCCATGTAGTACGGAAAGCGACTGGAACAGCCAATGCCCGAAATGAACACCAGCTTCTCCCGCGGCACCTGCAGCGCCGCCATCACCTTCTTCATCTGAGCCAGGATGGAGTAATCTCCACATCCGGGGCACCAACGTACATCCTGGTCACTGGCATAGTCAGCCGGCTTCAGTACAGGCAGTTCAGTCGTCATGATCTTGCAGCAGTCGTGTCTTTCGACAGTCCGGTAAATGGGTCTGAGAACTAGTTCGCAATCTCACTCAAAACGGATTTGATCTTGTCCACCACTTCTCCCACGGCAAAGGGTTTGCCCTTGACCTTGTTCACGCCGATGGCGTCGACCAGGAAGGTGGAGCGAAGCAGCATGCGGAGCTGACCGAGGTTGAGTTCTGGGACGAGCACACGCTGGAAATTGCGGAGAATGTCAGCGAGATTCTGGGGAAACGGATTGAGGTAACGCAGGTGGATGTGGCTGACAGACAGTCCCTCCGCCTGGCAACGGCGGACCGCCGTCGTGCACGCGCCGAACGTGCCACCCCAACTCACAACCAACAGGTCGCCGCGCTCGGGTCCGTCAATCGGCTGCAAAGGGATATCGCCGGCCACGTTGGCCACCTTGTGCGCACGCAAACGGACCATGAACTCGTGGTTGTCCGGGTCGTAGCTCACGTTCCCGGTACGATTCTGTTTCTCAAGGCCACCGATCCGATGCATCAGGCCCGGCGTTCCCGGAATGGCCCACGGGCGTGACAGCCTTTCATCACGCTCGTAAGGAAGAAACACCTCACCATCCCCCTTCGACTCCGGATGACGCACTTCGATGCGTGGAATGTCGGACATGTCAGGGATCCGCCACGGTTCCGACCCATTGGCAATATATCCGTCCGACAAGAGGATCACGGGGGTCATGAAACGCGTGGCAATCCGCCATGCTTCGAGCGCCACGTCAAAACAATCAGCCGGACTGGCAGCCGCAAGCACGGGCATCGGACACTCGCCGTTGCGGCCAAACATGGCCTGAAACAGGTCGGCCTGCTCCGTCTTGGTTGGCAGACCAGTACTCGGTCCGCCTCGTTGCACGTTGACGATGATCAAGGGGAGTTCGAGCATGACGGCCAGCCCCATCGCTTCCCCTTTCAGCGCCACCCCGGGACCGCTCGTGGTGGTCACCGCCATCGCTCCGCCAAACGACGCGCCAATGGCTGCACATACCGCGGCAATCTCGTCCTCTGCCTGAAACGTCCGCACCCGGAAGTTCTTGAATTTGCTCAGCTCATGCAGAATGTCACTCGCTGGGGTGATCGGGTAGGTGCCCAGAAACAACTCTTTCTCACTGTGTTCCGCCGCCGCCAGCAATCCCCACGCCAGCGCCTGATTTCCCATGATGTTGCGGTAGACACCGGGGGGCAGCTTGGCCGGCTCGACGCGAAAGCTACTGGCAAAATCTTCGGTCGTTTCGCCGTAGTACCAACCGGCCCAGAGCGCCTTTTCATTGGCCTGAGCAATATCCGGCTTGTTCCCGAACTTGTCACGGATAAACCGCAGCGTTGAGGCAGGATCGCGGCCAAACAGCCAGTACACCAGCCCCATGGCGAAAAAGTTCCGGCACCGGTCCGCCACTTTCACGCCCAACCCCAACTCCTCCAACGCTTTGCGCGTGAGAACGGTCATGGGGACGCGAATCAGCCGGTACTTGTCAAGCGAGTGGTCGTCCAGCGGATTTGCCTTCAGATTGGCGAGCCGCAACTCCCGCTCGTCAAATCCGTCTTCGTTGACGACCAGAATTCCTCCCGGCATCAAATCATCCAGATTGGTCACCAGCGCCGCCGGATTCATAGCGACCAGCGCGTCGAGTCGGTCGCCGGGCGTAAAAATATCACGCGAAGAAAACTGCACCTGGAAACCGCTCACCCCAGCACGGGTGCCTCGCGGAGCACGAATCTCCGCCGGAAAATCGGGGAAGGTGGCCACATCGTTACCTAGCAACGCCGACGTATTCGTCAGCTGGGTGCCAAGCAGTTGCATGCCATCCCCCGAATCACCGGCCAAACGAACCGTGGCTCCTTCCAGCTGTATGGTTTCTTTACTCGACTTGGGAAGTGGACTTCCTTCAGTTGTCGTTGACATGATCCGCTCGCGGTCTCTCCCATCAAATGCATCTCAAACTTGTTCACAGCTGGCCGGAACGTCGCATCACTGCGTTGAATCGCCTCGCACTCGCAACTCCCGTCACTCGTCTGGCTGCCCCAGGGCTGAAGTGACGGTTTCTATAGCCGGTCGCAGGCGAAAATCCACCTCAACGTCCCAGGACAAATCCCGCCGCATTCGCACAACACCAGCCGGTCCTGTGACCGCCGAATGACGTGACCGCCGAAGCACCGTCCGTAGCGTTGCCCTGGTCGTGACCCTGCACCAGCGTCCACATCACCCGACCTCGCCAGCACAAACCAAGCAACCGGTCGCCAGCTCAATCACCACACCGCTCACCATGGTCGCGCCACACATTGGTTGCCCATCGCTACAGGCCGGCACCTTCCAAGCCCCTGCCGTCAGACTCCCTAACCGAAAATGTACCACGCGCTGCTGTTAAGTTGAACCGCAAAATCGTCACGATTTACCCGAATCTGCTCTTCTGCTTCGTCGACGCACTCGAGTGCTCAACACATGCCAATACGAGCCACCTCAAATCATCGTTCAACGCGTTACTGCCTGGGCAAATCACTGCCCGCCGAGGCCCTCTCTCACTTCGCCTCGTGAAACAAAACACAAACGTAAGGTCCGAGAGTCAGAGGTCAGCGGGGTGGCACAGCGAGCCAATACAAACGAAGAGTCGAGCTCGCGAGGAACCCGAGAGCCGGTACACGCCGCGCGCGCATCGTACAGCTCGCCCGGCCCCGAACGCGAAAAACCCCCGAGCTGCAAAGCTCGTGCCTGTTCGTCCTGGCTGGACGGCTGCTCCGATTCTCGTGGCCATCCTACTCGCTGCGAGAAAGACAATTCTGCGTCACAAACCCGCGTCACAACCACCTCCCTCATTCGGTGTGAGGCAATTGGGATTTCCCATAAAACTTCGTGATATCGATTCCGCCTCGCTGTTCGTCTTCCAGCAACTTGATCCGCATTTCCAAACGTTCCATGCGCCGCATCAACTGCGGTACGAGCTGGGGCGTTTCGTCCCGCGGGGAAGGGCGAGGGACGCTGGGGTAGCCGAGGTGTCGTTGCAGGGCAGCAAACAAGAAGAGCGGGTCTTTACGACGATTGGCCAGTGCGATCTTTCCTTCCTTCTCGCCAAACAACACTGGCACAGCCGGATCCACTTCCCGCCGTCTGCGGTGACGTTCGTTCACGTAGTGCTGACTCCGCACGTAAACCAGGTCGGCGAAGTCAATAATGCCAATCTGTCGCCGAACGGTCTGCAACCAGTCGCGCCAAGCAGCGTCATAGATCGGGTCGTCAGCCATGGCTTCGAGTCCCTGTTCATACCGCAGTCGATTGCGGCACAAACACTCAAACTGATACATGAACGCGCCGGGGCGGGAGGCATCCCGGCTGCGATAATCGGCTTCGAACCGCAGGATCTGCGTCGCCACCCGCATATCGAATCGCCCGCGCTCATTCTCAGCTTCCGCCACCACGTACGACTGAAAAGAGGTGAAATAATGGGCCAGCTTCCTCATGGCCGGAGCGATCTCTCCTCGGTGCTTGAGCTCCCCTAACAGGAAGTCCAGGGCCAGATGGAGTTTCGTGGTGGCCAGAATCTCTTCCCGCAACTGGCCGAGTACCTCCTGGAGCGGCTGATTCTGTGGCAAACGCTCCCCCAGCGCACGGAAAAAGTGAACCTGCTCAACGTACTCTTCCCGATCCAGCATTGGCATGGTTGATCGCTTTCTGGCCGCTGTGACTCCCCGCCAGCCCTGAGGTCCCTGGCACGAGAAGCACTGGTTGCACTATAATACGTGGGTTGATGGACGATCGATAGCCGTGCCACCCCTTCCGCGGACCGCGCACCCTGGTCGTGCTGGAAACAGCCGTGGCGGGTGACATCCTGGTCGGTGATACCCCAATTGGTGATACTCCAGTCTCCGCCCACTGTCCAACCCCCACGGTTTGGCCAGCCCAGTGTGGCCAGCCCAGTGTGGCCAGCCCGCCCAGGGCGGGCTCACTTCGGCTCGCCCGCGAGACGTGCGTCGTTTCTCCCCGCGACGAATGATTCCTGGCGGTATCCACGCGTCCGATCGCCGGAGTACCGCGATGGCTGAGCACGCTCGGCGATCAACCAGGCGTCCATCAATCAGGCAGTGGGGAAGCGATCGGCGTCCCCCGGGGCTCGTTGTGGAACTGGAAAGGTGAATCGTGCCACATCAGTTTTCGTCCGTACAAGCCGCTGTGGATGCCATTGCTCGCGGTGAAGTCATCATCGTGGTCGATGACGAAGATCGTGAGAACGAAGGTGACTTCATTTGCGCCGCGGAAAAGGCGACTCCCGAAACGGTCAATTTCGTCATGAGTGGCCGGGGCGAGTTCTGTGTGCCGGTACTGCCGGAAGTCTGCCGACGCCTCGAAGTCTCTCCGCTCGTGGAAACCAATACGGCGCCACTGCGAACGGCGTTCATGACGCCGTTGGACCACGTCTCGGTGCGGACTGGAATCACCGCCGAAGAACGTTCCCTCACCGTTCGAACCATCGCTGATCCGCGCAGCGGTCCGAGCGACTTCGTCCGACCGGGTCACGTGCATCTCCTCCTGGCGAAGGAGGGTGGGGTACTGCGGCGGGCTGGACACACCGAAGCAGCGGTCGACCTGGCCCGGATGGCTGGCCTGACGCCCATCGGCGTGCTGTGTGAGATACTCTCCTCGTCCGGAGACCGTGCCAGTCGCGAAGAATTGCTGGCCATCGCCGAACGTCACCACCTGGAAATCATCTCCATTGAGGAGCTGATTGCTCACCGCCGACTGAGCGAGAAACTGGTGTCCCGAGTGACCGAGGCAGACCTCCCCACCCGTTACGGCAAGTTCCGGATTGTCGTGTACGATGTGAAGTACGAAGAACAGGTACCGATAGCGCTGGTGCTGGGGGATGTCGGCGACTCGAACCGCTTCCCCTTGGTACGTATGCACTCGAGCTGTTTCACGGGTGATGTGATCAATTCGCTTCGCTGTGATTGCGGCGACCAGCTGCACATGGCGCTGGACATGATCGGCCGCGAGGGGCTGGGAGTCCTGGTGTATCTGCCGCAAGAGGGCCGGGGCATTGGATTAACCGAGAAGATCAAGGCATACGCCCTCCAGGATGGTGGACTCGACACGGTCGAAGCCAATCATGCCCTCGGGTTCAAAGCCGATCTGCGTGATTACGGCATCGGCATCCAGGTGCTGAAGGACCTGGGACTGCAGAAGATCCGGTTATTGACCAACAACCCCAAGAAGACGGAGGCGTTCAGCCTGCGCAGCTACGATCTGGAAGTCGTGGATCAAGTTCCCATCCTCTCGCCCCCCAACAAGTACAACGCTCACTATCTCGCCACCAAACGGGACAAGATGGGACACCAGTTGCCGCTGGAATGAGTGGCTTCAGGCGGAGCAGGGCGTACTGGGGGATTCTGCGGATTTCCTGTTACTTTTTCGCCACACGATGCCTTTTCACAGCGTATGTTTGCACAGCGCCTGCGGATAGAGCGCGTGCGGATAGAGCGCGTGTTGAAACAGTCCCGTTCGGTTCGCCCGGGCCATCCCTCCGCCTTCATCGCCCGGCGGCCTGCGGGTGGTCTTTCGACGAGCGTTTGCTGGGGTTCTTGGTGACAGCTTGTGAGTCCGGCATCGAGCGAGGATGGGTCTGCGATGTTTCCTGCTGGCATGGCTTTGCGGCCGGTGATTGGGCGGCTGGTGATTGGGCCGCTCGTGATCGCCCTCTGCGGTGCGCAGCCCGATGGAGCGGAGCCACGAGGCGAGTTAGGTGCCTCCCGGACGAAGAACACCACGCCCCTCAGTTCCGAGGAGAGGCTGTGGAGTGACCTGCGCGACGGAACGCTCGACACACACGACCTGTGGCAGGCCGCTTTGATTGCTGGCGGGTGCACCGACCCCGCCACGATTGCCAGACACGAGGGCGGCCTGGCCGACCTGGTGCGCCGACGAGCCGAAGGGCTCGCCGCATGCGCCGAACCGGCAGAGCAAGCGGAACGGTTGCTGGAACTGATGCACGAGCGGTTGGCGGCGAGTCAGTTCAATGAGTACGCCTATCGCGTCGATCAGACGCTGGCAGGAGATGCGCATAACTGCCTGACCACCACCATTCTCTTCTTGTGTCTCTGCCGCGAGGCGAACATTGACGCGGTGGCAGTCGCGACTCCCACGCATATGTTCTGCCGCGTGCGCGGGAGTCGTGAAGTGGACATCCAGCCGCTGCAGCCCACGCGGCGTGAAAACATGGTCGGCCTGCCACTGGCCGAGGATCCCCTGAGCGGCGTGGCCCACGCGTCCGCGAACCTCAGAGGGACCTCTTGCGAGCCGGCCAGGAAGTCGTCCGGTTCGTGCGAACTCAGCGACGCCGGCGTTCTGGCCAGGGTGTATTACAACCGGGGCACTCGGCTCTTGTGGCTGCATGAACCCGAGCGAGCAGCCCGCTGCCTGCAGCAGTCCCGCGACCTCGATCCGGCCAGTGAACCGACTCACTATAACCTCCGCGCGGCCTGGAATGCGTGGGCGTTGCAGCTATCGGGCAGAGCCCAATACCGCGAGGCGTTGGGGGTACTCGAGCGGTGCTGGCGGGAGGCGCCTGACGACCTGGTCACGCGCCAGAACGACCTGCACATTCGGCACCGCTGGGTGATGGAGCTTTGCCAGCAGCAGCAGTTTGCGGCAGCACTGGAGGTGCTGGAAGACGGCCGGAGCCGGCAGCCTCAAGCGTCTCTGTTCACGCGCGGGCCGGAGAGCGTGATCCGGTGGTGGGCGCGGGAACAGTTGGAGCAGGGTCATCGCAATGCGGCGGGAGAGTCCGATGCGATGACGTTGTTACGCCGCGCTCCTGCGATCCATTTGACTTATCCCGATCCGTGACGTAGATATTCTTTGCAGCCACAGTCGACGCGGCCTGTTTTCTCCGGGGCCGCCAGTCGTCCGAGAGCCTCTCCGACGAACAATCCGAGACGCTTCGGGAATGACGCCGACTGAGGTGGATGGCCCATGAGGCAAGTGACTCCCGGCAGGGCGCCGCTCAGGTGCCTGCGCGCCGCGTGGTCGCCAGGCGTGTCTTTCCGTGTCACGAACCGGCTCTCACCGCCGCGTTGCGATCCGCGCCGGAGCCACTTGCCGTGGGCCGCCGAACGATTGCTTGTCCGCAACAGCGGTCGGATCCGACCCGTCAGATGGCCTGACAAGAGGCGTTGGTACATGATCTCAGGGACTCTTGCGTCTCGGTGCGATTCCGCCACCCCGTTCACCACCAACAACGACCAGCTCGTTCGTCTCCGGGTGCAACAGGTGATGCAGCAGATGCGTCACTACCCGCCCGCTTTCGATCGCAGGTGTGATCGGCGTGAGCCGTTTCCGTATCCGATCTACGTGACCCCCATCGCTGCGGACGGATCGGCGCTCATTGACGAAACAATCGTTGTTCTGGGAAAACACATCTCAGAACGTGGACTAGACTTTTACTATCAGGCACCACTTCCTTACCGACGCGTCATTGCATCGTGGGAATGCCCTGACGGACAATGGTTGGCTCTTGTGCTCGACCTGAAATGGTGCCGTTCGAACCGACACGGGTGGTACGAAAATGGAGGCCGCTTCCTGCAGGTTGCCGATTCGCCGCTGGCAGTGACAGAGCAGACGGTGGACACACCGACCGCACCGCTGTGACCAATGGGGCGATCCAGCCGAGGAGGAACTGAAGTCCGACGGAACGTAGGGTTCTGCGACCGCAGACTGAACAGGTAATCCAACAGGTGTACCCACGTGGAGTTCCGCGTTTCTCTCTAGTTACTTCCCGTCTCCGCAATTGAGCTGGGAAGTATTCCCGCAATCGGTGGTCCAAGACTATCGCTTAGCATACCACGACGTTACTCACTCGCTGCAATAAACCGGGCCGCGTCCGGCGACGCGGCCCAGTTCATTTCTTGGCCCACTGCATTTCCCGGCGCGACGACCTTCAGGTCCATCGCACTGGCCGTCGCGACGAGTTCACCTGGTCGCCTGCGCCAGCAATTCCTGAATTTTCGGCTCCAGCACCGCCACTCGATTCCCGACTGCCACGACTTCTCCGGTCGGGCCGACCAGCAGCATGGCAGGAATGCCACGCACAGAGTAGCGCTGGGCAATGTCCTGAGCTCCCTCTCCGACGAGATTCGTCCAAGGAACCTTGTTCTCCTGCAAGAACTTCGCCAGCGCATCCAGATCCTCATCGAGGCTGATGGCCACAACCTCCAGACCGGTCGCCGACAACCGTTCGTGAACCGCCCGCACCTGCGGAAGTTCCCGCAGGCAGGGACCACACCAGGTCGCCCAGAAATCGACCAACACCACCTTGCCTCGATAGCTGCTCCAATCGAACGGAGTACCCAGGTCGGTCAGACCGTCCAGTTCCAACGGCTTACCGACCAGATCAGCCAGTTGTTCCTTGCCACCACCAATCAGCTTGCGTCCATAATGGGAAAGTCGCCGATCAGCACTCTTGGCAAACAGAGTTCCGAACGATCGAAAATACTCCTCGCGCGTCTCCGCTTCCACGAGACGATTGATCGCATGAACCGTTGCCGACGCGAGTCGCAGGTGACTGCCGTCAAGTTGGCGGGACGCCTCGACCTGCTGCTTCACTTCACTCAGCAGCGCTGGCACTTGCTCCAGGGGAATTGCATCCGCCTGCAGCACTCGCCGTTCCAACTGGAAGAACGCCACGCGCTGCGCGATGTCCGGCCGTTGGTCGTCGGCCAGGGATGCTACGAACTGCTGCAGTCGCTGCTCCGCGTCGTCATCACCCTGGCACGCCCGATCGTGCAGGGTCGTGAAAATCGCCTCGGCAGCGATCAGCTGATACTTCGCGTTGCTGCTGGTGGACAACACGCGTTGTGCTGCTTCGACGACTGCATCGGCAAATCCCGGTCGCTGCCGAATACTCTGCGGCTTCTCCTGCATGTTGAACAAGTAGTTTACCAGTTCCAACTCCGACAGCCCGGGTGCGGCCTGGTACGGATTGACAGCGGCCAGTTCATCTTCGAGTTCATCTTCCAGCTCGTCCTCCGATGGCTCATCGTCCAAGGGATCCGCCGTTGCTGACTGGTGCTTGTCCTCGACCGCCTTCGCTGAGAGCGGCAGAGCCGCCTGCATGGTGGCCGGGGGAGCGGCTTCAAACGCATCGCTCGAAACGAAGCCACCCCAAGTGGCGCCGCCAGACGGTGGTCGCGTGCTTCGCGACTGATCCCCACCCTTTACCGGGGGCGGTTCGACGGGAGCATCGGGAGTCGACGCGGGAGGCGTGGCTGGAGGCGTCACGGACTCGTCCAACGCGTCACGGGGACCGTAAATCTCCGTCAGGCGTTTGATCAGCGTGGAGCCTTGGACATAGATATCACTCACTTTCCCGTCGCGATCGATCAACACGCAGAACGGAATCATCTCCACACCCAACTGCTCGGCAATCTTCGGATTCGCCACGACGGTCCAGGGCAACTCGGCCTGATTCAGGTATTGTGCCAGAACCTGAAGATCGGGATCCAGACTGACTCCTATCACGTCGAAGCCCTTCTCGTGATAGGTTTCGTACGCCGATTTCACGAACTTCAAAGCCTGCTGCGAGCGAGGATCCTGGGGCACAAAAAAGACCACCAGCACGGCCTTCCCCTGATAGGCCGAGAAATCCAACGAGCCGCCGTCCAATCGCGTTCCCTCGACGACCAACGGCTGACCAATCAGATCGAGCCGCCGCAGGGCCATTTCGCTCATCTGCTGAGACATCCTCTTGAGCGTCTCATCCGGACTGTTCGCAAATGCTTGCCGCACCATCTCCGTCAACTTCCTGGCCAGATCATAATGTTCGGTCTGCTCCAGAATGCTGATATAGCTCGCCGCCTTCTCCAACGTCCGTGAACCGGCCGCGGGGCGCTGCAACATCGCCTCCATGGTGCTCACGAATTGTTCGTTGGCCCCCTCGCGGTTGCTCGTGACGGCGGCCAGCTTGGCTTCCACGTCCTGATTCATGAACTCAACCTGCTCCGCCACCCGGTCCGCTTCCTTGGCCAGAGCGGGGTTCGAGTGGTTTTTGAACGCTTCCGCAATCAGCACGAGCGCTTCCTGGACTTTTTCGTCCTGGCCGGCTCTGCCTAGTTCATCGGCTGCCTTCATGGCGATTTCGAACACGCTGTCGGACCGAGCTTCCAAAGTCAGCAGCGCCCGGAGCTGGGTCATCAGACCCTCGAAGTCGCGACTCTTCTGCACAACCTCGCCGACAATCGTCCCGAACAGGATCACGCGCCCCTCGACCGCGATCTCCGGATCCTTGTCTGCTGCCAGGCTGGTCGCAAATTCCTTCACCTTCTCGTCCCATGCCCCGTCTGGCTGAAGCCGACTGAGCATTGACATGGCACCTGCCTTGACGTCCATGGCACTACGTCGCTCGGCTGTCGTCGCCTGAGGAGAAGCGAGTACTTTCTCGGCCGCCGTCTGCAAGGCCGCAAAAATCTCCTGCAAACGCGCCAGCCCCGCTTCGCGACTAACACCGCCCAATTCCGTTTGCAGATTGTTAAGCCGTTGTCCCAACTGATCGATGAACGCCAGCAGCTCTGCTGGAGTCCCATCCGGGACCGTGATCGGTTCCAGCGCCGCGGCGGGTGCCGCCGGCGGCTGTGTCGACGGCAGAGGTGGTGTGCCGGT
>JBGSHS010000054.1:0-5934 GCA_041752115.1 Pirellulaceae bacterium | reverse complement strand
TAGTCCTTGTCGGCCAGTTTGGCGGATCCGTCCAGGACCCGGTAGCCAACCGTCACGTCGACGGTTGGTGCCGCCGACAGAGTGACGGGAAACGCGAACGTCTTTGTACCGCTGTTCCCTTCTGGCAACGTCACGCCACTAATCGATACCAAGGCTGCGGGCCCCGCATTGGCACTGAGGGAGACACTCGCGACCGGACGGGCGGAGTCGTTCGACGAGATGTTCAATACTGTCGACTTCTGACCGGCGGTCTGGGCGCAGAGTCCGATGTTGATGTCGTAAGTTGCCTTCGCAGGAATTACGACCGGCATCGGCGCGGCGATAGCGGGAGCAAAGAAGTCGGTGGATTGAACCGTAGAGATGCTGTGGAGAACCAACGGTTGATATCCGGTGTTGGTGATCGTGACGACCCGCCGGTGGTTTTCCTGAGCCAGGACATTGCCAAACGCGACGCTAGCCGACGAGAGGACGAGGGTGGGCTTCATTTCCGTGGGGCTGCCAACCACCAGGTTCAGCCAGTAGCCTCCCGTGGACGCCCCACCCTGCGGAGCCAGCGGCGAAGCGACCTGCCGGTCCGCGACGGCGAGGTAGTATGCACCGGTCGATTTCAGGGCGATCCCGTTCAACGCCGCCGTACCTGTTGATCCGCCGTCGTGCACGGCGATCACGGTCTTTCTGTCGGGTCCGAACAGCCAGAGCTTGGATTTCAAACCGGGATCTGTCGAAACACAGGACGAACTCAGCACCTGCCCAGCGGTCGCGTCAATACGGAAGAAATCCACATCGTTATTTCGTTCAATCGCCGTCCTAATCGACGCCGGGCGAGGCGTCGCTGCCACGATCAGACGCGATGCGCCAATGGAATCTCCCCAATCCGCCGACACATTCTCCCTGGCAACCCCGTTTCCTCCGTTCGGCCCTGGCAAGGTCTGCAGGAAGCGATGCCATTTCCCTGCGAACCAAGGCAACTCCATGAGCGAGTCGCAGTATTCTTCCGCCACCGACACTCCCTGGATCGGCAGGTATATGGACAGTCCATGGGCGAAAGGTGAACCCGCTCGTTCGAGCACCAAGCCCGCTCCAACTTGAAGCGTTGATACAATCTTCCGTGACAGTTCCACGAGTTTAGAACTGCCCACCAAGGTGCCGATCTCACCAGGCACTCGCTCCATGAAACTGTACAGATCGGTATTGTCGTACCCGTAACTCATTGAATTGTTGGCGGCTTTGGACAGTCCAATCCAAATGGGGGTGTCGGCGTTCGATGACCGCGACGGTATTGCCATCGCCGCGTCGACAAACTGGTCGAGCAACGTCTGTAACTTGGCGTATTCCGACACGGCAATCGCCGATACGTCACCCGTAGTCCCAGGCGCAGTGGCGATGATCTTGCGCACCAGCGACTCAGTAGAGACCTTCGGCTGAGCCGCAAACTGATCGAGCCATTGGGCCGACAACAACGAAGGAGCAAAAAGGTCTTTTCGCCAGTTGTTCATTCCAACGTCCACAGTTGACTGCGACGCCAGATAGTAGTCGGCATGGCCCGGAAGCGCGGCGACAATTTCCGCGGACTGCGTCAAGCAGTTATTGCTCATCATTACGATATCCAAGTCAAACTCGGGATCACCGGACGCAATCGCATCCAGTGCGAACGCGAATTCACTCGGAGTAATGCGATCAGACCGCGGCTTATCCCACCAAAGGTACGGCTTCTTCAAACGCGGGTCCTCAGACGAATCGTCCATACCAAAACCACCCCATCCTGCGCCGTGGCCGCTCATGACGAGCATATAGCGTTTGGCCGGTGCGGCCCTTTTCCCGTATTCGACAAACCGGACGAGTGTGTCCGGATTCCCCGTGTTTTCCTCCCCCCAGGAAACGAATGCCGTGCTGATGCCTTCGGATCCGTCGTATACGAGCTTGCCAACACCCGTGTCCGTCCAGTTCCCGAATGGAAACGATTTCGGCACGCTGCCATAGGGTTCCTCTGACCTGTCGAGCATCATGACCACGTTGATGCCCACGGACGCAAGGTCGACGTTTTCGAGATAATCGAGATCCTTAATGATGGCGTGGTCGTTTTTCGCATCGCCGGCTGCGTACCAGAGGATGGTCCATTCATCCTCCTGGGTTGCCAAGTCGATGGAGGGAGGCAGCGGCGGAGGCGCGCCATGACTGTTGTCCGTCCCCTTTGCACCACGAATCGGATGGCTGCCCCCCGCGCCACCAATTCCGCCCACGGGACCCGGTTGTGACTTCCCGTTTACGAGGACGATGCCCCGTTTCCCTCCGTCGCCCCCTTTTCCACCACGTGCCTGCGCTGTGCCAGAATAGCCAACGCCGCCCTCACCACCTGATCCCCCGTCGCACTCATATTCGGTGACCGCAAATCCTCCCGCATTCCCATGAAGGCTAATCGCGCCGCCGGCGCCGCCGGCACCGCCAGTCCCTCCATGGATAGAGCTCTGCGTTCCGCGCGCCCCTTGACCGCCGTACCCTCCGTTAGCTTCGAAGTCCGAGAAGTCCATCTTCGATCCCTGCACCAGGATGCTCCCCCCCACGCCCCCCATGCCGCCCGCACCCTGAGCAGGGATGCCCATAGCGGGTCCGCCGTTCGCCGTGACATCGGTGAGCGTGAGATCGCCATGCGGAAACCGTAGCTCGACCTGCCCACCAGCCCCGCCTGCCCCACCGTTTTGGCCCCAACCTCCGTTGGCCTCGACGCTAATGGGAGTGCGTGCATTATGGCTTGTGTAGAACGCGATCCTGCCTCCTGAGAGACCCGTGTTGTCCGGAGCCGAAAGGTCGGCGTCCACGTGGTGGTAGGTTGGACTAACCGCTAAGACAGGCAAAAAGGGATGAGAATCAAGGAGTAGCGGCTCACCGGCGTAGATCGTCACGTCAGGAACCTTACTGTCATCAAAGGCCCCAATGATCTGCGCACTAAAAACGTACTGCGCGTGGATCACGACCTTTCCGTGGACCGTGATCTCGGCCGGATCGTCTCTCTGCCCGACTTGGCGGAAGTGATACGTTCCAGCAAAGAGATCGGTACAACCGACCAGGTCAGGACGCTGAGCGTTGATTTCCTTGTCGCTGCCGCCGTCGAGATTCCAATTGAAGCGGACGTCCACGGATCCGCCATCGCCACCCTTCTTTGTAACGCTGGAACCCCCGTACCAATCGCTGCCGTTCGCTTCGATCACGACGGACAGTAGTTCTCGTCGTTCGAGAGGCTCAAAGACCAACCGTCGCGAACCAACACCCCGCAACCCGCGGTTCTTGAACCATCCCTTGCGTTTCATGTCCGTCTCCTATGAGTCTGTTTGGGCGAATGTCGAGACGCGGATATATGACGATCTGGCCAGGCCTTCATGTCCACCGCCGCAGTTGGGTTTCGATTCGCTAGATGCGGCCTGCCATTGCTGACGACCTTGGCTTGGCTGCAGTATGTCCGGCCGTGGTCAGACGCTGACAATTCGCCGCCGTGTATATGGGCGTAAGAGCGTCCGGCTCGTGGGCGGAAAATCTGGAATAATTTCTGGGGCAGCCTGCCAAGACCCAACCTGACCCGAAGATGATCTGTGTGCGCGAGTTTTCCAACCTTCCTCCACGGCGCGGAAGTTGATGGTCAATGGATTTTCGACACCGCGCGCCCCAAATGCCGCGTCAGCTCGCCTATAACCGTAGGCTTGGAAAGATGCCCGGGAAAACGGATTTCGCTGTGTGTTGGCCCGGCAACAGGCCGCCAGTACGACAAATCGCGCGGTGACACCTCCGCGAGAAGGCAAGGCAGGGAAGCGACGAAGGTGAACGAAGTAATGTTCGACGGCCGCGACCAGTAACCGGCGAGGAGGAAACGATGCGATTTCACCTGAGAAGCAAGGAACACAGCAAGAGGAGACAGGGGCTGCGAGACAGCGTTCGCAAGCTGCGGCTGGAGCGACTGGAGTCTCGCGTCGTCCTTTCCTCGGGTGCGATGTGCGGTGGCTTGGATGCCGAAGAATGCCCTGGAGTGGAGCCGCTTTCGTCCACCGCCTTGTTCGGCGCGGCGACATTGTCGCTGCCCGGCGTGGACACCTCTGACCTCGGCGCGGTCGACTCGACCGCCTGGCCGCGTGGATACCACAACGACGCCAAGCCCACAGACGTCAGTGGCGATGGCGTGGTTACGACCCTTGACGCTCTGTTGCTGTTCGACAAGCTCAATCTGCGAGATGATGGCGCCGGGGCACCCGGCGACAGCAGTCAAGGCGCGGGGGAAGCGGCTGACAACCCGGTGGGGTCCACGGCGGTTTACTGGGACGTCCACGAGGACGGCCACTTGACACCACGAGATGTGCTGTTGGTGATCGATGAGTTGAACCGGCAAGCCGTGGCGCCGGCGCTCGAGGTCACTATACCAGCCGCTCGGCCGCTGCCTCAACCTGTCGCCAATGTACCGTCGCCCGATGCCGTCCAGGTGCAAACAACGACGATTGACGGGGGCATGAGCGTCCAGCTGCCAAGCGTTGTCAGCTTGGGCAACTGGGAACGAGACACGCAAGAGGGGAACACCTTCTTCGTCGATGTACCTCGTTGGATGCCGTTCGTTCCCACCGACGCTGATATCCAGATTGTCACCGCGCATCAGCCGACCAAGGCTCATGTCACGCTAACGTTTCTTCACACGGGATATCGCGTGGTCGATTGGGGACACGTGACGCGTCAGGACAATACTTTCATCGTCGCAACCCATATCGAAGTCTTTTCCGGTGTTGTTGGCAACGCGGCCACCCATGCATCTCACGATTACGAACTCGGCAACTTGCAACCCGGAGACTACACGTTCCAATGCATGGCCCATGGCCAGCTTGTCCAGCTCGTCAGGTTTACGGTCGCCGACAGCGCATCCCTGGGGTGACGACCACCTGCCCGATTAGACCGACATGTCTTGTCTCGTGCGAAATCCAGTCGGGCGACTGGGGTCGAACTGCCCGAAGAAAGCGGTTCATTCCCAGTTCGGCAGAGCCGGCAGCCCGCCGCCAAGCGTATGTGGAGCGTTCATGTCACTGGAGGCGATCTGCCGCCACGTCGGCACGGCATTGCCCGACTGCGTTCTCGGGAGGTCCTCCCAGCGACGCGGCCCAACGGCGGACCTGCCCTGCCGAGTACTGCGAAGGAAATCCACTTGGAAATCGAAAACGAGGGAATCCACTTCGGCGAACCGACACCCCGGCCGCAGCCTTGGTGGTAAGTTGCGGCGGCGGTAGAATGGTGACCGAACCGCCGCTGCGGCCGCAGCGGTGTCCGCGCCCCCTAGCTGGATCTTGGGCAACCTGCAGATGAACAAATCGGTCACGGCGGAATTGCTGGCCAGGTACTTCCGGGTGCTGGAAGAAGGTGCCCGGAGCGCGGGGGACTGGCAGTTCCTCGAGGAGGCGCTGGAGCGCGATCCGGACCTGGCGCGCAGGAGACTGCCTGCAGGAGGGCTGCCTCTGCGTCTATTGCTGCGTCAGCAATCGCTCCCGGGACTGTTCGCGCTGCTAGCTCAACACGGGGCGGAACACGATATCCTGACGGCGTCCGCGGCGACGAATGTGGAGGTTGTGGACCGCCTGCTGCAGCAGGGTCCACATCTCGTCCACGAGACGGATGAAGAAGGCAACACGCCCTTGCATTGGGCCTGTGTGCAGCGGGGTTACTCCCCGCAGCCGTGCGACACGGTAGGACTCGTCCAACGCCTGGTGGCAGCCGGTGGCGACGTCAACGCGCGGAACGCGCAGGGCCTCACCCCGCTCGACCGAAGCATCCTGGATGGCGGTGGTGAGGCATGTGAAGTACTGATCGAATACGGCGCCACGCCCAGTGTGCTGCTGGGCGTCGTGTCGGAGGATTACGAGCTGCTGGACGCCATTCTGGACAATGAGCCGGATCAAGTCCACTGGCGCGAAG
>JBGSHS010000053.1:0-33280 GCA_041752115.1 Pirellulaceae bacterium | reverse complement strand
GGCTGCTTTCTCGATGGCTGCTTTCTCGGTGGCGAGTCGATCAGAGGCTGCTTTCTCGGCCACGGCGCGTTCAGCTGCGGCCTTGTCTGCGGCCGCTTTGGCAGCTGCCTGACGCTCGGCCGCAGCGCGATCGGGTCGCGTCGGCGCGGAGGACTTCTCGCCGAACAGATCCTCATCGATGGCGGTGAGGGCGTCGAGTTCCTGGTTGAAGGGGACGGGAGGCTTCTTGGGCGGAGGCTCTTTTCCCTGCAGGCGAGTCTCGCGATTCGCTCGGAGGCTGTCATCGTCCGGCAAGAGGGTCAGTTCATCGTCGTCCGACTTGCGGCGTGGAGTGTCCGAAACCAGTCCCCCCTCGGGCAACGAGGTCGCGTCGTTGACGAGCTTCGTCGCCTGGAATTGTGTCAGGTGTCCCTTGTCGACCAGGTACTTGGCAATCGTTTCGAATGTGACTTTCTTGCCTTTGGCGCGTGCCACCTTTCGGCGGAGATCTTCGACGACCTCTTTGTCCAGCAGCCCCTGCTGTTCCAAGCGATCGATAAACTGTTCGATCATCATGCCCAATTTCCTTCGCTCATCGCGGGAGGATCCGCATCGGACTCGTAGCCGCCCCGATCAACTCGTAGCCGTCGTGGCCGATTCACCCCTACTCGTTCTCTTCCACCATCATCAGCTGGATCTGCTGCATGTCGACCTGACTGCCGGCGTCCATAGCAGCCACCACCGACTCGTGCATGGCGTCCACGTTCGCCATCACCAGCAGCTTCGAAGGGCGGCGTCCCTGCGCCCCTTCACACGCTTCACGCAACTTGATCAACAACTCGTGTTTGCTTGGCGCTTCCACATCCCATTGAGTCGTGACGACACGAAACGTGTTGTTCTCATCCACGTGCACCGTCACGGTATCAGGATCGTCCGACGGATCACGCTGCTGCACATTCGTGCTCGCTTCATCAGGACGGGGAGTTGGCACCGGCAGCGACCGCTGCAGACTGAATGCCGCCGTGACCATGAAGAAGATCAGCAACAGGAAGGTGACGTCGACCATGGGGGTCATATCCATCTCGGTGTCGTCCCGGAATGAGCTGCGAAACGACAGTCGTTTATGCGACTCATCCAGTTCCTCCACGTGGCGGTAGGCGGTGCCGAGCTCGGATCCGTCGATCAAGCTGTCGACCGTGACGTCGTCCGGCCCCCCCTTGAAGCGCGGTCGCCGCTTGCCAGGCGAGGCCCCCGCCTTCGCCCCCCCCGACTTCCCCGTCCCCGGCTGGGCGGGTGGGGATCCGGGCGAGCGGCCGCTGGGGGAATCGTGTCGGTTGTAGCTCATGCACGTCTCGCTACTGGATTTCCATTACCGCATAGTTCAACAGCGGAGTATCGGTCACTTTGCCAATCGCTTCCGCCACGCGGGCCACATCACCTTCCCGCACATCCCCTTGTGCTTTGACGATGATCTCCTCCATCGGCCGGTCGAACGGTGGTGAGCCGGTCAACCCCGCGTCGATGTACTCCCCGATCTCAAGCTCCTGCTGTCGGAGATCTGAGGAAAACAGACTGCCGTCCCGGCGCGCGACGACGGGATCTCCGGCCTCGTTCTTCTTGATGATCACGACGATCGCGTTCTCGCGGGCGACGTCGATGCCACGGCGAGCCGGGGGCAACTTGACGGTCGCCGCTTCATCCATTTTCGAAGCCACCAGGAAGAAAATCAGCAACAGAAAGACGATGTCAATCATCGGCGTGATGTCCATCTCGGAGTCGCCGAGAGAACGTCGCGGAGTCAGGACAACCGGCTCGATTTCTCGTGGTTCGGTATCGTGGGCCATTACCTGGTTTCTTCATTCTTATCGGTGGCGGAGCGTCTCGGTTCCCTCCAGGCCAGCCCGGAAGGAGTCTAGAAATCGAGTCAACCCGGAAGCGACCAGATCTTCCATCTTGCGGATACGCACGTTGATGCTGGCGGTGGCCAGCAGCAGCGGAATTGCGATGGTGAGACCACAGGCGGTGGTAATGAGCGCGAAGCTGATGTCGTTGGCCAGTTGCGACGGCTTGACCTGCTCCTGACTGGCGAGTTTCCCGAACGCGCCCATCATCCCCATCACGGTCCCGAGCAGTCCGATCATCGGAGCGCTCTTGATGACGGTGTTGACCCAGCTGAGTCGGTATTCAAGGTCGGCCAGCACATCGCGTTGAAAGCGATCGACCAGCAGTTGACGCACCTTGGAGAAGCCGATGTCGCGATTGACGATCGCCAGCAGCGCCAGCTGCGACATGGCGCGTTTGTCCATGCTGAGGAGATCTTCGGCCGCGTCGAAATCGCCGCGGACCAATGGTTCGTCCAACGCGTCGAGAAACTCCGCCTGCTGATCCTCATTGCGAAAGCGCTTTTCCCGCACACGGTTCCAGACCATGACCACGCAGAAAGCGCCCCAGAGGGCGATCAGGGCGAGGGCCACGTACATCAGAGTCCCGAGGACATCAAAGACATTGAATTCGGCAAGTACCATGCTTCACTGCTCGATAAAACAAAGGTTACGTTGTCGTCTTGGGGTCGATGCCGAAAGGTAATCCCGGCGCGTCCCCGTCCCATGCCCCATGATCCATCGCGGCTGCTGTCTTGCCGGCCGCGTCGCCCAGCCGTCCTGGCCAAGGACCAGCACCGTGTCGTGCGGACTCGTCCCCGGCGCACCGCGTCATCCTCCCGTCGACGGCCGTTCCACACCTGCCGCTCGGGATCCTTTCGATCAGCCAGAAAAGTTCGTCCGCAGCAGAACCGCTGCCACCCCCATGACGCTCAAATCGACTGGGCCTCGCTTCGCTCTCTCACCAGACTTCCTGCTGCATCTCAGACCGGCACAGCACGATACTGCTGGCTGACCACGAAGAACTGATAGCCGTTCCCTTCCGCACGTACACCGAAGACCGTCTTCTTGATCTGTTTGACGCTCGTCTTGCCGTTCTTCTCGGCATACGCCATTTCGATGTTCGCCAGCTGATTCTCGACCTCGGGCGGGTAGAATTGCATGACGATTCGATTCGTAGTCGTTATTCCGGCGGCACGCAGAAATTGCTGGTCGAACCGCTTGAGTGTGCCGGACGACCAGAGCATGTACAGCCGCTTCTCACTCTCACCTCCAGCGCCTTGTCGGCTGTCAGGACGTGACTTGCGCAGGTTGAACGCATAGTCCACCTGCGTCTGGCCTCCGCCAACAACGCCCAGCTCGATGCGAAAATAGTCGAGCTGGGCCGAGTAGGCTTCACTGCTGTTGGAGTTGTACTGGATCTCCCACCGCTCGCCGCGGGGAATGATGTCGTCCCCTTCACCTTCCGGGCCTGGGGGCCGACTGTCGCCAACGCCCGTTCCCGTGTTGCTCGAGAACATCGTGGTCTGCACATTGTCGAGCGCGGCAGCCTGAGTGGAAACCACATCGGTCACCGCTTCCAGCAGCTGCTCCACCTGCGGCTCCGTCTCCTCCTCCAGCTCCTCAATGCCCGGCGCTTCCATGTCGCGGGCGAAGCCGGCAGCATGGTCGCCGCGTCCCGCGATCTTCTCGACCCGAATAATCTCCGTCTGCTCCCCCCTGATCACAATGACATGGCTGAGCCAGAAGAGGAACAGCAGGCCCACACCCAGTCCGACAAGAAGGTTCAGAGAAACGACCCAGCTGACTGCCCGCTCATAGGGAGAAACCGCGATTCGAATCTTCTTGATGTGCGTGGCCATCGTCCCTCAACCAACCTCTGTTGCTGTGGTCACTCGTCCCGGTTGCTTGCTCCAGGCCCAACCTGGGGAGCCCCCCGTTCCCGTGCGGCGCGAGCATTGGCAAGGCCAGGGAACCCGTCTGCGGTCCGAACGCAAGACCGGCTTTGCCTATCCCTATTCTGCTCACAACGGACCGGCTTTGCCGAGTCCCGCTGCCGCCGCGAGCGCTCATTCGTATCGTTTGTTCCGGTTGCTGGTTCCTGCGCCTCACGTCCGCCGACTCGATCCCGCGTCAGCGGCGGCTCGGACGGCCAAGCCGACTCGGCCGACTCGGTCCCCTCGAGCGTCACGCCTCTCGCTACTCGATAAACACCGCGTCTGGCCGTACGGACCTGTACCACTCTTTCCACTGGCCCACCACCGCCGCCTCCTGGCTGGGAGTTGGCTTGTCGGGCATGGCAGGAGCGTCGAACCGGCGGCTGATCAAGCGGAGCCCCTTCTCGGCCTCGGCGCGGACCGGCAGGTCGGGATCGGTCAGTGCATAAATGAGGATCGGCACGTTATCGAGGCTTCCTTGTCGCCCCAGAGCCCGAGCGGCAATGGTCCGGGTCTTGTGCGTTCCCGTGCGGAGGATCCGAACCAGGCGATCAGTATACTCTTTGCCTCCGTCCTCGAGGCCACTGAGCGACAAGGAATCGGGATTCTCCAGCAGATTCTCGATCTTCTCCCCCTCTTCGTCTTCGAGCATCTGGATCAGGTCGGCCACTTCGCCGGTGACCGCCGGAGCGACGATTTTGTTGTCACGCATGCGGACGTCGGTCAAGTCGTTCGGCAACCCGTAGCCGCCTCGCAGAAGCCCGTCGCGCGGTGTGACACGCTGGATCGTCTCCTGAGTGCTGCGCAGCAGGAACAACATGGCAAAGGAAGTGGCGATCGGGGGTTCACAGCAATTCTCACCCATCTTGAACGGTCCCATCGTGCCCCAGCTTCCGTTGTCGTTCTGCTTGGCCTGCAGCAATTCGACCCCTTTGTTGTACCACTCTGGCTCTTCCTCGTAGGTCCCTTCGAATTTCTCCCGAAAACTCTGGCAGCGTTCCATTCCATAAAGGAAGTAATACTGGTACTGCGGAGTCTCCAGCGTTGTCAGACGGCGCAACCAATCGTTTCCATCACGCAACGCCGCCTGGAGATGGTCGGAGCCGACCAATGCCGACACTTCCCGGTCCGCTCGCCGTTGCTCAGACGACACGACCGGAACGAGTGCCGGCGGCAGTTTGGCTGCGGTGGCCGAGATATTCCGAGGCGCCCCTCCCTTGGACATGCCCAGGAAATCGCCACCCACATATAGCGTGCCCAGGCCAGCCGCCACCAACGACGGGCGAATCTCGTTCTGCGCCACACGCGTAAATGTGCCCGGATCTTGCCCCTGATAGCCCCAAGCGCCACTGGGGTCCTGGACACGGACGACATAGTTCATCACGTTGATAATGGCGTCATCGTTGACGGTCAGTCCAGCGTGCTTGGCCGACCACAGACCCAGTGTGGCATACTGTAACTGCGACAGGTCGCAGGTCAACATTGCCTTATAGCCCCAACCGCCCGCCGACTTCTGACGCTGCAGAATCTCCTGCAGAAAAGGGTCGATCAATTCGCGATTCTGCTGGGCATTCACCTCGCTCAGAAAGATCGTGGCAATTCCCAGGCTGTAATTGTCGGAACCGGCCAGCTGGTTTGACTCCTTTGCCAGCTTCGCATAGACCTCCGCCGTCAGCCTCGGCAGCTGATCCTTGTTGCCGAATCGCCCGTTGTACTTGTAGGCTGCCAGTCCCATGAGACACCGTCCCCCCAGCATCTCCGCCTGGCTCGATTTGGGACAGGTCTCAATATAGTGCAGAGCGCGATCGAGCATCGATCGCACTTCAGGACTCTCCGGGTCGTAGGCCAGCACGTAGAGCAGGTGGCTGGGCGCAAGCACCATCCCGGCAAACCAGGCCAGGAGCCCCCACAAAAACGGCCGTGTACGACACTGCACAGCTTGCATCCCCTTGATCGCCGCCATAAGGGTGCTCCCGCAACTGAACCGGCTCACGCACGCTGAGCGTACGGAAACGTCGGAAATCCGACGCCCTCTACGGTTCCGAAGGTGCCTCTATCACCAGAGAAACGCGTCCGAATACGCCACACTCGACTGAGTTACTATCTGTTCCTAGAAGAAGTTTTGATCCTACCGCTGGTAAATTGGGTTGTCAAGCAACGGCCACCCTGTAAGTCATTGGCAGCCGCCAAGTTGGACACGCCCCCCTCTTGCACAACCCAATGACCTCCAGTCCACGGGCATCCCGGTCGTGTCAAGCCAGACAGCAACTGCACGGTCGTGTACCCGTTCGGCCTCGCCTCGCGACGTCCTTTATCAACGGGCCTGCTCTGGCACCGGCCCTGCCGATCCGCCATGAGACAAGGCCCGTTCCAATCGTCCACTGGCTCGGCCTGCGAGCAGGCTTGCAGACGGGTAGTTTTTGAGTAGACTTAGTGACTTCGCCACTCTGGGAGTGCATTGGGTCAGGTAGCTCAGTTGGTAGAGCATCGGACTGAAAATCCGAGTGTCGGCGGTTCAACCCCGCCCCTGACCACTTCGTTAGAACACGCAGGTAGCACGCACTTCTGAGCGTGACTGCCCTGTCCAAAGCGTGACCAATGGCCGAGGCTTTCCCCGCTGCTGTCGCGGGCTGAAACCCACGCTACGACGTAGCTCGCACGTAGCACGCACTCGAGTGCGTGACGGCCCTGTCCAAAGCGTGACCAATGGCCGAGGCTTGCGCCGCTGCCGTCGCGGGCTGAAGCCCACGCTACGACGTAGCTCGCACGTAGCACGCACTTGAGTGCGTGACCGCCCTGTCCAAAGCGTGACCAATGGCCGAGGCTTTCCCCGCTGCTGTCGCGGGCTGAAGCCCACGCTACGACGTAGCTCGCACGTAGCACGCACTTCTGAGCGTGACTGCCCTGTCCAAAGCGTGACCAATGGCCGAGGCTTGCGCCGCTGCCGTCGCGGGCTGAATCCCCCGCTACGACACGCCACGACACGCAACGAGTCGCGGCACGTCGGTTTCTTCCGCCTGGGGACTTAAGGCCCTATAATCGCCCCGGGTGCGGAGGCACATTCGGCAGCCTCATTGCGCAACGGGCAGCTGGAGCAGTTTCCCCCTCCAACCGCGGCACAATCTCCCCTCAACCGGCAACGCGTTAGCAGAAGAGTTTCCATGGCAGACAAATTGACCCAGGCTCTCCAGGCAGGGCTTGACGATGTACTCGGCGGTTTCCAGCCCGACACCAGCAGGCAGTTACCTTTGGACCTGCAGAAAACGATCTATTTGACCGGAGTGCTGCAACAGCGGGCGACGGAGCTACAGACGCCACAGGAGCGGCGACAGCAGGCGGAGCTGGATCGGATGATGCAGCGGCCGGAGGACAAGTCGACGCTGATGCAGATCACCGATCAGGCGTTTCGAGCACGCGCCCCCTATCGCGTGGCAGATCAGCTCACTCACGTGCTGGATGTGCAAGGAATACCGCGATTCTTCTCGCCACTGGAGCGAGCCGCGTTGAAGGGCTTCCAGTCGTTCGGCAGCTATCTTCCCGGTGTCGCGGTGCCGATGGTCAAGGAGTACATGCATCGCGAGACGGCGAACGTCATCCTGCCGGCGGAGCGGGAACTACTGGTCAAGCATTTATCGCGGCGCACCGAGGAGGGGGTGCGGATGAACGTCAACATCCTGGGCGAAGCCTTGCTGGGTGAAGGTGAAGCAGAGCTGCGTTTGAAGCGGTACCTGGACTCGCTGCAGCGGCCGGAGATCGAGGTGATTTCGGTCAAGATTTCCACCATCTTTTCGCAGATCTCGCCACTGGCCCGGCAGCATTCGATCGACGTGCTCGCCGATCGGCTGGAGCTTCTCTATCGGGCGGCGATGAAGGCCAAGTTCCGACACAGCGATGGGACCGAGGTCGCCAAGTTCGTCTACCTGGACATGGAAGAGTACCGCGATATGAGCATCACGGCCGAGGCGTTCATGAATACGCTCGACCGGCCCGGCATGCAGCAGGCGGCAGCCGGCATCGCGCTGCAATCCTACATCCCCGATTCCTACCGTACTCAGTTGCAGCTCAACCAATGGGCCCGGGGACGAGTGGCCCGTGGGGGGCATCCGATTGTGATTCGATTGGTGAAAGGGGCCAACCTGGAAATGGAACGCGTCGAGGCGTCGCTGCGCGGCTGGCCTCAGGCTCCCTACAAAACGAAGCTGGAGACGGATGCCAACTTCAAACGGATGCTGGTCGAGGGGCTCAAGCCGGAGAATCTGCGGGCGGTGCGGCTGGGCGTGGCTTCGCACAACCTGTTTGAGGTGGCGTTCGCTCTGGTCAAGGCAGTGGAGGCGGGAGCGCTATCGTCACTGCAATTCGAGATGCTCGAAGGCATGGCCAATCATCAGCGGCGTGCCCTGTTCGAGGTTTGCTCCAGCCTGCTCCTGTACGCGCCCGCCTGCGCCCGTGAGGACTTCATCCACGCCATTGGCTATCTCGTTCGACGGCTGGATGAGAACACCGGCGAAGATAATTTCCTGCGGCACGCGTTCAAGCTGGAAGTGGGGAGTTCGGATTGGCAACGCCTGGAAGAAAAATTCGTGCAGTCGTACGAGTTGATGAGCACGGTGTCTGACGCGCCGCGCCGCCAGCAGGATCGACATCGGCCGGCAGAACCGGCCATGGCGCCCGATTGCCCGTGGCAGCGATTCGTCAACGAACCGGACACCGACTGGTCACTCCCACAGAACGCCCAATGGGCTCAGGAACTGGTCACCACCTGGAAGACGCAGACCGAGGACCATCCGTGGGATCTTCCGCTGCAGATTGCGGGTGAGACGGTCGGGCAAGAGCGTCGCGTCATCGAAGCCGTCGACCCGTCCCGGCCCGGCATCGTGATTGGTCGGTATCGACAAGCCAACTCCCAGGATATTGAACGGGCCGTGGCCTGTGCGAAGGCGGACGAGGATCGTTGGCGCACTATGGACCGGTCGCGCCGAGCATCCATTCTGCGTGAAGCTGCGCAGCAGTTGCGCCTGCATCGTGGCGCGCTGATGGGCATCGCGTTGGCCGAAGGAGGAAAAACGCTCGCCGAATCCGATCCCGAGGTGTCGGAAGCGGTCGACTTCGTGGAGTTCTACAGTCGCACAGCCGATTACTTCTATGATCAACCAGGACTGGCGGCCGAGCCGGTCGGCGTGGTGGTGGTGGTATCGCCGTGGAATTTCCCCATCGCCATTCCCTGCGGCGGAGTGGCCGCGGCGCTGGCGGCCGGCAACAGCGTCATTCTCAAACCGGCCTCCGACACGGTGCTGACCGCACACGCCATGTGCGAGTGCTTCTGGCGCGCGGGTGTGTCGCGGCGCACGCTGCAGCTGATTCCCTGCTCCGGGGCTCGAGAAGGTCAGCAGTTGGTGTCCCACGACGACGTGAACGTCGTGATCTTGACCGGCGGGACCGAAACCGCTCAGCACATGCTGCGGCACAAGCCGAACCTGCGTCTGCTGGCGGAAACGGGTGGCAAGAACGCCACGATCGTCACCATGCTCTCCGATCGCGACCAGGCAATCAAGAACGTGCTTCACTCTGCCTTCAGTCATGGCGGGCAGAAATGCTCAGCCACCTCACTGCTCATCCTTGAAGAAGAGATATTTGAGGACGCGAAGTTCCGCGCTACGCTCTGGGACGCGATTCAGAGTATCCCGGTCGGATCCGCTTGGGATGTGAAGTCCAAGATGGGTCCGCTCATTCGCCCCGCGGCGGGAGTACTGGAGACCGGCCTGAAGGAACTGGAAGAAGGGGAGACGTGGGCGGTGATGCCTCACTTCCACGAAGACAACCCACACTTGGTAACGCCCGGTGTGAAATGGGGCGTGCGGCCCGGCAGCTTCACGCATCTGACCGAGTTCTTCGGTCCGCTCTTGGCTGTCATGAAGGCCAAGAGCCTGGAGGAGGCCGTCCACTTCGTGAACCAGACCGGTTACGGCCTCACGTCGGGTCTGGAGAGCCTTGACGACCGGGAGCAGCAAGTGTGGATCAATTCGATCCGGGCTGGGAACCTGTACGTCAATCGCTCGACCACCGGCGCCATTGTCTTGCGACAACCTTTTGGAGGGATGGGAAAATCGGCGTTTGGGCCTGGGATCAAAGCCGGTGGACCCAATTATGTCGCGCAGCTACTCCACTTTCAGGACCGCGAGAATCCCACGTCACCTCCTCTGTCACTTGCGCCGGCGCTGGCCCAGCTGGCCGAACACCTACCGGAACTGATCGAGGCGGGAGGCGAATGCAGTGCCGATCAGATTCAGCGCATCACCGCTGCCATGCACGATTACCAGCATGCGATGGAGGTGGAGTTCAGCCTGCGTCACGACACCATGCAACTGATCGGACAGGACAATATCCGGCGTTATTTACCGGTGCGGGAGCTGCGGATCCGGATCCATCCGCTCGACACCTGTTTCGAGATTCTGGCGCGGATCTGCGCGGCCCATACGGCCGGCTGCCGTGTCACCGTGTCACGTCCGCCCGGCCTGGAATCGCGGCTGCTCGATCGGCTGGAGCAACGTACCGACAGTTGGGCCGGTGCCATCGAGTTTGTGGAGGAATCGGACGAAGCGCTGGCCGAGATCGTCCGGCTGCAGCATACCGATCGCGTGCGATACGCCGCTGCGAGCCGAGTGCCGCCGGTCGTACGTGAGGCGGCGATTGAGCCGGGTCTCTACATCGCTGACGCTCCGGTGCTGATGCACGGCCGAGTGGAACTGCTCTGGTACGTCCGCGAGCAGAGCGTCTGCGTGGACTATCACCGCTACGGCAACTTGGGCGGCCGTATGAGTGAATCTCGCAGTGAACCGCTCTAGGAGACCGATTTCCGTTAAATCGGCTGGCCCCTGATTTCTTCGTGCGGTGCGTCACGATATCATCAAGTCCTGCTTCCGCTCCAGGAGACAACACGAGCGCCGGCATTTTCGGTCGGTATTCGGCGTTGTGGTTTCCTATCGCATCATACAGCACGAGGAGACGTTAGATGAGTCGCGGTTGGTCGGTCGTAAGTGCCGCAGTCGGCATCAATCTGGCGCTGGGCATTTTGTACGCTTGGAGCGTGATCAGCAAAGCGATTCCGGCGGATTGGGGCTGGACGGAACAACAGAAGTCGTGGCCGTACGCCATCTGCTGTCTGGTCTTCTCGCTGATGATGGTGCCGGCAGGACGTCTGCAGGATAAGATCGGTCCTCGGCTGGTCGCGACACTGGGCGGTATCCTCGTCGGCCTGGGAATGATCCTGGCGAGCCGCGACCCGTCGTATCTCAATTACGTCATCGGGTTCGGGCTGCTGGCCGGCACCGGCATCGGATTTGGTTACGCTTCGGCCACTCCCCCGGCCGTGAAGTGGTTCCCGGCGGCCAAGACCGGCATGATCGCCGGAATCGTGGTGTCCGGTTTCGGACTGGCGTCAGTCTACGCCGCTCCCTTGACGAACTGGCTGGTCAAACTCGATGGGGGCGTCGCCGGCGCCATGTGGATACTCGGCATCGCCTTCCTCATCACGGTGGTCGTGCTGGCTCAATTTCTCCGCACGCCGCCGGCGGGATATGTCGCTCCAGGCACAGTTCCCCCAGTTGCCAAGGCCGCTCCGCGCAAGGAAGATTTCTCGCCCGTGGAGATGCTCAGCACCGTTCAATTCTACCTGCTTTGGTTCATGTACGCGTGCGGCGCAGGCGCCGGTTTGATGATCATCGCCAAACTCGCCATGATCGCCGATGTTCAAGCCAACGTGAAACTGGGATTCGTCCTGGTTGTTTCACTGTCGATCGGCAACGGAGCCGGACGCATCGCGGCCGGAATGATCTCGGATCGACTCGGCCGCAAACCCACCATCGTCGGCTGCCTGCTGTTCCAAGCTGTGTTGATGATTCTGCTGACCTTCGCCACGCGAGGATCGGAGCTGGCGTCCGTGCCCGCACTGGCCATCCTCTCCGCCTTGATGGGAGCGAACTACGGAGCCAACCTGGCGCTGTATCCTTCGGTCACCAAAGACTATTACGGCTTGAAGAACTTCGGCGTCAACTACGGACTGGTCTTCACCGCCTGGGGAATCGGCGGTTTCGCCCTCTCCCTGCTGGCTGGCCGGCTCTACGATGCCTACAAGAGCTTCACTGTCTCCTGTTATGTCGCGGCAGGGCTGCTGATCCTGGCAGCAGCGGTCGCCAGCCTCCTGCAACCGCCCCAGCCCGTCGCTTTGAATGAAAAGCCAGCCGTATTGCCCGACAAGACGATATGAAGGGTCAGGACCGTCTGCTCAAGTCGAAGCTCTGACACTCACCGCGTCGGTCAGGCGCTTCGACCGCTCAGACACTGGGCCTCAGACACTGGGCCGGGTGCCGGCAGCACTTAGACACACCGAATTCTGCGAGCGCAAGAAAAAGGCCGGATTCCCTGCCCCGTGCCTGCGGTCCCTGCAGAAGTTCTCGGGCGTCTTGCCTGGCGAATCCGGCCATCCACGAAGCGACTTGATGCCGCGTCAGTTCACTGCCAATCATCGCCAACTTCGGGCTGGGGACAATATCCCACCGGAGAATTCTGCCGTTTTTGCGGCAATCCGCAGTCAGGAATCGCCCGTCGGCGGTTCGTGCCACTCCAGAAAAACACTCACCCGTCAGGCGCACACACAGTGTCAGCCCGACGGGTGAGTGACTCGTTTCGGATTCGGCGGGATGACCCCGCCAGCCTGCCAGATTTGGCCAGCGACCCTACACCATGTCCTTCAATCCCTTGAGGGGACGAACCTTCACGACGTTACGAGCCGGCTTGGCCTTGATGGTCACTTCTTCCTTAGTGAAGGGATTGATGCCCTTGCGTTCCTTCGTAGCCGGCTTGCGGGTGACCGTGATCTTGCAGAGACCGGGGACAGTGAACTGCCCGGGCCCGCCGCGCTTGGCGATCGACTTCTGAATCTCGCCATTGAGCGCTTCGAACACAGCCGTCACCTGTTTCTTGGACAGGCCCGCGGCGTCGGCGATGTTGGTGATGATCTCCGTCTTTGTCGGTGGTTTTGCTGCGGCTTTCGCCATGACTCAATACCCTCCTTGTGAGGTAACAAGGTCACAAACTGATACGTCCGTCCGCGATGCGGAACGGGATGATTAGATACTTTAGCTGTAGAAATACAACCCTGATTCCCGCCAAAACCCGGCAAAAACCGCAGAATTCTGCCAATTTCTCTCGTTTTCCCCCGGTTTTTGCGTCTCAAACGCCATTCCAGGCCGTTTGCCTCGCTTTTTTCCAGGGTTCCCGACATATCGTGGCGCGCACTTCAGCTCGCGAATCCCGCGCACCGCGCCCGAAGCCAGAAAGGGAACGGGATCAGCCTCCGCCTGGCCCATTACGACAAACGCAGTCGATTCCTTAGCCGCGGGGATGTAGCCGCGGGGATGTAGCCGCGGTCGCGTAGACCGCGGGGATGTAGCCGCAGTCGCGCAGACCGCGGGGAGTAGCCGCGGTCGCGCAGACCGCGGGGGAAGTAGAGAACGAATTGAGCTGCCCCCATGCTCTACGCGAGCATGGCTACGCTATTGCGCGAGTTTAGAACTGCAATTCGTGGAGCGTACTGGCTGTGAGCACGTGTTTGTGAAAGGCTGGCAATCGTGTCATATCCTGACACTCAACGATCTGCGCCAGCAACTGCGGCGGCACCGCGCCAAAGCGGATCTCCAGCGTCTGCCTCACCAGGTCCGCCATGCCAGCCAGGCGGCCCTCCTCCCGGCCTTCCTGACGTCCTGCTTCGATCCCTTCCAGGCGAGCGGTTCGTTCCCAGCTGGTGAGATAAGGCATGTGCAGCTCCTCTTCGATCAGCGCCACGTCCTGCCGAAATTGTCGCGCCAATGGCGGCGGCAGCCGCAGCAGCAGGTAGTCCATGAACCGCAGCAGCTTCAAAATGTCGTCCCGCTGGTACCCGCGACGATACAACGCCCGGACCAACGCCACCTTGTACCTGTACCGCTGCGTGCTGTCGCGACCCGCTTGTAGTTAACGCAACTGCACCAGCGTGGCAATCGCACACGGGCAGGGATCGTCGGTGAGTTGCGCCTCAGTACGGAAGTCCAGCAGCTTGACCACCGGAAATTCAAACTCCAACCGGCAGCCGGCCAGCTCCCGCCGGTAGCGGCTGGGTTCTGGCCCGAATCGCGAGGTGTCGCTGGCGTCACTATCGCGGTAGGGACCGCCGTCGCCGGCGGCCCCCCGCACAGATCCGTACGTGAACTATTCGCTCATACGGCTCTTGCTCTGAGTCGGGCGTGATGCCGAATACTGGGCCAAGGATGAGTGATCTTGGCTGGAGGAAGGTGTTTACGCACCAACTTGCCCATGCGCTCGTGCGTCCAACGTTGTTTACCCCGTTGGCTGCGCCGCCGGAGTTGGGCTAACCACAAGTGGAAAATAGCCTCGTGGAGCTGCATGAGTCTGGGATAGTTGAGTGGCACCCCGTGGTAGCCTTGCCATCCTCGAACGACGCTGGCCAACCATCGGCCGACAAGGCCAATGGATTGGTGTCGGCGGCGACGTAACCCCTCGCTTATGCGCGCGAGGGTGCGGCGCATGCGACTGGCCATGGTCATCCGGCGTATCACGAAGCGATTTCCTCTGCGGGTTCCCGCACAGATGTGGGTGAAGCCGAGGAAGTCAAACGTCTCGCATTTGCCGGACCCTTCGTCACGATGGCGTGTCCAGCTCCGCTCCCCGAACTCGATGAGCCGAGTCTTGGTCGGGTGTAGCTGGAGGCCGAATTTGCTCATGCGTGCCTGCAGGGCTTCCAGGCAGGCGTGTGCATCGGCTTCGTGTTCGAATCCGATCACGAAGTCGTCCGCGTAGCGAACGACGATGCAGTTGCCTTGCGCGTGGCGTTTCCGCCACCAGTCGATCCAGAGATCGAACACGTAGTGGAGGAAGATGTTGGCCAGGAGCGGTGAGAGCACCGCTCCCTGGGGCGTCCCTTTGCCGTGATCACTCCAGTCGGTTCCTTCGATGACCCCGGCGTTGAGCCATTTGCGGATCAATCGAACGACCCGTCTGTCTCCGACACGGTGTTCCATGAATTTGACCAACCAGTCACGGTCGATGTTGTCAAAGAACCCTTCGATGTCGGCGTCCAGTATCCAGTTCACTCGCTTTTCGGTGATCCCGACGTAGAGGGCATCTAATGCTTGATGCGGACTACGGCGAGGCCGGAAGCCATAACTGAAACCGAGAAAGTCCTCCTCGTAGATACACTCCAAGACCGTGCGCAATGCTTGCTGGACGATTTTATCCTCCAGGGAGGCAATCCCTAGTGGACGTTTTCGTCCATCGGTCTTGTCGATGTACGCCCGTCTGGATGGCTTCGCCCGGAAGGCTCCGCGGTGAAGGCGACCATGGAGATCGTGGATACGCTCCTCCAGGTCTTGCCGGTATTCCTGCCAGGTCACTCCATCCACCCCGGCCGAGGCCTGCTTCTTCAAGTCGTAGAAACTGGAAGTGAGCAGTTCTTCTCCCAGGTGATGGAGTAAGGCGGTGAAGACCAGCGCGCGGTCCTTGCGGGCCGCCTCACGCACACCAAACAGCCCACGTGACCTCCGCATTTCCGGCTTCAGTGTCCGGTGAAGGTTAGGCTGGTCGGTGTTCCTCCTTGCTGGACCCCTTCCCTCGGCCGACTCCGCGGGTGGTTCAGTTCCACCGTTGTTCGCCGGATTCATCGGTACTATGGATCCATCTGACTCCCCGGTCGCGTTCATGTCCGTGGTACCCTCGGAGAGGTTTCCGGACCGCCGTCGACGACTTCCTCCGACGGGTTCGCGGGGTCTCCCGGTTCTCGTGCTTGGAGTTTCCACCCATGCGCCGGGTCAAAGATCCCGCCGAGCCCTCGGTCGCCCTTGCCATGTCGGTCGACCGGGTGTTGCCTTCCCCGTGCACGAGGAGGTCGGCGCTCGGGACGATGCACATTTCGGGACTCAAATTCCGGGCCTAGGTGTACCCCTGCCGTTGCCACACCCGTGACGTTGCCGTCACCAGCGTACGACTCAGGGCCAGCGTATCTGGCTAGGACTTCGCTGTAAGACTCTTTCATTCTCAACTCCAAGCCGGTTTATCCCGGCGCTTTCCGTAATCGTGCTCGTAATCGTAATCGATGTTCGGATCATACCATGCCGCAAACTCGTCCACGCGATCAGACCGCATGGCCAGCCGGGTTAACATGGCGACGATTCGCTTCAGCTTGGCTTTCGGTGGACCGCACGTCGCTGCATCGATCCCGCCGGAAACGACGAGCACATCCTGAATCGCCGCGCATTCGAGGGCCGATCCACAGGCAATTTCGAAGAATCGATTCTTGTCCTTGAGGCTCTGTTTCCCGTTTCCTTCCGCGATGTTCAGCGGAATCGACTGCGCAGCGCGAAGCCATTGATCGCGAGCCTGCCGGTTGACACCCTGGAGTGTTCGCGCGATCGGAAATGAGAAGGCAACGTAATCGATCGACAGGCGATAAATGTCCAGTCGCTCATGGTCGAAGGTCGGTTCTGCCATCAGCGGTTTTTCGAGTACGAGTACCGTTGCACTGAGTACGAGTACGAACGTGTTGATGAACGGCGGCGGTAACCGGGTCGCCGCCAATCAGCATCCCACTTGATTCCCGCCGGATCGGCGGCTCCGGTCCAGCGTCTGGTTCGCCGACTCGGTGGTGCGTGAGGCAGCACGAAGCCGGCAAAGTCGCATGGTCTCGACACGAATTCAGTGTACAATACGGGGTGTTTTCCTGGCAAGCAAAGGAGCGCAGATATGGTATCAGCCGAGACAAAATTGGTGATCGATCGGGCTAAGCAGATTTACGCCAATCGATTGCAGGCGGAGCTGGAATCGCGGCACATGGATCAGTTCGTTGCTATTGAGCCGGAATCCGGCGAGCATTTCCTGGGCGATACGTTCGATGAGGCAGTGAAACTCGCCAGGACCAAGTACCCATCCCGTCTAACACACACCATCAGGATCGGACATCGGGCAGCATTCCACATCGGAGGCGCGCGGCTGTGAAGGGATTCGTCGACGACAGGTTGCGTGCATTGCTTCGGGTTCCAGTGTCCGCTTCAGGCGACGGCGATCGCAGCCAAATACTTGTTTGGATTGATACGGCGTTCAACGGAGGGTTGGTTATACCGCGAAAGCAGATCGCCGAGTTGGGATTGATGAAGGAGTCGTCCGCTGAGGCGATATTGGCAGACGGAAATCTGGTCGAGCTGGAGACGTTCGCGTGTTTTTTTGATTGGTTCGGCAAATCCTACGAGACGCAAGCCGTCGCCAACGACGGGGAGTATCCACTGCTGGGAACGATGCTGCTGGATGGCCACCGATTGAACATCGATTACGAAGCGAAAATGGTGGAGCTGACGTGAATCGGCGAACGACTGGAATCACGCGGCGGGTGTGGATTTTGATCTCATCAAGAACCTCACCACCGCCGCTCCGTTGCATCCCATGGTTCTGACGTTCCTTCGGCCTGGGATTTGTGCTCGTGCTCAGCGTAGCGGTGCTCGTAATCGTAATCGATGTCAGCTTCATACTCTGCGCTGGACTTGGCAACACCATCGAATTTCATCGCCATCCGGGTCAGCATCGCGACGATCCGATGCAGCATCGCTTTCATCGCAGCATCATCCTGCACCTTGATGCCTTTCGTCGTCACCAACACCTCCTGAATCGCGGCACAACTCCAAAGCAGAACCGCGAGCGATGTCCAGAAATCGAGCACGGCCTTTGTGGCTGCGTTTTCCGTTGCCCTCGGCGATGTTTCGTGGGATCGATTGGGCAGCACGAAGCCATTGATCGCGAGCGTGTCGATCTAGCCCCTCGAGTGATTGTGATGCCTCGAATGACCGAGCAACGTAGTCGATCGAAAGACGATAAACGTCGAGTCGTTCATGGTCGAAGGATTGCGCAGTCATCAGGGCGGGTCCCGATTACGAGCACCATCGCTGCGCGACTGAGCACGAGTTCGAGCACGAGGGCTGATCGCCAGAACTAGTAATTATCCAGAACGGCCTATCACAGGCACGAGATGTGGGATTAGGCCGACCAGCGCGGCGGGCTATCCCGCCCGAATCTGAGTCTAGACTATCGACCCAAGCCCTTGCCTGTCAAGCATTTGAGGTGTGACGACCGAGCCGCCCGTTGCCGGGATAGGCCGACCTGGATAAGCCCCTTGTGACGCACCGGATAGGCCGACCAGCTGGGTCGGCCTATCCCGGTCCTACCGACAACTTTGTCGTACACCAAAGTGTGGAGGGTAGAACAAGTTAGTCATCGCATGCCCCGATCATCGCTCCGGCATAGCCCGACCGGCGCCTCTACAGTCGATCCAGAGGGCTGCGAACCCCGCAGCCGCGACGACTGAGTACGTGCGTATAGATCATGGTAGTGCTCACATCTTTGTGACCAAGCAGCTCCGGCACTGTTCGGTTGTCGTAGTGGTCCTGGAGTAGATGGGTGGCAAAACTGTGGCGAAGGACGTGCGGCGTGACGTGTTTTTGAATGTCGGTCTGCCGATCCATTTGCCGCACCGACCCACTGCCAGTGAACGGCGCGCCGCCGGTGGGCCAACAGTGTGGGACGTTGACTCTGGCAGGGCTCCTGGTCGCTCGAAAGCCAGGTCTGCTGGCGGCATGGATGCTGGTCGACAAGAAGCTCGTGGGGCATCAGCGATGTCCGTCGCTCAGTCGCCGCCCGACAGTCTCCCGCAGTTCCAGCAGCAGACTGACGTCCCGCGAGTAGGTATCTAACCCTTGAACGATCTTCCCGGCAACGGCTCGGACGGCATCCCAGCCCTCGCGTTCTTCCAAGATCCGCAAGTATTCGACGTCTTCCAGGCCTGCACGGATCAGTTTGAGGCGGATGGATGCGACGGGTCCGTCGATGCCCACCTTCGCCCCCGGGTAGAGCAGCGAGCCGTCCCCATAGACCGTCGGGCTCAGGTTCTTCACTGTGGCCATATCGGTCCATGGATCTGCCGTACCGGTCTGCGGATTCCAATACGTCGTGTTCCAGTAGAGGAAACCCTGCACCCGGTAGTACGCCTGCTGCCAGAAAAGTGCTCGGTGGTCGACGCCAGCCATGTCTACGTACAGATTCGCGTAGGGCGCTCCAGGTTCCCAGCAGACGTACCACCACACCTCTTCCCCGAGCCGCTGACGGGCAGTGAGGAAGTCCTCCCGATAGAAGTGGACTTTCGGACACCAGATATCGCACGCGCCGGTCAGCAATCCCGACGCTCCAGACTCGGTCGCAAAGGCAGGTTCGCGGAAGTACGGTACCACCACCTTGAACTCCGGATCGGCGGCGTGGATGCGCGCGGCTCGACCACGTAATAGATCGTACTGATCCTTGGTGATCGGCTCGTCCACCACATAGAAGTAGGCCTTCTTGAGCCAGCCCTTTTCACGCAGATAGGCGGCCAACTTCTTCAGAGCGGCTTCATCATCCACGTAAGGGACACAGAACGCTGTGACTCGAGGATCGTTCAGGTACCGCGCCGCTTCCGCTGATTCCACCGGGACAGGCAGGGAATAGGGCACCGCCCGGTGCGCTACCAAGAGCTCGTAGTACTTGTGCTTGAGCGCCTGAAACGCCGCGCTCCCCAGTGCCACGCCGTGGAACGCCGCGATAGCCTCTTCGCTCACGCCGAACGCCGTACGCGAACGGGGCGTCTCCGGTAAGGCAAACCGCCACACGGTCAACTCGATGGGGCCCGTCTTGACGTCGTGGCCTTCAGCCTCAACGGTGACGGTGCCGCGGTAGACCCCCGGCTCGGCTTCGGCGGGTACGAAGAGGTCGATCCACACAGGCTGGTTCTGCCCCGGGGGGACCGTAAGAGTGGACAAAGGTGGCAAGGCGTCAGGATAGTCCTTGCCGTGCGCCGGGAGGTTCACGTACGCCACGCGGAACAGCGTCATGCGGTCGGCACTGATGCACGCCCCGTTTTCTTGAACCAAGTCACTGACCTGCACGGTGACGTTGTTCAGCGGATGGGTGCCCGCCCGAACGACCACCTGAAACGATTCGGTCTCGTTTCGCGCGGCGGTCAACTGAACTGCCGCTGCAACTCCGGGCGCGGTGTCCCGAAAGACCTTGACCGTACTGTTCTCGAACCAGATCCGGTAATCCGCTTGAGAGGCAGTCGCCAGGCATCCTTGGAGTAGGGCGACCGCGATGGCCAGGAACGGGACTCGCGTCACGGTTCGTTTGCTTTCCGCCATACAGGTTTCTCCTGCGCAGAGGGTTGAGGATCACTCATCACGGGATGCGTTCGAAGATGTGGACTCTTCTTCATCCCTGCCCCACCATAATACTCACTGTCTCCATCACCGTCCCATATGCGGCTACTCTTGCCACGTCTGATCGTGGACAAAACCAACACGCGCTCTGAAGGATCCGCCAGGCGGCGGCCGACCTGCTGGCCGTTGAAGACGTGAGAGGGGATCTGGCTTCCGAGCTGAATCGCAAGAACGTTGGACGAGTACTTCACGATTGCGATGCGAGCGGAAGGGTGTCCGCGCCGCGCCGACTACCATAGGTCCGCTTGCCTTGTCCATTTGCCATCGCTGCGAGCGCGAACCCTGCGTGACGTCCTTTCGACTGCGCGTTGCCCTATGATCCTTGAGCCGTCCGAACCCGATTGATGGCGCTCCTCACCTATAGCAGGTCTGTCAGACCCGGGTGGGATAGGCCTTCGCAGGAAACGGCTCAGATTTGCGCCACTTGTACGCGTTGGCAACGTGCCGTTTCCTACCGAGGTGGAATTCACCTCGGCGCGCAACCAGTCTCCATCCCACGGAGAACGGCACCCGCGCGCTTCCCATGAATCCGGAGATCTTCGTTGGTCGCTGTCTCTTCCCGGCAGAACCACGGGTTCAACGTGACCGTGAACATCGTTGCCTGGCCCGAGCAAATGTACCTGATCCCCGCCTGGGCCGAGATGTTTCGATCACATGGATTGCGATTTCACGTCGACCCGTACTCGTCGATTGCCTACTACCCCCTACGAGTACTCGGAGGCTGAACGACGGTTCCTGGAGCCCTGGATCTGGGAAGATCGCCGAACAGGACTGGAATCCGTGAAGCCTGACGTACCCCACACCGTACTCTGCTCCGGCGGTGTCGATCACATCAACGTGCAGCCCGATGGGTCCGCGTGGCGCTGCATCTTGGAGCGACAACTGGACGTCAATCCGCTGGGCAACGTGTTTGATCCGGGATTCGAGTTGCTCGCAGATTGCTCGTTGTGCAGCGAGTCCTGGCAGTGTCACGCATGCGATCGGGACAAGCTGACGGTCCGCGAGTTGGTCGCCAAGAGGTAGGGTATCAGGACTGTTCACGATGTCCGGGCTTCGCTATTGCCAAGGAAGGGTGTCTCGGGTTGAGCACCGTGCGTTAGAGATGGACTCGGGCACTGCTGGAAGACAGCCGCGAGACCGATGCCGTGGCCGATCAGTTGCCGCCTTCGCAGCTGTGCGTGGCTCAATGGCGAGGCGTAACTTTGTTTATGGGCCACCGGGAGACCACCGAACAGACGCCGTCGGTGCAGCGCGAGATTGTTCGCCCGTATAATGCGAAGGAACAACACTGACGACATCTGTCGGTTACTTCGGATTCGCCGCCAATCGACCTACTCCGATACCTGCGATCGTGACCAGCGGCCATTTCTCAGTCCATTTCGGTCGAACGCCATTTCATCTAGCCATCCGCTTGGGCACCTGCATCAGTTTACGGAGTCCTTGTATGGGACGCTCGGATTTGTGTTCGGCGCTTGTGGCAAGTGCGCATTAAAATGACTGTTGGCCATTGGCAGCCAGATGAGTCGGACGCGGCCGATTCGACGATGCCATTCCTCAGTTGAATAGCCATGGCACAGACTCTCCATCTTGCCGAACCGTCAACATCGCTGCCACCCGGCAGGGCCGCGCTATTTCCTGCCGATAAGACGCACATGGACGCGCGCGTCGCCCACGAAGGCGCGGGGGCTCGACACTCGACATGCCTCAGGCAAGGGAATAAAGGCCCAAATCATGCGTAACGCATTTTGGATTCACGCTTTAGTGATTATCTTGTGTAGTCTCCTCATCGCGACTGACGCTCGTGCCCAGTCATATGGAGTAGAACTCCACAACAGTCTCATGCCGGCTTCTGGTGGCATGGGTGGCGCCAGCCTCACTCGGCCTCAAGACTTGCAGTCCGCCATTAACGCGAACCCCAGCACGCTGACTCAATTCCACGGTACCCAGTTTTCGTTCGGTGGGGCGTGGGCTGAAGCGACTTACAACCTTGGATACGACGGCAGCGTGCCGGCGCTTAATGTGCTGGGACTATCGGCGTTCGAGGCCAAATCGGGAGCCCCGGGCGCGACGTTGGGCAACATCGGAATTACACAGGATTTCAGTGCGTTGGGGATGCCGGCCACGCTGGGGATCGGATTGATCGGTGCCTCCGGTGCGTCGGGCGAGTGGCGAGCAGAAGCAGGTAGTAACGGCACGACAGTGAGTCTGATGGTACTCGATATCGTTGCGGGAGTCGGCGTGGATTTGACCGACTGCCTTTCCGTGGGCGGCTCTCTGAGCCTTGGGTCTGGCTTTATGGACGGTCCGTGGGTTGGTGCAACGGGCAACGCCACTGCCTATGGACTGCGCAGTCGATTGGGCGTGGATTACGACCTGACTGACTGGACGTCGCTCGGCCTCTACTACCAGACGAAGCAGCACTTCACGTTTGAGGACAACATTCGATTTCCCGTTCCCGGGCCCGCGGGCGACATTTATCTGGCCACCAATGTCGAATTGCCTCAGAACGTCGGCATCGGGATCGCCAACAATCGATGGCTCGACGGTCGGCTGTTGTTGGCGGCCGACCTGCTGTACAAACAGTGGACCGACTCGGATCTGTTCGGGGAACTCTACCATGATCAGTGGGTCCTCCAACTGGGCACCCAGTACACAATGGGTCGTGTGCGGTTGCGGTTGGGTTACGCCTGGGCCGAGAATCCGCTTCGGGACAATCCTGGCCAATCCGCAGGTGATGTCACTCCTCCGGGCGGCAGGCCGGTCATCGAGTATATCCAGTCGACCCTTGCTGTCGTCAATGAACATCGAGTTTCGGCCGGGGTCGGAGTCTGTGATGTTCTGCCGGGCGTCGATCTTGATCTACTTGCTGGCGGCATGTTTGAGGCGTCGCAGGACTTCGCGAATGGTGCGGTCACTGCCTCTCTGGAATCCTATTGGGTGGGAGCTGGGGTGACGTGGCATTTCGGCCGTGGTGCCGCCGAGTACGGGGGTTGGCAGGCCGATGGATCGAAATGATGCCTTGGCGACGTCCATTAGTTCGCCTCGATCGCACGCTGAATGACGTTTGGGTGTCAGTTGACCGCGCAACAACATCCGGTGACTATGACGTCATGTTTCTGGCCGAAGGATGAACCTCCGGAGTCTGCTGGGCAACACCCAGCGGCTTCGCGTTAGCACATCGCTCTGGCCATGACGTCAACGGACTTCTCGGAAGGCATCGCCGACCGCACAATAATCATAAGAGGAATTCACAGCGTTTTCTCCGCAACCCCCAAAAGAGCCGGAAAACAGGGGGCAGTATTGCCTGGGGGTATGTGTTAGATCTCGTTACAACTGCAGTCCATGAACACACGCAACATCAGGAATTCGAGCCGTATGCAGCCGTGCGGATCGGTCAGCGCCTGTTGATCGGTGGAGCGGACCGGCGGTTGGACTACCTCACCGTCCGGAGATCAGTATGGGTAAGAAGTGGAATGCGCATTCGAACCAACCGACCCAAGGGGATTGTGACGGCGTGGATTCGAACCGCTCCTGTGAGGAACGGCATGATATGCGACAGGAACCCGATGCCCGCCTGCAACTTGAGATGCTTATTGCCGATCTTTCGCTAAAGTTCATCGACCTTCCCGCTAACGAGATCGACACTGAGATTGAAGATGCCCAATGCCGCATCTGTCTGTGCCACGGCTTGGATATGTCTTCTGTTTGGCAGTGGTCGACCGAGTCTCCGGGATTCCTTGCGCTAACCCACCTCTATCGTTCTTTGGAAGGCCCGCCGACTCCTGAGCCGATGGATGCCCAGGAGTATTTTCCTTGGTGCCTCGAACAACTATTGGCCCGCAAAACGGTTGCCGTTTCATCCATCGAGGATCTGCCCGCCGAGGCAGCCCGCGACAGGGAGTTCTGGTGTCATTTCGGCATCAAGAGTACTTTGGTAATCCCGCTTTCGACGGGAGGAGGTCCGCTCATCGGCGCATTGTCTTTCAATGACATGAGGCAGGAAAAACGCCTGTGGACGGAAGGACTCGTGAATCAGCTTCGAATGGTTGCACAGATATTCGCCAACGCCATTACCCGGAAGCGCTCAGATCGGATTCTGCACGAGAACGAGGAGCGTCTGAGGCTGGCAACAGCAGCCTCGGGCGCGGGCGTCTGGGTGTGGGATGTATCACGCAACGAGGTGTGGGCCACGGAGAATTGGCGACGGATGTTTGCTTTCCCACCGGATGCGCCCATCCGGTATGAGACCGTTATGGGGCGGATCCATCCGCAAGACCGCGAGACGGTGGAACTCGCCGTGCGGCGCGCGATCGAGGATCAGGTCGATTATGTAGGCGAGTACCGCGTGGTTCTCCCGGATGGCACCCAGCGATGGATCGCAGCCCGGGGTCAGGTGCGGTTGGACAGAGAATTGGCGCAAACAAAGTTGCTGGGCGAGTCCGTTGACATCACGGACTGCAAACAGGCGGAGCAGGCGCTGGCGGAACGCCTGCGCTTCGAGCAGTTGCTGGCCGACCTCTCTGCGACGTTCATCAACCAGCCTCCCGACCGGATCGACGGCATCATCGACGACAGCCTGAAGCGACTGCTGGAGATGCTGGGGCACGACCGAAGCAGTCTGGCTCAATTCAGCGAAGACGGGGGGCACGCGTTGGTGACACACTCCTGCGTCGTTCCCGGGGTTGAGCCGTCTCCTGTCGGGGTTCTTGCCGACGATCACGTTCCTTGGATTGTTGAACAGGTTCGCAACGGAAAAACGGTCTTCTTGAAGTGCCTACCGGATGACCTCCCACCAGAGGCGGAGAAGGAAAGGCAACTCTCTATTGCAACGGGCATCAAGTCCACCGTGGCAATTCCGCTAAAGGCCGGCGGCTCGGTCCTGGGTTTTCTCGCCTTCAGCTTTCTCCGGCAGCACCGTGAGTGGCCCCCGGAAGTCGCCTCTCGCCTGCAAATGATCGCGGAGATCTTTGCCAATGCCCTGGTGCGCAAGCAATCCGACGAGGCGATTCGGGTCGCACTTGGCGAGAATCAACAGCTTCGAAAGCGCCTTGAGCAGGAGAACGTCTATCTTCGTGAGCAGATCGCTCTGAAGCACCGCCACGGACGGATTATTGGCCAAAGCCGGTCCCTCAAGAAGGTGCTGTCCGAGGCCGAGCAAGTCGCCAACACGGACACTCCGGTTCTCTTGCTCGGGGAAACCGGCACTGGCAAGGAACTCTTGGCGCAGACGATCCATGAACTGAGTGCTCGCAAAGACCGAGCGATGGTGATCGTGAATTGTGCGTCGCTGCCTGCAACGTTGATCGAGAGTGAGTTGTTCGGACGAGAGGCGGGGGCCTACACCGGTGCTGCCTCGGCGCAGGTGGGCCGCTTCACGATCGCCGATCGCTCCACCCTGTTCCTCGATGAGATCGGAGAATTCCCGCTTGATTTGCAGCCCAAGCTGCTGCGCGTGCTTCAGGACGGCCGGTTCGAACGACTGGGCAGCCCGGAAAGCGTGATGGTCGACGTGCGGATCGTCGCGGCGACCAATCGAGACCTGGAGCAGGCCATGCGGGAAGGCAAGTTCCGGGCTGATCTGTATCACCGGTTGCACGTTTTCCCGATCCGCGTTCCTCCGCTGCGTGAGCGCCGTGAAGATATTCCGCTGTTGGTCTGGGCCTTCGTCGAGGTCTTCAGCCGGCGTATGGGTAAGACCATCAACAGCATTCCACGCAGGACGATGGAGCAGTTGCAGCAGTATTCCTGGCCTGGCAATATTCGTGAACTCAGCAACGTCATCGAACGCGCGATGATTCTCGCGACGGGTGACTGTCTGCTGGTGGAAATGCCCATTCTCGGTGCTGGCAGTCTGCGCGCGAGAATGACTTTACATGAAGGCATGCGGGAACAAATACTTCACGTTCTTCAGGATACGGGTTGGCGAATCCGGGGTCCCGGCGGTGCGGCCGAGATCCTGGGCCTCAAACCGACGACATTAGAGTCCCGCATGACCCGGCTCGGCATCACCCGGCCGAAGGGAGCCTCCGAGATGTCGTAGATTCTCCGAGTATCGGAGGGTCACGGCCCCTCGCTTCTCGCTGGCTTTTCGTTGCGCAAGCGTTTACGTGCCAGCCGGTTACAGAATCGACCCGGCCTTTCTCTATCTGCGGCACGTCCCTTGCGTTGAAACCCTTCCCAATTGTGTTCGGCTTTCCGGCGCCGTTGGGTTGAGCTGCGGTCGGCTGCCCCAACGCTCGGCCGACTCACCGCTTACCGCCGCGCATCGAGCGTCGAAAGACTTGAGCCATACGATGATACAAGCTTGCTTCCGCCTGGTAGCGCCCGAGGGGAAACGACAGGAGTTCCGCAGCGTGCTCTTGCATGTGAAGGGGCCCACCGAGGCGTTTCCGGAGTGCCGGGCTTGCTGGATATGTCAGGACATTGAAGACGACCACATGTTCACATACTTGGTGCAGTGGGATACCCAAGAGGATCTGGAATCGCACCTCCGCTCGGAGAGGTTTCGGAGACTCCTTCCCTATATCGAGATGTCGGTGAAGCCTCCAGTAGCCAGCTTTGGCAGCATCGAGCATCTCCGTGGAATCGAGTTCCTGGTTGGGGTACTCAGTTCGGACACGCAATAGTCCAGTGGAGATTAACCAATGAAGGTCATTATCGTGGGTGGAGTGGCCGGAGGGGCGTCGTGTGCGGCCCGCCTTCGCAGATTGGACGAAAAGGCCGAAATCCTCATGGTGGAACGCGGGCCGTATGTTTCGTACGCGAACTGCGGACTGCCGTACCATGTCGGCGGTTCGATTGAACAAGAGTCAAGCCTGCTGGTGGCCACCGAACAGATGTTTCGCGGGATGTTCGCGATCGATTGCCGGACGCGCTGCGAGGTGGTCGGCATCTCGGCGGCACAGAAGAGCGTCCAGCTCAAGAACCACGCGACCGGCGAGGTGACTACCGAGAAATACGACAAGCTCGTGCTGTCGCCTGGGGCGGCGCCGATCCGGCCGCCGCTGCCAGGCATTGGTCTTCCAGGAATCTTCTCGGTGCGAACCGTGCCGGATGCCAGGAACATCCGCGAGTGGCTTGATCGGGAGGACCAGGCGGATCGGTCGGGACTGGACAAGTACACGGCATTCCAGACCGTGACAAAGCCGAGACGGGCGGTGGTGGTCGGCGGTGGATTCATCGGCCTGGAGATGGTGGAGAACCTGGTCCACCGCGGGCTCGAAGTGACACTGATTGAGAAACTCAATCAGGTTATGCCCCCGCTCGACCCGGAGATGGCGCGACTGGTCGAACGCTACATGGTCAAACATGGCGTTTGCCTGGAGCTCAACGACGGCGTGGCCGGATTCCAGCAGTCCTCGGCCGGCTCACTGGAAGTTCTCACCAGTTCCGGCAAGTGCCACCCGGCGGACATCGTGATCCTGGCGATCGGCGTGCGCCCGGAGACCGAGCTGGCGAAGATGGCCGGGATCGAACTCGGCCAGCGCGGCGGAATCCGAGTCGATGATCAGATGCGTACCAGCGACCCCGATATCCTTGCGGTTGGCGACGCGGTGGAAGTCAAAGACTTTGTCACCGGCCAATGGACACTCATCCCGTTGGCTGGGCCAGCCAATCGGCAAGGCCGCATCGCGGCCGATGTAATTGCCGGGCGAGACTCTCGTTATCGTGGCACCCAGGGCACCTCGATTTGTCAGGTTTTCGAGGGCACGATCGCCCAGACAGGCGTCAGTGAGAAAGTCTTGGTGCAGCTTGGGGAAGTGGATTTCGAGAAGATCTACCTCTACGCGAATTCGCACGCGGGGTACTATCCCGGCGCCAAGATGCTCGCGATCAAAGTCCTGTTCCGGAAATCCGACGGGCGACTGCTCGGAGCGCAGGTGTTGGGCGAGGACGGGGTTGCCAAGCGGATCGATGCCTTTGCCATGGCCATCCAGGCGCAACTTACCATCTACGACCTGGAAGAATCCGAGCTGAGCTACGCACCGCCCTATGGCAGCGCAAAAGACCCCGTCAACTTCGCGGGGATGGTGGCGGCAAATCTCCTCCGCGGGGACATGCCACTGACCCACTGGGACTCGGTGGACGGCGCTTTTCTCCTCGATGTGCGCAATCCTCCGGAACTGGCTGTCGAAGCCGTTCCGGGCGCGGTCAGTATCCCGTTGCCGCAGCTTCGCTCGCGGCTCGATGAACTTCCTCACGACCGAGAGATCCTCGTTATTTGCCGCTCCGGAGGCCGGGCCTATTACGCGACGCGGATTCTCCTGCAAAACGGGTTCCAGGCCCGAAACATCTCGGGAGGTATGTTGTCCCGTTCGCATCGCGTGGGGACATCGAAGTAATTGGACAATGATGAGGAGTTGGTCAAGGAACGCGGGAAGCAGGTGACTACCGAGAAGCTTCCGAAGGCATCTGAGCTGCAGGCGTTCGTGCGGCGGCTCGGGTAACCGATGGCCGTTGGTGAATAACCAGGCTTGTCCAGGCGACCGGGGCTGGTTCTGAACAAATCGCCTTCACCGCCGGTCCGGTGAGGCACAAGGGAGAGTAATCGAATGCACAAGAAACTGACGGATATGAACCCGGTCGATGACATCGTCACCCAGAACACTCCGGGCCTCAAGATCTGGGAGGAGAACTGGGGCGGCATGCAGTGCGCCTACCACATCTTTGCCCCGGGCACTGACTTCACAGAGATTTTGAAGGGAAAGGGTCTCGCGCACGATCTGTGCGGGGTTGAACACTGGGCCTACGTCTTGAAGGGCACGTTGGAGGTCATCTACCTCGACGGGACCATCGACGTTTGCCGCGCTGGGGAATGCTGCTACTGGCCGGCTCCGCACAACTTCAAGTCGAAAGAAGGGGCCGAGATCCTCCAGTTCAGCACAGCCGGCGGGTTGGCTGCGCAAGCCAAGATCGTCGAGGAGTTTATGAAGAAAAAGATGCAGAAGTAGGTGTTAAATCCCTCGGCACATCGGGAGCGGGAGTTCCGATTGCGTTGCTCACTGGGCTAACAAACCATCAACAAGAACGAGAGTAACAAAATGAGACTGAAAACAGGTGTGGATCCCACGAGCTGGGTGAGCTTCAAAAGCACCCGCGGCCTCCCCTTCCATGGGATGGGGGCCTTTGTCGGCACCGGGAAGACGCAGAGGGCACACGTCTATACGGCGGCATCCATTCCCGTCGACCCCGAAGCCTACAAAAAGGTCGACCCCAAGGAACTGGCGGAAGAACTCGAAGTGGACATGTGTGCCGTCAACTACGGACGCTTCTGGATGATGGACGAAATCAAGTTCCTCGTCGGCGAAATGCAGAACTTCCACGGTATGGAGTTGTGTTGGGGCGGAGACATGACCGGGGCGGAGATGGTCTCCCAGTTCGAGAACGCCTATGTGCCCTCGTTGATCCGGCGGAACACGGTCTGGACCTTCAAGGTGGGCAGATCGGTGTTTCTGCTGCGCGAGCCCAACGGCGCGGTCTGGGTCCTGCAGGAATACACCAAGTCGGTCGATCCGGACCTGACCCCCGACAACCTCAACGCGTTGGGCGGCAAACTGAAGAACCTCCCCGAAGGCTGGACCTTCGAAACCAAGGTGCTAGACGAGGACTTGGTTCTGGACACGGGTCGCGCCGGCAGTTGGGCGGCCATCATCCGCGATGATCTGCACTGCACCTACCAAGGCTGCGGTTATGGTGCGGATACCAGCGCCAATTATGTTCCCTAACTCGATCACATCGGTTAGTGAGGATCGTGACGCATGCCAATCGATGATCCAGTCGACCGGCACGGAAATCGGCCATGGCCCCGTCCGTTAGCGGGCTTGCGAGGGATTAGCTGGGCAGATGTGCCGCGCGAAGCCTCTGCCGGTATCACCCTGGCGGCCCTCGTCATTCCGCTCAATATTGGCTACGCCCAAGTCGCCGGTTTGCCGCCGGTCGTTGGCTTGTATGCGGCCATCATTCCCCTCGTGATCTTTGCCTTGTTCACGAGCTCGCGGCACGTTGTAGGCAGCCCGGACGCGTCGATCGCCGCGTTGGTCGGCGCCGCGCTATTGGTCTTCGCCGCGCCCGACAATCCGCTTCGTGTGCAGTATGCTCAGGCGTTGGCCATCATGTGTGGCTTATTGTTCTTCGTGTTCTGGTACTTCCGGCTGGCGTTTCTCGCGAACTTTCTGTCGCGAGCTGTGCTGGTCGGTTTCATCTCCGGCCTGGGGGTCGAGGTCTTTACCAATCAGGTCCGCAAGATCCTGGACGCCTCGGCAGAACACGGATCGCAGGTCGTGGCATTTGCCAGCCAAATCAAGGAGGCCATGGCCAGTTCGGTGGAAACCGAGGGCTACATTGTGGAATTGCTGGCCCTTGTGGAGTCGATTCCGCGTGCCAACCTGTACTCGGTAGCCATTGGACTAGGTACCCTTGTTCTCGTTCGTCTCTTGAAACGATACGCTCCCAGAGCTCCCGGCGCACTGATTGCCCTGATTCTGATGACGGCCACTGTCGCCGCGCTCAACCTAGACCGACATGGCGTGAGAGTGTTGGGCGAGATACCGTCGGGGCTGCCATCGATCAGTTTGCCTGACGTGGCACCGGTTGACTACCTGCGATTGCTCCCCGGCGCGTTGGCCGTCGTGGCGATCACACTCTGTGAGGGACTGCTCCTGGTCCGCCAGTACAGCGGCAAGCACGGCTACAAGGCAGACGGCAACCAGGTGTTGTTCGCCTATGGCATCGCGAATCTGGCGGCGGGCTTAAGCGGCGGCTTGGTGACGGGCAATAGTGCTTCCCGGTCCGCCGCGATGGAAAACGCTGGGGCGCGCAGCCAACTGCCAAGCTTGATTGCGGCCGGAACGATCGCCCTGGTCATGCTCTTTTTCACGGACATGCTGGCGTTCTTGCCCAGCGCGGCGCTGGCCGGGATTGTAGCCAATGCCGTGTTGTCCCTGATTGAAGTAAAAGAACTGCGCGAGCTGTACCATATGCGCCGCAGTGAGTTCTGGATAGCGGTGGTTTGCCTGATAAGTGTGCTGGTGTTCGGGCCGCTGCGAGCGGTCACCATTGCATTTCTACTGGCCACGATCGATGTCATTCGGCGCGCTTCCAGGCCGGGCACCTGGGTCCTGCGCGAAACGCAAGACGGCAGCCATTTCATTCCCACTGAGACGGTTGCGGCACCCGATGGTTCTGGATTGGTCGTCTACCGCTTCGGCGCCCCACTCTACTTCGCCAACGCTAATCTGTTTCTGGAAGAGGTCGAGAAGTTGGTCACGCAGGGGCCCATACCGATCCGTGCGTTGGTGCTGGATGCGGAAGCCATCGGGGACATTGACACGACGGGCGCGGAAGTGCTGCACCAGACCGTGACATTGCTCGCCAAGCGAGGCGTCATCCTTGCGGTGGCCCGGGCCAACCCGCATCTGCCGTCCTTATTGCAGCGCTATCACCTGCTTCAGTTGATTGGGGAGACACGGTTATATCCCACCAATCGGCACGCGGTCGCCGCTCTTCGACAGGAGCAATGAACTGTGGATGCACTTTCAGAAATGCTCCTTCGCGGAGTAGAGCAGTTGCTAGGACGAGCGAGCGGGCCCTTGCATCTGCGTTTAGTGATCATGCCGACTGTCGTGACGGTACTTGCCATCCGAGCGGGCCTGAGGGACGCACGGGAAGGGCAACCGCCGTTTCTGTGGAGTATCATCACCAACCCAACGATGCGACGCAGGGGGCTTTTCGCGGGGTGGAGGGACGTCACACGGATCTTCATTGTGGCCATTGTGCTAGACGCGGCATATCAGCTCATTGTCTTACGGGCGTTCTCCGTCGTGCAAGCGTTGATTGTCGCGGTGGCCTGTGCGATTGTGCCATATGGCCTGTTTCGTGGTTCGACCACGCTCCTCGCGCGTGGTTTACGCAACAAGTGAAACTTTCCCGGATATCACAAGGAGAATCGCATGAAACGAGTAGTATGGACTGCCTCCATCATGGTCTGGAGTCTGACGTCGGCGATAGGGGCCGAAGGTGAAGGTCAAACGGCCGACGAAGCGGCGATCCGCAAGGCCGTCGAGTCGTACGTCGTCGCCTTCAACCAAGGGGATGCGAAGGCTCTGGCGGCGATGTGGTCGCCCGAAGCCGTCTACACGAATCCGTTGAGCGGCGAGCAGGTCGTCGGCCGCGAGGCCATTGAAAAGCAGTTTGCCGGCATCTTTGCCGACGAGAAAGGTGCCAAACTGGAGGCGAAGACGGATTCCATCCAGTTCATTTCCCCGAGCGTCGCGGTGGAACACGGAACGGCCAAAGTCATCACTGCTGAGCAGGCGGCGGATGAAACCGAATATACGGCCATCTACGTCAAGCGAGACGCCCAGTGGTTGTTGGACCGTGTGACCGAGGAGGAAGTGGTCATCACGCCATCGCACTACGAGCAGCTGAAAGACCTGGAGTGGATGACCGGAAACTGGGTCGATCAGGATGACGAAGCCACGGTGGTCACCCAGTGTAACTGGACGCGCAACAATAATTTCATGATACGATCCTTCACCATCGAGATTCGCGACCGCATCGACATGGCCGGGATGCAAATCATCGGCTGGGATCCGGCGACCAAGCAGGTTCGCTCCTGGGTATTCGATTCGGACGGGGGCTTTGGACAGGGAACCTGGAAGAAAAAAGACAATCGCTGGTACATCCAGCAAAGCGGAGTCCTGCCCGACGGGCGGAAGTCCTCGTCCGTGAACATCATCAAGTACGTGGATGACAACACGTGTACGGTGCAGTCGATCAACCGCACGGTGGACGATGAACTGTTGCCGAACGTCGAGGAAGTCACGATCACGAAGCAGTGACCGCTCGGTGAGAGATGTTTCAGCCCAAGCTGCATCTCGAGTCGCAGCTTACAAGACCTCAGATCAAGAGAGAATCCAAATCATGAAAACGAAGACTCAAGTTGGCGTTGTCGTAGTAGGATTAGCGGTCTGCCTGTGGGTGATCGGCGATGCATGGGCCCGCGGCGGCGGACGTGGCGGAGGAGGCGGTGGCATGTCGCGAGGTGGTGGTGGCATGTCACGCGGTGGTGGTATGAGCCGCCCAAGTCCCTCGGTGAGCCGATCGCCTTCGGTCAGTCGCGCTACGCGGCCCTCAACGCCCGTGGCCGGTC
>JBGSHS010000052.1:0-24914 GCA_041752115.1 Pirellulaceae bacterium | reverse complement strand
ACTCGCCATTCCCGACGAAGCACACTTACTCTTGACCGCCGCCAGCAATCTTCTGTTCTCGATTGTTGGCTTTACCATTTCCGCGGCACGGAGTCCAAGACGCCGATGGAAGCATGTTCTGCAAGTAGCCTTATGTGTGTGGCCGATGGGTCTGCTTAACGTCTTATTTGGCGTCACCCTCGTTCAATGGTTCTTTGGCATCTTTCCCATTATCGCTACCATGGGGCTTGGCGGAGGCATTTCGTACATACTCTCACCAGCCTTATCGCCAGCTACCTCAAACGCTGGCCCTAACAACTGCGTCAACCGCAGCGGCGGATCCGGCGGAATCTGAAATCAACGCGTATCGTCGCGGCCCGGTTACGCGGGTCGTGATGCCAGATGGTCTCGGTGGCGTCACTTGTGTCGGCCGCATAAGAGTAGGCCTGGCAGTGGAAGTGACGATCGCTGGCTCACCGCCTATGACGAGATCTGTCAGCACATGGTTACGAACGAAGACTTCTCGTTTTTCAAGTTGATTGAGTACCTGGGCCTCAGTAGGATGTCGAACAGGAAGCTCGTTGAGTTGCGGGAACGGGCAGTTCATCCGCTGGTCAGGGTCGTTGCAGAGCAGCGGTCTTTCGTGGATGCTTTCAACGAACATCTGAAACACGACGGTCTTACGCTGGCTGCAACCGATCCGATATCTGGATTTCCCGTTTTCCGGGTTAGAGGGAGTGTATCGCTGTTGTTGCCGCCGTCTGCGCTTCGAGTCATTTGAATCGATCTGGAATTGAACATGAAAATCCTCTTCCTCCATGGCTGGCAATCGACTCCGGGCGGTGTGAAGCCGACCTACCTCAATTCCCACGGTCACGAGGTTCTGAACCCGGCTCTGCCCGACGACGATTTCGCCGCCGCAGTCCGCATCGCTCAGACCGAGTTCGACCGAGGGAAGCCGGATGTCGTCGTCGGCTCCAGCCGAGGCGGGGCGGTGGCGATGAACATCGACAGTGGAGACACGCCGCTCGTCCTCCTTTGCCCGGCGTGGAAGACTTGGGGCACGGCAACGTCCGTGAAACCGAAGTCGATCATCCTCCACAGCCGAGCCGACGAGACGGTGCCGTTCGACGATAGTGTGGAACTTCAGCGGAACAGCGGCCTGCCAGATTCGACCGTAATCGAGGTTGGCACCGAGCACCGTTTGGCCGACCCCGAATCACTGAAGACAATGTTAAAGGCGTGTGAGCACATGTGTTCAACCGGCGACAGTTTCCTCGATCATCCGGCCATCAGCGGTCATTATCTCTTCCCGCAGCCACGATGCGTCAAAGATCCCCTCATGGTCGAGGTAGCCGGCGCAGAGTTGGCGTGCTACCGAAAAGTCATCGATCCCGGCAAATTCACCATGGTCCATTTTCATGGTAACGGCGAAGCCGTTGCCGATTACGTTCCTGACATGGCTGACATCTTTGCAGATCTCGGCCTGAACTCATTGTTCGTGGAGTACCGGGAATATGGCGATTCTACCGGCCAAGCTCGGTTGGTTACCATGCTCGGCGACGGTGAAGTAGCGATCAAAGCAGCGGGACTTGCCCCGGAACGGGTGATTGCCTTTGGCCGGTCGATTGGTTCGCTGTACGCCATCGAACTCATTCAGCGGCAACCAACGATAGCTGGTCTTATTCTGGAAAGCGGCATTGCCGATGCGTCTGAGCGGTTTCTGGCATATGCAGACCTGACGGCGGCGGGAGTCTCTGAAACCGACGTGGTTGCCGAGGTTAAACGGCATTTCCATCACAAGAAGAAGCTGTCCAGCTACAAGAACCCGTTGCTCATTCTCCACACGGAGAACGACGGCCTGATCGATATCTCACACGCCGAACGAAACCTCCGATGGGCTGGCTCGACACAAAAGCGGCTTGTGCGATTTCCACGTGGCAATCACAACACGATATTTGGGATAAATGCGAGGGAATACTTGGCGGCCATTCGTAGCTTTGTGGACGCCATGGAAGCGTAACATCTCAACCATCAGGACTTGTGCGATGAAAATCCAGACAGGGGTGGGCATACTGCTTGCTGTCATTGGCTCGGGCTGGGCAACAGAACGAGTCAAGGGGGCCGATTCGCAGGCAGACGGCATTTTTTTCAGCGAGAGATTCGAGGATGCTGGAGTCCTCAGGATGACCGTCGTGAAAGACAATGCTGAAATGAAAGGATCGAGCAATGGCGCGTCTTCGCCGAAACACGCCTCTGCTAATCAGTTGGTCATTGGTCCTCTGCCTTGGGCTTCCAGCGGGTGCTCAGGGATTCAAGGTCTACATTTCGACGGACATGGAGGGATGCAGCGGGGTGACGTGCAGCCAACAGGTCTTTGGTGAAGAGGGCAAGCAACTGATGACCGGCGATATGAACGCTTGTATCGACGGGTGCTTTGCCGCAGGGGCAGGGCACCATCACGGCGGTAGAGATCTACCAACCCTTTCTGCAACAACTGGAAGCCCTTGCCGCCAATGAAGGACTGACGGAGAGGATCAGGACCGTGGAAGTGGACATGGCCGATCCACCATTTCCAGATGGCTACTTCGATCTGGTTTGGTCGGAGGGGGAGAATCGGTCGGCAATGGTTGTCCGCTGAAGGAGGCACTGGACAAATGAAGCTGATCAGCTTTGAGTGCCGAGAGACGCTCCTGCTCACACCCCACGAAATCGCTCAGCAGATTCTCGATCTGACCAGGTGGCCTGAGTTCCAGGGCTACGGCCCGAAACCGGGGATCAGGACAGCCGAATTCGAGATCCAGTCGCCTGGCATCGTCGGCACCAGAATCCGGGTCACGAACACGGACGGATCGAATCACGTCGAAGAGATCTTCGAGTGGGAACCAGACAGCCGACTTCGCCTGCGGATGCATGATTTCTCGGCTCCGCTCTCTCGGCTGGCGACGGAATTCATCGAAAAGTGGGAATTCCAACCGGTCGGCAGCGAAACCAAGATCATTCGCTCGTTCGAATTGCATCCCAGGTCGTTTGTGGCGTGGCCTCTCCTCTGGGGAATTTCGCTTTTACTGCGCCGTGCAATCGCCCGGCATCTGCGGCAAATGAACAACGAATCATGAGTGTACACCACATCGATTCCCGACGAAGAGACATGGGAGTTTCAGCCGAATGACATTGTGGCCTGCAAGAAGGAGTGGATGTCTGGTGGACGGTTCCTCTGTGCCGTCAGCCGCCTGGCGCCATTTTGGGGCGGCGAGCTAAGGCGGACTTCAGGTTAGTCCTGCGGGCGTTCCGGCTAATCGACCGGATGACGAATAGATACAGCCTGAATCCGTAGAGGCATCTGGCAGTCGATCTGGAGTGGCCACCGCCGACCGGGTAGAATCAGCGGGTCGGAAGTTGCCGATTAAATGAAGGATTGACGGTATCGCCACACGCAGACAGCACTTCACGCCGATCGGGAATGACCATGAAGCGTCTGACACAACACTGGCGCGGCATTCTCCGGGGGTGTGCCGTGTTGTTGTTCGGTGTCAGCCTCATTCCTGGATACTGGTGGTTCTACACGCTCGCACCTGCGCGCCGCACACTCGACCCCGTATGGCGAGCCTCGCATTCCGAGCGGGAGTACTGGCGCGAAGTCCAGAAGAGCATCGCCCGGGGCATGTGGCATCATGACGATGGGTTTACCGTTGGAATGTATGGGGACAAGGTGTGGGCGGAATGGATCATGGCCCACGTCCAGCCGGGCGAAAGCATGGGATGTCTCGGTGGCCGCCCGTGTCACTCGGCTACCGCCATGCGGCACATCACCAACCAAGACGCTGGCAACGACGCCGACGATTGGCTGAGATGGTGGAACGAGAATGGCTCGAAGTCGCAACAGGATTGGATGGCCGACGGATTCCGCTCGCGCGGTTTCGATGTAGACGTGCCACCCAAGGCAGAGCAGATTCCCATGCTTCTTACGCTGTAGGGCAGTTCCACGACGGATGCGCTGACGGAGATTCCATCCGAGCTGAAGTACAATGCGTTCCGTTGTTTGCGTGACTCAGGTTTCGAACCGATTGCGTTTGCACTCTCCGGCCGGACCCTGTCCGCCGAGCTCGACCGCGGCCTGCGAGAGTACGCGAAATGGCAGGTAAAGGCACCCGCGACCGCTGGCGTTGGCATCCTCCCATTTGGAGAGAAGAATGATGCGTGGGAAAGCGGACTGCTGCCGGAATTGTTGACGCCCAAGTTCCAGATTACGGCAAACGCGCTGGTGTTCGCGCCGTTGATCATGGGTGTCGCGCTGCTCACGTGGTCGTTCAAGAAGAAGTGCCAAGACGTGCCTGCCGCACCACAATTCAGTCTGAAGACACTCATGTTCCTGGTGCTTCTGGTGGCGGTAACTCTCGCTTCGATGAAGTTGCTGATACTGCCTGACTGACAAAGGATGATTTCCGAGACAGTGGCCACCTTGGCAGAGTCGCCGCAGTGTTGGATGGCAACTGGTTATGAACCAGGACGACCTCAAAGACGATCATTATCGACATGGCGTAACGGTGGTATCATCGCACTACCTCCGTCACAGCAGTGACGAACGTTGCCATCCGCCGCAACGCTTCTCAACCACGTCAGCGACTGCAAGAGCAACATCTTCTCTCCATGCTTTGGCAGCGATCTGAATGCCAATTGGTAGTCCTTCCGGCGAAGTACCGGCCCGGACCACGACGGCAGGCCAACCGGTAAGATTATGCGTGCAGAAATACCCGCCCATTGCTGCCTTGGCCAAATTGAGAAACTCCTCTACCGGAAGTTTCGCAATGTCGTCAGGAGTCATGTGGGGGTCGGCTGGTGCATTCACTACAGGACTCAGAAGCACGTCGTAATCCGCCATGAAATGAAGCATTTGCTGCCGGAAGTCCTGGAGCGTTCGTTGAAACTCCTCCTCACGCTCTAACCCGCAATCGCTGTTCGCTGCGGCAACGTCTAATGCTTTGAGCAGGAATTCCATGAAGGGTGACCGCTTTTCACATACCGCTGAGCCAGCCATCCGAGCGTATTCCCGCTGCCAGTACCGCATGGCGATAGCCCATGAAGGAATCATCGCTCGAAGCCAAAGGTCAGGAGATCGAGATACAACCGGCGGTCGTGCCTTCGTGACAGAAAGACCTGCCGTCTCCAATTCTCGAGCGACACGCTCGACCGTCTCTTGCGTCTCTTTCGTCGCCGTTGCCACGCCGTCTTCCGTTAAGAAAGCCACCCGCAACCGTTCGACGCATACGTCGTTCGGGTTGCCCAGTGGGACCGGGACGGTGTGCGGATCGACATCATCTGGTCCAGAGATGACTTGCAGTGCCAGACTGAGGTCGTCAACATACCGAGCTATCGGACCAATGCTGTTCCAGTCCCCGACTGCCAATGGAAAGGTCGAGAGCATTCCGGTTTCTGGCACACGTCGACTCGTTGGCTTGAGCCCTGCCACCCCGCAATAGTGGGACGGGATACGAATGCTGCCACCGATATCTGCACCAATGCCAAATGGTGATCCTCCGGCGGCGATGATTGCACCCTCGCCACCGCTGCTCCCGCCGGGGCTGTGGGTCAGAACGTATGGATTATTCGTCGCTCCATATACAAGGTTGTCGGTGTCTCCAGAGCACATCTCCGGCACGTTCGTCTTGCCGAGCAGGATTCCGCCTGCCTTCTTCAGCCGTGTCACGACGGTGGCGTCTTCAGTCGGCTTATAGGATCGCAACTCGGGACAACCGTTCGTCGTGATGATGTCTTTGGTCAGCAGGCAGTCCTTGATGGTAAAGGGAACGCCATGCAGCGGTCCCCTCTTCACGCCTTCCTTGAGTTCTTTGTCGGCTTGACGTGCCTCGGCACGAATCCGGTCGGCATCCATCTGCACAATAGCATTGAGTTGCGGATTCACTTCTGCGATCCGCTTCAGATGGGCTTCGACCACTTCCACAGCGGAGACTTGTCGATTCGCAATCAAACTTGCCAGCTTGGTTGCGGACAGGAAGGTGAGATCTGTGTGTGGTTGGCAACCAGACGATTGAGCGGTCGCCAAGATTCCAAGACTGGCCCCAACCGTTGTTGCTCCTACTGTTCTGAGGAAGTCTCTGCGAGAGGAGCCAGCAGAATGTTGTGAGAGCGTCATGACATGGTCATCCTTGGAGTGAGTTGTTGAAGCGGTTGGAGTGGGTGACCGTCATCGAACTGGGTGGCCGAAGCGCTCGCCAAGCAGATCAAACTGGGTTACGACGGGGGTGCCGCCAATGTCCTTCTGGCGACAGCACCGGACCACACAGGTCGAATGCGACCCGAGGACGTTGAGCAGCTACGGCGACTTGGCGAGATCTTGGCTGCGGACAGCCCGCAGGTTGTCTACTCTTTGGCCTTCTTCTTCCGTTCCGTCTTCACCTTACGAAAGACGACTCGAACCGTATCGCCGTTGTCCATTGCAGCGTCATAGACAAACTCGGTTGGGCTCTTCTTGGCAAGATCTGCCTTCGCTGTGATCGTTTCCCCCTTTGCAACAATCGTGATATCGCCGTTCCAGAGCGTCGGGGATTCAATTCTCCAGAGCAGCGTGGCGTTTCCACCCAGGACATCGAATCCTCGGTCCTCGATGCACTTCTTGGCAGCGTTCCACCCGATCAGTGTGACGCCACTTCGCACTTCGTCCCCGGTCTTGTACGAAAAATTCCCGATCAGACAGACCTTCTTCTTGTCCTCAGAACGTGCCCACCGACACGTAAAGCCTCCGGTTTGCTCTTCCCCTCCGACCTTGCCCTCAGATTCCCAGGTGCCGACGAGACCGTCTAGCTCCTTGATGATCTCATCGGGAACAGCGGCTTCCTGGGCAGTCGCCACATGGTGAAGACCGGCGATGACAAATGCCGTTGTTGCTAAACCGATACTCAAGCGTCTCATGATTCTTCCCCCTCCGGGTTGGTGGTGAAAACTCGATGTTGATTGGCATCCGCATCAGTCGATGATCGATTCGGCGGCGATCTCCTCGTATTCAGCAATCCAGTTCAGGGTTGAGTCGTTCCACGCAACCTGCGTCATGGTCACAAGAATCCAGTCGTCCCGAGGTGAAATCCGAAAAGAGGTGGACCACCCGCCATACCAGTAACAGGAACCTCGCAGTCGTTTGGGGCTTTCCTCCGTGTCGGGGGTTACCCCGAATCCGAACCCATACCCTTCCTTTCCCCGCAGGTCGCCGACCTGATTCCGCGGATGAACTTTCGTCGGGAAATGGTTCGTTCGGAGATAGCTCTCGTCATGGTGCGTTCCTTCTTACTGCCATGCGAACCGATGCGAAGCATTCGGCTCGCAGAGTCGGCATTGAACCGGATTTGTGGTCTTTGGAGTTGCTATTCAGTGCCTTTCTGTGTGGGTCTCGGATCCGTCCGCACAAACCGCACGGAAAGCTCGCCTTCTTGCCTACCGCCAACAGTGGCCCCTGTCGTCCTGAACGTCCATTCGTTGGGCCGCTCGGTGCGCATTTCGCACGTTGCGGTCGTTGCCTCACCGCTTGCTGAACCAGCAAATCGCCCTTTGAACACGCCAGGCGAGTCCAATGTGTAATTGAGATGTTCCATAGCCCCGTTCGAGTAGAACATTTGAATTACGAGTTCATTCTTCGCAGAATCCCAGCCTGCCACTCCGTTCCCAAAAATCTCCTCGCCATCCAGAGTCAGAGGATAGCGAATCAAGAGGCAGTGCCTCTCGGGTGACCATTTGGCAGACCAATGACCCTTCAGCGTCTTTCCTATTACGTCGCCCTCCACCGTCCAATCCCCAACAAAGAACCTCAACTCCTTCACGATGTTGTTGGGCAGGGCCGTTTGCTCCACCTGGGCTGCTTTTCGCTTGGCCGTGTAGTGCCAGCTATTCTCGGAGCCGTCGTCGCCCCGGAACGTGCATTCCCACTTGTGGGTGTTCTGATCAATGATCGTGAGCACACCCATCAGGCCTTCTCTTTCGATGCGCCAATTCTCACCGTCCTTGACCCAGGTCACGGTCTCGGACAATGCTGGGTTTTCGACCGAGGGATTCATGTTCCAGAAGCCCCATGCTGTAATGCGTTGGGTCTTAGGTTCCCACCCGATCAGCGACCTATGCCGAAGCTCAGCCTTGCCGTCCCGTATCTGAGTCATCGTTGTGTGAATGAAGTTTTTCCCTAAGTCCCACTTGAACTGCCTTTCACAAACGATAGGCACTGATGGCTGGCCCGCCATGTTGATCTCGCCGGTCACATCCCATGTGCCGAGAAAGTAGGTCAACGCTTTGAGTTGCTCCTGGCTGGCAGGCAAGGCGTTTGCCGTACCTGTCTTTTCCTGTCCAACACTCGATGCGGCAAGGCAAACGACCATCGCCAGAATACCGACTAAAATCGACTGTTTCATTTGACGACCCTGTTCTTGGTTGAAGAAATGACTCACCAGCAATCCTGTAAGGAATGGAACTTGCATGAAGACTCACGTCCTAGTTGTACAGGTCAACTGATCACCAACCGTGCCGAGACCATTCTCTGACTATCGTGGAGCGTTGTTTTTCTCCCACTCACCCTTGAAGAACTGGAGAAACACCTCCACGAAGTTCATCGGTGAATTGTCCATATCTGGAACGTGACCGCCGTTGGGAACGATCCAGAGATAGGACTTCGGGATTGCTCGATACATCTCCACCGGAATCGCCACAGGGAAATGGGCGTCTCGGTCTCCGTGCAGGATCAGTGTTCTCGCCTGAATCGTCGAAAGATATGGCGCTGTGAAGTTCATGTCGTTGTAGCTCGTGCTGAATTCATGGAACTGCTGCAACAAAGCTCGAATTTGATCGTCACCATGTTTGTGCAAGCCTCTGTAGAACGCCCATTGTTCCTCGGTGAGCTTGTCAGGGTTGGCAGCACGCTGGAATGCTCGAGCCTGTTCGGGGAAGTAGCTGGTCGCCCCGATGAGGACCATGGCTTCAATACGTTCTGGCTGGCTGGTGGCCATATGAATGAGCGTCATGCCGCCCGTGCTGATTCCCACGGCACGGAACTTCTGGATCTTCAGCGTGTCAAGGAGCGCAAAGACATCCAATGCCGACTGCCGGTGAGTGAACGTGCCACCGGGGTTAGTGGAACGTCCATGGCCACGCAGATCGGGGATTACGAGTTGGAAGTGTTTGGCGAGGGCCGGTACCTGAGGTTCCCACAGGGCGGATGAACCGCTGAATCCGTGCAACAAGACGAGTGGCTCACCTTGTCCGTAGGTCTCGTAGTACATCTCGAAGCCATTAACGGAGACAACCTTGCCTGCGGGAGGAAGTTGATCGTCAGCAGGACAAGTGCCAGCCGGTACCAACAGGAGGACAATTCCCAGGAACGCTCGGCAAAAACAGCCAGGCAGACAGTGTAGGCCGAACGACAAATACTTCAGCATGTTAGAGCCTCCCAAACAAGTTGACGATGAGAAGTCGGTGACGTGGTTCCCCGCTTGAAGTGAGTGCAAATTGGCCCTGTCGAAGTCATCGTCGAGCGTGGAACCTCCTTAACACCAGCCGCACACAGGCACATGAAAAAATCTGTCAATTCTGAAGGAGACCATCGACACAAGGCCATTTGGCAGAGCACAAGTGCCTCTGTCAATACCCTTCACTGAATCTATCGGGGGGCACTGTTGCCTTGTGTGCTCATCGAACAGGCTCGCTGGACAACACTACACATCGGTGTGAATTGCGAGGGTCGCCGATGCTGAGTGCCGTCTCGGATCGCTGTTCGTCCGGCAACTGCCACAACGATCTCAATTCTCACCGGATGTGGCAAGTACATAGCGATTGTGGCGGATACTGGCACGGCTCATCGGACGAGTTGCGCTGATCATGCATCGTACCGTGACTCCGTATCGTGCAAGCCGACAGTCCAATCGTGGCAGCCCCGTCGACTCCCGGGTGCGACACTAGCAAAACGTGATGCCAGCCCGCCATACTTATCCCCAGCCCGTCGATCACCGTCGCCAGCTGTCCGCTCGTAAACGACTCCGATTGTACCGCTGGTGCGATCCTGCCCGCAAACTTTCCCCCCACCAGATTTCGGCAGTGGTTCCATCAGCTGCTTGGCTTTGTTGGCGGGTCGCGCGCAGCGGCTGCGAGGTACTCATCCCAGAGGCGAGCGCACCGCGAGATTGGAGGCAGCTCGCGGGCGAGCACTTACCGTCTTATCACCAGAGAAGGGACCGGCCATGGACTATCATTTTTCCCAAACTGCCGCGTCGAGCCACCAAGTCTCTGATGCGGTGGTGCAGTGTGTGAATCGACTGCTGCAGAAACGTCGTCTGGACGATGGGGCAAAGCAGGACTTCGCGTCAGCCCGCGCGATGCTGGACGCTCTGCCGCTGTCGACTCACGAGTCCGATCTGGCCTCCCGTCGATTGCAGAACGCCCAGCACTACCTGCGCTACACCGAGCCCGGAGCAGCCTGGTATGAATTGCGATTAGTTGCCAGCACCCTCATGCTCAACGCAGGACCGGTTAGCGAACCACGGCGACGGCTGCGGCAACGGGCAAGGCAGTCACGATAGTTTGTCCCTCACGAAAGCTGTTGGGGGTAGGATTTGCTCGGCTCCATTGCGGGTCAGTAGAATCAACTCGCCGGACGAACAGAGTCGAGAGCCGGTGTTGTGACGGATGAGACTCTGCTCCAGCTACTGGCGGTTAATGGCGAGAATGAGCTCGTTCCGAGGGCAGGAGAGCTCGAGCGGGACCGGATCTACACATCGCGATTGGTCTTAATTGGCTTGAAATGAAAGGAGATCTCGGTCTTATCGAGTTTATTGGCGGGTAGTTTTCCTGGTTTGCTAGGACAATTCCGGGCGGCGTGAGCCGCGGGCCCGGCCCGCCGCCTCGAGGATACACCGGGTGGTGCATCCAGTCACCTTGGCAACTTGCCTGATGATGGAGCGGCACATGTGCGACGATTTGTGGCATTGGATATGGTCTGACACAGTCGGTCTGCGTGTGTCCCTTTCCACGGTCGAAAGGAATTCGCATGTCACTCCTGATATTTCTCGTGATGACACTGGCCTTCTATGGCGTAATCTCCTATTGGGTTCGCTCACAAAACCAAGACTGCTTTGACACAGCCTCTGTGCCAGTGCGAATTCACCACGCCGCCCTTGTCGCTTCAGTGAACTACATTCGCAAGGCCATCCTTGCCGCCATTCTCGGTATCGGCGCGCTGTTTCTCATTCTGATTTGGACCGAGACCAGGCAAGGTCCATATGCTCCGCAGTACCTGTCGCGTCTTGCCAGCACGCTGCACAAATGGGAGTCAGGGGTCGCCCCCTTCCAACCGTTCTGGCTCATATGTGCCGTGCTGCTGATGCTGAGCTTCGTTTGCGTATATATCTACCTTTCCACGAGCATGCTCCTGTACGAAGATTTCCTGCAACGTGACGCTCAGGCACTGAGTGGTTCACAGGACAGCCGCTTCTCTGGCAGGCGGGTACTGGTTCGACGAGGATGGACTGCTCGCTGTGCGGCGCTGCTCTTCAACCCGCGCCTCGCACGGATGGGAAGCGGGCATGCTCTGGCCAATCTCAGTCTGTTGCCCATCCTCCTGTGTCTAATTGGGTTGCACGCGCCAGCGGTCATATCTCACCTCAAACGGCACTTCCACACGCAGCGATGCGTCCGGCCGGAAATCGCGCCAGGCATGCAACACACAGAGTCGAGCTTTGACCGGCGACCATTCGACTGGAGGCTATCCGACGAAGCGGGGACTGACCTCAAGGCAGTCCAAGCGTTTGCGAACGCACTGGAGCAATCGCTTCCGCAGGAACGTGCGGAACCGGGTCGAGGGAGTTCTGAATCCATTCATGGTCGGTGGCATTGGATATTGCCAGGGAGTGGAAGGTACTGTTGGCATATACTCTTCTATGCAAATGGCCAAGTGAGCCTTTGTATCGACGTCCTGCAATCGTCCCAGACGCACGCCGTGGCCGGTTGGTCAGACGAAGCATTTCTAACGAAAGGCCCACTCGGCATGCGAGCCCCAGTTCGCTTTCAGCCGCCGACATTGCGACAAACGGTGATTGATCCGCTGCGGCACGAGGAGATGGGCAACCTCGATTGGTGGACTGTGCGAGGCGACTTCGACACAATATCAACACGCCTGAGAGGTTGCCCATCGGAGCGCCCAAACACTCGTGGGACTGTGCAATATGGCACCGAATCCCAACTCGAGAAGGCCCGACGCTCTTTCGAACTTATGCGAAGTAAGTCGGCTGGGGCCTCTGGGGGATTGGCTCCGTGGTCCCAGTGGCAGCCGAGACCTGCGCAGAAGATTCCGATCCGTGAGACGGTTCCTTGGTACGTCATCCTTCGATCGTTGCGTCGTTAGAACCGAGAGTTGTCTCGCCCGCCAGTACAGCCTCTTGCATACGACCTCCAGATGTGACTTGTGATCCCTGAGAATCCAAAGCAGGTGTCTGTTGATGATTACGTCCAATGTTCTTCAGTTTCTTCTGGTTAGATGTTTGGTTTGGTGTTTGGTTTGGTGCGCATGTGGATTTGCCGGTGGATGGATTGCGGCGAAGAAAGGGTATTCGGCCCGTAGTGGAATACTGGTGGGAATCTTTGCGGGGCCACTCGGATTGTTGGTTGCCGCGCTGCTGCCAAGAACACGTGAGGGCCGCGAGCAGGCCGAATTGGAGCGGCAAGCGCGAGTCGAAGCCAGAGAGTACAAACAGCAGAAAACTTGCCCGGAGTGCGGGCGGGGACTTTCCCTCGTTGCGAGGGTGTGTCCGCGTTGTGAACACCGTTTCAGTTGACGGGTCATGGAGCTTGCGTCAGGGTCATTGACGCGTCAATGGTCCGTGGCAGGAAGTAGCAACTCCGTTGTTAGGTCGAATGACAGTGCTCTAGCGCTGGAGCATTCGTGAAGACTGGTCGTCGAGCCCATGCCGTAGAACACCGTGTCGCGGCAGGCCATGGCGGACCGACAATCATGCTCATGGGCGAAACCAACATGAGACTTCCGTTCTTCTTTGGGATTGGCGTTGAAACCATGTCGGAGGTCGATGTCGAGGGCATGTGCATGTGCCCGCACTGCAACGCTGTTACATCCTACACCCGTTTGCGACTCGAAGACTACGCCACGCTGTTTGGTTTCAAGATGAGCAGGTTGAGGGTCCGAACTAAAGCTACGTGTGACCGATGCGGTGAGGAACTGGGGGACTTAACGGAAGTATCCGCTGACTACGTGAGGAAAATGCACTCTCCGTGGAATTGCGCCAGTTGTGGCAGGACCAATGTCTGGACCGATGTCTGTTGCCCCGTCTGCAAGTGCCGTCCTCCGTCAACTGCTGGATCGGATGGGACGCCACCTGGTACGATCTGTTAGCCCACGCACGTAGAGAGTGACGACAATAGGCAGTTTGCTCCAGCAGCAGATTCCGATAACTGTCGGGGGGGCTGTTTGCGTTACGCCCTTCTACGTCGGTAGAATCTGGGGCATGGCTGATCAAGATTCATCATCTACCGATCAATCGGTGACCGTCTGGCTGGGACAACTGCGGGACGGAAACTCTACGGCTGCCCAGCAGCTCTGGCAGCGGTACGTCGAGCGATTGGTTCGTCTGGCCAGTCGCAAGCTCGGTGATTTGCCGCGCCGAGTGGCCGACGAGGAGGATGTGGCGCTCGCGGCCTTCCACGATTTCCTGCGCGGTGTGGAGGACGGACGGTTCACACGGCTGAATGATCGCGATGACCTGTGGCAGGTGCTGGTCATGCTGACCGAGCGCAAAGCCATCGGGCTGCGGCGACATGTCCAGGCCGAGAAACGAGGCGACGGACAGGTCATCGGGGAATCCAAGCTGGACATGAGATGTGCTCTAAGCACCGCCGGAGCCGGCATCGGGCAGTTGGCGGGCTGCGAGCCGACACCCGCGTTTGCCCTGCAGGTCCAGGAGGAGTTCAGTCGGCTCTACGGCCTGCTCACCGACGACACGCTACGACAAGTCGCCCAGGGCAAGCTGGAGGGCTACACGAACCAGGAACTCGCGCAGCAGCTTATCGACCGAGTGACAGCTAACCCCGGAGTGAACTATTAGAGTGAAAGGTGAAAGAACTTCGGGCCAATGCGGCCCCGACGTCCCTGCCGACAGTGAAGCAACGAGAAAGAAGGTGAAACAAGTAAGAGACCTAACTCTTTATATATCAACACTCTCTCTTCTTCTTTCCCTATTTCACCCCCTCCCCCCGTGCGCATGTCTTTGAGTCTGTTCGTGCGCGCGTGCGCAAGGGGTGGTGAAAGAAGAAAGAAGGTCCGCAGGCTGAGCACGACGGGCACGAGTGTCTGGTCTTTCGGAACGACCGGAACATGGACGGACGCGTTGGCGGAAAGTGCGTCGATCGCTCGCTGCCGGTGTATGGTGCACGCGGACTCGGTTTGTCGAGCAACCTGTCACGGCTCCCGCTTTGACCAGCCATGCCGAACCTGGCCCACAGGGGATTGCGCAGTCACTTTGAAAACACTGCTTGGCCGCGCCCTGAACCGATAGTGACCCAGTTACTCCACCAGGTGGATGTGAGCTGCTGCAGTTGGGCCGGCCAATGGCGCGTGCCAATTCGGCTTGGCTCCTGACGGTGTGCTGCCGCGACTTGAAGGATTGGGCAGATTGTCTCTCACGGAGGCACGGAGACACGGAGGGTAGCGCGCGGAAGGAATTGGGAGAGACCTGCTAAGACAGCTCTGACCACTCTGGCTCTTCTCCGTGAGCTCCGTGTCTCCGTGAGAGACACTCGAATGGCAGCTCGCTGAAGTTCGACAATGGCCACCGGCTCGTGTGACACAGCTCAACCAGCCGAGGGTCCGCCGCATCGTCGCTGGATGCTCCTTTGAATCTCACGCCAAGGCGCCAAGGCGCAAAGCACTAAAGTGGACTCGCGGCTATCGCATCCGTCCTTCACGCCTTGGCGCCTAAGCGTGAGCTTTAATTGACAGGGCAGATTGTCTCTCACGGAGGCACAGAGACACGGAAGGTAGGGCGCGAAGAGCGTGCCATTGTTTAATCAGCACCGTGTCCGGTCTTGCTCGCACTGGTGTTAATCGGCTGAGCAGTGGCGCACACAAGCGGCGGTTGTCCCAGCCGCATCCTCTCAAGCTGTTGCGCGCTCAGGTCTGACAGACCTGCTGCAGTTCTTCGAGTGTCGTCATTCTGATTTTGGACGACCCGGAAGTCAGCCGTCTTGCGCGTCATTCTGTTGGCGCTCACCGCTGGATTCTCTTGTTCCTTGGCCAGTTTGCCGCCTGTCTTATCCTCTGCGGCGAAGCACAATGCAGGCGTGGTCTTTTCTCGCTGACCGGGAGGTCAGAAATCAGCATGACGTGCAGCGTGATGCCACCGGCCAGGAGGATCGGGCGTGGGAGCAAGCACCGGCGGCCCTGGAGCTTGGCAAGTGTCGACGAATCTCGAAACAGTGGTGACCAATTACCTTCGCGCACGGACGGCAGCCTTGGGGACGCGGGAGGCGTACTCCGCCACGATCAAGAAATGGGAGCAATGGGGCAGAGGAGTAGCTCTCGAGCAAATCGGCCGCAAGGAAATCCGGGAGTTCCTTGACTGGGTCCACGAGCGTGCGGTCGCGCAGGGTGGTTCGAATCCCGGTCGCACGGCGAACAAGGCTCGCGAACACCTGCGAGCCGTCATGGCCTGGGCCTGGGAACAGGATCTTCTGGATGCCCTTCCAGGATTCCCGAAACCTCGCCAACACCGCGCCGTCGCAGGCCGACACTACCTGACCAAGGAGGAGATCAACGCCCTGTATTTCGCAACTCATCGCATGAAGCGGCCGAAGAGCTGGGACGAGCCGTATCCCGTCGGACGATTCTGGCGGTGCGCGCTGGTGGTGTTCTTCAACTATGGCATTGACACGGGTACCGTTTGGAAGTGCGCGTCCTTCCATGAGCCCATCCTGTGGCGCCACGTCTCGTGGGAGCGGGAATCGCCAGATCGCGAGATCAAGGAACAATCTCGGTGGGGATGGCTCTTCTATCGAAGGGTGAAAACGGGCAAGACTTTCTACCGGCCGATGAATCGCGTCGTTCATGCCCACATCCGAAGCATCATGCCAGAGGACCCGCGCTCCGACGATCCCGTGTTCCTGGGAGGCGGGACCCGTCCCAACCAGCGTTTTCAACAACTCTGCGATCTCGCTGGAATCAAGCCCAAGTTGGACGCGGAAACGGGTCAGGCGACTCCCTGGTTGCTCAAAGATCTCCGCAAGACATGTGCGACGTATTACGACGAGCACCTCCCGGAATCGTCCATCGAAATCCTCGGTCACTCCGTGGCGGGCGTGACGTATCGTCATTACGCGCACAGGGCGCCGCTGGCATTCAAGGCCATCATGACGATTCCACAGCCATCCGCGTTCGGCGCCCTCCTCAAAGGGTATGATGGCGAGTGTCCATGTTGTCGGACGCGATTCGCGGACGCGTCCTGAACGAGGTGGATATGACCCTGGGGCAGGTGGCAGATCGCGTTCCGCTGCGTGGATGGGGGCGACCGGTGCACGCTGACTTCCTGCGCGACGGCGGTCATCAGACTCGACAATCGGAGTTAGCAGGCGAGTCATCGCCTGGTCATTCGCTGCTTCGATCAACCCCACGACGACCCCATTCCCGCAAGGGAGCAGGCCCTGTGGCCACGCCCAGCAGCCCAAATCCGGATCATGCAAATTGTGGGTGGCGACTTCCCTTGTCTGGCCAGCCGCGATGGGGTGGCCCGTTTTCCAACCTGCCGCTTTGCAGCTCAATCTGGTATACTGAGGACCGTGGGCAGGCCAACCGAGACGATCGATGCCGATGATTGTGCTCCGCGCGGACAGAGCCGCCGGAATGTTCGAGCGACGATCAGGAACCAAATCATGCATCTTACCGTGGAACAGCTGAGAGCCGCCGAGCGAGGCGAAGCGGTGAGAATTGAAGCGGGCGGAAAGAAGTACGTCCTCCTGAGCCAGGGAGTCTATGAAGACAGTCTGGACTACAGCCCCTGGACCACCAGGGAAATCGACGCGCTGGCTGACGAAGCTTTGGAATTCATCTCCGGCGATGGGCTTGATGAACCGGACGAAGCATGAACATCCAGCGAGGCGACGTACTGAAGGCACGTTTTCCCCACGCCTCGGGCGAGCGCGGGAAGAAACGCCCCGTAGTTGTGGTCCAAGCTGACACGTATAACCAGCGTCTGCGGCATGCAGTCGTGGCCGAGGTGACGGGCAATCTGGAAGGGAAAGGAGATCCGGCCTGCCTCTTCGTGGACAGTTCGACGTCCGACGCTCAGGCGGCAGGCTTGACGCGTGACTGCCTGATTTCCTGCTATCTGCTGACACTCATGAGTGAAGACCGCTTGCAGGAGCGGGTCGGCCGATTGTCCTCCCCGATGTTGGCAAAGCTGGACGCCTGCCTCAAAGCCGCGCTGGGATTGCCCTGATCCCTCTTGCTGCGAGTGGAGTTCATCGCGATTCACGCACCGAGCCGGGGGCTGCCCGCTCGGCTGCGGCGGCTTTGTTCGACCAAGGCGGCCACTTCCCCGCGCCGAAGCGACAGGGCAGGAACTCATTCTCTTTTCCCGCCTCGCACGTAATGCAACGCAGACGGATCTTCGCCGATGATGACCAAGCCGTCCCTGGTCTGGGCGTCCAGCGCGAACGCCTCGACCGTGCGCTGCGTGGCAAAGGACGAGTCCGTGATTCCGACCGGTTCTGAAGACGAGCACGGACGAAAAGGTCCTGAGTCGGACAGAGCCGGCACGGTCGTTGCGTTTATGCCCGCACCGGTGACGCATACCTGAGTAATCTCTGACAGAGCCGTTGCGCGCACAGTTCTGACAGACCGGCGGCGGTATTGGGGTGTCGTCAGTCTGATTGGGCGGCGCCCCGAACGGCACTACCAATGGCCGCGTCATTTTGACGGCACAGGGTCCGCAGCTTGCGCGCACCGGGGGATGTGACCTGGTATAGTTCGTGAGCGGTGTCTTGGTGCTTGGTTCTTTGCGATCCGAGCGTCTTGCACACATCTCCTTGCGTGCACAGGTCGATTCTACCGGTGCGCGCAACGACACCAGGCACACTTGTGGCGGGTACAACGCGGTCCACGCTCACACGTTCGCATACAAATGACCTCAAGCACGCCCTGGTATGCGACTCATTTGCCATGAGCATTTACCAATTATCGGACCTTGGTCAACCAGCCGAGCTGTCTTAGCTATCGCCTCGCCGCCGCCGACTCGTATCCTGTCACCTCAACTTGAAGCCCCCATTTCGACACTCACTGGCCGTCGGTTGTTACGGAAGGCGGACGCCGCGATTCGTCGGCCTTCTTGTCATCTTTTGAAAGGCGTCAATGGGCCCACCGATTCTTCGTACAGCACCTTCAGGGAGAAACGGTCCTCTTCAGGTTATTACTTGCAGCGCAACACAGAGCCAACTCGCGATCGTCGCGCGCGATTCGAGCGTCGGCAAGCAATGAATGTCGCGATTGAGCCCATAAAGCTCCACATAACAATCGTCGACGGCTCGGGAACAGTCTCAAAGGTGATTGGCCGGTCAGGACCTCCGTTGTACCGAATGGCCGCCTGATAACCCCCCCAGCGAAAATGGCTCCGTGCGTCGTCGCCGACAATTTGAATTGGCGCCGTTGGCAACGCATCGGTCAACAGCGTTGTCTGGTCATTCGTAATCACCTGGGCATTGAACACTCTATTGGATGGGTCCCCCCATTTGTACGACGCATTCGCAGCCAATCCGTCCACATATTCGTTCGTCGACGCAACGTTGTAGTCGTTCCACGCTTGAATGTTTGTAAAATTATCTACTTCGGCATCGAAATAGTCACTGAAGCCGCCCGAAAACTCAACCTTCGCCCACATCGTCACCTGCGGGTATTTCCCGTGTGTGGAATCGTCAGGCAAAACGTCTGCAACCGAAGTATCCAAGCCAACCCACGCGGTCCACGACTCGCCCGGCTGTACCAAGTCGACGAAGAAGCCCTCAATTGCCGCGTCCTCAGGAAGCACACCGCTGAATTTCCACACCGCCATTTCAGCCCTTACGTCACCCGTTGTCATACCGAGGGCACACAGCAACGCGATACCACACATCGTCAATCGCATGACTCTTACTCCGCATTCATGACTACTACTTGATGATCAACACACAGCTGAATAACTGTCAATAACTTCCGCAGCCAACTCGCCTGCGGCTTTTCTCGGACCTCACAGTTCAGACGCGATCTCCACCCACCTATCTGACGTCAAGGTATTTCTACGTGCCCCGCGTCAGATGAAACCTCAAGGTCCGCTTTGACCTCGCGCAACAGACCCAATATCGCTTTGGTCTGGCGCCGCGACTCCTTTTCGATAATATCTTCCGCTGTCTTCACGTATCGCTGGCTATCAGCCACCGCCTGAGCTTTTGCGGTGATTAGCGCTCCCACGACACATCGCCGAATGTCCTCGGACCCGTCCACGTTCGATGCCTTATCGAAGCACTCGCGTGCAGCACTCAGGTTGCCAACGCGATACTGTGCGAGAGCGAGAATTGTCATTGCACTAAAATCATCCGGAGACATTGCGACAGCTTTTTCGGCGTATTCGAGTGCCGCACGCGGATCCCTTAACGCTAGATCAGAGCACGTCGACAGAAACCATGACGCGGATTGGTGCAGGTCGCAATTTGGATGCTCGCGCAGTGCATCTTGGTATACACGCCACGCTTCGGTTTCCTGGTCCAATAGGCTGAGCGTCTCGGCGAATTCGACTCGCACTGCGTCAAGGAAGTCTCGGTAGGTCTTGCTCTCCGGAGATCTACTGATGAGCATCAGCGCCAGTTCTTCCGACCGATTGTACGCACCGATAATCTCAGCACTTCGCCCACAGGCATCCGGCTGTTCGGACAATTTACTTGCGAATGCTCGATGCTGCTCCACCAACTGCGACTTCAGTGACAATTCGTCTGGCGCATTCGCGCATATATCTTCCAGCAAGTCCAGACTCTCACGCAATGCATTTTCCCCCTGACTTTGCTGGTTACGAGCAAGCAAGTCGTTGCCAAGCTGCCACAGTATGCACGCTGTCGCATAACGCCATTTCTGCCCATCGGAAGTCTCGAGCGTCAGCTGACGATATCCCTGAATCGCTTCGCGATACCTTATCTCACTGGCCTCGAATTCAGAGTTTCTGTGATGCGCCAAGCCCAGCTTGGCCAGCACGTCGGCGATGGCCGCCTGAACGTCCTTGCGACCAGGAACGCGTGCGTCGACACACTTATATTCGTCGTAACTATGCCCATAGCTTTCGACGGCCTCCTGAAACGCCCCGACAGCCATCTGTTGATTTCCTTGATTCACTTCGAACGCAGCCAAGTGCTCACGATAGGCAATCACATCGGGGAAGTCGTCGACAAGCCCTCGCAATGCGCTGATTGCCAACACCAACTCGGCTTGCGCATCTTTCATCGAGCCGGAGGATCGTAAGAGACTTGCGAGATTCCCACGTCCAACTGCCATCTCGTGCCGATAATCGGGCGTTGTGGGGTAATCGCGCGTCAACTCTGCGAGGATTCGTATTTGCTCTTGTAGCGCATTCTTCGCATCTACTGGGCGCTTTGTGCGAATATATAGCACGGCAAGGTTGCCTTGCGAGATGGCCAACCATTCTCGAATTTGAGTGTCCGACGAATGACTTTCGCACAAACGGGAAAAGGTAGCGATCGCCTCAGTTAAAGGTGCCTCTGCAAAGTCAAGCTTCTTCTGAGAAACACAAAAGCCCCCGAAATTCATCGCGATTGTCCCCAGACAATACTGGTTCTCAATCGACGTGTCATCGTTGAGTAGCTCATGAACGTCTTTCATTGCCTGCGTATGCAAGGTAAACGCCGTTGCGACATCCCCACGTTCCCCCTCGGCCAGTGCGCGATTCCCGCGGCTAGACGCCATTGTCCGACGTGCCGCTGAAGACTCAATCGACCGCGAGATCATTGACTCCGCCAGTGATTCACATACTTCGTAACGTTGAATAGCTTCGTCATAGTCACCGAGGTCGCGCAGCGTATTCGCCAATTGTTTATTGGATTCGAGCAGGCACAGCTGAATCGCTGGACCGCTTTAACCGTTCTTGTCGGTTGTTTCGCAAAGATCAATTGACTTGGTATATGAGCCTATTGCGGTTCGCCGTTCTCCGCCGTGGACCTGCAAATCCCCCATCAACTGGTAGGCTTTCCCCAATTCAAGCGCAACTTGTGCGTCCGGGTTCTGGCCAATGTCGTCGAGTTGGCCCAGTATTCCAATCGCTCGATTCGTTAAGGAGGCACGAATCTCCTCCATCCCCGGTACGTTTTTCAATTTCGTCGCGGACAATTGCATCAGCAGTTCATTTACGGCTCGCAGAGCCAACCTGCAATTCTGCGAAGCGCGCCGCTCTTCACTTGACGCGGCTTGTGCCTGTTTCCATTCACGTTCCGCTGCGGAGCGCGCGAGATTACGCTGATGAACGAGCTGCAAAATAGATACGATTAGTACCACGAGTGCCAAAGTAAGACCGCAACCGAAAGCAAATACGAGCGAGCGATTACGGTAGCACCACTTGTAGAGGCGGTCGAGTGCCGTGGGCGGCTTCGCTTCGATCGGCTTGTGCTCCAGGAATCGCTGTAAGTCATTCGCGAACTCCGCTGCTGACTGGTATCGCTCCAGTTGCTCTCTTCGCGATGCCTTAAGCACGATAGTCGCCAATTCGCGTGGAATGAAAGGGTTGTGAAGTCGCGGATTGGGCAGTTCACTGCTTCCTAGCTCGGTCAATAACTCATGTCGCGTATTCCCTCGCAACGCGGGCTGTTGAGTGAGTAATTCGTATAGCGTTACCCCCAAGGAATAGATGTCTGATCGATGATCGACCACACCCGCGCACACTCGCGCTTGCTCGGGACTCATGTACCTTATCGTACCTACCACGTCGCCAGTAAGCGTCAGGCTGGCATCCGCGTCGAGTTGTGCCAGGCCGAAGTCCGCTATCCATACCGAGCCCGCCGAGTCTACCATCAGATTGTTCGGCTTGATATCGCGATGCACGACTCCGTGATTGTGGGCGTGTTGTAGTCCTTGTGCGGCATGAAGTCCAATTGTCGCGGCAGCTCGAAAAAAGGAACTGCTCCTCGTATCGGATGGATCCGTGGATATCATCGCAACGGCCGACGCGGTCGTCTCTGACGCGGGGGCGCCTATGGAAGTCTCTGCCGGTGCAAAAGCACGTTGGTTGGCGGTGGCATCCGCAAACACACTTTTTTGCGATTCATTGCGTGGCAGTAACTTGTGGCGACCGGACGGTCCATTGCTTGGCTGCTGGGCGTTATGTCGAAGATCGTCAATAATGGTCCCTAATGTACTCCCCTCGATCATCCGCATGGCATAGTAGTGCACGCCTCTCTCACAACCGATGCCATACACCGGCACGATGTGTGGGTGTTCAAGCACCGCCGCGGCCTGCGCCTCGTTTCGAAAGCGAATCAAGTGCCGCGGGTCGAGCATTGCCGCAAAAGGAAGAATCTTGAGAGCAACTCGCCGTGAGAGGGACCGCTGAATTGCTTCATACACCACTCCCATTCCACCGCGTCCAATTTCGCGGACGAGCAGAAAGTCGCCTAACTCGCCAAGAGCCCCACTCTCGACGCCGCATGGACGGTCGTGTGTGTCCGAGTCATTCACTTTCACTACCGAACGACTAACGTTTGCAATCAGTTCGATAGTAGCCAACATCTCTTTAATCTGTGTGTAGTATTGTGGATACGCTGCCAGCAGGGCATGCGAATCGACAAGCTGGCCAACTCGCAATTGATCGATCATCTCATCGGCAATGCGGAGCAACTGCTGATCGCGGTCGTCACTTTGAACACTGTCTTCCATCAACGACTCCTAGATCCGGTCAAGTCGTGTTTTTAGTCGTTTCAAGGCGCGAAATTGCCGCACACGCACTGCATTCTCCGACACATTCAGCACCGCGGCCGTCTCTTGACTAGATAACTGCTCAAGTATTCGCAATACCAAAATTTCACGATCGCCCTCCGGGAGGGAGTTCAATTCGTTTAGGACTTTCTCCTGCACTTCCGATCTGGCTACTTGTCCGCTTGGCGATATGACCGAATCGGCCAGCCTGTCGGCCAATTGACTGGTAGAGCAGTCAGAAGCGCAGCTCCACACCTGATCTTCACGCAGCACACTTCGAACCTGGTATTTCAGATGTCTTCGGTGATGCGCCACGAGTTGTTGCCAAGTAATCTGTCGCAGCCACGGATAGAACGGAAGAGGACGACTTGCGAGGTAATCTGGTAATTGGCGATATGCGTCGAGCATGGCTTCCTGGACAATATCTGAGGGGTCGCATCTCCCCCGAATACGCGCATCCATATGCAGAGCAACCATTGCGCGTAATCGCGCTCTTTGGCCTCCAAGTAGCCGTGCTACTGCGGTTTCATCACCGCGTTCGGCAAGTCTTAAGAGTTCATCAATGTCGTCGCTCACGAGTACAGCTCCTGAGCTAAGTTATGCGATTCTGGCGGTAGCGTTACCAGTTATACGAGATGTTCTCTTTCCATACTACGTGGGACAGCTCTCGGCGGTCTCAACGACAGACGTCGCGGAGGCTCGTGAGTATAACTGCAGTCATTTCCAGGGTCGACACGATACCGTTTCTGTTTCATGTCGGGATGCGCGAAACCGAAATCCGAAAGGCGTCCATCCGGTACCGGCGAGACAAATATCAGAATTTGCCGAAATTGTCGGTAACATTTGACGATTCGCAGCATAACCCGTATTAACGGCGAGTTCGAATGCTCGTCGGATCGACTGCCACACACAGCGTCAACGGATGACCCAGGCTGTGGGCGGCGTTCGCGCTAACAGACTTTCGCGGTATTGACATTGGAGATTCCCATGTATCGTCGTGCGCACGCATTACTTATTGTTGCGATTGTCCCCCTCGCTTTCTTTGCGTCAGCGGTATCCGCTCACGCCCAGTCGTGGGTCTATGATGAGTCGGAAGGGGGATGGAAAGATATTCAGACCGGGTTGGTATGGTACGACTACGGAGCCGGCGCCTACTTCACCGAGGCGCAAACACTGGCTGCCCAGTTGGTCCGCGTCGGCCATGATGACTGGCGGCTTCCCACTTTGGCTGAAATGCAGACTGCCTTTGCCCATGGCATCAAGGATTTTGTACCTCTCTACGGTTCGCCCACAGCGGGATCCGCCTGGTTTTCGGCCACTATGCAGGGAAAGAAGAAGGTCTACACAATGGACCTTCGTTTTGGAAACTACCAACTGACGCCGACCACCAGTTGGCTCCCGTTCGTCTGCGTGCGCCAAGGCACCCCCGAATAGCCCCCCGCCGGTGCCAACGGCACCTGCAAACCGTGATGACGTGACGGTTTTCGTGTGACGGAGCGGTCCGTAACGTCTGGTGCGTTTAGTAGCCGGGCGCGTCTCGACACGACATTGATCCAGTTTATCGTCACCTGGACGGAGAGAGTGTGCCTTGCTTTCCGGTAATCCACACACGATCTTCGCCATCGACTGTGTCATTGTTCGACAAATGAATCGCCTCAGTTGTTCTGGCAAAGGGAGATCAGTTATGTGTTGACGCGATTTCCACACACGCGGACCGATACCGACCACAGCCATCATGCTTTTGCTCTTCATGATCATGCCTAGCATGGCGAAGAAGCCTGATCCGCCCACCCCTCCGCCGCCCGAGGCTGATGCTGCCGCCCGAATTCTTTGCCGGGTGTTGGCTCGTTTTGGTTGAACTAACGTGATGGGGGGGCAGGGTTCGATGCGCAAGAAAGAAGGACCGGCGGTGAACCGGTCCTTGTGGGGTGAAGGCGTGACGTGGTTGTCA
>JBGSHS010000051.1:0-92033 GCA_041752115.1 Pirellulaceae bacterium | reverse complement strand
CAGCTCCGCCATCGGCTCGTCTACTTCGTCTAGCGCAGCCGATCGATCGCCTCCTCATTGTGGCGTTGCTGCATTGTGGCATTGTGGCATTCCCTATTGCCGTGCCACTTCCCAGCTGCCTGTCCGTTCAGCTCCGCCATCGGCTCGTCTACTTCGTCTCGCGCAGCCGATCGATCGCCTCCTCATTGTGGCATTGCGGCATTCCCTATTGCCGTGCCACTTCCCAGCTGTCTGTCCGTTCAGCTCCGCCATCGGCTCGTCTACTTCGTCTCGCGCAGCCGATCGATCGCCTCCTCATTGTGGCGTTGATGCATTGTGGCATTGTGGCATTCCCTATTGCCGCACCACTTCGTGGCGTTGGGCCTCTCTCCGCAGCGGCCAGCCGCGCCGTCAGCAGCCGCCCGCGGCACCGCGCCTCAAGTCTCTTCCGCGTGTCCATGTGGTGATCAGTCACACGCGGCGTTCTCAACCCAGAGCGACTTCAGTTTGCACAGCGTCTCCGCGCCGACTCGCACCGGAGGCATCGGCCGGAACTTGCCACCGGAGCCCCATTCGACCAGTTTCCCGGAGTCGTACTCGAGTGGCGAATAGAACACGCCGGAAGTCTTGTCGTGGTCCTTGTTGTCGGCCAGGCCGGCGGCATGGATCAGTTCGTGGATTACGACGATCTCCTTGGTCGCTGGTGTGGCGTCCTTCAGCTTGTTGGGCAGAAAGACCGCCGCATTCATAATGACTTTCTTGTCCGGGTCCACCAGCGTCTTGGTCTTACCATGAGCGGCTGAGGCGTCAAAGGTGGCGGTGACCGTGACTTTGCCGAAGTACGGATCTTCGATGGTGTGGCTGCCGGTACCGCTAGAGAGCTTGATCACCACATTGGCCTTGTCGCTGGAGACCATGCCATGGAACCGCGCAGTAACCGTACGGTTGCTTCTTGCTGAAGCGGAACAGATGATGCTCTCCGGGTATTAGTGCATGCACCGGCGGAATATCGGCGATTCCGCATTCGATCGCACTTTTTCGTCTCGGTCGGTCTGTCAGAGCTCTTCTGTGGGGTTCCCCATCGGAACGACTCAGCTATGGCCGCAGTCCGCAACCTCGCTGGCAACTCACCGTCCAATACCCACAACGGACTCCCCGACAGGTCTGACTGCCGGGTGAGGTCCGCGCGGCAGTGCAGTTCCTTCCGTACGTGCTTGCTGGTACACTTGCTCTCACCTTGGAGAGGTGTGAGCCATGCCTGGCGTCAGTTTTCAACTTCCGGTGGTTATCTCGCGGCTCGAGAACGACCATTGTCTCGGCACGGTACTTCTTCTGCCCCAGGTCGTCGCCTACCAGGACGAGCTGCGCCGCGTGCAGCAGGATCTGCTCCGTTGTGCCACACGGCTACTGCCCGAGTTGCCGCTCCTGGATCTGCACCGGTACCGTTCGGTGTCGGACGTGACTGTGCGAGAAATCGAGATAGATGTTCCACCTCCGCCGGCGCGCTGGTGGTCCGGCGCTCTGCCGCTGCGTCTGCACGCGGTTTGCTGGAATCATCTGGAGACGGTCAGCATCGCATACCTGCCGGTGCTTGACATCGAAGTTGTGGTGAGCCGGGGTGAAGACCTGAATCGCATCATCGCGGATCACGCACGAGCCGCTCTGATGCGCAACAACGTCATCGGCTCGCTCCGCGACCTGATCTGGCTGCAGCGAACGGAATCCGTCCGGGTCGACGTTGTATCGCGGGTCGTGGAAATTCCCTCACCGCGACAGTTGGTTGAGCAGGAACACGCGACTCCCCAGAAATCGGTCCTCGGTGAAGTTGGGCTGCAACTGATCGGAGCCGCTTCGCCGCCGGTCTTTGGACTGGAAGATGTATCGCAGAAGCTCATGGATTGGCTCTATGGTGACTCTCCGCGGAGTGTCCTGCTGGTCGGGCCTTCTGGAGTCGGCAAGACAGCGGCCGTCCACCAGTTGGCCCGCGACTGCAGTCGTCTGGGAAGACATCAACGACCTCTCTGGTCAACCAGCGGGGCTCGGATCGTGGCGGGCATGTCGGGATTCGGCATGTGGCAGGAACGATGTCAGAATGTGACCCGCGAGGCTGCCCGCACGCAGGCTATTCTCCATGTGGGGAACTTGATGGAGTTGCTACAGGTCGGTCAGTATGAAGGCAATGACATGGGGGTTGGCGAGTTCCTGCGACCGGCCATTGCTCGGGGTGAACTTCTTGTGATTGGGGAGTGCACACCGGAAGAGTTGACGCTGCTCGAACGTCTCGCTCCAGGGATGCTTGAAATACTGGTGCGACTGGACATGCAGGAGCCGTCGCCATCGGCGAGCAGGACGTTGCTGGAGAACGCCGTCAGCGCGTACAGTCACGGCAAGGATCTTTACGTCGATGAGTCGGCGTTGTCGGCACTCGACCACTTGCATCGCCGCTACGCAACCTATTCTGCTTACCCGGGAAGGCCCTTACGATTCCTCAAGAACCTGCTGGCTGATACACCGGGCGGCCAGGTGCTGGCAGCCGCGGAGGTCACGCAGGCATTTTCTCGAGAGACGGGCCTGCCGCTGCACCTGCTCGACGAAACCGTGCCGCTCGACCTGGCGGCCACACGAGCATGGTTCGCTCAGCGGGTCATCGGGCAGGACGAGGCCGTCGATCTGATCGTCGATCTGCTGGCGACCGTCAAGGCGAATCTGGCGCGCCCAGGCAAGCCGTTGGCATCGCTGATGTTCATCGGCCCGACGGGAGTCGGAAAGACGGAGATGGCGAAGACGCTGGCGGAGTTCCTGTACCAGGACCGCCAGCGGCTGACGCGGATCGACATGAGCGAGTACGCCGACCCGTGGGCCATCGATCGACTGATCGGTGCTGGAAGCCGAGGCGAGGGGCTGTTGACATCCAAAGTCCGCGAACAGCCGTTCGGCGTGGTACTGCTCGACGAATTCGAGAAGGCTCATCCCCGCTTCTTCGATCTCCTGCTCCAGGTACTGGGGGAAGGGCGGCTGACTGATGGAGCGGGGCGTCTGGCCGATTTTCGCAGCAGCGTGATCATCATGACGTCGAACCTGGGCGTTGAGAGCTACGCTCGGCGAACGCCCGGTTTTAGCGGCGGAGATCCGGAAGAGGAAGGAACGAAGAACCATTTTGCGGCGAAGACGCAGGAGTTCCTGCGTCCTGAGATGTTCAACCGGATCGACCGGGTGGTGACCTTTCTTCCGTTGAGCCGGCCGGTACTTCAAGATATCGCTGGTCGCGAGCTGGAGTTGTTGTGCTATCGCGATGGCATCCGATATCGATCAGTCAACATGGCGTTTGCCGAGGCTTTACCCGCCTGGCTTGTCCAGCAGTGTTATGATCCGCGGTATGGAGCGAGGCCACTCAAGCGTGCGATTCAGCGGCTCATTCTCTCGGAGGTGGCGGAGGCACTGAATGTCGTTCGATCCGACCGGTTGCTGGAAATCGCGGTTCGACCGGCTCTGCCAACACCACGCCTCAGCGTACGGACGGCTGATCCTGCCGCTCGCACTTCTGGATCAGCTCTACCGTCGGTCGAAACGGCCGAAGCAGCAAGTGCGGCTGAAGCGGTCGTCCAGTTGCGGCGTCAGGCACTGCGTTTGCAGAACTGTTCGAGCGTGCAGGAACTGAAGAACGACGTCTATCGGCTGGAACGAGCCAAACAGCGTCATGAAGTGCGGCAAAGGCGTGGCCCTCAGCCTGCAGCGTTTGGGCAGGAGGCACGTCTGGCTGCCTTGAAAGAACTGGCCCAGCGTGTGGATCACATTGCCGCTGATGCCATCGCGTTGGAGGACGACGTCTTGCGGCGATGGTATACAAGCCAGCCGCTCGATGCTTCCGAAGTTGCCGGTCAGGTCGACGCTCAGACACAACCACTCCAGACATTGTTGCTGGACCTCTACTCGCTGCAGTACGAGCAGCCAAATTACATCTTGCTGATTGTCTACGGCACCGACGCTTCATGGCGGAATCGCCTGGCCCAGTCCTATTTTCAACTGGCCGCGTCTCGAGCATACGAGTTGGATGTCTACCAGGTTCTTTCCTACTCAGATCGGCCGCCTGACCTGCCGGGCCGAGTCCTGTTGGGCGACCGTGAATCGAAGGATGTCAGACTGCGCCTGCAGGCCAATCAGACAAGACTGGTGGCCCAACGACTTGGTTCCGATGGGTCTTCCTCACCGGATCTGTCAGAGCACGCGACGGGAGTGGCACTGGCCATCAGGGGACCCGGCAGTCATCTTCTCCTGGCCTCGGAAGCAGGGATTCACAGTTGGCAGTGGGACCGAAGTGAGCATCAATGCCTCGTTCATGTGTCACAGGCCAGGATCGAAGATTATCAACCGCCGCGGCGGATCGATCGGCGTGAGGGAATCGGCAATCAGCCGCAACGCCGTGTCTGGAACCAGTCACGCAAGAGCATCGACGACAGACTTCGCCCTGGCCGGGTCTTCTGGTCGAGTGAATCGCTGGAGCCATTTCTCGCCACCCTCGTCGAGCAGCACCTGATGGAACGCGTCCACAGTTGGGCCAATCTATGATCGTTGAAGTTCCCATTCTGATTCAGCCGCGGCCGGAGGACGATCCCGAGGGCTCGCTCTACAGCGTGCGCCCGCTCTTCTTCTCTTCTCCGGAAGCCGTGGATCATGACCTGAGTATTGCGAACCGGCGACTCGAGAACATGCTGCGTGAACACCTGCAGTCGCTGGTCCGCGAAGGCGAGCTCCGCCAACTCTCACACTTCTCCTTCTCGCCCGACGTGACGCTGCACTGGCTGGATCTGAAGCTGGAACTGAATCGAGGAATGGAGCGATGCCCGCTCGTAGCGGCCACATTTGTGGAGCAAGAACGCACCCTGGCCTTTCTGCCGCATCTGTGCGATTTGTGGTATGAAGTCGGGTCTGCCAACGACATTTGGGAGCGAACAAATGCCGTCCTGACGCAGTACTTGCGTGACCTGGAACGAAAACGGGAGTTTGCCGAGGTCCAGATACAACTGAGCCGACTACGAATGAAGCGGAGGCCGTCGCTGAGCGTACTGGATATCGAGATCAGCACGCGCGTGCCTCAACTCAAGAACGGCAAGCAGCAGTTCGCGATGCTGCAGGACGTGACGGCGGTCGATGGCGCTGCAGAACTTCGGCGAGTCGGGCGGTCACTCCACGCGATGTACCCGCACCAACTCGTGCGTGCGGTACAACGCGACGAGTTGGTCCAGACACTGACGCAGTTACTGGCGGCTTCAGATAATCGCCCCGTCCTGTTGGTGGGTCGCCCTCTGGTGGGGAAGACCACTCTGGTCCACGAAGTCGTGTTTCGCGACATGGCTGCACGATCTCAGGGCTCCGCACAGGCTCATGTCGACCGCGGTCAGTTCTGGCGGATTGCCCCACAGCGGCTGGTCACCGGCATGTCCTACGTCGGCCAGTGGGAAAACCGATGGCTGGCGATCTTGCAGCATGCGAGTAAGAAGAAACACGTGCTGTATTTCGACGACCTGGTGGCGTTGTTCCAAGCGGGCGTCACGTCCCAGTCGAACTTGTCGGCAGCCGACGTTCTCCAACCCTACGTCGAGCGACGGGAGGTGCGACTATTGGCTGAAATGACCCCGGAGCAGCTGCGGCTCTTACGCGAGCGCGATCGCGGCTTTGCCGATATGTTCCAGATCGTGTCGGTCGGCGAGCCGAGCGAAGAAGCAACGGTCATCACGTTGTTGGAGGTCATCCGTCGGCTGGAAACATCTTATCGAGTGCAATGTGACCTGGAAGTGCTCCCCACGGTCATGGATTTGACGAGGCGATTTCAGCCTGCCGCGGCATTTCCGGGCAAGGCCGCGACCTGGCTCACACAACTGGCGGTGAAATACCGCGGACGTGCGGTTCAGCGTCAGGATGTCATGCAGGAGTTTCACAGAAAGAGCGGGCTGCAACTGAATTTCCTTGATACTCGGGAGCAGCTTTCTCGTCAGGAGATCGCCCGGGACCTGCACCAGCGGATCATCGGTCAAGAGGACGCTGTCGAGGCCATGGTCGATGTGGTGTCTGTTGCCAAGGCTCGCTTGAACGATCCGCATCGACCGCTGGGATCGCTGTTCTTTCTGGGGCCGACCGGTGTGGGAAAGACGGAGTGTGCCAAGGCGCTGGCGGCCTACCTGTTCGGCGAGGAATCTCGTCTGCTGCGATTTGACATGAACGAGTATGTCTCTGCGCAGGCAGCGACACGCTTGGTCGGCACTATCGGTCGGCCGGAAGGCTTGCTCACGTCCGCTGTGCGGCATCAGCCGTTTTGCGTGCTGCTGTTCGACGAGATTGAAAAAGCCCATCCGGACGTGTTCGACCTCCTGCTGCAGGTATTGGGGGAAGCACGATTGACCGAATCGCTGGGAAGGACGACCGATTTCAGCAACGCCGTCATCATCCTCACATCAAACCTTGGCACACGCGACACCTCCCAGGGACTCGGCTTCGGCGGCGGCGATGACCGGTCCCAGGCGAGCACCTTGGAGAAGGCTGTGCGGGACTTCTTCCGGCCGGAGTTCTTCAATCGATTGGATCGGATCGTTCCCTTTCGGCAACTGTCACGCGAGGAGCTTGGCCGGATCGCCGAAAGCCTGGTTCTTGAGGCGACAGGCCGGCACGGCTTGCGACGGCGCAAATGCGTCGTGGATATCTCCGCTGACGCACGCGAGCGGATGATTGACCGAGGTTTCGATGGCGCGCTGGGAGCCCGGGCCATGCGCCGTGCGGTCGAACATGAACTGGTGGCCCCCTTGGCACGCCAGCTGGCGGCGGTAGTGCCCGATACTCCCACCGTGCTGGAAGTGTCCGTTCGCGACACGCACCTGAACGTCCGAGTCACACCTCTGGTCCAGACGGATCCGTGGCCGGAGACCGGTCGCGGCATGCCGGTGGACGTTTCGAACGAACACATTGCTCGAGCACACTCGGCACTTGACCGGATCACGCACACCTGCATCGCGGCTCGTCCTGAAGGGGAGATCGTGGCCGGAAACGTAGAGCCACAGTTCGCATGGTATCTCGGGCTCATGGAACTCATACAAGATACGCGCGCTCTGCTTCGGCACCTGGTGGAGACCCGCCAGACACCCACGAGCGGCGTGTCGGTACCCGTGTTGCAGTCCCGGCCAGGACGCCGATCGGGGAAAATCACTCGCTACGGACGGCCTAGAGATCGCCGCGTGCTCAAGGAGTTGTATGCGGCGGAAGATGTGCGTCAGTATTGCCAGGAATTGATGGTTCAATTGCAGCGACTTGCGCCTGCGGAGATTCTGGGGGTCTGGTTGGAATTGCTCGATCGCCTGGCGCTGCTCGAAGCCATCAAGCCAGAGGAACGTGGCTGGCCACACGAACGAACTCTTCTGATCGTGCGCAGCCCCGGCGGCGATCCCGGGGAGCGTAAACGCTTCATGTCCCGTGTGACAGACTCGTTGTCGTGGCGCTCTGGCGACTGGCAGATGGCCCGCACGATAACCCGGGATGACGGTATGTCATTCGGCCTGGAATGGTCTGCATGGCCACCGCATCCTGTCGATCAATCGATCGATGGTGAATCAGCCATTGACGGCCTGCCAGCACCCGCCGCGCTGCCACCCGATCTGCAGCTCGCTGTTCTGGAAGGCCCGTCTGCTCAGCGTCTGGCGAGGCTGCACGAGGGAACTCATCTGGTCGTTGCTTGCGACGGTCGCTTCTTTGTGTATCAGGTCATGGCCTTCCCGCTGAGGGACGCCGAGTCGGTTGACGAGGTATTGGAGCGCTTCCTGACGCGGGACGTGATTCACCGCGCGACGCCGGCCGGGCCTGAAGAAATGGGAGTTGCCGGATCTTATGTATGTCAACCTGTTGTCACTATGGAGGATGAATCATCCGGCCTTTGTCTTGACTTTCGCTATGAACGAGCCATTCCAGGCGGCTGGGTGTCTCTTTCTCGGCTGCTCTCCGTGCCGCCCGAGTTACAGGACTGTTGATTCATGACGACCTACCGACTGCCAATCCTTGTCTGGCGAGATGTTCAGGGTGGCTACACAGCCGCGTCGGTAGAACCCAACCTAGGTGAACCGACCATGGTCGGCGTTGCCGATACTCCGTCGGATGCGATCCGGCAAGTACGCTCCTACGTGAATTGGATTCTGAGAAAAGAGCCCTGGCTGGTTCCCGATTTTCACGATCCGAGCCTGCTGCACGTGCGAGTGTCCGTGCGCCCTGAATATCGGGCCCAGAAGCGAGTCTATCCTTGCCCGGAGCAGATTGACCTTCAGATCCCGTGCGTGGTCGGTCATCAACAGAGCGGATTGCTGCTTTGCTCCATGCCGACACTGGGAATGAGCTTTCATTTCTTCGATCGCAAGGAACTGCGACCGTTGGTGGCGGAGACAGTCCGTCGCGCCTTATCGCGCCGTACACCCCAGGAGTTGGCGCGGTTTCTGCCGCCGGAATCCTGCGTTATCGAACATGTCAGCGTCCGCATACCTGAGACAATTCACCGCCCGGTGCTCAATGAAGGACCGGCTCTCCTGTCGCGAGTTGCTCAGGCTCTGGGGCAGACCGGGTTTCGCAAACGCTTTTCCCATCTCTGGAAACGCGACCGGGAAATGCGGGACCTGGTGCAGCGATTGGGGACGGAGCGGGCCAATGTGCTCCTGGTCGGCAAACGTGGGTCGGGCAAGACGAGTATTCTGGTTCACGCGGTGCGGACTCTGGAACGCGACCGAGCGAAGGCGGAAAGTGAAGAGCTGCCGACACGACATCGATACTGGCAAACAAACGCCGGACGATTGGTGGCCGGCATGAAGTACCTCGGGCAATGGGAAGAGCGTGTCGAGCAGGCGATTTCCGAGTTGAGTTCGATGGATGGCGTTCTCTGTCTGGAAAGCCTGCGAGACCTGATGTTGTTGGGGGGAGCGGGAACGGGGAGCAGCGTGGCAGCATTCTTCCAGTCGTATCTGCGCGACGGGCAGCTGAGGATGGTCGTCGAAGCGACTCCGGAAGAACTCGAAGCTGGACGGCACCTGCTGCCGGGATTTGTCGACCTGTTTCAGGTGTTGCGTCTGGAAGACCTGACCGATGCCGAGGCGCGAGACGCAGTTCACCGGTCGCTCGACCTGCGTGCGCGAGACGCCAAGCTGAGCGTGGAAGAGCACTTGGGAGACCACGTATTTCACTTGTATCGCCGCTTTCTCCCTTATCATCCACTGCCCGGTGCCGCCAGCGGGTTCCTGTCCGAATTGTTTGATCGAGCCCGCGCGGATCGTATTGACCTGCTCACGGCGTCCAGGACGATTGATCAGTTCACACGCGAGACGGGGTTGCCGAGCCACCTGATTCGTGACGACTGTCCTTTGGATGTGGATGCTCTGGAGCAGGAGCTGTGTGGACAGGTGATCGGGCAGCAAGAGGCCTGCCGAGTGATGGTCGACGTGATCGCCCGGTTCAAAACCGGTCTGAACGATCCGCGCCGCCCGTTGAGTGTCCTTCTGTTCTGTGGACCAACCGGCGTCGGGAAGACGCAGCTGGCCAGGACCGTGGCGCAGTATCTGTTCGGACATGGTCGCGTCATCGACCGCCTGGTCCGGCTGGACATGAGTGAGTATTCATCGCCTTACGCGGTGGACCGTCTGACGACGAAGGAGGATGGCAGCTCGAGTGAATTTGTCAGTCGCGTGAGGCAGCAGCCGTTTTCCGTCGTTCTGCTGGACGAGATCGAGAAGGCGGCGGCGGAAGTGTACGACGTTCTGCTGAGTGTACTCGATGATGGGCGCCTGACCGACCGGTTCGGACGTGTCACGACGTTCCACAGCAGCGTGGTGATCATGACGTCCAATCTGGGCGCCACGGCTCGTAACTCACTCGGACTGAGACCTCAGACCCGGCCCAATTACGAGATGGACGTCCGCGCTTTCTTTCGTCCGGAGTTCTTCAATCGTCTCGACCAACTGGTCACTTTCCAGCCGCTGGAGCGGGCATCGTGCCGGGCGATAATTCGCAAGGAAGTGGCGGAGATCAGCAACCGCGAAGGGCTTCGCCAGTCGCGAATCCAGTTGCACATCGGCGAGGCGCTGGCCGAACATCTGCTGCACGCTGGATTCGACGTTCGCTTTGGTGCTCGTCCGCTCCAACGCACGCTCGAGTCCCTGCTTGTCGCTCCCCTCGCTCGCTTTTTGATCAACCACCCGACACTTCAGGATGTCTCCATCCACGCTGAGCATGATGCAGACCATGGTTGCCAATTCACCATCTCGTGAGTGCGCGCTGGCTGAGCGGTGTGCGCGCAGACTCCCGCGATCCCCGACGGCTTGATCGGCCTGTGCCAGGAAAACCCTGCACGTGGCACAAAGAGAATTACTGGCGAGAAAGCGCGCACGCCAGACCTTTGCTCGGGTGGCGTTGGTCGGAGTCGCATGAACGACCTGCTCGCGGGGCCTTCGCGATTGCCGTCAGGTCCGCCTGCTGCTGAGCAGTTGCCTCGAGTGGAACGGCAGCAGGCGGCGAAGGGCGATCAGGATGTGCGGAATAGGAACGTGGAGAGGCGTGACAGCCAGTTCGCTTCAGGTCGAGGAAATGACCAGCGGATCGCCTCGGGAAGTTCGGAATCCCAGAAGTCGAAGTCGTGTCCTGCACATCGTTCACTCAGGGCATGCTCGACCCCGTGCTTGTCGAGAATCTCAGCGATAGCCCGACCTGTTCTGCAAAACGGCTTTTCGCGGGTTCCCGACGCCAGGTAATACTTCGCGATTGGACGGTGAGCGTATTGCGACTCTTCCACTCGATGGGGTCCACCGGCAATTGAGAAAGCTATGGCAACGCCGTATTGTTCGCGATGGCGGACGGCGAGCGATAGTGCCAAGGCGGCTCCGTTGGAGAATCCAAATACGCCACACGAGTCGCGAGCCAGAGTGAGGGCTAGTCTGGCCCTGCTCCAATCGGATAATTCGCTGACGAAAAAACGCTCATGTGCCTCGAAGCGAAGATCGTCTACTCCGTCAATGTACTCCTCGACACGATATTCGTCGCTGCTATGCGCACCAATCAGGATCGAAGGGGGAATATCGTCTTGTTCCATGGTACGGGCCAGGCGATGAGAGAAACCTTGGATGGCCTGTCCGTCTGCGCAAAAAAGTACAGGGTAGGTGGCACCTCGACGAAAACGTGGAGGCAAGAACACGCTGACCTTCCGCAATTCGTCCAGCGCTTCACTGCGCAGTGTGAAGTCAAGTACGTTCTCTGCCATGTCTGACCACGTCGGATATCATGTGACTGGATGGATCGCGTCCCCGGATCATCGGCCAGCAAAACTGCCAGACGCTGTCGCATGATCCCGTCAGGCGCCGCGTTGCGTTGGAGGCACGGGGATTCACCTGTTGCGACAGACTTTCGGTCTTCTCCGGTGCGCGCTCTGGTTGTTGCCTGCAGGCCTTCATGCTATTGGATCGTTGTACTGTGTGGCAACCCTCTTCCTGCATTTGCTGAGTTCTCGCAACGACCCGCACTGTCTTGGACGAATACAATCAATGATGCCGAGGCATCAGCGACGGTTATCGGATGAAGAAGCGAAGGGCCCAGCGATGTTGCTGCCGAGGACCGAGTCTGCTATTCTGCCGACAGGCCCGGAGCGCGTTTTTTCGCGCAGTCAAGCGATGCGTGGCCGGAGACCATGTCGCATTCGGCCACCTCGTCTTGAGCTACTTTGGTGGACTCGCTCATGAATCGCATTCACGTTGTGGGACGAAAGAACCACGGCAAGACAACACTGATCGTTGACCTGGTGCAGGAGTTCTGTCGACGCGGGATATGCGTGGGCACGATCAAGCACTCGCCGCATGTCCACGAACTGGACCATCCGGGTAAGGATTCCCATCGACATCGGACCGCCGGTGCTCAGCCGGCCGCCATTATCACTGCAGACTCGATCGGAGTGTTCATGAGCCGCGACGGGCGCAGCGAATACGAGCGGCTGGCACCCTTGTTCGCTGACTGTACGTTGGTGCTGATCGAAGGCGACATCGATGCGGCAGGTCCGAAGATTGAAGTGTGGCGGGCAGCGCGGGGAACCCGCTGCCTGGTGTCCGAGCGGTCGGACCTGGCGGCTGTTGTCAGCGACGATCAGCCGGAAGTATCGGTTCCTGTCTGGCCTCGGCATGATCTGCCGCGTTTGGCGGATTGTATTTTGGAACTGGCTCAGCGCGCATCGGCCGGCGAGACCAGCGGTGACTCACCATGATGATTTCGACGAGCGGTGCACCAAAAGAGTCAATTCCCGCAATCGCGTCAACGGCATGCCCTTCGTCGCTGTGTGGTATTCGCCCCATTTCATGAAGTGTGTGCCAGTGCAGCAATTTCATCTGCGGTCCACCAAGCGAATTCGCAAGGCGAATCAGGGGACGGCGGTCGAAGCATGTGGCATTGTCTCGAAAGAGCCTTGATTGGAGTACTTCGTGAACTCGCGTCAGCAGAGTATTAAAGGTCGAACTCGTCGTCATATAGAACACGCAGCATGTTAACGTCGCGATCAGGAAAAGCCGCGGCCATCAGCGATTGTGCGGAAGGCTTGTTCGGGCAGTCGGTGAGCGGTCGGGGGGAACTACAACGGGCAATCGGCCGCCGGTCCGTTCGTGACATCATCTAGCAGGATGTGTACCGGAAGAAACGTCCCAAGCAGGTACTTCTCGCAGAGAACGGCCAATTGTGTCACAGGCCCTGTGCCGCTTCTTTCATGGCAGTGCTCGCAGATCGGATTGCATCGTTTCCTTGCTGAATAAGGTCTTCAACAAATTGTTGTGGAGTCGTCGACTTCGTCCGTTCATTGGTGTCGAAGTTTTCCGCCAGTTGCTTCAGATAGGTGTAGCCCTCATGAGCATCCTTAAGATGTTGCTTGAGCGTCTCGTCCACCGTGTCATCTCCAATTGCATCGTGGTACCACTTTTCGCATTCTTCCTGGATGTGCGGTGTCACCTTCTCTCGAATCCTCTCAGTCAATTTGGCACACCGCGTCTTTAAATACTCGTCCACCTTGGTTGCTCTTTCCTTATTCATCCGCTCTCGGATTGCCCGAAGTTGTGAACTCTTCAGCCCACGCAGTTGGTGCATTTGAAATTCCTGTTGTTGCTGAGCGTCAAAGGGGACGATGAAGTGAAGACAGTCGTTGGCGACGTCGACACAGCAGTCAAGATAAATCAGAGAGTCGAGCAGCATGTGGAGACCAGCAAGGTAAGCGCATCGACACCCGTAGCGTTGCGCAAATTGTTCACTCACCCGCTCCATCTCTTTCAGTTGCGATTCCGGGCTTCGTTGTCGCCAGTTGCGCAGTGAATCGTTCACCATGGTGATCGAACGTGCGAACGTCATCCCGTCCACTCGGTAGTTTCTCGGGTCGTCGATCTTAAAGCTGATCAAGCCGACCGCCATTCCATTGCTCGACAGGCAGACGGGACCGCCGCTTTCGCCAGGCTTCAGCTCAGTTCCCAGTCGGAGTATGTTGGCCCCTCTGTCGACAATGCTCGTCTGCCGCATGTAGAGCGGCCGATAGCTCTCGCCTTCGCCCGGGTTCCCGATGGTAACGACTGCCGTATTCTTCTGGGTGATCGTGCCCGCCTGTCGATCAAGGACGATCTGTTCCGAGCTGGGTGTCTCGCTGGCGGGCCACAGATACGGCCACTTCGGAGCGACCGGCGCTGCCAGGTGCACGATGGCAAAATCATTCTCGGCGTCAAAATCCATAAGCTGCGCTCCCTTATGGATCTCTTCATCATTGGTCGGGTCGAATACGAACTCAACGTCCTCAACTCTTTTTGTTGTCAGCACGTGAGCGGCTGTAATAATCGTCTGGCGATCCTGTAAGAGAAAACCAGACCCGTGCCCTCCCTCTGGAAGCCTGATCAGGCAAGCAGACAATCGACAGAATTCCGCCACATCTCCTTGGTCGAACATTAACTCAACGCGGCCATTCGACGCGACGTCCGCCCGCTCTCGAACGATCTTGCCAATAGAAACGCGGTATTTGTAGTTCCCATTTGCCGCGAGTGTGAACGACTGCTCCACCTGATCGCCTTCCAGAGTGCGCGAGTCGACCGTTTCTCCGGATTCTGAATTGAGCACCTCGATCGTTGCGCCCCAGAGGTTGGTTGCGACGCAGACGGTAGGCGTACCCTGCGTCGACGGGGGCACTGCGGGCGGCTTGGGCGGAACATTTCGTTGGACCGATGTAGCGTCGGTCTCTTGTTCAGGATCTGCCTGCACGCCTGTTGGATTGCGCGGCCCAATCGCAACAGGGGCCGTGGAAGGTGGCGTGGGATTCATCAGGGCGTGTAGACCAATCCCTATGGCAAGCATCGCGAGAGCAGTTCCAGCCACAGTGCTCACAATAATCGCGGTACTCGCATTGGTTCGGCCAGCGTTGGATCGTGGATGCGATACAGGCAACAGGTTGCCCGACGTGGCCGTCTCGTCGTCCAATGCATCAAACAGCGAATCAGAACCCGTTGCCTCGTGAGCTGAGGGAATCCTGAACTCTTTCCCACAACGTTTGCAGATCGCCTTCTTACCGGCAAAGTCTTCGGAAACGCTGTACTGTTTTCCGCAACTGCAGGTTACCTGGATTGCCATTGTTCCCTCACGTTTCTGTCGGAGACTGAACTGCCCCGCCGATTTCATGGCGGCGGTGACGAAACGGACATATCCAATCAATCCAATGCTACCTCAGACGGTCGTTCGGCACTCGCAACAAGTAGCCGGCAACGCGCCACTGATTGGACCATATGGCGGACTCAATTACAACGCGGAAAACTGTTATCAATTACGAAAATGACGTCACGTGGGCCTATGCAAAGGCTGTCTGCTGATTGTGACCAAGCTGCGTGAAGCAGTCAATTGTGAAGTCAGTCCATGATATCACTCATAGCGTTCCGCTATGAACGCGGCTGGCTGGCTTGGCAATGAGTGAAGCACCGGGATTCTGTTGTGGGGAATGGTCGCGCGCGACCCACCTATGTATCTGGATGTCCGGTCGAAAAACGCCGGGCAGTCCATGTAGGTCGGGTCGTCACACCATGGGGAGACGCCGATCAGGCCGTGTGGTTAGCCACGAGGAAAAGCAACTTCGGCGTTGTTCTTGTAGCCACGCTCGCGCGGAGCGTGGGAAACCGGCTAACCACGGACGTTTTGTTTCCCGCGATCCTTCCATTTCGTTTCAGGGAATGTGCAACATCGTTGTGAGGTACTTGAGGGATGAAACGACATGAAAATCAGAGTCCTTTCCTGACTCAGTGAAGACACGATGCCGCCTCCGGTGCCGCGATTGTCCGCCGGACTTTCTTTGGCAAGCGGTCGGCCCAGCAACGAGGTCGCGGCAATGATAGGGATTGTACTGGAGAAGAACTCAATGCAATTATGTCTCTTGCGTGACTGTCAATTGCGCTGGCGCGCTAATGCCAGTTGCGTGGCGAGCCGCGCGGCCGCCGCCGTCTGTCCGATTTCACCCAACATGTCGGCGGAGTGCTGAATGACATCCGCCAAAGCCAACTGTTCGTGCGCTGGGAGTTGATCGACAACTGACGCAAATCGCTTCATCGCCGCCTTGGCCTCTTCAAACCGGTATTGTACCTGCAGCACCCGAGCCAGAATTGACAAAGGTGCGGCCATCCGCGGGTCGCGTGCGCCAAACGCCTGCTGGGTGATGCGCAACACCCGAGTGATTACCGATTCGGCCTGGCGGTAGTTGCCTCGTTGAAACGACAGAGTGGCTAGTCTGTTGAGAGTTGGCAAGGCGTCCACGTGGTCGCCACCCCAAAGTGGTTCCCGCAGTTGCAGAACTCGCCAATAGAGGGCCTCTGCCTCGGCGTACTGATTCTGGGCGAAGACCAGGTGAGCCAGGTTGTTGACGGTGATTGCCAGGTCCAGACCATCGATCGGCTGGACTTGTTCTTTGATGGCGATGCAGCGGCGGTATAAGGCCTCCGCCTCCGCGAGCTTTCCACGATCAACCAGGAGCACTGCCAGATTGTTGTATGTTGTGGCGACCTCCACGTGGTCTGCACCCAGCACGGCCACCCGCAGAAACAGGGCACGGTGAAACAGCCGTTCCGACTCCGGGTATCGCTTGGCGGTTCGCAGCAGTTCCGCGAGCTGCGCACAGGTGGTCGCAAGTGCGAGTGTAGGTACCGGCTGCGCCGTCTCTTGAATCCGGAGGGCTTTGCGGTACCATGCTTCAGCCTCAGCATATTCACCGCGTTCGTCCAGTATTGACGCGATGTGAAACACGTCCTCGGCCACTTCGGGATGTTGGCTCCCTTTGGCCGACTCGCGCACCTGGAGGGCCTCGCGGAAATACTGTTGCGACTCATTCAACCGCTGCTGCCGCTGGAGCAACCGCCCGAGGTTTTCGAGGGTGATCGCAATGTCGGCGTAGGGTGTGGAGGGAGTGCTCCGTTTGATCTGCAGCGATTGCAGGTAGAGTCGTTCTGCCTCGTCCAGTCGATCCTGATTGTCGTAGAGTACTGCCAGGTTGTTGAGCGTCGTGGCGGTGTCCAGGTGATGGGATTTCCCGGTTACTTCACGGATCTGCAAGGCCCGGCGAAAGAGCGATTCTGCCTCGCCATAGTGCTTCCGGACTCTGAGCAGGTGGGCGAGATTCTCCAGCGTGGTTGCGCAGTCCAGATGGGATGAACTGAGGGCCCGCTCCTTGATGGATAACGAACGCCGATAGAACGCCTCCGCTTCGCTGAAGCGACCTTGTTCGACCAGTAACAGGCCGTAGTTGTTCAATGTGATGGACACATCGGGGTGGGCAGGCCCCAAAGTGGTTTCACGGATTTCCAGTGCCTGCTGGAACAGTGTCTCCGCTTCTGTGTGCTTCTGCTGCAGTCTCAGCAATCCGGCCAGGTTGTCCAGGTTGGCAGCTCGGTCAGGATGGAGGGGCTGCAGTTGCTTCTCCTTGATGCGCAACGAACGACGGTAGAGTGGTTCGGCTTCATCGCGCGCCCCACGATCGGCCAATAGCAGTGCAAGGTTGTTCAACGAGGCGGAAACTAGGGGGTGCATCGACCCGTATGCCCATTCGCGTAGCTGCAGCGACTCACGCAACAGGCGTCCTGCCTCGTCGTAATTGCCGCGACGCTGCAGGGCCCATGCGATCGAATCGAGCCCCTCGGCAATCAACGGGTGCGAGGAAGGCAAGCGATCCCGGTGGATCATCAGCGATTGCCGATACAACGCTTCAGATTCGTGGAAGTGGGCCTGATCTAGTAATAGCGACGCCAACCCACTCAAACTCTCCGCGACGTCCAATTCGTTACCGGGACCTTGCGACTCGCGAATCGTGAGTGCCTGGCGCAAATACTTCTCAGCCTCCACATACTGGCCGCGTTCCTGCAGGACCTCCCCAAGTAGATGCAGCGGATTGGCCAGTGTCCGATGCCGGGCATGGAATCGGCTCTCTTTGATTCTCAGCGCCTGGCGCGCATGCTCCTCCGCGAGCGTGGGCCGGCCGTTGGCGAGATATAAGCCAGCGAGGTGCTCGAGCGCCTCGGCGGTTTCCTGGCTGTCGGAGCCGGTCAGCTGTCGCTGCAGTTCGAGTGCCCGTTCGAGTAGCGGTTCTGCTGCGGTGTACTCGCCACTGCCGTGAAGGTATTGGCCTAACTGCCGAGTCAAATTGGTCAAACCGGGCAGGAGCTGATCGGATAACTCCGTCCCCTCCCGACTTTGCATCCGGGGGAGGGCAGGGGGAAGAGAGTTCTGCTCGAGTTTGCTGTTATCTGTCGGGTCCAATGCCGCCAGGATCGAAGTGGCGTGCGGCCGGACGAGTTCCCAGAGCGGCCACGAATGATGGTCGAACGGGTCAACTGGCAGAATCTCCAGAATGGCCGACAGCACGCTGACGGGGTCGATGGCCGCCTGGCAATGACGCACCCATTGCCGAGCAAGGTGGTGCAGCCGTACGGCCCGCACAACGCGTGCGGGCCGACATTCGTTCCCCTCGCACGTTATCACTTCGGGGTGAAGCAGACCATATTGGAGTAGCTCAGCTACCGCCTCTTCACATTCCTCCGTTCCGCTGCCATCAACCTTGAGAGGTTCATTCTGAACAGTCGTGTGCGTGGTTTCCTGTAGTAGCCAGGTGGCCACCGCCTGGGACTCCAGAAGCAGTTGCGGAATCGAAGCGTCTTCCAACGCCGCCGAAAACCGCAGCAGATGCTGCGCACGGTCACTCAGCGCCGTAAAAGTCGTGCGCAGAGTGGTGATGAAGCTCTTCGGACAGCAGACTCCCGGAAGAACGTCTGCTTTGGACACATGGCGCTGTTGATATTGCCATCGCTGAAAGTAGTCGGCCAGCGACACGCCAGCGGTGTTGATGCAGGCAACAGCCAGTTCGATGCTCTGGGCCACACCATCCAGTGCGCTGACGAGCCCATTTGCGGTGCCGGCATCAGTGTCTGTGTGTATGGGTCGGCTTTGTGTGCCTTCCAGTACGTACGCGGAAGCCTCGCGAGGGACAAGCAGCGCGAGATCAATGGGTTTCACATCCGCTGGCAGATCATGGATGGGCTGAGTCAACACGACGTTGCCTGCCACCAGGTCGGCCAGTAGTTCCACGACGATCTGCTGCGCGAAATGGGGATCACGGTTCTTGAGAACCAAGAAGTACTCAGGGTGAATTCGAATCCACTCGACAGATTCGGACAGGATGGTTTCGAACGGTGAATCGTCCTGGTCGTCCAGGTTCAGTACGATCGCCGCTTCGAGTTCGGCCAGACGCTGCGGGAGCGACTCGCCGTGGTGGGGACCGCACACCAGGGCTCGGTACTCTCCGACTTCCGCCGGCAGGTCGGCTGCGGGATGTTCCGGAAGCTGGCTGACCATCAGGTCCCACAGTTGGCGGATTCGAGCCTGCTCCAGGCCACTAGCTGCGCCTCCGCCTGTGGCAGCGACTAATGCATCGCGGATTCGCGTTATCCAGTGTTCGCTCCCGGTGCATATCTGCCCCACGGGAGACGGCCGGCGGGGTGGAGCGTGCTGAGCCGTTTCGGTGTTGAAGAGCGAGGACAGCTCATATCGCAGTTGACCGGGAGTGGCAAATTCTAGGTAATCGAAATCGCCTCGCCGGGCCTCGTCGCGAAACGCCGTTTGAAGCCCGGCGTTCTGCATCTCCTCAGCTGGCGTGTCGCCATCCGATTGGTTGTGCAGGGAACGATCTGCCACACATCGAATCAGTCGTTTACCGAGGCAGCGGGCCAGGTCATATTCCAGTTGTGCATACGATCGCCGCGTCTCGTTAGCAGGCCAGGTAGCCGGCTCGCCGCCAAACTGACATCCGACCAGGCACACGACGCAGTCACAGCGACTCATAAGGTTATGCACCTTTCGGCCGCACGTCTGCTTCTTCTTCGTGCGAGCCTTCATGAGCGGCGACTCATAGACGTTCTCGGCACCGACTAACCGCCGTAACGTCCGCAGCAGTACGCTGCGCACGCCCGATGTCGACGAACCGAACTCGCCGCTCGAGCTGCATACATACACTTTCGATTGAGCTGTCAGCATGTGGCTCCTCCTTGCCAACAGGCAACTGCAGGCGACACATCACCGCCTCACCACTGGCCGCCCCCTTTGCTGCTGTCGTCCTGCCTGCCACTCGAAATCGTTGTCGGGGCGTATGGGCATTGTGACGACCATGTGACGCCATTTCAATAGTATGGTATGCAGTGAGATGCGTGCATAGTCTTATGGTATGTGCCTGGAGTCGCCCCGCGACGTGCTGCGCCGGCAGGGTAAGCCGCGTAGCGTCCTCTTCCTCAGCGACGCTCTGCCCGTAATCAACGCCTGTTCAGCATACAGCATGGAAAGCCGCAGCAGTGAGGCCGGCGTCCACAGAAGTTGGAGTGGAACGATCGCTCATCGCTCAGGTAATCACGCAGTTGCCGGCACAGTCGGTGAAGCCCAGCGATTGGCGACCGAATGCGGCAATGGCGCCCGTCGCGGGTTCACCAGCCTGAAGGCGGAGGTGCTGCGCGGTAGCAGTTGCTATTTCACCTGGTTATCGCGTGGTGGCAGATCAATCACAGCTGGGCTTCGCTGACCAGGTGACCGCTGTGACGCCCCTCTACGGTCTGGTGCAGGTCTAATCACTATTGTCTTTGCGCAGACGAATAGCCATCTGGACGGCGGCCAACGCATCCACACAGCCGGATGCAAACGACCCGCCCCCCTTGACCGCTGTTTCCTTCAAGATCTTCGCCACTTCGTCGGCAGTCAGGTCCGGATTGGCCGACAGGACCATTGCCGCCACACCTGCCGCAATGGCGACGGCACAACCTGTGCCTCGGTCGAGGCAGGGATTCCCTTCTTGGTCGACCGTCGAGATCATTTCGGGATCAGCTCGTCCGCCCGGCGCAGCCAGATCCACCAAAGTGCCGTAATTGGAGTACTCGGCTCGATTCCCGGTCAAGTCCGTGGCACCGACAGCAATAACTCCCGGGTACGCGGCCGGAAAGAGACAGCTTGCGGCATTATCGTCGCCTGCTCCTGCAAACAGAAGCACGCCTCGCATGGACACCTGCTCCAACGTCTTCTGCTGAGTCACATCCGGAGTACTGCCACCATACGTGACAATAATCACTTTGGCCTCTGATCTGGTTGCCTCTTCGATGGCATCACTCAGATCGCCTTGGCTAATGACTCCCTCACGCCCTGTGGACGCCGTGTATATTTCGGCTGCCGGCGCTATCGCCGCAATCAGTGCGGCAAGCCCCGTGTTGTACCGAAATCCAAACGGCAATTCCCTCCTGCGTGAGCGAGCATACTCGAAGTCACTGGTCTTCACTCGACCTCCGAAAATCGGCAAGTATCGTGCCACGCCGTCACCGACAATCGCCACTCGCACGGGGTGCGGATCCTCGATCAGTTGCAACGCCTCGCTCACGTGTATCTGAGCAAGGGCCGGCTGGCTGCGGATCCGCTCTTGCATGGATTGGCCGAGCGAGAAACGCGCCGGATCGGCGTTGAGGTCCTGGAGAATCTGTTCAAACAAAGGACCGCTTTCAAGCCGCTCAATCAGTTGCTTGAACACATCCTGTTCGCCTACGTCGCGTATCACATCCTTGAGCGCCGTTACGGCTGCGGTACGATCCTTCTCCTTCGCCAACAACTCGACGATGCGATCCACGGGACTTGGAGGAAGTGTTGAATGACGATACGTTCTGGCCACGCGGAAACCCAGGTTCTCCAGGGCTGTACTCGGAGTCCAACCCTTACGACAGGCCGAACGCAACTGCTTCTCGAATGAGTCAAAAGCCCCACCTCGGACTACACGGCTTCCGTTGTTGGGGATCTGTCGGGAGATATCTGCAGATAAAGTGACGGGCAACGCCGCTGTTGCCGGTGGATAGTCAAGACGCATTTCGTCACACCACTCCCAGACGTTTCCGTGCACGTCGAACAAACCGAAGTCGTTTGGCTTGAGAGACGCGATCGGCGTGGGTCGCAATGAGCGAAAAGCACATAGTCCGTAATCGGCCAACAATTCAGTCGCGTCACCAAAGCAATACCTGGTTGCCGCATCCGCGCGGCAGGCAAATTCCCACTCCGCCTCACTGGGCAGCCGATAGCCTTGCCGAGTAAGATGATCCGGGGCCCGCTCGAATTCTTGCTCGTCGTGGTCATTCTGCTTGGTCAAATACGCCCATTCCGATTCTGGCAGGCCGTCCTTCTGGCTGAGCCAGTTGCAGTACTCCGCCGCTGCAAACCAGTTTACGTTCACCACGGGCGAATCAAGGTCCGGGGGTATATCAGTCTCTGTGTTCCCGCCCGCATGGCTCGGTCGGAAACGGCGGAATTGTCCCAACGTGATGGGGGCCGTGGAGATAGCGAAGCAGTGGTCAATGACGCGGTCGTGAAGTCTCTCGTTCGAGTTGCGACCCACCTCGCTTCCCGGCGATCCCATCAGAAAAGGTGCTGCGGGTCCCAGAATAGCTAACGTTGGACCCTGGGAACTGACGTACCATCTGGGAGCCGACTGTGACGCGTTGTCCTGCTTCGCGTCAAAGTCTGGCATGTCCTGTTGCAGCAGGTTGTTCCGGGCTGTTTTCAGCCATGCGTGTTCGTCCCATCGCCGCAGCACCCATTCCGCGCTGCTGTGGACGCCCGGGTCGATATGATGCTGAAATGCCTCCTGAAGACCCCCCACGTATGGAGCTCTGGATTCTTTCGAAATACTGGTATCATCCCCCAACGCCAAGATCAACGCTCGACATTCCGCTGCGCCATCGCGATCGTGGAGCACGCTTTGCAGTCGCCTGTGAAGACGCGAAGGGTCCATGCCCAGTTCACCGAGGCGCTTCACTACCCAGCTGCGCAAGTTGACATCTGAAGTCTGCGCGAGCGCTTTCCAGACCGAATCCTCTCGGCCGAGTTCAGCCAACGCCAGCGTTGCATTTGCCTGTCGTTTCGCCAACGACACGCGATCTTCCACAGCCACCAAAGGGCGTTGCCACACGGAGGCGACCTGCATGCGATGATCATTCCCCACGGCCGCTACTGAGATTGCGCGGGGTCGAAATCCATTCGTCGCCAACTGCTCGTACCTCAGCAGCGCATCCGCTGGCGGCATGCCGTAAACGGTCTCGGTTTCACATTCAGCTGAGGGCCACCAGATGGCTGCATATCTGCAGTCATCCCAGTTCGTATCGATCAGCTCCACGAAGTCCGGATACTTGATCAAGGGATATAGAAACACGTCCGACTCGATCTCGTTTTGCCTATCGACGTAGACGCGTTGCAGCAACACGATGGCGCGTTGGGCAAATGACTCCGCGAGTGGTTCATCCCATTCCCGAAACACGGTGGATGCCCACACGCACTGCAACGCCCACTGGTAGGCATCGCTTTCCAAGCAGTTGTCCGTTCTTGCCAACAACTCGTTGACCGCTACCTTGTCTTCGTTGATGCGCGCCGTCACGAATGTGGACCATGGATTGCTGGTTCCGGCTGCTTTATTGTAAGCCGCCAGCTCCTTTTCTGCATTGTCGCGAAGCCCTTGTCTGCTGTATAGCGCGGCCCGCAACAAGGTTTTCTCTTTGTCCGCGCCGTCATCTGGTCCTGGCGCGAGGCGATCCAGTGCCTGCGCCGTATCCAACAGGTAGTATGCCGCAATCGCATCTCCGAACTCCAAACGTCGGCGCAGCTCGGCCTCGAGATCCATTCGTCGGGCTGTCAAACATTGAACGTCCCGAACAGCCAGCCCCATGTATTCGCCCCGATGTTGCTCCAACTGACGAGTAGTCAGACGCCACCACCAAGGCGAATCTTGCCTCCCTTGGTGACGCACTCCGGAGTAGCGGATTGTGCCAGAATTATTTCGGAACATCTGAAGTGTGTCGCGAACTCCGAATCCGCCATTACGCAGCCCTGTATCAGCTGACTCGTGGGCGTCATCGCCCGGTCCAACGCCGACGTAGATCCAGGATTCCCAAGCGGCGTCCCCTGTGGCAACCCACACCGCTGCGTAGCGCTCCTTCGGAACGTCATCCGTCCAGTCAAGATAGCCCGCTACATCGGACCCGAAGTACCCGCGGCTTCTGAATTTCAGGTCTTCCTCGAGGATGTCATTTGCGTCCCGGCCATACAGAATTGCTGCCTCGCGTCCATCGCGTATCCAGACGGCAGCCACCAGAACAGACTTGTCGACGTTGTAAGGTCGGAAGCGAGTTGCGCGATAACCAGCTCGACACAGCTGCGCATTGACTTCTTCAAACTCGCCCAGTGGCAGTGTCTGACAGAACGCAAATCGTTCGGCCACAACGCCGAGTGAGTTCTTGATCACACTGCGCGTGACGTCATCGAGCTGACCTGGGTTGTCCGGCGGATCGCGCCAGTCATAGGTAAGCGTTCGAGCGATTTCTTGCTCGCAGAGAGCAATCGCCGCGTCCTTGTGCTGCTTGACCTGTGGCAAGAGGACTTTGTATTCATCCGGAGTCGCGTCGAGCAGCAAATTGACCAGTACTTTCACGTCGTTGCTTGCGTAATCTGCGAGCAACTCCACGGCATGTGCCGTCTGCTCATTGGTAAGCTGACCATCAGACGTCTGGTGTAGCTCAACCAATGGGTTAACCAGGCAGCCGCCCGCGGAGCGGAAAACCCTGAGCCACGACCCGAAATCGGTCGGATTCGCCGACACGAGCGACCGGGCCACCTTCGTTGCGCTGTCGTGCCAACGCGGATTGTCCGGATCGAGTCCCGCCAGAGCACCGGCGACGGGAAGCACACGCTCGCCATCCGAAGTCTCGAGCGTGTGCCAGAGTTCCACAACCACCGCTTGCTTGTGCGGCGCGAGCTGTTGTCGTATTACGTCCACCTCCTCAGCAGAGGCGGTTTGCAGGCAGTCACGGACATAATCCCGCTGTGATGAGTCGATCGGCAAGAGGGCGAGGCTGAATCGGAGCCGCTTTCCTGGAACTTCCGCGGAATTGGCCAACTCTTCTCGCAGCTTCGAAGTGAGTAGGTCATGGTAGTCACTTAACTGCTGAATTACTTGGGGAACTTCGGCGATCGGAGCGTTCTGGAGATTCAAGAGTAACAAGGCCGCATCGCTGTCGCGTTTGTGCCTGGCCGCTACTTGTCGTTGGTGGTAGACTGTGAATACTCCTACCGCCAGAACCAGCAAGAGCAGAGCCATACTAGCGAAGAGCACGAGGCGTTCACGGCGTCTTTGCCCGGTGCACGCTCTCAGGAAGCGGATGTGTCGCACCAGCAGTTCGTCTGGGTAGGACTTGTGAAAACGTTTTAACAGGTCCAGGTCCGGAGTGCGCCACACTAAGCCCCGCGGACACCGCTCCTCTTCCCAGTGGGAGACGGCATCATCAAGCCGGCGCAGAAAGCGGATCCGATCCCGGCCCTCCTCCAGCCAGTCGCGCAGCCTTTGCCAATGTTGAATCAGCGCTTCGTGTGTCAGTTCAATCACCTCTTCGCGCACAGCGCCCTCGGAGGTGGAGACCGTGATGAGGCGCACCCCCGGTTCCGAGAAATACCGGATCACTTCGCGCACGCGTGAACGATCATCGGCGTGGCCCAGGACCTGGGACAGGACGACACGTCGACGAGTGTCGCGGGTCCCTTCCCCCAACTGGACGAGTGCAATGAACAGCCTTCGGGCCATGCCCGCTTCGTCGGAGGACAGACGGCGACAGATCTGTTCCGCCACGGCGGCCAGCGATCCTCCCACGCCGCCCACCTGCCGCAACGTCTCGGTCGGCAACTGACCTGCCAGCAGACCTTCCCAAATTCGCGTCAGCGCGAACTCCAATAGCGGCAGAGCGCCTTCGCGATCGAGGGATTCATAGACCAGCAGGTCGACCACGCCGCACTCAAATGCGTATCCACTATGCCGAGCCGGTTCAGTGATTGCTTCGCGCAGCTCTGCCTCCGACATCGCTGGTATCAGAATCCCATGCTCGGCAATGATGGCGTCGAACTCCCCGTGTTTCTGCGTCTCCGCGAGGAAGTCGCTGCGCAACGTCAATACGACCGTGAGGCTACCTGAAGGATCACGGCACGCATCGAGGAGATTCTCGATAAACGCGTGTCGTTGGGATTCCACTGGACACAACGTATACGCTTCTTCGAACTGATCGATAACCAGTATCAAGCGTGTGCCGGTCGCTGCCACGAACATGTCAGCAATTCGGCGCAGTCCCTCGTATGCGCCCCCATCCGCTCGCCTTTCGAGCGATCGCAAAAACTCCTCACTCTTGGCGATCGGAAGGGAATCCGAAGTCACCAGCCGGGCCAGATGGCTGGCCAACGACTCCAACGGGCGTGACTCGGGAGTCATAATGGACACGCTGATGGCCCTGTCTTCCAGTGTATTCGTCTTCTGCAGGCGAGCAACCACGCCGGCCCGGACCACCGAGGATTTGCCGTTACCCGACGGCCCCAGTATGGCCACGATCCGGCATTTGCCCTTGCCGCCAGGCCCGACCAACTCGGCCAGTTGCCGCATGATGCGATCGACGTGAACGCTCCGCCCAAAAAACAGCTCCGCGTGCTCCACATCAAACGCACTCAAACCGCGGTATGGACTCGGTCCCAAGTCGACCGCTGGCACGGCCGCATCGGACGTGGTCTCGCCAGGCGGTGGCTCAGACGACGCGTCGCTTGTCAATGTGCAGATGGCGCGGCACAGGTGTTCGACGTCGGCGGTGAAATCAGGGTCTGGCCGGACTCGCGTCACTTGCCGATAGGCGATTTCCGCAATAGAGCCAGGCAGCTCGACGGCGCGAGGTGGCTTCGTGTCGTGGATCAAGACTGGAATAATCGGAATGCGGCGTTCGAGTGCGTACTCGATTTCGATCCGTACGAAGTCGTCCGGGTCGTCCAGTTTCCGCCGGCCTTCATCGTTGCTGAGCCCCAGCCAGTCCTGCCCGACAACCACTAGCAAGATGTCGCACCGCTTCACGGCTTCTGCCAGTATCTTCCGGAAGTCAGTGCCGATCGGAATGTTGTCCACATCCTTGAAGACGCGGTCAGCCCCGAATCGGCTGACAAGTCGGTCGTACACGCGTCCCGTCACGTCCTGGTCGACACGGCGATACGAAATGAAGATCTCTGCCATCCCGCTCTCCCTAAGAAGATTCGCGCGACTGCACCGCGTACGGGTGCATTCGAGCAGGAAAAGCGTACCACTGCAACAATGTCGCGAGACGAAGTCGGTCTATCTCATGGCAGGCGGGTGCTTGGCATCTCGGGAGGGGATCGGTCACCCGCCGGACGCGCGCGACCAGGTAAGATCGGCAATGGACACGTGAACCGGACACGCGGCAACGACGTCCAGCCGGTTGATGAACGAAGATGGGAAAGACGTGGACTTGAGAACCCGCCCGTGCGCTGCCACGCAACCTCGCACGCCGCTTGGCATGCGATTCTCGCATTCAACGCCGTCGCCAGACGGTCGCATGCGCATACTCTGGTGAGAGTGACTACCGGAGTTATCTGGCCTGGCAGAGCCCTAGTGGGCAGGGGGGCGGAGCGTGACCGACGGTGCGACCGGGGTTGTTCACGCTTGGGTCCTGTGTGGGTCACACGACAGGCTCTCGTGTGCGGACGTACGATCTTGTCTCCCGTCATTGCCCGGCATAGCTGAGAGCAATCGGACCATATCATCATAGAATGCCCCCGTGAACTGGCTGTTGCACAAACCCGCAGTGCACGATTCAATTGGTAGAGTAAGGAGGTGACACGAGTGTCGTCCCGGATGCGGATCAGCTCATCGAGGACAATCCGCTGAACATAAGGCTGACGTGGCCGCAATGGCGGCTCCGCGGACGGCACACGATCGTCAGCAGCACGCTGCGGATCCAGCGAATGAGGATTTGGACCGTGTCGGACAATGTACCGGATGACTTCCTGCCCCTGGTTGAGAGAAACCGATGAACTACACACCGCAACCAATCGACACTTCGCACATCGATCTCCCCGAAGACATCGTCGAGCTGGCAGAGCGACTGGCGGAAAACACTCACGAGGTCTGGGCTCAACAGCGCCTGTCGGACGGTTGGAAGTACGGTCCCTCTCGCAGTGACGAGAAGCGGGAAACGCCGTGTCTGGTGCCTTACGCCCGGCTTACGGAGGCGGAAAAGGAATACGATCGTCGAACGGCACTTGAGACCCTCAGAGTGCTGCTGGCACTGGGCTTTGAGATCAGATCGAAACAGCCTGTGGTGTGGTTGCCTCGGGCCAGAATCCGCATCCAAGATCCAGTACGTATGGCACTGTGGAATCGGGAACTCGCGGCGGCATTTGGCGACGGGCAGCCGATTCAGATTGCCGTGAACGATGTGTTCTTTGGCTATACCAATGACGAGGCCAGTAAAATCGTCCTGGGGGTGCAAATCACCTACCCTGACAAAGTAGTGGCTCATATCGTGAAGTTGGGTCACACCGCGAAGGTCCAGCGGGATCTGGAAGGCTGGCAACGCTGCGTCTTGCGTCACAGTATCGCCAGTCACCTGTTGGTCAATGTACACGGACAGGAGGTGAGTGAGGGGCGCTACGCAGCCATTTATGAAGATGCCTATAGCCTGTTCGGCGCCAGCGATCCGGATACAGAGAGCCCTAAACCGTTGGAACGAGTTGCGAAGTGGGCGATCAAGGACAGCAGTCCGGATAGTCAGTCGGTGGAGTCCTGCGTGGTGCAGATCTTCAGCGAACTGAACCGGTGCCTGTATCAGGGCGCCGTCGCCCAGTGTCCGGAGATTGTCGCCAGGTTCTATGAGCGGGAACTGCAGCAAGGAGGCGCGAAGTCGGCCTGGCAGAGTTGGAGGAATGAGACTGGCAAGCACTTCGCCCTTCGTCGTGATGCGCTGTGGCTGACCACGGCCCGCGAGAAACCAGATGCGCTTTCTTTGCCCGGTTACCTTGATCCCGTGGATTATCTCGACTGGGCATTTCGCCATCAGAGGATTCCATCCACGCTGGTCGGCCGAGCTCATGGTGACCTGCACGGCAACAACGTTCTGGTGGTGGTGTGTCGCGGCGAAGTGGTGCAACCGGCGATCTTCGATTACGGAGACATGAGTGAACAGAATCTGCCCGTATGGGATTTTGTGAAACTGGAGATGGAATTGAAGACTCGGATCGTGCCGTCGCTGTTCTATGACGCCGACGCGCGGAACGCGCTGCGGGCAAAGTGCGGAAGCCTGCGGGTGCCGATCACCGAGGGGACGGGGCTGTCGTCGCCGCACGAGCAGGACATCGCCAATCGCGCAGATCGAATGGAATTCGCCTATCACTTCGAGACGCTGCTGGCAGATATGACCCGTGAGATTGTCAGCCGGGATGCGGCTGCCAATCCCAGGCCGGCGGAGAAACGCCACGTGACCGGTCACGCGGCACTCGACAAGGCCCTTTGTCTCATCCTGCGTCTCCGGCAGGAAGCTGCCTGCCGCCTGGGCTACGATCGCCAGCGCGCGGAGGATTGGCGGAGCGAGTACTACTTTGCGCTGGCCGCCTACGGCGTTCTCAAGGCAAAATGGCACGTCGAACAGCCGCAGCTGGAGTGGTCCCTGATCTCGGCGGGAGTGGCCACGACGCAGATTACCGAAGTTCATCAAGTCTTCCAGGAGACCATCTCGTGCCCCTGTCAGGAAGACGCCGATGTTGTTCCTCTGAGTCATCTGGTCGCGTTGCGACAAGCACATGCCTGTTGGCGCGAGCGACGCAGCGAAGAGGGAGTGAAGCTGTTGAAGAAGGCCATCGCGACATTCCCGACGGCCGTGACCTTGCGAGCGGAATACGCGCTCTGCCTGGCAACCTTGGGGCGACTCGATGAAGCGGCAGATCAGGTGGTTCACCTGCGCCGGCTCTGCCATGTGTTTCGCGACTTTGAAATGCTCTCGCGGCTGGGCCGAATCTTCAAAGACTCCGGGGACAGGGTCTGGCAGGCGGATCCCGAACATCCCGCGTACCAGTGTTTTGCTGCCAGCATTCACCCCGCGCGACAACTCTATAGCGAGGCCTTCGAGCTGTACCACGAGGCGTTTAAATTCAGCCGACATTATTTTCCCGGAATCAACGCGGCGACCCTCGCCATGTTGACCGGCAGGCAAGATTCCCAGGCCGAACTGGCTCAAGAGGTCGCGAAGATCTGCCGTGAGATAAGCCTGAGCGATATGGAAGAGAGGTTCTGGGTGTATTCGACACAAGGAGAGGCGTCCTTGCTGCAGGGACGGCCGGAAGAAGCCCTGCGATTCTATCGCGCTGCCCTCAGCACCCAACGCGATGTAAAACTGGGAATGGTCCAGGCAATCTATAACCAGCTCTGCCGATTGTATTGGGGACTGGGGGCAGGTGTTGTCCAACCCGTGATTGACGAGTTGGACCGAGTGAATCTCCTGCAGAAGCTGGCCGTCGGACCGTTCGGCAATTGTGGTCGAGATCCGAATTGAGTGCCGCCGCGGACGGAAGGCGATGGTCCTCTAGCGTTGCGTAATCCTGGGAACGGCCTGGCGTTCCGGAAGGGGGAACTGGGGTGGCACTGGCTCTGCCAGTGTGGCCGCGAATCGCCGGCTGGCCAGTGTGCGGCGGAGCGTGTGCTCGCCGCTCTGCTGCCGAAATCCGACAGCAACATCCGCGGAGTGGTGTGCACCCAACAGGAGCTACTGTCGGCCTCAGGCTACCGTCGTCGCCCGTCCGACTTCGAGGAACTGCTCGGTATACTTGACGGCAAGCGGCGTCTGGTGACCCCGACCGATCCCAAAGGTGCCGTATCTTCCGCGGAGCCACCCGCTGCCGATGAGAAGTACTATCAGTCGACCCACGACTATCTGGTACGCTCACTCCGCGACTGGCTGACGAGCAAACAGAAGGAAACTCGGGGCGGTCGAGCGGAATTGCGGCTGGCGGAACGCGCTGCACTCTGGAACGCGAAGCCAGAGAACCAGCAGCTGCCGTCCTGGTGGGAGGATCTGAGCATCCGCTGGTGGACGAATCGACGGAAGTGGACCGAGCCACAACGAAAGATGATGCGGCGAGCAGGATGGGTACACGGCAGTCGCTCCCTTATTTCGGCGCTCCTGTTGCTGATGTTCGCGTGGGCGGGTTTTGAAGTGTACGGGCGCGTGCAGGCACGCAACCTGCTGACCGCTGATCCGACCACGCTGACGATCGCCATTGCGAGATTGTCTCCTTGGCAAATGTGGGCCAGTCGCTACCTGCGGAGCATTGCCTACCAGGAAGCCATTAACGACGAACAACGCCGGGAGCAGCTTCATGCCCGATTGGCCACTGTGTCACACGATCCGTCGTTAATCGATCCGCTGGTCGAGCAGCTGCTCACGGGCAAGGTGACCTACGTCCTACCGATCCGCCAGCAACTGCGACCTGCGGCGGCGCAGCTGACCGACAAGCTGTGGACCCTCTTGCGCGACGCAAAGGCAGACCCGCAACGGCGGTTTCGGGCGGCGCTGGTATTGGCCGATTTCGTACCCGAGTCCGAGGCGACCGCCTGGAGCAAACAAGATCTTGCATTCGTAGCCGAGCAGCTTGTTTCGTCGAACGCGGAGTTCCAACCGCTGCTGCGCGAATCGCTGCGGACGCGCAGCGGCTCAGCGCCGCCAATGCCTTGGAGGATTACTCGGGTGACGACATCGCTCGCCTGACTCAACTGCTCGCCGTCGCCACACGGGAGCAATACGCCGCTCGTGCACCCCGCCGGCCCTGCGCCGGCGGTAGGTTGGTTTGTCAACTACCGGGCGGATCGCTTGCGCGCATCGTGCACCCCGCCGGCCCTGAGCCGGCGGTAGGTTGGTTTGTCAACTACCGGGCGGGCCTCGCGGTTTATACCCGGCTCCTACGGGACAATCGGCGCGGGAGCCCCAGTGCGCAAGTAGTTTCCAAACCGGCTCCCACCGGCATGGAGCCGGTGGGGAGCGAGCCTGGTTCGGTCGCGGAGTAGTTTCCAAACCGGCTCCCACCGGCATGGAGCCGGTGGGGAGCGAGCCCGGTTCGGTCGCGGAGTAGTTTCCAAACCGGCTGCCACCGGCATGGAGCCGGTGGGGAGCGAGCCTGGTTCGGTCGCGGAGTAGTTTCCAAACCGGCTTCCACCGGCATGGAGCCGGTGGGGAGCGAGCCTGGTTCGGTCGCGGAGTAGTTTCCAAGGCGGGGCGTAAACCACGGATGCCCCCAATATTCGGTGTGGGAATCGGTTTCGAGGTCAACCGGATAGCCGTTCTAACAACGTTGGCTTTCGCGTTGCCCGGACTATTTGTCCAGTCTTAGAGTAAAGACGATGCCTGGTCGTCCACTGGCTACATGGTGCTCGAAATGAGGGCGATTGATCAACGTGCTTGGCCAAATAGCATAATGGTATGAACTTTTCCCGGGTAATTGCCCAGTCCGCGCCGACGTGCTTGAATAGTCGTAGTGGAACAACCAAGGCACTTGCGGGAGTCACGCATGCGAGAATCGATAGCGGCCTTCGCCCTCATGGGCCGGGTGCATGGGGGGCAACGGCAATGGCTGGCCCAGTGGAATGACCATTGGGAGCGATACAACTTCGTGGGCGGCCATAAGCGGAGCGACGAGACGTTTCGGGAATGCATCGTGCGCGAGATTGCCGAGGAACTCGCACTCGTCGATGGCACGCACGTCACGGTGGCCGAAGAGCCTGCGGCTCACCTGCAGTACCAGGCCTGGTCCCACAGGGCCAATGAAGACACGCAATATGTCATTGAGGTGTTCCCTTCACCGCTGCTGAGCCACGAGGTTGAGTCGATCATCGACGCCAATCCGCTCAACCGGTGGCTGGATGAGTCGGAAATCCGCGCTCAGCAGACTGCAGACGGGCGGTGGGTCAGCGAAATTATGTGGATGGTGCTGGCCCAAGTCGGTCTGGTAGAATGCGACGTCGACCTGGGTATCGCCACGGAGCTTCAGCCAGATGATTGGGAAGCAAGCCTCGACGGCGCATCGGTCGTGGATGAATGCCTTACCGGGGGCGGCTCGAAAGAACTCACAACCAGTAAGTCACATCGTGGGGAACCAGCGAACATGAGCACCGAATTCTCTCAGAAAACCGTAGCGGTATCTGTTATCTATGACGAAACCTCAGCACGCTTCCTGCTGTGGCACAATCCTCGCTGGCACGGATACGCCTTTCCCATGAAGAAGTTCCAGGTGGAGGCTGGCAAGTCAGCCGAGCAGGCCGCGCGGCAGGCGTGCTGCGAGTGGAACGTGCCTCTGCCCGGTGTCCAGCCGGATTCGGTCGAGCCGGCCGGTTGTTGGCGCGATCGACATTATTCCGAGGGAACGCGACAAGTCACAGATTATGACTACCACCTGTTTCGCGTTCACCTGCCCGAGATGGACGAGCCCAGCCTGCACCCCGATCTACGGTACTTCACGTTCGAGGAGCTTCAAAACACTCCCACAGTCACTTACTCGACCAAGTCGATTGCCGCGTGGTTGGTCGGAGACCGCGACGTGGTGGCAGCGATCCTGACTCGAACCGTGGAGCAAGGTCAGCAATTCCTGCTGGTGCGCAACGCGCAGGGCAAGTACTTCCTCCCCGCCACGCGTCTGCTCCGTCACGCCCGTGCGGCTGACGAAGTAGCTCGGCTCGTCCACATGGATCTGGGCTACGAGGGTGCTCTGGAAGTGGTCGCCGAAACGCAGGTCGACACGGCACAGGCGAGCGAACGATTCGGCCTGCGTCCGACCAACTTTCACTTCCACCTGTGTCTGCTGAATCTTCCCGGCGTCGACTTGACCGAGTACGGAAACGTGCTCGAACAGTCACTCGCCGACGTGGCTTCCACGTGGGCTCGCACCGACTCCAAGCTCTCAATCTCCGACTACCAGGATTGGTTTACCGTAGAGCAGATGCGGACCCATCGTGACATGTCACCCACCTTGGATGCGGTCCTGCCAGCCGTGTTGCAGCTTACAGAAAAGCACTGCTGAAATACGGTCCACAGCCGATACGTCTGATTCTTGCGCGACACGTATCCCGACGGTGTACGAAGTGTGGCCAGGTGCCCGCGAAGTAATCTGGCTGAAACACATGGCGCTTCCGCAAGCGTCGCGTACCCGGCCGCGGCACCGCTGCCAAGCGGCGCAACGTTCCGCAGTGACGTGCCACATGATCCCTTCCCCCCGCTGGACGGCTCGTTTCTTTTGCCAAGCCGGACGCGGCAGCAATTGTCTCCGTCCGAGGCTACAATTGGTCGAGCTGCCAATGCCGGGGATCCTTGGTTGGGGGCGGGGCAGTTGCGGCCATGCTGGCGGCTTGAGGGGAACACGTCAACCTGCGGCGAGGGCTGCATTGGCAGGGGATCGATCTCAACGGACATGCACCATGAATGATTCGACGAGCGAACTTGCACGTGACGACTTTCAAGTCCACCGGGTACGGTGGCTGCTGCGATCCAGCATGGAATTGGAGACCGTCGCGTGTTCTCTCGCCTGCACACACGCTCAAGAATGCACCGCCAAGAGTAAGACGCCCCAGGAGGGAGATAATCCGGTCGCCGATCAGCTTAGATTGTGTTGTCGCCAAATGGCAATTGGCTCCCCAAGTTCCGAGTGTTGGAAAGAAATATATGCAGTCTTGCGGACCGTGATCGATGATATCTTGGATCGCACGTTCGAAGGCAAGTGCGCGGTTACCGTTGTCGATTGGCTGCGAGGCTTTTCGTCGTCCGTCAGTCGGCCAACGCTGCGCGTTGAAGTGGTGAACGGAAACGATAGGGCCGCGAGGCCCGAGACGTATATCGTGAAAATGACGATTGCGGACAAGTTCCGCTTGAAGACAGGCATCGACATCCGGAAGAGGCAAGAAGACGGAAATTACGAGATTCCGTCAGACAAGCTGAAGCAAGAACTGATGGGCTACGCACACCTGTGCCAAGAAGGCAAGTCAGCCAGCCCCGTCTTTACGACGTTGAAACAAGGCTGCGAGGAAGAGGGCAACCTGCAGAGCCTGAAATACAGTGATGCCGAACACTCCCTGCGGGCGGACGAAACGGTTGTCACATTGGAACGCGCCGTGATTGACGCCTGTCACGGCAGGCGACGATCACGTGACGCGGTGAAGACCACCCTGGTCCAACTCTACTCGGCGCTGGAGAACGCCTGCTATCGAAACGCTCATACGCGCCATCCAAGTCAAACCGACGTCGACTACCTCAGACGACGGCTCGAGAAGGGGGTGCGCAACTGGTTGTCGCACCAGACGGAAGCAGGACGAGCTCGCAATGAGACGCTGTGGGCCTTGCGAGACGACTCGCTGGAGTTTATTGACGCGGCACGCTATTTCAATATTGAGAGCTTGCCGCGCATGCCCGAGATGCTGGTGGGTACCGCTCATGGTGATCTACACGGGCGGAACGTCCTGGTGGGGCTCGTCGAGGGGGAAACGCACTGGCCCGTTGTTTTCGATTACGAGGATGTCACGTGCTGTAACCCGATCGCGTGGGACTTCGTGAAAATGGAAACCGAGCTGAAGAAGGTGGCGCTGACGGATCCCGCCTTCTTGCCGGCAGACAGCGATGCCGAGTTCATTGGCAAGTTGTACGCGTTGGAACTGCATCTCAACCAGACAACGGAGAAATGTTACAACCACAACCACTGGTTTCCCAACGGACGCGATGATCTGCCGGATGTTCTGGATAATAAGCCAACCTTGCGGCATCTGATTGAAATCATTCTGACCATTCGCCGCATGGCGTGGAAATGCCTGGAGCTGCATCGCGGCCGCTCGCGGAAATGGCTTCACGAGTACTATTTCTTCCTGGCAGCTTACGCCATGTACGCCGGCAGGTTCACGACCTATCGCGAAGTACGACCTTTGAAGACCCTGTTCATGACGGCTGGGATGGCCGCGTTTCGGCATGCATTTGGCGAGGATTTTGCCGAGGTGAAGATCGCCTTGCGCAAAATCGACGCGCAGGATCGCATCGCCTTGAAAGGCAGTGCAGCATCGATGCAGGATGGCTACCATGCCAGAAGTATTGCGCCGGAACAAGACTGTCCGTGGAACCAGTCCGAGATGGGCAGCGGCACAAGAGACACTCCGACGAACGACGCCGGCAAGCTGGCTGACAAAGGCGATCGGGTGACACTGCCGGAGGTTAGTCCCTGGGACCAGAAGATGATTCGCGAACACCGAGCCGAAAAGAAATATGCCGAAACACTGGCACGTTCTAAGAACGAAACCTGCATTACCGAAGCGATCGAGACTTTTGAACGGTTGATGGAAGAGCATCCGTTCGTACTGGAATTGGCTTACGAGAACGCACTGGCGCTGCTGGAATACGCGGACGTGTGCGATGATCCGTCCGAGCATCGGAGACGCTGGGAGGCCGCCGAGCGCTATCTCATTCGCGCCGAGGCACAGTTCCGTGGCCAAATGGATCAGGAGCTGCTCGCACGACGCGCGCGTTTGTACAAGGATCAGGCGGACTTCCTGCTGAAGAACGGTGACAACGGCGACCAGGACAGTTCGCGGCGTGGCCGGGGATTGAAGGACGCCATGGGATCTTACTTTCGTGCGGCGGGGGTGTACGAGAAAGCAACCACCGTCAGTGAAGTGAGCAAAAGATACTATTTCGCCATCAATACCGCCACCTGTTTCCTCCTGGCCGGCGACCGTTCCAAGGCGGCAAGCAGTGTGGCAGATGCCTTACTTTACCTGCAGGAGGCTAAGAAAACGGACAACGATGCTGAATCCATGATGTGGATTTGGGCAACAGAAGGAGAGGCACACGTGATCCATGGCTTGAGTGGGAGGCAGGGTAGTACGGATTGGTTAAAGAAGGCGACAGCCGCCTATGAACGCGCTCTGGAAATCGCTGAGATGCATATCAAGGTTCAGCACCCGCGTTCGTCGATGCTTCACCAGCTGCAACGCATTCGTACCGCCACCGAAAACAGCTTGGAATACGGAACGGACCAGGAACAATACCTAGCCGGTCTTGCCATGCTGGACGAGCTGATCCGCATGATCGAGGAGCATGGACACCGGCCGGAGAAAGCATGATAAGGCTCGGCTGTCCCATCTTGCTCCACGGGCGAGGAACGCGAGCAATGGACGAAGGACCATGCGTGGTTCGTGAATCGACTGGGCGTGACGATGGTCCGCATCCCGCAGGGCACGTACCGCATTGGTGAAAAGGGGGAATTAGACAACCCACCTCGAGAGGTCGATGTACCGGATTTCTGGATGAGTGATTGCGAGGTTACGACAGGGCAGTTTGTGACGCTTATGCGGCAAGACAGGGCGATGAGGGCCTCCGCGTCAGCGACGGAGCCACTGTCCATGCCGCAATCTGTAAGTTGGTATGACGCCGTGGAATTCTGCAACCGGCTTAGCGAACTCGAGGGACTGGATGCCTGCTACGACATGAACATCCGAGAAAGGGACGCGTCTCAGAGTATCACTTCGGCGGCTGTTGGTACCTCGACGCTGCGGATTGCCGGTCGTCGAGCCGCGACTCGAGCGCTCCGGCGGGCCGTACGTGGATCGGCGGGTTCCGGCTGGCCCTGAGTCCGTCTGGCGTCAGGCCGGAGGCGGTTGAGGACAAGCCGATCGCGCTGCCCACTGAGCGTGTTGGGGTTGGTGGCGGTTAGCTCAACCATTGAACGGCCGAGCACACACCATCACGCGTAGGGTGGCACTGGCTGAGCGAGCCGCATGAACTGTTCCATTGATGATAATCTTCTCGGCGAGCGGAGCCAGTGCTGAAGCTGAGTGGCACTTTCCTCTGGTAGCACTGCCTGCGCGAACCGCAGTGCCTCGGCCACCGCGCGGGTGCCACTTTCCTGAGCGCGCGGCGAGCCCTTTCCCACCAGCATTCGACGCGTGTCGCGACAAGTGTCGCGCGCATCTTGCGCATGTCGTGCGAAGCACTATTGTGCCTGCAGTCGCGCAATGATGTGCCGTGCGGTCTCGGAAATGGGCCGACGCGATTCGTCCAGGATCTCCTGGGGGGTCAGCCACTCCACCGCGACACTCGATCGCACCTCTTCGCCTTCCGGCCAAGGGATCTCGAAAACCTGAAAACCATATCGCTTCCAGATCCCGTTGCGGTCGCTTTGGAGGAACTCAAGCAGTTCAGCGCAGAGAATCGGCTCGACGGTGAAACTACGACCAAGGCACTCACAGGCGGCGCGAGCGGCGGCATCGATCCACTTCTCCTCGCGATGCGCCTTGGGGATATTCGGATCTTGCCAGCTCCGTCGCTTGGTCATCGGCAACGTAAAGGCGGCCCACTTGGGATTAAGGCACAACAGCACCTTTCCACCGCGGCGAATAACCGTCACAGCGACGTCCACGGCGGGGATGGGTGGTGTCTTGTTCATGAAATTCTCCTTTCAATGGGCGGTTTCAGCGGGGACCACAGTGACGATGCCATAGCCTACCATCTCCCGCCTCCGCCGGGGAGCACCTATTCTTGCACGATGTTCCGATCCGGCTGCTTGTTCAATACGTTTGTCTACGTTGACTCGGCCCAGACGATTCGCCTGTCCCGGCATCGCAGTTGTGTACTGAGACGCGTTTTCTGTGCGAACGGATGATGAGGAACAGAACGGACGCTGGCGGCCCTGCCGCCTTAGGAACGCGGGACGGATAACTTCGGTGGTTGGCTGGATTCGCACGCGCTGGGCGAGCGTGGCTGACAGAGAAACGCGGAGTTTGTTGTTTCCTCGTTTCTTAGGGAGCTTCTGCGGGCGCCGATGAACCCCTGCCTCCCCGCTCGGTCTTCGGCCGGCCTTCACTTCATCAAGCTGCGTTCCTTGCTCTGCCATCCGCAATCCGTTCCAACGCGGAGGCGCAGTATGGTTTTCCAAACCGGCTCCTACCGGCACAGGGCCGGTAGGGGGCCGAGGACTATCAACTGGCCGTATGAATAGGCACCCTCGTGTTGCGGTCACTGCCGAGACCGTGGGACATTAGTACGAGTCGGTCTGCCAGATTTCTCGACGCCACTCAGCAGGTTATACTCCCGACCCACGCGAAGATGAATTTCTTCCAGATACTCGCCTTCCGGTGGATGGCCTTCCCTCAACTCGAACTTGTGTTCTTCGTCGATAATTCTGGCCAGCAGGGCACAGGCAGAGCAGGGGTGCACGATGGGACGATACCACCGCGCATAGGACCTGAAAGACTTTTCCAAGTACATCGGCAAATCATGTGTTCGAAAGGCCCTGGAAACCGGATCGGACGGAAATCGGTTGACGGCGTCCAGTAGATCTTCGTTAGCCAGGTTCCCGAGATTGCCCAGTCGCGGAGCATAGAGGCAGCTGCGAATCGCCCCATCAGGACTGATATGAAGGTACGCTGGCCGGCAGAACCCCATGCCACCGCAGAAGCCATATTTGCGGCAGAGTGACTTATCGATTTCCGTACCGCAGGCCATCGCCATGCCGAGCGGACGATCACGTAGGGAGCCGGCCGCGCCTCCCAGATCGATTTTCGGCATCAAGACGGGAATCGCATATTTCAGCGAAAAAGGCACCATCCGTGTAGCCAGTTGCAGGATCGTTTCCATTTCGTCCGTGGTGATGCCGGTAAAGATGATCTGATATGGCAGCTGGTTTCGCTCACAGGCATGCATGGCGCCGAGCAACTTGTTCAATGTCTTGGGATTCTGATCCACTCGCTCGTCGTAACTCAACGCCAACATACCAAGGCCGATTTCACGCAAGTGCGCCACCAGGGTTTCCGGGGTTGCGAATGTCTCGCCACCGATGCGCAGTTCCATGGTGTCGCCCCACCAACTGTTCGTATTCAGGCGGACGGGCAGCCCGAGCGATTGCGCTTCGCGAATCAGCTCCAGGACGGGACTATCGGGGGCGAGCGGCTCGCCGCCAGTCAAGTTGATGCCGACCAGCGGCAGTGCCGCGAACCACGTCTGCCGAACTGCCTGGACCAATCGGTCTGTTTCGAGTTCGACAACGTCCGCCTGCCGCATATTTTGCTGCAGGCAGTGACTGCAGGACATGCCACAACGGTAGGTGATCTCAAAGTTCACCGCCTGGAGAAAGAACAGCTCCCGTCCTTGTTGACGCAATGTGCGTTTGCACCGAATTAGTTCGTCCGAGGGGATTTCGCGCCAGCTGGCCAGCCGGTTGTCGATCATCGTCTCCAAGGCAAGCCGTCCAGCCACCGGCGTCACGTCGACGGCTCCCTCGCGCCGCAGCATTTGAAGAAAGCGGATGTCTTCTCCGGAGAACCCAAGTCCCAGTAGTCGCTGCGTCAACAGCTTGCGCTGCGCAAGCAGATTCAACACGGATGTCGAGACCAAATGAGTCATGAGTGGATACGTCATGAACGACGTCCTTTGCCGGCGACATGGCCATAACTGATGAACGTCTTCATCGTTTTCGAAATGGTGGACCAAGGATGTCCGGCTGCAAAACCGCGGAAATCAGAAATCTTGCCGCGCGGTCTGGAGTGATCATCGAAACGGCGGCGCATCAGCATGGCACATGTGGCAATGCGACGATGACGTCCGGGAGGGTCGAAGCGGCGGCAGGTCTGGTCTTGGCACGGTATCTCGCCCGGGACCCGAGTGCTGAGTTCTGGCCGCGGCACGCAACCACCGGTAGAACAGTTCATTGTCGGGTTTCACTCAGCGGAATGTCCAAGGCCCGTATCAACTCGTAGAGTCGCGGCTTACTGATGCCGAGCGCCCGGGCAGCGCGACCGACGTTCCCTTTCTCATTTTCCAGGGCAGCCGTGATTTCGTCTCGGTGCATACCGCCTCCGTGTGGGGTGTAACGCCCCGTGATCTCAATGCGATCTTGCCCGGTGACGGGCCGTTCGTTCGTGGCAAGTTGGGCACGTAACGCGCTTAGCTGATCCTGCACGTCCAGAATCGCTGCGGCGATAGGATCTCTGCGCTGTTCCGCCTCACTGCGGAGGCGCGCGTCCAGGCCAAGTGATTGCACGAGCGACCAACGCCGTTCAGAATCGTCAGCGGTGTTTCGGATCAGCTTTGCGATCGAGCGGATTTCCGCCATCACCTGCCGGGACTTGAGTGACGCATGGTAAGTCTAAACATGATTATGCTGCAGATCAAACGGGTACTGTGTCAGATCATCTTTGACGAGTACGCAAGGCTTGTCCGCACGAAACGCCCATCCCAATTCAAACAGGACGTTGGGGTTTGCGCCGGACAAGTCGCAAAGGACCACGGTTGCCCTCTCGATAGTCGTCAGCAAATCGGCCAGAATATGCCTTGAGAGAATGGTAGTGTCGGCTCGAAGCGGTCTAAAACCCGCTTGCTCAATGGCGGGAATGAACAGATCTTCAAATACTTCGGTGAAGTGGTCCGTATCATAATCTCTCGTTACCGGTGCAGAGAAGGGCATGATGACGTAACAGATTTCTGAAGCGGACATCGAAGGCGATCCAGTGGTCTTTGGGGAAAGTCGAGAGCCAACGAGCCGAAAGACTGCTTGGAGGGCAGGCTGATTTCACCATGATACTCGGTATTGGTCCGTCAGGAAACAGACCAGTGCGGGATGATGCTGGGAGGTCCTGTGAGGAAGGGCATTCGAAACAGCTTGTGCCGTGAGCCGGTCCAGTGGCGTATCGGGACCTCGTGGCCTGCGAGTGAGCGAGGAGGTTGCGGCATGAGAGACAGTTCTGGAAGCGATACGATTGAGGCGACTGTAACTTGCCGGAGACAGTGAACAGGTGGGAGAACAATATGAGCCGCAAGAAGAGACTTGAACAACCCCGGCATCGAAAGCCGACGATCGAGGCATTGCGAGCGCTGCTGGTGCTCTCTGAAACCCAGTCCGTATCGGAAACCGCGCGCCGGCTGGGCGTCAGTCAACCTGTGATGACCAAGAAGCTCCAGGTGTTCAAGAGCGGGGAGGCTTGTGGGGCGGTGCTTCTGCGGGCAACCGGCAAAGGAACCTTGACGGAATCGGCTGAAGCCGTTCTCCCGGCCATACGGGAACTCGTCAGCCGTTACGATCGCATCATCGGCTATCTGCAGGGTGATGACACTGCGCCGCTCGTGGTGCGAATCGGCACGGGCAGTTTCGCGGCGGAGTATTACATGCCGAGAGCCATTGCGGCACTGCGCCATGTGAGCGAAGAGTGCAAGTTCGAAACCCGCGTCTGCCGCGGACGCGATCGCATTGTGGGCACGGCCACGGGAGCATTCGACATCAGTATCGTGACGCACGATGAAGACCAGATCCGGCGTGCCTTGCGAGAAGCACGCATCGACGAATCGGCGCTCATCGTCACTCCTCTGGCGCGACACGCCATGTGCCTGCTTGCCGACAAGCGGACCGATGCGGGACGAGAACTGCAGAAATTGCCTTCATCTCAGTCCGTGCCGATCAGCAAACTGGAGCAATGGGAGTTGGTTGGGCCCGACAGTCAATCGGGTATCCGCCGGCAGTTGGAGAGTCGCGTATCGGAAGGAAAGCTGTATTTCGCGGCGGAAGGAGGGGGATGGTCAGCCGCTCGAGAATATGCTCGCGCGGGGCTGGGGGTCGCCATCGTCCCCCGGGTGACGGTACGACGAGAAGATCGCAAGGATCTCGTCTGCCGCAAGCTGTCACCGCAGTTCGCGATCGCTCACTATCTGCTTCGCAGGGCGGAGCCACAGAATCGCTTCGAGCAGGAAGTGATGAAAGCCCTGGTCGACACGGCGCGCGTGCTGGTCAAGGGAAAGGACTGACCCCCCCGACAGCCCCCATGTCAGACCCTGTTTCCGTGGCCGAGAGTTCGCTGTACAGGAAAGCCTTCTTTGTTGCCACTTGTCTTAGATCTGCAACAACATCCTGGGAAAGGTTAGAATCAGGCGAGCGTTGACAGGGCCTCACAGATGACGGTGGCCGGTCCGAATTTTTCGCGGTAGTGAATGCCATTGGGAGATTGTGGGACCCGAGTGCGGTTTCTTGGTTGTTGGCAACGGCAGGTCATTGTCAAGACCGTTGCGAGGTTCAGCAGGAAATGGTCCGCGACAAGTCATGATACGACCGAAAGTATTCATCAGTCATTCGGCTAAAACAGAGGACGTCGGTTGTTATCTGCGATCCGTCCGGGATGCACTGGAGGCTGGCGGGTGTACGGTGCGTCTGGATCAAGACGGGTTGGATGTCGGGGATGGTTGGCGACGGAAACTGTTCCAGTGGATGGATGAAGTGCATGGTGCGGTTTTGCTCCTGAGTGAATCTGCATTGACGTCGAAGTTCGTTCCCATCGAACTAAGTGTGCTTTCGTTTCGTCATGTGCGCGAGCAGAATTTTCCGCTGCTGCCAGTGCTCGTGGGCGACCTGGACATCACCGACCTCGAGCATGGAACCATCGGTAATCTTCGCCTCACCGATATGCAGTGTCTCGTGGCGGAGGATCCACAAAGGACGGCCGAGAAGGTTGTCGCTTGTTTGCGACAGAGGTTCGAGCATATGGTTCGTCTCCGTACGCCCATAGAGATCCTCGAGAACGAGGTTGTCAGCAAACTCCGTCGTGCAGGATTCGATGAAGAACAGCTCCGGGAGGCAGCATACTGTACGCCGGGATTCGAGACTGCCACGTGTGCTGACACCGAGGAATTCCTGCTTGAATTCGCCAGGACGCTGCTGCGCGTTGAGTTTCCCACCGCCTGCGATATCCTGCGTGCATTGGGGGATCGTACGACATTGGTAATGGCCCGACATTACCTGCTCGAACTGTTGAATCTCATTACGCCGTTCTGCGCTGACGAGGAATCTGCGGCCGCACTGGCACGTTGCGCATTGGCCGAGACCAACCGGCGGAATGTCACGCTGGCCTGTATGGAACCGTGGACGGCACACACATACATTTGTCGTTCCAGTTGCAAACCTCTGGGTGGCGGATGGAAAGTCTGTGAACTAACACTGCCGGTATGTGAGGACGAATTGGCGAGTATCCTGGATCAATTGGCTCGATCGCTCACGCCCGTTTCCGGCGCTGCAAGAAGGATTCGTGTCGAGGACGTCGATCGCCGGTTGCGGATGATGGAAGAGAAACGTGAGCCATTGTTCGTGCTCTTTCCGCCTGAGTGGATTCCCAGCGTGCCGTTGTTGTTGCGTCTTCGCGAGAAGCTCCCAACCCTTACCATCTTTGCCATTGGCTCGATAGATTCGCTGGAACCGTTGCGTCCGTACGCGGAGCCGCTGACGTCCCTTGGCGACGAGTGGGAAATCAAGATTTGCGATACGTATGACATCACGAAGATCCGTCTGGAGCCGTCTATGAATGCACGGGCTGAAGGGAGGGTGTGGTTGTGACACGTCGTTTCGAAGCTGAACGCGTGCAGCGTTGCGATTCTCCGATATCGGCACCTGCTGGCGCGGACCGAAGAGATGGGGAAACGTATGTATATCATCATCCCGACATCGCGCTGGCCGTCAATGTGGCCCTTATCACGGGGCGGCCACTACTGATTGAAGGACCGTCAGGTTGTGGGAAATCAACCTTGGCCTTGAACATCGCGCTGTCGCTGGGGTGGCGGTACTACGAGCATGTCGTGACAAACCGCAGCGAGGCCCAGGATTTACTCTGGTCGATGGACAATATCCGACGACTCAATGATGCGCAAGTGCAGCAGTTGCAGCCACAGCAAGCGTATGTGCAGCCCGGCATTCTGTGGTGGGCATTTGATCCGCAGAGTGCCGCACGTCGGGGTACGGCGGAAACGCTCTCACGCGAGCACTGGGCTCCGGATCCGAACTGTGGCGTGAATGGTGACGGGGCCGTTGTCTTGATCGACGAGATCGACAAGGCGGATCCTGACATGCCCAACGGTCTCTTGGTGCCTTTGGGATCATATCAGTTCACGGTGCCGTCGATTGGCTTCACGGTGCGTGCTGCAGTCGTACCGCTCGTTGTGATCACCACCAACAATGAGCGTGAATTGCCTCATGCCTTCCTCAGACGCTGTGTCGTCCTGGAGCTTCCTGCCCCGAACGTCGATACATTGATCGAAGTGGCGTTGGCCGTCGATGCGGAGGCGAACTATGATCCGCGGCTACTCACGGAGATTGCTCACCAGGTCACGCGGGTGGGCGGCGACGGAGAGGGTGGGCGATTCTGTAGCACTGCGGAATTTCTGGATACCGTGCGTGCATGCTGTGAACTGGGCCTGACGCCAGAGCATGACGAGTTCCAACGACTGACACGTATTACATTGCGAAAGTCCCGGCAATTCGAGGAGCGAGACCGTTGGGAGTGAGACTGCGCAATCATCTCGGCGATATCGTGCGTGCCCTTCGTGGCACGGGAGCCCGCACGGACGAGCAGTGTGCGAGGGTAGCAGGTCTCCTCGGATTCGAATGGGGGGGCGCCGGATTGCCGGAAAAAAGTGCACCCGGCGAGAGCCGTTCCACTCTCCCTCGAGGCCGCAATGAGCGAATGCCGCAAGTGTCCACTCGCGTTGACCACAAAGTGTCGGACTCATGGCTGCGATCTATGGAAAGAGAACAGCAGCATGTGCTGCCTCAGTGGTATGTGGATGCCACGCTGTTGCCATCCGCTCTGGGAGAGTGTGATCACATCGACCCAGTGCCACTCTGCCCAGAACAATGGCTCCGCACCTTGCTGCGTGACTGCCTGTTGAGCGCTTCTCCTTCGCGCGAAGTGGATATCGAGGCGGTCCTGGATCGCCTATCGCAGGGACAGATTATCACGCAGCTCCCGCGCCGGGTAATCGGAGCTCTTCAGTTCGGCGCGCAGGTCGTTGTCGACAGGCATGCTGCCATGCAGCCGTTCGTTGAGGATCAGCTGCAGATCATGCGCGAGGTACTGCGGCTGCTGAGCAAGTTTCAGGTTGAGCTTGTCTTCACTGCCGGGAATCCTTTTTGGATGGAGGATCAGCGGAGTGGCCAGAAAGTGGGTTATACTCCTCCACCACGAGGCTGGAGTGTTTTGCTACTGACCGACTTCGGCAGCGGGCCAGGTTGTACTCACGACAGTGCCTCCCGGCCTGTGGCGTGGAAGGAGTTTGTTAGTCACCTGTTGGAGCAGGGGATAACTGTGGCTGGGTTGGTTCCCGGATCGAGGTGTCGTGTGTCACCCGCTCTGCGACGTCGAGTCAGAATTGTACCCTGGGATCGAACGGTCTTGTCTCGCTCGATTGCCCGCGATGCAGAGGATGTGAGAGTCAGTGTCACTGATGGTTCGCGAGCCCAACGCCGGATTCAACAGGTATCGTATGCAAATCCCGCAGTCGCACGGTTGGCCACGTTCCTGTCTCTGGCGCACCGAATACCTCATGGTCTGCTGCGTCACGCCCGACTGGAATTCTGCCCCGGAGAGGATGCCAGATTGGAGGCGGAACTGTGGTTCAGTCCGCTCGTACAAACGCGAGCTGCAGATGCAATTCTCTTCTACCCGGAAGTGAGCAAAGAACTCCAGCAGCTACTTGTGCGGTCGGGCAAACTCGAAGACGCCTGGAGGTTCCTCCAGCGTTTCCACAGTATACGACCTCGGCTTGTTCAGTTACAGGAGAAGCTGACGTGGCTAACGCTCAAAGGCGACCAGGAGAGTCTCGGCGAATTCCGCGCTCATGTCGCTTCCATCGTCAAATCGATGGTGGAGCAGAATCGCAGTGGCTTGGGCACATGGGCTCTTGGCACGCTGGCGCGGATACCGTTGGCGGATGCGAGCGAACAAGTCGCGGTGCTCAAAGCCGTGGCCAGAAACAGCAATCGCGAAGTCAGCGGTACGAAGAAGGAGGGTTTGGAGTGGTTGCCCGAGAGCGGACACGCAATCGTGGTGCGTAACAGCGGCGTGACGACCGTCGGCCTCTTTGTTCAAGGTGGTCGATTACGGATCAGCGACCCGCCAGAGGATGGATCGGAACTCCTCAGGATTCCGGACGAGCCTATCCGTCGCCTGGGCGTGGGGGGGCGGGAGTACGCATGGAATCGAGACGAAGCGGCGCCGACCATCAACATTGACGAAGGAATGCCACTGACAATTGATGTGTCTGGAGTTGAGACGTGTGAATTGACGCCGATTCAGAACGTCCTGGCGGAATGTCGTGCAAAGTGGACGAAGGCGCTTCATATCCTGGTCACCCACGGACAAACGGTAATGGGACCAGCCTTCCCGCTCCCCGGCAAACGAATGGTGACGACGCGACGGATTCTGGCGGCCATGGGAAACCCTGCGGAAGTCAACGTCCAATCGGTTGTGCCAGCGGGAACTGTTTTGCAGGCCAGGATTCCGCCTGGCCGAACCGTCTTTTCGAGCGACCTGCAACAGTCGGACGACGTGCTTGTAATGGACCTGGCCGACGAAAGCCAAGTCGCAGATTGTTCACCACGGCGGGAGGCCAAGGCGAACTCGATTGTCTACGCCTTGAGTTGCACGGAAACGGGATCGCCGGTGTGGACTCGCTTTCGGGTCACCAAGACGGAAGGACTAGGGCTTCGTCTCCAGCCTTTGTGCATGCTGCGGTGGTTGGAACAGCAAAGCTGGTCGGGCGCCTTACTGATCGATAGTGAATCGAATGAGAGTGTCGGCTTTGCCATAGCGCAGCTGGGAGGGATGGGGATTGCGAGTCTTCCCATTGGAGGCGTCGCGTCGTTGCTGGACAAGCTACAGCGTGTACGTCGGCCACGTGTCAACATTCCATATACGGTACACGTCGCGCAGGAGCCAGTTCGTCACGAGATCCCCTTCGTGGTAGGCGTGCTCGGTAACTTCACGGGCTCATCTGATCGCGTTCCACTGGATGTGCGACAGTTCATTTATGTGGATCGGGATAATCTGAATGACTTTCTCAGAGCCAGTGCACCGTCACTTGACCTGCAAGTCTCGAACTATCTGGGAGCCGATGATTCAGTATTGGCGGTGCGACTGCAATTTCACAGTATGCAGGATTTTGAACCGGCAAAGGTGGCTGAGCAAATCCCTGCGGCGAAGGCACTCCTGAAGACACGCAGTGACTGCGAGGAGTGGCTGACGATACTGGAGGAACGGGTTCTCTCCTCGCAAGACATCTATGACTCTGTTGCTCCAGCCACCAATCAAGGTCTCTCTCAGGCTGAGGCGGACATTGCCGAACCCGCTCCTGTCGTTGCAGATACCGTACTCACGGAAATGACGCCGTTGTTGGCGCGGCTGGAACAAGGGATCCTGCGCGGCCGAGCCGAACTGCTCTTAATGCTGCGCAGTGCGTGTGCTGCCAAGGAATGGACGGACCCAGAGGCTCTGCAGCCGTTCCTGACACGCAAAGTGGAATTAGTCGACGCGATGCTCTCCAGGCAAATAGCCGAAGTGATGCATCATCCACATTTTCAGTCACTCGAAGGAAGCTGGAGAGGACTGCAGTATCTGGTCACCAGCACGGATACGGCGGAGGATTTGAAGATCCAGGTGTGGAACGTCGGAAAGGACGAGTTGGCGTCGGATTTTCGCCGCTCGTCAACACTTGATCGGGGTTGCCTCTACGATAAGCTGTACCGACATAGATTCGGTACCGCGGGGGGGGAGCCTTTCGGGGCTCTGTTGTGCGATTACTGGTTTGACCATTCACCGGCAGATGTCGAGTTGCTGACGAATATCTCACAGGTTGCAGCAGCGGTTCACTGTCCGGTGATATCTGCCGCTTCCCCGCACGTCTTTGGTCTGAATAGCTTTGCCAATTTGTATCGAATTCACGACGTTGCGAGCAAGTTCCGCGGGATCGAATATGCCTCCTGGAACACTTTGCGTGAGTCAGAGCAATCGAAATACCTGGTATTGACCGTGCCGCGTGTCCTGGCGCGATTGCCCTACGGCGAGACGACGATGCCCACCAAGGAGTTCCACTTCGAAGAACTCCCGATTACAGCCGCAGGATCCCCACCCGTACCTGCCGATTCTGATTACTACTGCTGGATGAACCCAGCGTACGCCTACATGACTTGTCTGACCAACGCGTTCCGAGAGACGGGGCTCTGTGTGGCGATTGAGGGTGTTCACGGCGGTGGCCAGGTGTCCGGATTGGCTTCCCATACGTTCCAAAGCGAGGACGGCGATCTGGCGGTGAATTCTCCGACGGAAATCCAAATCAGCGATCGGCGAGAGGCTGAATTGGGAAACCTCGGTTTTCAGACGCTGTGCCACTACAAGAACACCGACTACGCCTTCTTCTCAAAGTCGGTGACTTTACATCAAATACCATCTAGCGAGTGGCACGATGAGCAAGCAAGACGTAAAGATGTAATTGCCTCTGGCCTGCCTTGCATCATGGTCCTATCGCGATTTGCGCACTACTTGATGAGGATCTTCTCGCTGCAAATCGGCAGCTTTCGTGAGCAGAAGGAGGTCGAGACAGTGCTTAGCCGTTGGATTCGCGAGTACGTTTCTGCTGACGAGAATCCGGCGGAAGAGGAGAAGATTCGATGTCCGTTGAAGTATGCTGAGGTGCAGGTGACCGAAAGTCCCAGTCGACCCGGCACATATCAGGTGATCGCACAATTACAGCCGAGGCTGATGGTCGAGGAATTGCCGGGGCCCGTAACGGTTCGCTGCAACATTCCCACCATGGATTAGGAGCGTACTGGTTGACGCGGCTTTGCATGTTTCATGACCGCGTTGACGCAGAAATCGGCCCCGGACAGTGAAAGGCTTGGTAACTGGCCCAGGCGCTGACGGTTGGAAAAAGGGGCGACTGTGTTACTTGCCGCCAAGATTCATTCAGAACCGATACGCGGCTCGCCATGATCCGTTGGGGCGATGGACGACAGCAGTACGATGTCTCCCTCCAGGTGCCATCCTCGTACATCGCTGCAGTTTCTCGAATCCGCGTGCTGGGAGGAAGAGGCACTACGCGCTTGCTGCCAGCAGATCGTGGCGGAGAAGTACCTGCACGCCGATGCCATCGGTTGTGTGAATCAGTGCGGAGTTACGAGGAGCGCGTGACACAACGTGGGTGTCGATCGACCAGTGGTGTTACAGGCCCGGTGCCGCTTTCATCGCGGCAATGCGTGCAGCTCGAAACGCCTCGTTCTCTTGTTGTTGACAATCCCTTTTCAACTGTTCCGGAGGTGTAGACCTGATACTCTCCTCGGTGTCAAATGACTCGGCCAGATGCTTCAACGAGGCATATCCCTCATGAGCGTCCCGCAGGTGCTGTTTGAGCGTCTCGCCGAGTGTCTCGTCCCCAATTGCCTCGCTGTACCACTTCTCGCACTCTGTGTGGATTAGCGGCGTTCCCTTGTCTCGAATTCGCTTGATCAACTTGGCAGACCGCGTCTTCAAGTACTCGTCCACCTCGGCGTCTCTTTCTTCTTCAGGCGAACGCGTATGGACCGAATCGTTGTTGTCTCGCCGCCAACGGACAATCTCGGTAATGTGCTGTCGGTGAGTTGTCTCCACGCGTCGTGCGACAGGCAAGCTAGATGGTATTCTATGGAATAGGTATATAGCACGATGCTATTGCAGGGCCTGCTCACCACTTGATTCTCCTGGTCACACGACTCATCAGGCCGTGCGACTGTGTCCCGCACAGTCTGTGATCCACGCCACCTTACCGTACGGCGGGGAAAGCCAGACGCAGCGATGCTCCAGCCTGGACAGATCATGTGCTCACGAACAACCTGGCGGAATGGCCGCCTTTCCACCGCCAACGGCACAACTTAGCTCATGGAGGGGCGTCGCTTCATCTGTGAGCAGCAGTCGGTTATACTGTCGCGGCATTCTCTCTTCGGAACGAGGATGGTTCGGTAGTCTCAGAAGTGTCAGATGGGCCTGGGGATGACAGATCAGAATACCATTGCTCCCCGTTTGCCCCCACTGTTGTCGGAGAAGAACGGGAGCGTCGAGAGAACAGCTACCAGTATGCCGGTTGCGGCCGGGGGATCCGAGTGGGAAGCCGTCCGGAGCAAGTCGATCGTGTGCTCCTGGTTTTCCGCCAGGCAGGCAACGAAGAACAATGAGAATCCGAAACCGTGGAGGCGGTGGGAAAGCTGAGCGAATTGGTCCGAGTGTTCAGAGACAACGAGAATGTCTAAAGGTAGGGGACCATGTGACGATGCCGGCCATCTTCATTTCTTACCGCCGAAGCGACAGTATTGATGTCACCATGCGGATATATGGTAGGTTAGTTGACTGCTTTGGGGACGGATCCGTCTTTGTCGATGTCGAAGATATGCCGGCGGGTGTTTCTTTTCCCGACCACCTGAAATATGAATTGTCACGCGCGGATGTGATCCTGGTAGTCATCGGGCGTTCATGGCTATTTGCTGAAGAAGATGGAGAATGGCGTCTGTGGTCGTCGGTCGACTATGTTCGCATGGAAATCGAGCTTGCACTGCAAAGCGGCAAACCTGTCATTCCGGTTTCGGTGATGGATACGCCCCTCCCCAAGCAGCAGGTGTTGCCGGAGAGTATACGTGAGTTGGCTCTGAGGCATGGCGCCGGTGTGCGATCCGGTTCCGATTTTGATCGCGATGTCGAAGTGTTGTGCCAGATGATCCGCGATGTGCTGGATCTGCCGAACGCCGACTTAACAACTGAGGACCGCGTGGAGCTTTGTCGCGAGGACTTAGTGTTCGTGAAAGAGTGGAGGGTCCAGAAGGAAATACGCGAAGCACACGATGATTACAGTCGCAGACTCTTGGCGATCGAGGGAGCCTGGAAGGACAAGCGAAGACGTTGTCGCGTGCGTTACACGTGGATGTCTGCCGCTCGAGATCCTACGTGGGCGGGAACAGCATTCTGGACATTAGCGTGTTTAGCCGTCGATGCCGTTCTATTCATTATTGGTCTCGATCTGATTGCAGGAGGTGAATTTGTTCCTTGGGACAGGTTGGTCGTCGAATGGTTGGCGCTCGACAAAGGCTGGATGTTCATCGAGAGCCTCGAACCGGGCACACGCCTGACAGTCTGTCTTGTCCTTGCCGGAATACTCTTCGCTCACGCGATTTGTCGGGTATGGTACTTCCGTCACAAGTACCATTCCTACCGCGAGGCTTACCAAGAGTACGTGTCTTCTCGAACTGCGGCGACTCGCCACTACCAGGACCGGCTCTGGCGAATTCAAACCGGACAGTTTCGATAACAGAAGATGTCGCTGGCGTTCAAAGAGTCTCCCAAGAGGCTCAGAGAAATCACTCGTCTGAAAAAACTAACGGTATGGTGTAATGGACGCGATTTGGTTGCTGCGGCAAAGCCCCTGATCATCGTGACAATCGATCGAGCGAGTCTTTTGCCCTTCGACCAGCGGCATCTTTCTGCCATTCGATATCGGAACACGGCAGGTGGGCGGCTGCACCTTCGAGAAGAGCTAATACCACGTGCGCGCGGGATTAGTCGGCAGCCCTGATGAGGGTGGTTCTGTTCTGTGTAGGTGACCGATTCGTTCCACCGCGGGCCCGCGAAGTTGTCATCTGGGTTGACGTCTGAGTACGAGCGTCTCAGTTCCGCCAACGCCGTTTAGCCATGGGGATGAAACAATGATACTTGCCTGGGTTGCGGATCCGCACTTGGTGTTCGTGACTCAATCCGTGGAGTTTCCCTGGGACGAATTGACGCCGTTCCTCGAACGACTGGCTGCGGCGGAGTATGACGCGTTGGTCGTCAGCGGCGACATTTCCGAATCGCCCTTGCTGACAAACCATCTGCGAAAACTTGAGCAATACGTCCACCGCCCCGTGTTCTTTGTGTTGGGCAATCATGACTTCTATCATGGCACCTTTGCGCGGACACGAGATGAAGTGCGGAAAACGATGGAAGGCTCCCAGTACCTGCGCGGGCTTGACCAGTGTGAGCCGATTCAACTCACCGCCGATACGACCCTGATCGGACACGGCGGCTGGGCCGACGGCGGCTACGGCGACCTTGGATCCAGTCGGACTGTGCTCAACGACTGGAAGGCCATCGAAGATCTGCGATACTGGAAACGGGGACCGCATCGGTTGGTGGGTTTGAAGGGATTTGATGCATCCACAGTCGACTGGATGAGATGTCGGCTTACCTATGAAGATGTGGACTGGCAGCCGCTGGCCGATCATTTGCAAGCGTTGGGAAACGAGGCGGCAGAACACATCCGGCGGGTTCTACCCCTGGCCTTGACGACAAGCCGTCGCGTGATTCTGGTTACACATGTACCGCCATTCTTGCCCGCGACGCCGCCGCGAGGGTTGCACTGGGATACTTGGGCGCCGCACGCCGGCTGCAAAGCGATGGGAGATGCAATATTGGAAATCATGCGCTCGCACCCCTCCGCGGAGTTACTGATCCTGTCCGGCCACGTGCATTATCAGAGCCGAGTGAGTATCGGCCAAAACATCGAACAGCGCACAGCGTGGGCAGCATATGGCGAACCGTGCGTGAGCGACTTCATCGATGTCGAATGAGAGCAGGCGAGGGTAGACCCATTTGCACAGTTGTTATTATTGCCGTGATTTGCCCGCGAGCGCGTTCGTAGTTCCCCGTCTCAGGTCACAGCTTGACGTCGTGTTGGGCAGCGCAGCAAATCTTCCGAAGAAGACGGAGTGGGCGGAAGTCCACTCGACGGATGTCGTAACGCGACGTGACGCGAGACCAGTCGTTGCGAGGTGTCATCTCATGGAAATCGAATCGCACGAAAACATTCTCAAATGCGGTTCCGAAGCGATCGCCCAGTGGCGTCGACACCATCCTGGTCAGATAATTCGAGCACCCGGCGCTGCATTAGCGGGAGTAGATCTGGGTGGCGCTAACCTCTGCGATGCGGACCTGTACGGCGCCGATCTATCGGGCGCCTGCCTGGAGAAAGTGGATCTACAGAGGGCAAACCTGGAGAAAGCCAATCTCGACCACGCTCAGTTGGGAGGCGCGAGCCTGTGCAACGCTTGTCTCACGCAGGCGTCGCTGCGCGATCTGCGGATCGCATTTGTGTATCCTGCACCCGATTTTTCCGGCGCGGATCTGGCGAGAGCGGACCTGTCTCACGCTTGGCTCGACAAGGCCATTTTTCGAGACGCGAATCTGCGCGGCGCCAATCTGGAAGGCAGCCGCCTACTAGACGTTGTGTTCACGGGGGCCGACCTCCGGGACGCCAAGTTCACCGATGCCACGATTTCTGGCGCATGTCTTTCGGACGCCCGCGTATTCCACCGCGATCTGCGACACGTCGCGCGTGCCTGGGGCGTTGGCGGCTGTTGCCTCTGCGGCAGGGAAGCGAGCGTGAATGCCCCCGAATCCGCTCCACCTGAGTGGCTCAATGTGCAGTGCCCGAGATGTGGTTCCTATCGAGTGAGTTGGTCCTTGGCCATTGTTCAGATACGGGACAAGAGGATTGAATTGGAGAACCTGTCACCATGGATCCGACAGCAGGTCCTGGAGGGGCTTCCGCCGCCCTACCTGACCCCGGAACACGTTCAAACACTCTTGGATTCTCTGCCGGTCTATCGACCGCGTGACAAGATGAATCTCTTGCTGCGGGCCATCGAGCGGCGTACACCTTTCCCGGGCGCGATGGTCGAGCTCAACTGGGATAACGACTGCGTGTTCGCCTGGTGTTCGCTGCCCGAAGAAGCACAGTTCTATCTTGATTCACTTCTCGACCGACGACTTGTTTCCGTTGATCCCAAGCCGCGAAGAAATGATGCGCGGTTGACTGTGCAAGTCACTGCCGAAGGGTTTGACTATCTGGAGAAGCACCACCGCTCGTCAACCCTGACGCGTCAAGTGTTCGTGGCGATGTCGTTCGCTCCCGAACTCCTTGCGCTGTATGCCCAGGGCCTTCGTCCGGCTATAGAGAAAGCCGGCTACGTGGCTTTCCGAGTGGACGATGTTCCGCACACCGAGCGGATTGATGCGCGGGTCACCAATGCTATCCAAGACTCGCGGTTTCTGGTCGCTGACGCGACCGGAGCACGGCCCAACGTTTTTTACGAAGCTGGATTCGCCCATGGACTTGGGAAGACGGTGATATGGACCGTCCAAGACACCGACTACGACGCCGTACCTTTCGACACGCGTCAGTATCCCCACGTGATTTGGACCGAGCCGAGCGACCTCATCGACGAGCTGTCGGCGCTGATCAGGGCGGTTGTCGGGTGAGTCGATGAAGGCACGCGGTTTCGTGCGATGTACTTACCGTCAAGATTTATACAGGGTTCGCAGGTGTGGTACGTTCCGATATCAAGGGGGGCGTGTCCGGCAACGCTGTGATCAACGGTCAGCTTACGCGAAGCAAGCGGACCGTGTTGCCGACATCCCGCTTGCCCTGTCATGATGGTGGTGATTATCTGCAGCGGACTATGAACCTGGTGGCCCTGTCCGAGAAACTGAAGGGCTTGCAACACGACTTCCTGGAACCTGTGAAGCTCAGGGTTTTCAAACGAGAAACAGTCACGGAGCGCCGCATCAGATGACTACTCCGCAAGAGACAGACGACCTGTGGTCGAACCTCTGCCGACTACGAAAGAACCACCAGGTCTGGATGAAGGCCCAATACATTCGGGGCGGTGACAATGAGGCAGACTCGATTCTCGATTACGGGCGATCCGACCGGAAAGAAGTGAGTTGCCTCACGCGAAGGCTGGTCGTGCACGGAGGATTCGCGGGCTCCTGTGGTGATCCAGTTCAGTTGATGATGAGTGTCCCCTGTATTCACTATTACAATTGTGGTGAAGATCAGGCCGAAGAGACGCAGTGACTCGCGCGGAAACATTCGAAACGCTCGACGGCACGATGGTTCGCGTCCATTTCCCCAATGCGCGACTGGTTGATTCGCTTCGGGATATCCGCAACACGATGAACTCGGAAGAAGTGGACATGAGACTGGAAGTGGGGGGGCGCGGGGCCTATAATCAACCCATGGAGATTGAGACGCCGGTGCGGGGGACAACTACGGCAGATAGTCTTGACCAATGTGGCGCGTTCGTCAGGCAATATGGCGCGTCGCAAGGGGACATCTCAGCCGAAGCCCATTTCCGTCCAAATCGGCGTAGTCGCCTCGTCTACGAACCCATCTTCTCGGCCCCGGCGAGACGTTTCGATGGCCACAATGTCGATCTTCTTCAACTGCTTCATCGCATCGAAGGCACGCTTAGCTGCAGCGTCAAGGGTTGAAACTGTCGTCCCGCGCGCCAGTCGCGTGGACTGAGTTGTTCGCTACGATTCCGAATTCAAGAGGAACTCGCTATGCCGGAAACCGAACCAGTCCGACAGTCACTTGTTAGTTGGATGTATAACGCATTGGGACTTCAATACAGCCTGCTGCTGTCGCTGGCTGGGTTGATTTGTTTCCTACTCGCGCTGATTCTCGTGCTGCACGGCAAGGGACCAATGGCAGCTGCAGGGCTGATCCTCGTTGTTCATGTGCCACTCCTCATTGGATTGTTTGCTGCGATTCAAGGTGGAATCGCGTCATTCACCGTTATTGCATCGAGTCCGACAGCGCCGAGTCCCTCCAAAGTGGCGGTTGGCATTTCCACTGCGCTCGTAGCACCTTTTGTCGGGATGTTATTGATGGTTCCCGGATATGCTACTGCAGTGCTCGGTGCGTTCATTCGCTCCTTGGGCGCCGACGCCGCGTCAAAGGCAACTAACCACTGACGAGCAAGGGCGTCCACTGGAGCGGCGGATCGAGGTGGAATGTGAATGGGGAGTCACGTACCTGCGATCGGTTGGAGCCCTGGCCCATGGATGTGATCTGCCACAACGACGTTCTGTGTGGCTGCGTCCCGGAAAGTCCGTACATTCTGTGAACAACGCCCCCGGCCCGAGTGATCAGGCCGGGGGCGTTCGATTACAGTTCGATCGACTCCACCTCGGCGACGAACCGGCCGGTATCATTGCCCAGGTACGAGGCGACTACGTCGAACACGGCGTCACTGAAGCCGCCAATGTTCAGAATGTCATCACGCTCCGGCGCCTGCGTCGAGCTGTACGACTGGATGTCGATACAGATCAGCTTCGGCGCCTTGACGCCCAAACGCCGCTGGTTGTCCGCAAACGTCTGCCATTGGGTCAGCACGCCTGTGGCACCCTCGCGACCGTATGCCAACGCCCGGCCGCGGTACACCCAGCTCTCGTTGTCGCTCACCAGCACGCAGCCGACGAACTGCCGATTACGCAGCTTCGTATTGGCCACCTGCAGCGGCAGCGAACAGTCGGTACCACCGCCGCCGTACATGGCCAGCCGTTGCGACAGACTCAGGATCGTGTCGCCCGCATCGATCCGGACGTCGTATGCCTGAGTATCGAACGGAATGACCACGCTGTCCGGATTGCGCCGCAGGATCGCCGCAGCGAACAAAGCCGCCACGTCGACACACCGCATGGTCGTGGTGGCGCCCCGACCACGGTATCCCGTGACCGGGCAGCTCATCGAACCCGACGTATCCAGGCCGATCACGACCGGTCCCGACAGCTCCGGCACGTTTCCGCAGGCGATCTCAGCTGCCTGATGCAGCGCCGCCTTGATCTTCTGCGGAATCTCGTTCGAGGCGTTCAGGTAGGCGGTGAGGAACTGGTACGGGAACTGCCGCGAACGGCGGATGTCGTCGACGTTAGCAATGACGCCCGCCACGTAGTCCACCATCTCACGATCTTCCAGCACGTTGTGACGCAACAGCGTGTTCAGGTTCATCCGCAGTGCCTGCGGTCCCATCTGGTGGGCAATCGCCTTCCAGACCAGCGGCCCTCGAGCCGCGTCGGCCAGCAGATCCCACCGCACCGACAGGTTTTGCACGATCTGTGCCTGCGCTTCGGCAGTTTCCGCCTGGCGGTACGCGATCAGACTCTGGACCTGCAGCGGCAGATCGGCCTGGGTGGCCGGAGCCCACTTGGCGATTTCCTTGTCGGTCAGCCAACCGAACAGCGCTCGGCGCGCGTTGTCCTTCGGGGTCGGCCGAGCCATCCGCAGGATATCCCGCAGGCTCGGATCGTTACCGATCGATGCCGACAGCAGCTTGCCGACCGACGCCTCGTTGAGCCAGCGCTGGAACGCTCGCTGCAGCGACGACGACAGGCCGGTGCGCCCGAACTGACCCGAACGGACCAATTGGAACATGGTACGCAGCACGCGACCGTTGTCCACGACGCGCTCGAACACTCGGTGCAGCAGCTGTGTATCCCGCTTCGACAGGATCACCAGCAGCGCAGCCGGCATGTCCTTCATGTACGCCCGTTCGCGGGCATAGACCGCCAGCTTGGCCAGGAAGACGTTGTCGTCGACCTGGTCGATCAGCTTGCGGAATTGGTCCAGCTGGTCCTGGGCCGATGCGTAGTAGATCCCGTTGAAGCAGCCGGTGGCCGCCATCTGGGCCAGCGCATGCTTCGGCGTGAACTGATACGCCCGACCTCCTGCCTCGTTGATCGAGTTGGCGCGCAGAAACCTGCTCTTGATGCTGGCGAATAGGGTCTTGTTGGCCATGATGGACTCCTTCGCGAAAAAACCCGACGAAGCGTGGGCAGAATCGCCGCGTCACATGGACGCTGGAAAGCTCCCGCTTCCCTGGCATTGGGGATGTTGGATGTATTCCGCACCGGCAGTCGGGTCGGTTATTCAAATCCTGACGAAGTTGTGAATCAGATACGTTTCGGCGGCTTAACCAGTTGGCCTATCGCACACGCCGCCATGAGCGGCAACGCGAGTGGGACTCGAACCCACATCTCCGGCTCCCAATAGCATGTATTCCGAATCGGCAGTCAGGAAAGGCTTGAGGCGGGAGGCCTGAGGCGTGAGAAAGAAGACGAAACTGCGTGTGGTCACCTCTCTCACCCCTACGGTTCAGTCCTCCGCCAGATCCCGTTTGTTTCATGTTCACCATCGGGCCATTCTTTGGTCTGCAGCACGCGATGGTCTGTTCATCAAAGACCAACGAGCGACGAAAAGGTTCAGTAGATTTGCCGCGCAACAACCGGACGAGCGATCGCAGTCGAATTCGAGCCCGACGACCCGAGCGACTTCGTTGACGAACTATCGCCGCTGAGCAGGGCGGTGGTCGGGTGAGTCGATGGAGGTACGCGGTTTCATGCGGCGCACTTACCGTCAGGATTTGTACAAGGTTCGCAGGTGTGGTACCTTCTGATATCCAGAGGGTCGTGTCGGGCAACACGGTGATCAACAGCCAGCTTACGCGAAGCAAGCGAAATGGGCTGCCCACATTCTCGCTTGCCGTGTCATGATGTTGGTGACCATCGGCAGCGGACCATGAACCTGATGGCCCTGCCCGTGAAACAGAAGGGCTCGCAACAGAACCTCCTGGAACCCCTGAAGCTCACGGTTCCTGCACCGGAAATACTCACGGAGCTCCTTGCCCGATGACCACTCCCCAAGAGAAAGAAAACCTGCGGACGATCATCTGCCGACTACGAGAAAATGACCTGGTCTGGATGAAGGCCCAGGACGTTCGGGTCGGTGACAAAGGAGCATGCTGGATTCTCAATTACGGACTGTCTGACAAGAACGAGTTCAATCGTCTCACGCGAGGCCTGGTTGTGCGCCGAGCAAACACGGACTTCTGCGATGACCCACTTCAGTTGATCATGAGTTTTCCCTTCATTCGCTTCTTCAATCGTGGTGAAGATCAGGCAGATGAGATCGCGATGGATCGCGCCGAAATGCTCGAAAAGCTCGACGGCAATATGGTCGGCGTCTATTTCCCCACTGCGCGACTTGGTGATCCGCATTGGCATACTCGTAACATGGTGAGCTCGTACGAACCGGACATGAGGCTGGAGGTGGGCGGGTTCTGTGGCGGGACCTACAAACTGATGGAGATCATTGGCGGGTATGTGCGAGAGCTTGTCTTCTCGCAGGAGGACCTGGGCTGCACATACGTTTTCGAGTTCATCCATTGTTCTTCGGCCGTGCTGACCCGATACAGGGAAGATCAATGGGGGCTCTACTTGCTGGCGGCGAGGAACCTGCAGACGCACCGCGAGCACTCGGAAGACGAACTGGATTCGGTCGCGCGCAGGATAGGAGCACGGCGACCGCGACGATGGGATGCCATGACGGATTCGGTCGCCATTGCGATGATCTTGAAGAAGATGGCCGCCGAAGTGGAAAACTTCGAGGGGGTGGTCTTTCGTGAACGTGGAACGGGCAAACGTGTGAAGCTGAAGGACCCTCACTATGTCGAGAAACACCACATGATCGGAGAACTCACGTATCGGCGTTTAGTGCCCCGTGTCTTCGATGGGGAGTCGGAGGAGGTCGTCACCTACTTTCCTCATGCGCGACAGTTGGTGAATGAAATCAAGAGCCGGCATGAGGATTGCAGGAGTCGGATCGTCTCGCTCATTGCCGACTTTCGCCCGTTCGCTGGTGACCCTCGGCGAGAACTGTGGGAAAGGGTCTCGGGCCGAGTGGATAATGCGTTCGTTCGCGCGATGATCATGAGATATGCCAGTTGCGAGGATCCGGCTCCCTTGGTCGAGATGGAACTCAGGAATATCGCCTATACTGAGTCCACGAAAGAGACTCCTCTCGGCGTTCGGACGGTGAAGGGGGCGACCGCCAAGTACCTCGACCTGCTTGGACTGAAAGACGAAGTTCCCCGCTGCGTTGACGAGGTGTGACAGTCAGGGAATTCTCGAACCCAGGCTGGAGCGTCCGTCGGCTGGACCGTCGATGACAGTTGCCGGCATTGCGATCTGCGATCCAGGTCGGCCGGATTGCGTCGTGTACGATCCTATTCACTCAGCCGCGACGCGCTGCTTCGATGGCCGCGATGTCGATCTTCTTCATCTGCATCAGGGCATCGAAGGCACGCTTGGCGGCTGCGCGATCGGGGTTGGTGACCGCCTTGGTCAGCGCCACCGGAGTAATCTGCCATGAGATGCCCCATTTGTCTCGGCACCAGCCACAGGCGTTTTCTTCCCCACCATGGCTGATGATCGCATTCCAGTAGCGATCTGTTTCGGCCTGGTCCGGCGGTGGCCACCTGGAACGAAAACGCTTCATTGTGCTTGACGTGGGGGCCGCCATTGAGACCAAGACAGGGGATACCCATCACGACAAACTCGACCATCAACACATCCCCTTCCTTGCCGGAAGGAAAGTCTCCCGCTGCACGATGCACAGCGCCAACGCTCGAATCGGGAAATGTCTCAGCATAAAACCGCGCCGCCTCCTCGGCATCCCGGTCGTACCACAGGCAGATCGTGTTCTTCGGTTGCTTCGCCATATCGTTCGTCCTATGGAACTCTAACAAGACGCGGTTGTCGACGGGGCCAGGGGGGTGAACATACCTAAACAGGTCCGCAGAAGTCTCTTGGCGCGCGAAGGGCAGATTCTGCGGATTTCCCGTAACGGAATGGTGAAAAGGCTCTTGCGGACCTGCTTAGCAGCGTATTGCACAAGCGGTCTTGTTAGAGCTCCAATGTGATGGGCCGCTCGATGGCTGCCACTTTGACTCAGCCGCCAACTCCGCACTCCCGAATAGTGCATTTCGTGTGCCACTGCGACTCGACCTGTGTGCGATGCAGGGTCGAGGAGAATCGATTCATTTGGGCAATGAACCGAAAACGGTCCCCCCGTCGCCAACCCGCGGCTGAAGCCGTGACCCTTGTTTTCCCGGCCCACGCACGAACGCAGTTCGGCCTCCAGATTGGCCGACCGCCGGTACCGCTTGGCACGGCAACGCATACATTCCGCAACACCTGTGGAATATCTTTCGTGCAGCGATCGCACATCCACCGGTGGCACTCGAGACATTCGTCGTGGCAGTTGGGAGTCCTATTCGAACATTGCGCGCTCGGCCAGGTCTGCCCACCGGAGACATGCGATCTGGCGTCTCTCGTGAGCACCACAGTGTCGTAATATCCGTCATACGTGTGGTTCAGCGTGGAAACGCCTCGGTGGTCACGAAAGAACCCAGTTTCCTGTTCGACTGGACGCTGCATGCTCATCCCATATCAGGGCATTAACGGAGGCAGGCCCAGGGTCTCTCGCTTCCTGTTCAATTCCTTCAGGTCGAGAAAATGGGGAGAGACCTCAGGTGGTTTCGGAGGCGGGCAAAGAAGTTTGCGGATCGATGATACAGCTAGTTTTCCCTTTCCACGGAACGCTGTGCCACGGAGAGCCCACTTCAAAGCCCTACTATCGAACCCGCTTGCTTTCTGTTCCGCGTTCGTGGTGCCGGCCGTCAGGGCGTCACGCCAAGGTTCGAATGGATCGCCTGGCACCAGCTTGCTGCCCTCCCACAGCAGGATCGTAAAGGAGTTTACTGTCGGCATATTTCCGGCGGCCACCAAAAAGTACTCCGCGGCAACTACTACCGGATTATTGTAGACCGAAGGATTGTCATTCGGAGCGCCGCAGTATTGCGGGTTTCTCATGGAAGTCAGAATGGACTGAGCCTTGTCCGCGTCCCCACCCGACGCCGTCAGTGCTTGAGAAATCAGTTCAGCCACGGCCAAATCGAACTCCGCGTCGTCCAGATCGTGGCTATCCGACGGACTGTCAACCGCGGGAATCATGATGATTTTTCCGGTTGTGTTTCGATCATTCATGAACACAAGGTCGCCCTCCTGCAATACGACCGAACTGTTGATGAAGACCGGGTAAGCTTTGGGGTGAGGCTCACATCGATCTGCAACCTTGCCGGATTTGATGCCGGCATCGCCCGATTCGTCGCCCTCACAGCGCGTACAGATGCTATCGACCGTTAGTGAGCATTGCCCATTCGCCGCAACGTTACTTGAGCACAACTCTGCGACTTCCGCGCTAGTCATAATGACGTAAGGCACGGGTGCGCCTTTGGTAAGCACGACATCGGGATATAGGCTAATAACGAGCCATTTGATGGAATGTGGATCTGCCATGATTGCAGACGTTCCTTGGGATATTGTTGGTTTGTTTGCTGGCGAGTTGACCTCTGACGAATTGCAGGGTCAGTTGTCCAACAGATCATTGCGATACGCATGGTCGCCACAAGGCTGGACGGATGGGGGACATGCAGCGTCACATTGCCCCATTTTGCGAATCATTCTACTGCTTGAATGGGGTGACGACACGGCATCTGAGCTGACTATACCCGGTTTGCATCACCCGTTCGGATCATAGTTGTTCTTCACTCGGCCGACTGAAGGGTGGGTAATACGCAACTGCGAAAAGAAGACTTGAGCCCGCGGTAGAAAACTGGACCGCCAGATGACATCGAGGGTCCTCTGATTCAAGTCGAACACCATCGTGTCGAGGTGCAGTTCCAATTCAATCGCATCCCCGTTCAGGCAGTAGACGTGCAACACGGGGCGGCCGATGTCGGGAATTCGGTATTTCTGCGGGGAATCTGTGCCCAGGCCGGAGATGGAGACCTCCTCTCCACCCGTTATGAACCCGGGATACTGTAGGTTTGGCGGAGCGTGGTTGAAGAACGTTTCGTCGAAATCCCGCGGCCAATTCGGCCAATCGTTCTGGAGCCAAGCCTCATCGTAAGTGCCCGCTTTCTTGAGACGGGGTTCCCAGGATGGGCTAATCGGAGTCAATCCTACGGTAGGACACGGCTCGCCGGGCAAACGCGGCGGATGGTGAGGATCAAATACGCTAGGTGCTTCCACCTCCCGCGAATCCCTCAGTTGACGCGGAGAAACGAACCCGACCCCGACCGGGTTTTCGCGAAATATCGCGCCGTTCTCGCCCTCGGTCCACGATCCGCCAAAAGCTCTCTCATAGCGAACATCGACATAAGCGGAAAGGCCGGGGGCGCTTAGCTTCCAACTTCCAAAATGCGAGCGGTACCAGACTCGCGGGCCGGTAACGTGAAATTCCGAGCGGAGATCCCCAATCCGGATATGTACGGGCCAAGTCCGCGACTCGCGCCCTCCCGGGGGCACGGCACGAGGATCCACGAAGTAGATGTCGGTCCGCGATTTGGCATAGCAGATCTCAGTGGCCCTGCGAAGGCTGCTCGCTTTTGGCTCCCCGTAGTACTCGTCGACCAGTGCGAAGAACGGTTGCTCCGGCAGATACTCTGGGATACTGTCTGCGGAAAGTCGCCAAGCGGCGCGCGCCAGAATGACCGTTCGCTCAAGACGGTCGCGGTCTATTTGGGGAACGGCGAAAGCCACTAGTGGTGTTGTATTCTCGATTTCCATTGCATGTCTTTGGGGAGCAAAGCAGTCGGACAAACATGTCTTGCCTTTTGCCGATGTACTTACGCAATTGTGCCACAACGGTCTCGCGCAGCTGGATCGATCGTTTTTTTCACGAAGTTGCAGAAACTGACAACCAACGGCACTTGAAGATATCCGCATCGTTATTGCCAACGACCAAGGCGCATACCATTAGAGCAAATCGTAGTATGCGTCGCAAGTTCCACGACTTTCTCACATGCCCCACAGAATTGGAGCGATAGCGCTCGTGTCTCGCACAAAGTGCCATCATTGAACGTTGTAGTGGTTTCTCGAATTCGTGTGCTGAGAGACGGACAGCAGCTGCGCGGCCGCTGCCAGCAACTCCTGACTGAGCAGCACCTGCATTGCTCCTCACTGGAACAACGGGGCTTTCCGAAAACAGGTCCGGTCTCCATCCCATCCGAATGAGGTGCTCAGCGCATCGCGGAAAGGCTCCACTTGTGTTGATGACGCCTCGCTCACGGCCATTACAAGCGGGGATCAACCGTTCCGCTCCCGCCGTATGAACACTCGCCCCTCGTATTAGCATTGACCAAGGTACAACGAGGGTCGATGCGGAGAGCTGGGCAATCTCCCCCAGCGACGCCGATTCCAGGCGGATCCGCTATGTCGACACGCGAGTGGCGTCCCAACACTTCTTCCCTCAATCCGGCAGCGGCTTGCCTTTTGTTTCGGGACAGAACCAGATGAACAGGGCACCGACGAAATAGATGAGGCTCATGACCGTGCAGGCTGAGGGATAACCTGCGGGCAGATGGATGCCTGCCACGGTGACTCCGTCCTGGAACTGACGCATCAGATTCCCTGTCTGCAAAGCGCCGATGGCCGCGAGAATGCGACCGAAGTTGAAGCCGAATCCCTGTCCGGTGGCACGCACGTTCGTGCGGAACAGCTCAGGCAGGTATAACGGCAGCCAGCCATAGAAGGCAGCTGTCGTCGCACCGGCCACGGCAGTCCACATCAGCATTTGCCATCCGTAGCTGTGATTGGTGACATACAGGACATACACTGAAACCAGTGAGAGCAAGCAGAGCAGGCAATAGGTGGGGCGGCGGCCCCACCAGCCGCCAACGAGCGCGGCGGTAATCGTGCCCACAATGGCACCGGCGGCGAGTGCAATCTGCATGTATTCTCGAGCGTGCCAGATCACGCCGGCCTTGGTGTCGGCTTCAGTCAGTTTGTCGGCCCACGTCGGCGCCCACTGCGTCGAGCCCCAGGTGCCCAGGAGCGCCACGCCGCTGAGTACGGCTCCCATCAGCATGCGTCGCAAGGTCGGTTGCCACCGCTGTAGTGTGCCATCGGACTGCGTCTGACGCTGCAGGTATCGCACCAGTGGATATGCATACCCGATCGTGACAATTGCTAACCCGACGAGCGTGCCGAGGATCTGTGTCGCCAGCGAGAACTGGCTCGGTTCGTCCGCACGCGGGACCCAGAGAAACATAATAAGCGCCGCGCCGGCCAGACCGACGACGATTCCCAGCAGATCAATGGGAGACCAATGCACCGTAGCGCCGCGCGATTCCTCCTCGCGCCAACGCCGCGATTCAGGCACGAACATGCGGATGAAGAAGGTCAGCAGCGCTGGCAAGGTGCCCGCAAGCATCATCAATCGCCAACCGCTGTTAGCCACGAGGCGGTCGACGATCGACTCGGACAAACCTATCGCTAGTAGCCAACCCTCCATTTCGCTCAAGACAGACGCGAGTGCCAGCCCGACAAACCCTACCAGCAAGTAGCCGACATTGGCCGCCGCGCCGATCAGTCCGGCCATGAAAGCACGCGAACGGTTGGGCCACACTTCCATGACCAGTGCCACCCCCAGCGACCATTCACCGCCCATGCCGAGTGCAGAAATGAACCGTAACGCGCCGACCTGCCAGGCAGCGGTGGCCAAACCGCACAAGCCTGTGAAGATCGCATACGTCAACACGCTTAACGTCATGGCGCGGACTCGACCAATCCGATCACCCAGCCAGCCGAACAACACGCCTCCGGTTGCTGCACCGACAAGAAATCCAGCCGTGATGATGCCGAACCACAGGCCGATCTCGGCTTCACTGGCCGTCGCCACCACTTCCTTGACGGCGAGACCGGTCGGTCCGTTGAGGGCGCTGTCAAGGCTCGGTTCTCTGGCGGCGGTCAGCAGGTCTTTAACCGCGGGTCGACCGACCATGGAAAACAAACCCATCTCCGCGCCGTCGAACAACCAACCGAGCAGTGCGGCGGCCAATGCCAGCCAACGCGCACGCCTGCCTGCTCGGTCCCCGGCATTTGGCGTCGCTTGGTATCCCTGTTCAACTTGCGTCATGGCATCACCCTGGTGGTTGCATCACTGGCCGGGCAACCTTACTTCGCCCAGTCAGGCCTCCAGTGTACCGCGCGGCATGTGTGACGGTAACGCGAGTACGAATTTGCCGCCTGTCCACGCTACACTCGGTCACCCCGCCGGCCAAGTTCAACTTCCGCTTGTCACGAGTGAATTGTCAGATGAAAGGTGTGAATTGAGCGGCGCGCTGACGGTATCCCCCACGCCGCGGTGCCCGGTTGCTGGACGGTTTCCGCGATCCGCGTCAGCTGTACTCGTCCGGCGGAGCCCTGATGCCATCCGAAGCCGGCGAGCACTCCGAGGAGGCCATCACACCCAAGGCCGACTAGAAGTCCGCGCAGACGGATTCGAATTCGGGCGTCCGACGGCGCGCCACGGCCACCGCCGGCGTCAGTTGCAACGACCCCTCGGGCCTCGGAGCCGTCATTCCCTTGGCCGGCGACATGGCGGAACTGCCAGCTCTCTCGAAAGAAAAACTAGAGGAACTAGTGCCATCGCTGGTCGGCATTCCCGAGAAAATCGAGCTCCGCGGACACGTCAGGCCACCTCCTGATAGCGACGCACATGGAATCCGGCGTGAATATTCGGTGATACACGGCAGCGTCTAACAACCCGGTCCTAACAACCCGGTCCGTTGGCAGCCCCAGTTGGCCCTCCGCCGACCATTTCTGCTTGAGGGCCATTTCCTTGTGCTGGGCAAGTCCGGAGGGAAGTGTCTGTCTTTCACAACTCAGCTACGCTTGGCGCAGGGAATTGACGATCGGCGCCCGTGCGGCGTGGTAGGCCGGTATGAAACTGGCAGCGAGGCCGACCAGCGCCGAGACAACAGCGCCGAGGACGATCAGTTGAAGCGACGGTCGAAAGGCGATGGTAACGCCCTCTGCTGCGACAGCCAAGCCGCCGAAACGGAGAATGGCCAGCGCCACCATCGTGCCGACAATCCCACCGATGAAACAGAGCAACAGACTTTCGGCCACCACGATGCGGAACACACGTGCCGGACGAAGGCCCAAGGTCTGCAGGACGGCGTGTTCTTTGATCCGGTCTTGAACCGACATGACGGTTGTGGTGGCGACGAGCGAGAGCACGAGGCTGACGCATGCGTAGCCCAGCCAGTGCGCGAACCCGATCAGATCGACCAAGTCGGAGAGTGTGCTGGTCTGGAACGCTCCTTTCTGTCGCGTCGTCGTGGCCACGGGTCCGGCCCGAAGCGTCTGGTCGATCGCCGCAGCGACTTCGTCCGGATTGGCGTTCGGCGTGAGGTATACTTCGTGCTGGGTCACCAGTCCGGCGGCGTCCAGACCATGTGTGTACTGCAGAAATTCGAGACTCGTGTAGATCAAGTTCCTTTCCGCGGGCACTGGCGATGAGAGGATTCCAGCGACCTTGATGGAAAGGTCCCCGATCGAGAACTGGTCGCCCAACTTCAAACCCCTTCGCGTCGCCACATTTCTTCCCACGATGCCGGCGTCGCGCAGCGACTGGAATTGTTCCCAACTGCCTGACCGGAGCGTCAGATCGCGAGCCTGCCGCAGTTGCTGAGGGGGCGCCCCGTTGACGTCCTGGCGTTTGAGCGACTGCTGGAGGTCAGGGAGTCGGCACCAGATCTCCGATTCAAAGGCCGCTCCACCGGCAGAAAAGTGCCCATTGATCTGCCACTGCTTCTGCTCGAAGGCGATCTCCCGTCCCACCGCGAGGTCAGGCGGATCACTGTGCACGTCACTCAGCTCGACCGGTGTGCTGGTGGTTTCAACGACCGCCCCGTGGCAGAGGCAATTCCCGCCCCCGGATTCTTCCTGTGGCGCAATCGGGCCGCTGTTTGGCAGAGGAGCTTGCTCGGACGACCCATGGCACCAACACGGCCACGTCGCCTTCCGACCGGACGGCGCACTCGTACCGTCAACTCTGGCCATGCAATTCAATGGACAGACCAGAATCAGAACAATGGTCAGGAGTACGGACGAAACGTGAAACATAAGTGAGCCAGCGGGGTATGGTGTCTTGAGCGCCGAATTCTACGCCGGACGATCGGCAACGCCGATCCACATTCCGGCGGCGTGCCACTCTATGCTGTTTACCATTCAGTTGGCCGCCGTCAACCAGGGATCTTGTAGCTCAGCGATACCGACCATCTCCATCCGCATCGGCAGGTTGACATCAAGGTGGTTCGACCGTGAACAGACTCATCTGTCGGTGACGCTTGTTGAACTCGACTCGGCAGAAATCGATGATGCGGGGCGAGCATGATGATCGCCATTCCAATCAGGGTAATCGTCGCTCCCACAAGGCCCCAACGACTCGGCCGAACGCCGTCGATCACCCACAGCCACAATACGGCCATCGCCACGTACACGCCACCATCGGCAGCATAGATCCGACCGGATGCCGCCGGGTGAAGCGTCAGCAGTCAGGCGAAAATGCCCAGGCTGATCGCCGCCGGCGCCATCAACCACGGCGAACTGTCCTTGCTTAGCCACAGATACGGGAGGTAGCAGCCAACGAGCTCGGTAATCGCCGTGGCCATAAACAGTGCGACTGTCCGGAACACGTTCTCCAAGAGTCCATCTCCGCCCGACTCTCTCGATCGACGTGACCAGCGGGATGACGTTACTACTTGCGACAGCCGCAGCCAGGCAGGTCGGTGTGAAGGACCGTGCGCGATCTGAAAAACGGAGTCTGAAGAACGAAGTCTGCCTCCGTTTCGAAGGGACATCTGTCACTCACAGAGGCACAGAGGCACGGAGTGTGGGGGCGGAGGAAGTGGGCAGGACCTGCGAAGAAGTTTCTGGCCACTCTTACTCTTCTCTGTGACCTCCGTGGCCCCGTGAGATCTTTCCGAGTTGCGATCCGCTGGGGTGCTTCGTCGGCCATCCGCTCGTGGCATACGGCTAACCCGGCCGATGAAATGCCGCATCGCTGGTTGATGCTCTTTCGAATCTCACGCAAAGGCGCAAAGAAATGGCGTCGGACGCGCGCCATTCGAAGAACGGAGTCTGCCTCAGTTTCGGCTGGATAGGCAACTGTGGAATGTGTCCAGGCTGCTATAACGGAGGCAGACTCCGTTGCCCCGACAGCGCGTCTGTCATAGAAAACGCCATAGCACATGCAGTACCGAACAGGATTGAGGCAGACTCCCTTCTTCACCTTTCCCGCCCCCCGCGAGCTCTGCTCGTGGGCGCGTCAGATGGTGAGCTACGGCGCCGCCTCGCCCGTTACGTTCCCGCCCCCCGCGAGCTCTGCTCGTGGGCGCGTCAGATGGTGAGCTACGGCGCCGCCGAACGATTCCGCATCGCCTGCATCGAGTACTCGCCGAACGTGCCGACGTAGAACCCCGTGCTCCAGTCGCGTCCCCGTCGCAGCAAATGCGCGAGGTTGTTCTGATCGCAAAACGCGATCTCCAGCGGTGCCGTGTCCGCCTCGGCACGCAACCCCGCGTGGAGATGGCTTAGCATGACCGACAGCCGAGCGTGCTGCTCGATGACCACGGACCGCCACCCTAGTTGATGACATGCGCCGGTTCTGTGCCGTTCCATTGCATTGCAGCCACTAGCCACCCATCTGCGGAAAAACTGCTCACGACGCCGGCCACACTTCGATCGTGACATGGGCGAACTGGCCCACACGGAGTAACCGCTCGCGATAATCCGCTGGCGACCTGGGATCTGCACTGACGACCGACAGGATGAGGCTGTACTTGCCCGGCGCGATGGCCCACAGATGCAAGTCGACGACTTCATCACCTGACATTTCGACGCATTGACGAATCGATTCACGAAGTTCATCCGGACCTCGCCGATCAAGCAGCGCGCCACCGGTGATTCTCAGCAGTCCGGCTGACCAACGGGCAACGAGCGCCGCTCCGATGATTCCCATCATGGGGTCCAGCCAGTTCCACCTCAGGTACTTCCCGGCCAAGAGCGCGACAATCGCCAGCAGGGACGTGAGTGCGTCGGCCATGACGTGCAGATAGGCGGAACGAAGGTTGTGGTCATGCTCGTGATGGTGGCTCCGTCCGTCACGCATCGCATCGTGCTCCTGCTCCTGCTCCTGCTCCTGCTCGTGCTCGTGCTCCTGCTCGTGCTCGTGCTCGTGCTCCTGCTCATGCTCGTGGTGAGCTTCGATTCCCAGGATCCAGACGGACAGTCCGTTGACCAACAGTCCGACGACGGCTACCAAGATCGCCTGATTGAAGGCGATGGGCACCGGGACGACCAGTCGTTCCACACTTTCCCAGGCCATCAGCAACGCGAACAGTGCCAGCAACACGGCTCCTGTGTAGCCAGCTAACGAATTGACCTTTCCCGTCCCGAACACGAACCGCTCATCGCGCGCGAATCTCCGGGCGTAGACGTAAGCCACCATCGCAATGGCCAACGCCGTAGCATGAGATGCCATGTGAAGGCCGTCGGCTAACAGTGCCATCGAGCCGTAGATGATTCCTGCGACAATCTCCAGGATCATCGTAGCAGCCGTCAACAGGACGACGATCAGTGTACGAGTTTCCCCAGGTTTCTTCTCGTCCTGACCGAACGTGTGATCGTGTTCCCAGGGTTCCACGAGGTTGTTCCTTGTCCCATGCGGTAGGTGCATTATGGAAACTGCCTGGCCAGATGCAAGGGAGCGGAAGGGCCGCTGATCTCAGCGTCATCCTCGCCACCGGAATCCAGGTAGATCTTTCCGCCGAACTTGTAGAATAGGGCAGGGGTGACGATCTGATCCAGTAGGGTGGAACTGAGCAGGCCGCCGATGACTACAATTGCCAGGGGATGCAGGATCTCCTTGCCCGTTTGACCAGCTCCCAGTGCCAGCGGCACCAGGCCGATGATCGTGGTCAGGGTCGTCATGAGCACGGGAGCGAGCCGTTCCAGGCTGCCGCGGATGATCATCGGCTGGCCGAACACTTCGCCCTCGTACTTCATCAGATGGATGTAATGCGAGATCATCATGATGCCGTTGCGGCTGACGATGCCGATCAGGGTAATAAAACCGACCCAATGGGCTACGGAAAGGACGGATGATCCCACCCACATTCCCGGGACCTCCCACCACGAGACAGCTGCCAGCGCATCGGGACTTGGGCGGTTGACCAGCAAGAGCGCGATGATCGACCCCATGGCGGCCAGCGGGATGTTCACCATCACCTGGATGGCCGCTCGCCACGAGGCGAGGCATTGGTAGAGCAGCAGGAAAACGCCGGCGATGGCAAAGCTGCCCAACAGAAGCAGTCGCCGATTGGCGTCCTGGCGGGCCTCGAACTGACCGCCATATTCGACCTCATAACCATCCTTGAGAATCGGCTTGATCTTTTCGTCGACTGCACGCTGGATGTCCTGAACCACGCTCACCAGATCGCGGCCGGACGTATTGCATTGCATGACGATGCGTCGCCGGACGTTTTCCCGGTTAATGGTGTTTGGGCCCTGTGTCGCCACCACGTCGGCCACCGTCCCGAGCGCGACGCGCGACCCGTCGGGAGTGCTGATCAAGGTGGAGCGAATCGCGTCGATATTGTGGCGGGCCTTTTCGTCAAACCACACGACCAGATCGAACACGCGTTGATTTTCCAGTACCTGAGAGACGGTGCGGCCTTGGAGAGCGGTCTCGAGAGCTTTGGCTACGTCGGCTGGAGCGAGCCCGTAGCGAGCGGCTTGTTGACGGCGAATCGTCACGCGCACCTGAGGGATATCCACCTGCGGCTCAATCTGCAGATCGACCACGCCGGGAACTGCGGTCATGACCTCGGCGATGTCCTGGCCGCGGTCGCGCAGTTCCTCGATATCGCGACCGTACAGCTTCACGGCAATTTGCGAGCGAATGCCGGACATCATGTGATCGAGCCGGTGAGAAATGGGCTGGCCGAGGTTCACCTTTACCCCGGGCACCTCTCGGACGACATCGCGTATCTCGGCCATGACCTCGTCGCGTGGCCGGCCGACCACGTCGACGCCCCAGCCGTGCAATCCGGGAATCGCGCGGAGGACGGCGAAGTGGATCCCCGGCTTGGGCCGCTCTGGCTGGATTAGCCCGACATCGATTTCCGAGAAATTCACATTCTCGGCGTGCTCGTCCAGTTCCGCACGCCCCGTGCGCCGCGATACGTGTTTCACCTCGGGGATCTCCGCCAACATACGTTCCACGCGGCCGGCAATCCGGTTGGACTCCTCCATGCTCACGCCAGGCGGTGCCATGGCAGCGATCGTGAGTGAGCCCTCGTTGAAACGAGGCAGGAATTCGCCACCCATCCACACGATGCAGGAAATGGAGACCAGCACCAGCACGCTGACCGCCACCAGCACGAACGTGCTGTGCCGAAGCGTCGCCCGCAGCAAAACGGTATCCGCTCTCTTGAGCCAGCGCAGCAGTAGCGGATCTCCTTCCTTGCGGAGAAAATTCGCCCGGGGCAACAGATAGGAGGCCAGCACCGGGGTGACGGTGAGTGAGACCACCAACGACGCGAGCAAGGTGGTCAGATAGGCCAGTCCGAGGGGGGCGAACATTCGGCCCTCCAACCCGGCCAGAGAGAAAAGCGGAAGCACCACCAGCACGACGATCAGCGTCGCATACATAATGCTGTTACGCACTTCGCACGAGGCCAGAAAGATGACCTTGAGCGGATTGTCGGGCACGTCCTTGTGGAAATTCTCTTTGAGACGTCGGTAGATGTTCTCGATGTCGACGATCGAGTCGTCGACCAGTTCACCAATCGCCACGGCCAGCCCGCCGAGCGTCATTGTGTTGATCGAGATCCCGAAGTAGCTGAAGGCCAAGGCCGTCATCATGATGGAGAGCGGAATGGCGGTGAGCGTGATCAAGCTGGTTCGCAGATTCCATAAGAAGATGAACAGCACGACGATCACCCAGATCACGCCGTCACGAATCGCTTCCTTGACGTTGTCAATGGCGGCATCAATGAACTCCGCCTGTTTGAAGATGTCGGTGGAGATCACCACATCGCTGGGGAGTCGTTTCTGGATATCGGCCAGCGTCCGCTCGATCTTCTCGGTCAGCGCCAGCGTGTCTGCACCGGGCTGCTTCTGAACCGACAGTATGATCGAACGGTTACCTTCGATGCTGGCATCACCGCGGCGCACCGGGCCGGCATACCGTACATCGGCCACCTGGCGGACCGTGATGGGAACAGGATCACCTGCGCGGACGACGGTGTCGGCCACCTCATCGAGTGTGGTGGCTCGGCCGATGATACGGATCAGTGATTCATGGGTCTTACTCAGCAGGAAGCCGCCTCCCGTGACGACGTTGGATTTCTCGACGGCGGAAGTCAGCTCATCGAGCGTCACGTCATGGCGTGCCAGCATCTCGGGAGAAGTCAGCACCTGGTATTGCTTCAACTCGCCCCCCATCACGCTGACTTGAGAAACGCCAGCTACCGCCAGCAGGCGTTGGCGGACCTCCCAGTCGGCGACGGTCCGCAACTCCATCGATGTCGTAGGGCCGGTACTCCGCATGCCGACGAGCAAGATCTCGCCCATGATCGAACTGATCGGCGCCATGACCGGGCGGGCTTCTTCAGGCAGCCGTTCGCGCACAAGTTGAAGCTTCTCGGCCACGATCTGCCGGTCAACATAGATGTCCGTTTCCCAGTCGAACTCGACCCACACAATCGAGAGTCCGATGCCGGAAGCGGACCGTACGCGTCGCACATCGCTGGCTCCGTTCATCGCCGATTCGATCGGAAAGGTCACGAGCGTTTCGACCTCTTCCGGCGCCAGGCCGTGTGCCTCGACCATGATCGTCACCGTCGGGCGATTGAGGTTGGGGAAGACATCAATCGGCAACTCCACCGCCTGCCGGCTGCCGTAGAGGATCAGCACCAAGGTGACTGCCAGCACGAGCAGCCGGTTTTTCAGGCAGAAGGCGATGATATGGTTGAGCATCAGGTTACAGACTCCGTTGGCGGGAGAGCCGACCGATGTACCTGGTCAGGTTCACCTGGTCGGGGTAATGGCGTGCAGCTGAGCGACGTCCGCCGATTCTTCGTCGTCGGCCGATTGGTCCATGATTGTCAGACGGGCCAGCATGCCGCTCTTGAGCAGTTGGTCTGGGTTGGACACCTCGACCCAGACCGGCAGGACACGCATGGTCTCGTGCATCAACGGCGAGATCCTGACTACTTTGCCGCTGGCCTCCAGATCGGGGTAAGCCGCAAAGTGTATGTGGACCGGCTGTCCCAATCGCACGCGACTGGCGTCCCGTTCGTAAACAAAGCCTTTGACCCATACGCTCGAGAGATCGTGGATCTCCAGCAACGGTTCGTCAGGATGAACAACCTGTCCTGGTACCACGTGAAAACTGGCGATCCGTCCCGAGGCTGGTGCTCGGACCGACACCCCTGGAACCAATGCGGCCAGCGAGCCGGATTGCAGCACATCGACCTGTTTGAGTTTCTCGATGGCGTCTGGCTCAAGTCCGAAGTAGACCAGCTTTCGCTCCAAAGCGTCGGCCTTCAGCGAGAGCGTCTGGAATTCGCTTTGCAGCTGCCAACGCTGCCGTTTCGCTACCACGCCCTGCTCGTGCAACTCTTCGAGTCGCTTGAGCGACTGCTCCACCAGCCTTGCCTGGGTGAGCGTCTGCAGCAGATCCAATTGCACCGACCGCACCTGGAGACTGTCGATCTCCGCGAGCACTTGCCCCTGAGTCACCTGTTGAGTGGGTTGCACCACGATGCGACGCACACGCCCCACCACCTGCGATGTTGCCAGAGCTTGTTGGTCGGTCGGCAGTTCGACCGCGCCATGCGCTACCGCGAGCACGCCCGGGTGCAACTCTTCGGCCGGACCGTCCGTGATACCCGATTCGTCGACGCGTGCCTTGTGCTCATTGCCAAGCAAGGCCGCGAGCAACGAATTGCCCACCACCACAACCTGGTCGCCCGGGAATACGCCCTCGAGAATCTCGATCTTGCCGTCCTCCGTGAGGCCCAGTTTCACAGAGCGGTTTTCGTACTTGCCTGGCGTCCTTTGAACCAACAGGTAGTTGCCCGTGCGGCTGGGAATCACCGCATCCACTGGGCACACGATCGTTTCTTTGGCCACCTGTACCGATATCCACACCCGGCCGGACATGCCGGGCCGGAGCTTGCTGTCTGCGTTCTCCATGGCGATCACCACTGACTGGGTGCGCGTCTTCGAATCCATGGTCAGCCGCAGGTGGTCAATCTGGCCGCGGAAGGTCTCCCCGGGCAACGCGGCGAATCCAGCCTCTACCTCCTGACCTGCGGCCAACAGACGGACATCGGATTCCAGAACCTCGCCGACAATCCACAACTTCGTGGGATTGACTACATGATACAGATGATCCGTCGGGCTCACCGTCTGTCCGACCCGGACATCGGCATGCGTGATGACGCCGCCCACCGGGCTCACGATGGGAACATAGGTCAACGGCTCGCCCCGCTGCTGCACCTGCTGCACGGCAGCCTCATCCAAGCCGAGCACAAGGAGTTTCTGCCGGGCGATCTCCAACGCGGCTGACACTTCTGCCAACTGGGCCTGTGATTCCAGCAGTGATTTGCCGGCGATGATGCCTTGCTGATCGAGTGCCACTCGTTGATCGACGAGCTTGTGAGCCAATTCGAGCTGCGCCTTGGCCTGCAACATGTCGAACTGCAACGACTCCAACTCCGTGCTGACCACGCGCACCAGCTCCTGTCCAGGCACGACCGTGTCACCGGGCCGGACCAAGACGGCGTCGATTCTGCCGGACACCAGCGACGTGACCATTGCCTGTGCATGCCACGGCAGTTCGACCCGCGCGTTGACGGTCACGGCGCGGTGTATGTCGCCGAACCGGATCTTCGCAGTCGTCAGTCCGATTGCCGCACGAGCTTTGTCGGAGAGCATAATCGTATCGCCAGCCATCGTCACGCCTTTGGTCGGCAGGGGCGCGTGGTTTTCATGCGCCCCTGCCCGCTCGCCGGACACCTGGACGATACCGACCGCGAGGACCGATGCGGCCAGCAGGCGAACCGCCGCCAGATACGTTCTCAAGAACATCGCAATAACTCCCCGCGGTTCGGGTGACGTAACACGAATCAATTCAGGCAGCCTGCCAGATTCAGCCGAGGCTAAGGACTGGGAATCGCTTCGAGGCCGGCGAGCTTCTGGTCGATAGCATCAGCGACTGCGGCAAAATCCGGGTCTTGCTTGTTGTCAATGTTCTGGTGAACCTGCTCGATGAGTGTTCTCAATTCGTTGGCCGACGTGTTAGCCGCCTCCCAATGTTCCTTCGCGATGCCCGAATTGCGGGCGATCTCCGGTAACCACTGAAGGAGCAGGTCGGCCTTATCGAGCGCCTGGTGGGCTTTGTAAGGACTTTCGGGAATCCCAGCGGCCGTTTCGTGTTCGATTTCGTTGCGCAATTGCTTGAGAGCTGCAACGGCGTCGGCGAACTTGGCCGTCTGTTCGCGCAGCTCCGCTTTCTGCTCGTCGGTGATCGGGACGTCATGCGGGTTGTAATCCCCTTGGCCTTCGGCGACCGGTGCACTGCTGCCGCCTGCTGATTGCTGGTCGGGCTTGTTGCAGCCGGTTTGGACCCCCACAACAACCACGGCGAAAGTGAACAAAGACGCCAGAGAAAAACGTGCGAACATGGAACAACTCCTTGTGAAACGGATGAGACTGCTCGCTACAGAGATGGCGCGCACGATCCGAGCAGTTGCTCTTCAACGACAGGCGCGCACCAACGCAAAACCATCAAGTCAAATGGCAACGAACGGGCAGAGCGTGCAGAAACCTGTCACGCCAAAAGAACGCCCGAACGCTCGTGGCGCGCACGATCACACAGAGGTGTGCAGGAAACAGGCGGATCAGACCAGACAACCGCCAGCATGGGCGCAGCATCTGACTGCGAAGTGGGAGTCGTGGTCAGCGGACTTCCTTGTGGCACCGAGGACGGCAGTGTTGCCGCATCACTCAGTACCTCCCGCCCGACTGCCACCGCCACCACGTTCGGGTGCCCGGAAGACTCTGACTCATTTGAACTCGAGAGGGGATCGGGAAGAGTCATTTCGAAGCCCAGCATGTTCAAATGCAGGTGCCAGCCAGGACGCTCGCCGATCGCAGTGCAGACTGAACCCTCCAGAGAACCAGGATGCCGGTGGGCGACGTGGTGATGGTTGTGGACATGCCCATCAGCCGCTGCATGCCGATGGTGACCAGCGACTCGCTCCCCAAGAGAGTGGGAGTGCCGAACGCCCGGCGGCGCAAGAGACACCGCCAGCAAGAGCGCTGTCTGCAGAAGGGCCGTCAGACTTTTCCCAGTTCGAACCGGCATCTTCCTCGCACCGCCGTAGGTTGACTCGGGGGAAATCGACCTCTGTATGATAAGAGCACGACAGCTTCTGGTAAAGCCTGGCGCTCCCGCATCTTGTATCGGTTACGCCGACGACTCTGCTCAAGTCAAAGGCCGTCCGGACTGGCGAACCAGCACAAGCGTGCGTCGACGCCGAAGCCGGCAACTATCGCGATCGCCAGGTCTTCATTCGTCATTGGGAATGGCGCCCCCCCCATGCTCATGCGGTCGCGGGGCGAACATGATGATCGCCATTTCAATCAGGGTAATCGTCGCTCCCACATGGTCCCAACGACTCGGCCGAACGCCGTTGGGTGAAGCGTCAGCAGCCAGGCGAAAATGCCCAGGCTGATCGCCGCAGCCGCCACCAACCACGGCGAACCGTCGTTGCGCAGCCACAGATACGGAAGGTAGCAGCCAACGAGCTCGGCCATCGCCGTGGCCATGAACAGTGCGAGACTGTCCGGAACACGTTCTCCAAGAGTTCACCTCCGCCCGACTCCCTCGATCGACGTGACCAGCGGGATGACGTCACTACTTGCGACAGCCGCAGCCAGGCAGGTCGGCCCAGTCACCCAGTTGATCGCGATGCTGATTGCGGTCCATGACGCCCCAGTAAAGTCGGATGTCTTCCAGCAGGCCGGTCCAGTTGGGAACCTGTTGCGTGTCATTAACTTCAACGCCACTGGCCTCGCCGATCGACAAGGGAAGCTCGGGAGTTCCTGCAATCAGCCTCCCTTGAGCGGTAGCCCGCGGCCAGCCGTTAACCACAATGCTCAGCTCACCGCTCGAATCAAGAGTTCCCATCAGATGGATCCACTGATTCATGGCCACCGGTTTGTCAGCGGCGACCGTTGTGACGGTCCCGGCCGAACGTACCGAGAAATGGGGAATACCCTCCCGCAAGTAGATACTGAGACCATTTTTCGCGCCTCCCATGGTGATCAGCATACCATCGGGAGCCGCGGGCTGGCACAGTGCGCCGACTGTGAGAGCCTTGTCCGTGGGATCCAAATCGGCAGCGGTAGCAGTTACGAGAATGGAACCATGCCCATCCAGTTGAACCGCCGGCTTGCGTTTGCCCTGGACGATCTGCCCGTCCCGGATCGTGCCTTCGTGCTTGGGCTTGGCCTGATCCAGAACTCGATTCGCCTCGACCGCATAGAAGTCGTAATGTAGCGCAACGCTCAGTTGAAAATCGGAGTGGCGAGAACGTTTGTTCTGAGTTTGAGCGATAGCGGGCGGGACAAGTACTACGGCAACAAGTGCCCACGTCCACGCTGCCACGATGGTGCGATTCATGAAAACTACTCCTCAAGTGGCGGCGTCGCTAACCAAACAGGGAGAAATTAAACCGGGGCATCGAGCGCTGGTCGCTCGGCTTCGTGGACGAGCTTGAAACTCGTAACTTGGCGCCGAATACGACCAGGCCGCGGCGAAAACCTCATCGAGATACGCACGAAGCCCCCTGCGTGTTCGAGGTTGATGAGGCATTTCTGCCTTGTTTATCTGAGCGATCAGATACTCCGTTATTCAACGCCTGTCGCGACCTGTGATGAATTCGCCCACGACCCCTGATTGTCCGGGAATCTATACATCGCCCAGTTGGATGATCCCCGGCGGCCCTTGGGTGATCTGACTGATTACCGCGGCCGAGGGGACGCGTAGTGTCAGTCGCCCCACATCCTCCGGGGCGACGGCGATCAGCAGTCCGCCCGATGTTTGGGGGTCGGCCAGCACCGCCTGAACCGCCGGGGAGACTCCGGCTGACCAATCCACGGCAGATCCAAAATGGTCGAGGTTGCGGTACGTGCCACCCGGCACGCAACCTTGCTCGGCCAGTGCCAGCGCCTCGGGCTGGACCGGAATGGCGGACCAGTGCAGTTGTGTGCCGACGCCGGATCCGGCAACCATCTCGACCAGGTGTCCCAACAAGCCGAAGCCGGTCACATCGGTGAGGGCGTGGACCCGCAGTCCCTCTAGCGCCTCGGCCGCCGCTTTGTTGAGTTGCGACATCACTGCGACGACGCGAGTGAGGGATTGGGGGGCCAGTTGTCGTCTCTTGAGCGCGGTGGTGAGGATGCCGGTGCCGATGGGCTTGGTCAACACCAGCATGTCGCCGGGACGCGCACCGACGTTGGTCAACACCTGCTCAGGAGACACCAGTCCGGTTACCACCAATCCGTATTTGGGTTCGTCGTCTTCGACCGAGTGTCCACCGATAATCGCGATCCCCGCCTCGCGGGCCTTGGCAATGCCTTCCTCCAGGATTCGCCGGAGCTTGACAACTCGGTAGTCGCACGTCAAATGCTTGACAGGCATGGTCTTGGTTCGATAGTCTAGACTCGAATTCGGGCGGGATAGCCCGCCGCGTTGGTCGGCCCATTCCCGCATACCGTGCCTGCGATAGGTTGTTCTGGATAATTACCAGGTAGCTTGCAAAGAATGTCTCCGCGACTTCTCCCCAAGACCATTGTCTGCCCACCTGAAAGCGAATCGACAATCGAGTCCGCTGGCCTCACGGTTTCTCAGATCGTTGAGCGGCATGTAAATGGTGATTGGGGAGCTTTCTGCGATGGAGATGGCGGTAGCCTCATAAAGAATCCCGTTCGCGATCGAGCAGCGCTCTTGGCGATGTTCGACCTCAAACTACGTGCAACGGACGTTTGTCGTCTCACGCATGATAATATTGACTGGAATATGCGGACGGCAACCATTGAGTCCGAAACACAGACACACCCCGCAGAGCTTGACGCCTTATTGAGCAAAGTAACTGTTACGAAACGAAGCAACCCAACGAATCGATCGAGTGATCTGACGGCGACTCTCGCGATGGCCCTCAAGGAATGGCTTGCCAAGACCGAAGTTCATTCCGGACCGCTATTCCCAGGACTCGAGCCTACTTACCTGCGACATTTGATGAAGGCGATTCAGGCAAGTCATTCAGTAGCCAACGAAATAGCGATTCTCCTCGACAGAGGCACTGTCGACAGTCTATTCCTCTTGGAAGCGGTTCCGCAGCAACGCACCTTTTTTCAGCGACTTTTTTCGCCAAAACCACAAAACGAAGGGTTTGCCGTAGCTGTTCGAACATGTCTCGATTCATCGAAGACTCTCGTGCAAGCGCCGGTGGATGGCGCTACAATGATGGCGCTCCAAGTAATTGCTAGTCCTACCTTCATGTTTGGCCCGAACCGTGAACCATTTCGACGCACGCGTTTTGCCGTGGGACCGTAAGGACTAGCTAACAGATCGCTCAACCGGAGCGGTGGTTCCGGCGTCATCACAAATCACAGGTTTCCGGCCACCGTTCTGTTACGGCCACCGCCCGGTTATGGCCACCGTTCGGTTATGGCCACCGTTCGGCTATGGCCACCGTTCGGCTATCAGAACAAATCGAGGCAGACTCCGTTCGCCCCTGATTTGCAGGGCCATGTGTCGCTCACGGAGGCACGGAGACACGGAGGGTGAGAGGCGGAGGAAGTGGGCAGGACCTGCCCAAAAAATCTCTGGCCACTCTCAACTCTTCTCTATGAGCTCCGTGGCTCCGTAAGGTTTCTCCGAGTTGCGGAAGCTGGGGTGCTTCGGTAGCCATCCGCTCGTGGCATACAGCTAACCCAGCCGATGAAATGCCGCATCGCTGCTTGATGCTCTTTTGAATCTCACGCAAAGGCGCTAAGGCGCAAAGAAATGGCGTCGGACGCGCGTCATTCGAAGAACGGAGTCTGCCTCAGTTTTGGCTGGATAGGCAACTGTGGAATCTGCCCAGGCTGCCTAACGGAGGCAGACTCCGTTGCCCCGGCGACTCGCCGTTTGCTCCGCTCGATAGAGTGAAGCACCAGGTACTTTTCGCCGAATCTATCGATGCTTCGGAGTTCCGTGTCGTATTGATCCAGGTGCCGTTCTTCGTCGACAACGAGTTCTTCGAACAGTCTCCTGGAAACGGCATCTGCGTTCGCTCCACAATCCTTGGCTCGCTGATTGCATCGCAGTGCGGCTTCCTGTTCCATCTTCCGTGCCAGTTGAAGCATCTTTTCAAGGTCACGGACCTTCTTGACGTCCACGGCGGGAGCCAATTGGACTTCACCCCGTAGGAAGAGAACTCTCTGAGCGAGTCGCTCGATGTGAAGCATCTCCTCGATGGCCGTTTGTCGAAACAACGCGGAGAGCAGTTCATTGCCCATGTCTTGGCAGTGGAAATGGCAGTACAGATACTGCTGAAATGCCGATAGCTTTTCGGCTATGGCTTCATTCAGCAGGCTCACGCTCTGTTCGTGCATGGCGATACCTTTCGACTCCTCTGCTCGTGGGAGGCAATGTCATTCGATCGTTTTCGTCCCGCAAGCGGAAACCATCAATGTATGTAGTTCCTGATCTCGAGAATTCCGGATCTGTACGAGAGAGATGTGCCGCAGTTCACGAAGAACAGCTCATGTGTCGACGACACGTAGTGAGGGTAGCTGCCGAAAAGGTGAGGGAATCCCTCCATTCTCACAATCTCTGGATGACTGAAGGCGTCATCTGTCGATGCTCGCGTGAACTTCAGCAGCGTTCCCTGTTCACCGTTCCGGGACACGGAATCGTCATGGACACAGAATAATATCAGCCCATCTGCCGTGACGAATGGACAGGCGAGCACTCCATGAAAGCCATTTTCTGTGACGCGGAGCGGTTGCCGAGCGGTCCAGAGAGAATTCCTGTCACGGCGTGTCGCGAAGACGAGGCGAGTCACCCCTGCTTGCGGGAAATCATTGAAGAAGAGCGTCAATCCATCACTCGCCAGGCAGGGGCTTCTGGACGTGGCGGCGGATTCTGGTACGTCGCGCAGTTCGAGAATTGGCCGCGGCCGTTGAAACGGCTGGTCCACCGCAGCGCGAGTGGCCGAATAGAAACAGAACTCGCTTCCGCTACATGTCAATCGTTCTCCCACGAACACCATTTCCAGTCCGTCTTCCGTGATGGTCGGTTGCCTGCCGGCAAAGAGTGTTCTTTGGCCGGAGAATAGCGAGTCGACATCGGGACGATGGGCCGTGCAAATCACGGACTCCTTGACCGAGATCCTCTTCTCAAAGTAAATGGTCAAGCCATTTTCGGACAGACAAAAGGAAGCCGGCGATCCCACTTCGGGTATTTGCACCAATTCCTGCGGACCGAACCCGGTTCCTGTAGCAACAATCTTCGTTACGACATCCCATCTTGCGATGTATTCAAGCAGAACCGTCTGATCGGGCCTCAACGAGGCGAGCGAGACTGGGCTACCGTCTGAAAGGATCGTCGCCTTTCGGCTGACGTCCAAAGTCAGGTGACGCGTCTTTCCGCCCGCCGCGTACGAGACAGCAATGGCATGAGCGTCGGACGTAATACTGTCGAGTGTGACCTTCATGGTGACAGTTGGATCGATTGCGGCCAGCAGTCCGCATAGCCCCACACAGGCTACGGCACGAATAGCCAGGTACCTCGTCATATGAGCGACAGGGTCATTCATCCTTCGTCTCTCAGTCGCAACTACCCTTGGCGATGAGTTGTCGATCACTCGCAATGTTAACGGCAAAGTGTGCCTTCAGCAATCGAATGTGAGTACTTCGGCGACCGCGTGCTCGGTGCTCGCGGTTCCTCAGTGAGTTCGTCTGAGCGAGCGGAATGTGGCCACGTTCACGAGACGAGCAACGCAGGAATAAATCCTTTGTGTTCCCGAAGTTGCGACAAGAAGCTCACAGTTTCGATGCACTTGCCAGACAGCGGAAACAGTGCGAGAAGGACGACTGATCACCGACAAACAGCAAGGCGTGGCACGTCATCTTTACGAAATCTTTATGTCTCTCCCGCCGATTTTGACCCCCTTTTTACGTGCTGTTCGGTCTAATTCCAGTGGCTCATGTGCGAGGACAACTGAATTGAGGAGGACCGGACATGGACATCGTGTGGCTGGCTGGCATCATTGCGTTCTTCGGTGTATCGCTCCTGATGCTCCATCTGCTTAGCTTTCTGCGATCGGAGGACTAGCCGTGGATTGGACCGTCAATCTTTCGTTGGGGATAGCTCTCCTGTTGATTGTGTATCTGCTCGTGGCGTTACTTGCTCCGGAGAGGTTTTCATGACGAACAACGCGATATTGCAGATCGGCCTGTTTGTCTTGGCCATATTGGCGTGTGTCAAACCACTGGGACTCTACATGGCGCGAGTCTACTCGGGGCACGCTCCGGTGTTGGATCGTGTGCTGCGACCTTTCGAGCGTCTGATCTATCGTCTCTGTGGGGTCAACACAGAACAGGAGATGGGTTGGCGCCAGTACGCGGAGGCAGTGATTGCGCTGAGTCTGATCAGTTGTGTCAGCGTGTATGCGGTCGAGCGTCTGCAGGGTGTCTTGCCCCTCAATCCGGATCTTTTGCCGGCCGTCTCCCCCGACGGTGCCTTTAACGCTGCCGTCAGCTTTGCCAGCAATACGAACTGGCAGAGCTACAGCGGCGAAACGACGATGAGTTATCTCACGCAGATGACCGCCTTGACAGTGCAGAACTTTCTTTCGGCAGCGGTGGGCATGGCGGTGCTCATCGCGTTGATACGGGGCTTCACCCGCGAGAACTCCGCCACCATTGGCAACTTCTGGGTCGATCTCACTCGGGGCATCCTGTACATTCTGCTACCGCTCTCCCTGATCCTGGCCCTGATCCTGGTCTCACAGGGAGTGGTCCAGACACTGCGCTTGCACCAACAGGTTGCCTTGTTGGAGCCGACGGTAGATAACGAAGGACACCGCGTGGTCACACAGCAAATCGCCGTAGGCCCCGCCGCTTCGCAGGTGGCCATCAAGCAACTTGGCACCAACGGGGGCGGTTTCTTCAACGCCAACTCGTCACACCCCTTGGAGAACCCGACTCCCCTGGCGAGTTTTCTGGAGTTGTTGGCCATTCTGTTGATCCCGGCGAGTCTCTGCTACTCGTTCGGTGAGTTGGTGGGTGACCGACGGCAGGGCTGGGCCCTTTTGGGGGCCATGACGATGGTGTTTCTCGTCCTGTTAGCGGTCACCGTTGTCGCTGAGCAGCGTGGGAATCCGGTTCTGAGTCAACTTGGGATCGATCAAGCTGCCAGCGCGCTGCAGTCGGGAGGCAACATGGAGGGCAAAGAAACACGTTTTGGCATCACCGATTCGGCACTCTGGGCAGTCGCGACGACCGCTGCCTCCAACGGATCGGTCAATTCCATGCACGACTGCTATACGCCATTGGGCGGACTGGCCCCGATGTGGCTCATGCAGCTGGGAGAAGTCGTATTTGGTGGCGTCGGATCCGGACTCTATGGAATGCTGGTCTTTGCCATCGTCACGGTGTTTCTCGCTGGCTTGATGGTGGGGCGGACGCCGGAGTACCTCGGCAAGAAGATCGGGGCCTTTGAGATGAAGATGGCATCGTTGGTGATCATTCTGCCCTGTGCGATGGTCCTGCTCGGTACGGCGTGTGGTGTAGCCTGCGACCAGGGGAGAGGAGCCATCTTCAATCCAGGGCCGCACGGATTGAGCGAAGTACTCTATGCGTTTTCGTCCGCGTCGAACAACAACGGCAGTGCCTTTGCAGGCTTGGCGGCCAATTCGCCGTTCTATAACGGCCTGCTCGGTCTGGCGATGCTCGTCGGACGATACTGGGTGATCATTCCGGTCCTGGCCACCGCCGGTTCACTGGCCGCCAAGAAGCAGGTTGCCTCGGGTCCCGGCACTCTGCCAACGCACACCCCCTTGTTCGTCATCCTGCTGCTGGCGGTGATCATCGTGGTGGGGGCCCTGAGTTACTTTCCGGCCTTGGCCCTGGGGCCGGTCGTCGAACAACTGCTGCTTTCCAACTGACAGGCGAAGGATCTGAGTCATGACTATACATGCCAAAGAGCGACCAGACTGGCACCTTGTCGTCGGAGCTATGATGGCGGCCCTGCAGAAACTTGACCCACGCTGTCAGCTTCGCAATCCCGTCATGTTCGTAGTGTATGTGGGAAGCCTGCTCACTTCCTTGCTGTGGCTCCACTCTTTTTCCGAGACATCGGGCGAGTCGTCCCGTTTCATCCTGAGCGTGACCATCTGGCTGTGGTTCACGGTACTTTTTGCCAATTTCGCTGAAGCGATGGCGGAGGGACGCGGCAAGGCTCAGGCCGCCTCATTGCGCAAGGCCCGCTCCGACGTGATGGCGTTTCGCCTGGTGGATCGTTCGGCTGTGTTTGGCCATGGCGGTAATGACCGGGACTTTCCCCTCATCAGGCGGCAAGGTCCCCTTGGATTGCTCGTATCAACTGAGCAGATACCCGCTGTGGAACTGAAAGTGGGGGACCTGGTTCTGGTCAAGGCTGGCCAGACGATTCCCGCCGACGGTGAGGTGATTGAAGGAGTTGCTTCGGTCGATGAGAGTGCAATTACCGGTGAAAGTGCTCCCGTGGTACGCGAAAGCGGCGGAGACCGCAGCGCCGTGACAGGCGGTACGCGTGTCATCTCCGATTGGTTGATCACCCAGGTGAGCACGCTGCCAGGTCAGAGTTTTCTGGATCGCATGATCTCGATGGTCGAGGGAGCGCAGCGCCAGCGAACGCCCAATGAGATCGCTCTGGCGATCTTTCTGGCTGCCCTTACCCTGGTATTCCTGCTTGTCGTCATCACACTGCTGCCATTTTCGCTCTACAGTGTCGAGGCCTCGGGCCATGGTCAGCCAATCTCCCTGACCGTTCTGGTGGCTCTCTTGGTTTGCCTGGCACCGACCACGATTGGTGCACTTCTGTCTGCCATCGGAATCGCCGGCATGAATCGCCTGAGCAAGGCCAACGTGATTGCCATGTCGGGACGCGCGGTTGAAGCGGCCGGCGACGTGGATGTATTGCTGCTCGACAAGACCGGCACCATCACGCTGGGGAATCGGCAGGCAACGCGTTTCCTCCCCAGACCGGGTGTTAGTGAGCAAGAGCTGGCCGAAGCCGCCCATTTGGCATCGCTGGCCGATGAAACCGCGGAGGGACGCAGCATCGTCGTTTTGGCGAAGAGGCAATTCGGGCTCCGCGGGCGCGATCTGGAGAAGCTGCAGCCCCGGTTCGTGCCTTTCTCTGCTCGCACTCGCATGAGCGGAGTCGACATGGAGAGTCACGAGATCCGCAAAGGTGCGGCGGAAGCGATCGAGAATCATATCCGTATCCGCGGAGGACATCTGTCGGACAGCGTGCGATTGGTGGTTCGGCGGGTATCGCAGGCCGGCGGCACTCCGCTGGTCGTGAGCCGCGACGACAAGATTTTGGGAGTCATTGAGCTCAAGGACATCGTGAAAGGGGGCATCAAGGAGAGGTTCTCCGAATTGCGGCAGATGGGTATCAAGACAGTCATGATTACGGGTGACAATCCGCTGACCGCAGCCGCGATCGCCGCGGAAGCGGGAGTGGATGATTTCCTGGCCGAAGCGACCCCGGAGGCCAAATTGCATCTGATTCGGCAGTACCAGCAAGGGGGACGATTGGTCGCCATGACGGGCGACGGCACGAATGATGCGCCGGCCCTGGCACAGGCCGATGTGGCGGTGGCGATGAATTCAGGAACGCAAGCCGCCAAAGAGGCGGGCAATATGGTCGATCTCGATTCCAATCCCACGAAGCTGATTGAGATTGTCAACATCGGCAAGCAACTTTTGATGACTCGAGGAGCCCTGACGACATTCAGCATCGCGAACGACGTAGCCAAGTACTTCGCCATTCTTCCGGCGGCCTTTGCCTCAACGTATCCTGTCCTCAAGACGCTGGATGTGATGGGACTATCCTCGCCTTCGCGCGCCATCCTGGCGGCGGTTGTGTTCAATGCCCTGATCATCATTGCCCTGATTCCTCTGGCACTGCGCGGAGTACGGTATCGGCCACTGGGGGCCGCACAACTCTTGCGCAACAACCTGCTCATGTATGGACTGGGCGGGCTGCTCGTTCCTTTTGTGGGCATCAAGATGATTGATGTCCTTCTGGCCGTCGTGGGCGTGCCATAAGGCAGCCCGCCAAGAATAGGTGCACTATGATCCAACAATTTCGCGTGTCGCTTGCCATTTGGGGGTTGATGACGCTGCTCACGGGCGTTGCCTATCCGGTTCTAGTGACGGCCATCGCTCAGTTAGTATTTCCCTACCAAGCCAACGGCAGCGTGGAATACCGTGATGGTAAGGCAATAGGTTCCGAACTGATCGGTCAGCCATTCTCTCAAGCGGGCTACTTCTGGGGGAGACTCTCGGCTACGTCACCTTTCGCCTACAACGCTGCCGCGTCAACGGGCTCCAACTACGGTCCGCTTCACCCTGACCTGAAGAGGAATGCAGAATCGCGGATGGCCGCATTGCGACCCACTGCACGTGACGGCTCCGCCATTCCGGTGGATCTGGTTACGTCGTCGGGAAGTGGTTTGGACCCGCACATCAGTCCGGCGGCTGCTCAGTTACAGGTGGATCGCGTGGCCGCCGCTCGGCAACTGTCTGGCGACGTGGTGCAGGAACTCGTGCGCCGCCACACCGAGACGAGAGAGTTTGGCGTGCTGGGTGAACCGCGAGTCAACGTTTTGCGTCTGAACCTGGCATTGGATGCCGTTTCCCGGCGAGACTAAGAAGCAACGGCGGCAGAATCCTCCGCCGTCTGCGCGAATCCTTGTCATTTGCCAGGCTGATGACACAGCCTTATCATGAACGATCCGCCCCTTTGAAACTTCTGGGGAGTAAACTGACTTCCGCCTCGCAATGTCATTCGGCCATTCGCGAAGACGACTGTGAACCCATGACTCTCAACCGCCCTAATCCTGACGAGCTGCTGGCCCAGGTCCAAGCCGAGGAGGCACACGCGCGGCGCGGCGTGCTTAAGATCTTCCTGGGGTATGCCGCTGGTGTCGGCAAGACGTATGGCATGCTGGAGACGGCTCAGCGAGCTCGGGCTGAAGGGCGTGAAGTGGTGGTGGGTTACGTCGAGCCGCACGGGCGTCCCGAAACAGAGGCGTTGCTCTGTGGATTGCCGGTCATTCCAGCGCGACATGTCGAATACCGAGGTATGGTCCTGCGGGAATTCGATGTCGATGCAGCCTTAACGAGCAGGCCGGATCTGCTGCTGGTGGACGAACTGGCTCATACGAATTGCCCAGGCTCTCGTCACGTCAAGCGGTGGCAGGATGTCGAGGAGTTGCTCTCAGCCGGCATCAACGTTTGGACGACACTGAACGTTCAGCACATTGAGAGCCTCAACGACGTGATCGGCCAGGTAACCGGGATCCGAATTCGGGAAACGGTGCCGGACCAGGTGTTTGACTCGGCCGACGATCTGGAATTGGTGGACCTCACTCCCGAGGAGCTGTTGGTGCGCCTGGAAGCTGGAAAGGTATACGTTCCCGAGCAGGCCGAACGGGCGCTGAGCCATTTCTTCCAGAAGGGCAATTTGATCGCGCTGCGCGAGCTGTCATTTCGTCGCGCAGCACAACGACTGCACAGTGATGTGGAGTCGATGCGACGCCAGAAAGCCGTGCTGCAACCGTGGGCAACAGGGGAGCGGCTGCTCGTATGTGTGGGGCCGAGTCCTACCACGGCTCGAGTGATCCGCACGGCCAAGCGGATGGCGACCGCTCTGGACGCCCCGTGGATGGCTGTCTCGGTGGATCTTGGTGAAGTGTCCGCCAGCCAGATTGGGAAAGAGCAGGTTGCCGAGCATTTCCGCCTGGCTGAGCAACTCGGAGCTGAAACGGTGACCCTTCCCGGGCAGAATGTGGCTGAGACCGTGTTGGATTTTGCCCGCAGTCGCAACGTGACGAAGGTCTTCATCGGCAAGACGCATCAGCCGCGTTGGAAACGGCTGATGTTGGGCACCGTGGTGGATGAACTGCTGGAGAATAGCGGTCAGATCGACGTCTACGTCATTCACGGGGAGGAAGAACCGCGAATGACTGTGCGGTCTCATCCGGTCACGGCTTCACTACGCTGGATCCCTTATGCACTGGCCGGTGGGATGGTCGCCGTGAGTGGAGCTCTGGCGGCTCTCTTTGCACATTTCCACCTGGCGGAATCGAATCTGGTGATGGTGTTCCTGGCTGCCGTCGCTTATGTGGCCTTTCGTTACGGACGTGGCCCTGCGATTCTTGCCAGCGTCGCGTCGGTGCTCGTATTCGACTTCTTCTTTGTTCCGCCGTTTCACACATTCGCTGTGGCTGATACCGAGTACGTGCTCACCTTCGCCGTGATGCTGGCCATCGGGTTGGTGATCAGCACCCTCACCGCTCGACTCAAGAGGCAAGTGGAGAGTTCTCGTTTACGTGAACGACGTACCTCTGCGTTGTATCATCTCGGCCGACAACTGAGTTCGTTATCGGGCTGGGTCTTCCTCGTGTCGGCGGCGGGCAAACAAATCAGTGACCTCTGCGATGCTGAGGTGGCGATCTACTTGAACCGCCCACAAGATACGCCAGAATTAGCCTTCGGTGAGGTGACAAGTGTAGCGAAACACCCGGTGAGCCGGCTGGTGGCGCAGTGGGTGATCGAGCATGATCAGATTGCCGGTGCCGGAACGGAAACGCTCCCCAACGCGGTGGCTCTGTTCCTGCCATTGACCGCCTCGCAGCAGACGGTGGGTGCCATCGCTGTGCGAGGTGCCGAGCCGGCGCAGCTACTCGCACCGGAGCCGCGGCAGTTACTGGAGGCCTGTGCCAGCCAGCTCGCCTTGGCCCTGGAACGGGACCAGATGGCGCTGGCTGCCGCCGAGGCCAAGATCCAGGCACAGGCAGAGCAGGTGCGCAGTTCCTTGCTCAGCAGTGTCTCTCACGATCTGAAGACGCCGCTGGCCACCATAGCTGGCGCCACCAGCAGCCTGCTGGAAACGCCTCCGTCGGATGAGTCCACGCGTCGGGAGTTGCTCGAGTCGGTTTACTGGGAGGCGAATCGTCTGGGGCGGCTGTTGGAGAACATTTTGCAGATGTCGAGGCTTGAGTCGGGTGCATCGGCACCGAGCAAGCAGTGGCACGTGCTGGAGGAAATCATTGGTTCGGCTTTGCATCGCACGCGCCAGGCCATTGAGCACCTTACGGTCCAGGTCCGACTGCCCGATGATCTGCCTCTGATCCATGTCGATGCGCTCCTGTTGGAACAGGTGTTCGTCAATCTGCTGGAAAATGCGGCGCGCTATACTCCTCAGGGGACCACGGTCCTGATGACAGCCGCTGCCGAGGACACATGGGTGATTATCACGGTGGCGGATGACGGTCCGGGAATCGTTCCCGGCACCGAAGATCGTATCTTCGAAAAATTCTATCGCGCGTCGCCCATGGTCGATGCCGGCCGGGGAAGTGGCCTGGGGCTGGCAATTTGCCGAGCGGTGCTGACGGCCCATGGTGGCAGAATCACCGCCTCCAATCGTCCCCGCGGAGGTGCTGAGTTTGTCCTGCGTGTGCCCGTGCCCGAGGATGTCCCTCATGTTGTGGTGGAGTGATCGAAGCAGAATGTTGAACAGGGTCCACAGATGATGGAGCCATGTAGCGCACTTGTCTTGATCATCGAAGATGAGCAACCGATCCGCCACTTCCTGCGGGCTGCGTTGAGTGAGGAGCATTATCGAATTGCAGAAGCGTGCACTGGAGTGGAGGGGCTGAGACTGGCGACCCAGCAGCCGCCAGATCTCATCATTCTCGACCTCGGCTTACCTGACATGGATGGCCAGGAGGTCTTACGTCGTCTACGCGAATGGTCCACCGCCCCCATCGTTATCCTGACCGCGCGGGACCAGGAGCAGCAGAAGGTTGAATCGCTCGATGCCGGAGCGGATGACTATGTCACCAAACCTTTCGGGGTGGGCGAACTGCTGGCGCGCATGCGCACCGCTTTGCGCCACGCCAGCCGAACTGCCACGGAGTCGTCATCCGTCTCGATGGGTGACGTGCGAGTGGACCTGGCGGCCCGCTTAGTTTATCGAGCGAACCAGGAAGTCCACTTGACGCCGCTGGAGTACAAGTTGCTCGTGACGCTGCTGAAACACTCAGGGAAGGTGTTAACGCACCGCTTCTTGCTCCGAGAGGTTTGGGGGCCGCAAGATTCCCACGAGACGCATTACCTCCGCGTCTTTGTGGCCAGCCTCCGCCGAAAACTCGAGGCAGATCCGGCCCGTCCACGCTACCTCCTGACGGAACCGGGCGTCGGTTACCGCTGCGTCACTGAATAATCAAGCCGATGCGAAAGTGCCATTCGTGCTGTTCGCGTCTGCCTCGGTTTTGGCGGAATAGGCAACCGTGGAACTTGTCCAGGCTGCCATAACGGAGGCAGACTCCATTCTTCACCTTCCCCGCCCCCCGCGAGCTCTGCTCGTGGGCGCGTCAGATGGTGAGCTACGGCGCCGCTCGCCCGTTACGTTCCCGCCCCCCGCGAGCTCTGCTCGTGGGCGCGTCAGATGGTGAGCTACGGCGCCGCCGAACGATTCCGCATCGCCTGCATCGAGTACTCGCCGAACGTACCGACGTAGAACCCCGTGCTCCAGTCGCGTCAGAGTCGCAGCAGATGCGCCAGGTTGTTCTGATCGCGAAACGCGATCTCCTGCGGTGCCGTGTCCGCCTCGGCACGCAATGGAGCGTGGATATGGCTTAGCATGACCGACAGCCGAGCAGGAAGGCATCGCGCAAACTCGCGGTAGCTCACCATCTGGTTCACCGCACGAGCGGAGCTCGTGGGGGTCAGGGAGGGGTGAGGCGGCGGCGCGGTAGCTCACCATCTGGTTCACCGCACGAGCGGAGCTCGTGGGGGTCGGGGAGGGGTGACAGAACGGCAGGCGACTTAGTGCTGGTGGGCTTCGTGGTCGTGCTCCTCAGCGTCGTCGTGTTCAATCTCGCCG
>JBGSHS010000050.1:0-12107 GCA_041752115.1 Pirellulaceae bacterium | reverse complement strand
GCCGCGTCACAAGGCGTCCCATCACCCGCCCCGTCGACGCAGTCCGCGTCGAGTCACCAGCCGACCACCGGCACCCCGACACCGCAGCCAGCGGCACAGGCCAACAACTCCGCAACGTCCAGCTCCGAGGAACCTGGCAGTCTCTCACGGAGTGACGAGTCGCAACAGACCGATGCGCCGGCGATGGCGACGCCACGGCAGGTGGGAGATGCCCAGCCGGCCGCGGACGATCGGACGATTCCGGGCGATTCCACCGCCGTGGACGCTCCGTGGTTCGCGCGTCTTCCGGAGGGGGTCCGAGAGGCCATGCGCTCGCGGGGCCGACCACGCTTGCCGCGCGGCTATGAAGAACGGCTGCGGCGCTATTTCGAGAGTTCCAATCCACCTTCCACAACTGAAAGCCGAACGCATGACTGAGACGATCTCAGCGGAGCAACTGGCCGCCGTTGAGCGTTGCCACCGCAACTACCAACAGATCCGTAGCGAACTGGCCAAGGTGATTGTGGGTCAGGACGAGGTGATCCAGCAGGTGCTGGTCACCATGTTCGCGCATGGCCATGCGCTCTTGGAAGGAGTACCCGGTCTGGCCAAGACCCTGTTGGTAAGCTCGCTGGCCCAGGCACTGGATTTGACCTTCAAGCGGATCCAGTTCACTCCCGACCTGATGCCCAGCGATGTGACAGGGAGCGAGGTAATCCAAGAAGACGCGCACACGCGGGAACGCGGGTATCGATTCCTTCCCGGGCCGATCTTCGCCAATTTCGTGCTGGCGGACGAGATCAACCGCACCCCCCCGAAAACGCAGGCCGCGATGCTCGAGGCCATGCAGGAGCGACATGTGAGCATCGGTGGCGAAGTCCACCTGGTCCCGGCACCGTTTATCGTCCTGGCAACGCAGAATCCGCTCGAACAGGAGGGAACCTATCCGTTGCCGGAAGCCCAGCTGGACCGATTCCTGCTGCATGTTCGCGTTGACTATCCTTCGGGCCTGGAGGAATGGGAGATTGCGCGGCGGGTCACGTCGCATGCTCGGCAGGCAATCCAACCCTGCATGACGGGAGCGGAGATCCTGGAGTGCCAGCAATTGGTCCAGCAAGTGCCGGTCAGTGATCAGGTGCTTGGTTATGCCTGGACACTCGTGCGTGCCTCGCGGCCGGGCACTGAAGAGGCCACTGATTTCGTCAATCGATGGGTGAGCTGGGGAGCCGGGCCCCGTGGGCTGTTAACGCTCGTCACCTGCGCGAAAGCCCGCGCGCTGCTGCATGGACGCCATCACGCAACCGTCGGCGACGTGCAGGCTCTGGCAGGCCCCGCTCTGCGGCATCGCATCGCCGGGAATTACGCGGCCCAGGCCAATCACATCACCAGCCAGCAGTTGGTCGACATGCTGTTGGAGGCGATCCCCACCGATCGCACGTATGAGCGTCCACGAGGCAGCGTATGAGCATCCTGTCGCGATACCTCGATCCGGACGTGCTGGGCCAGATCGCCCAGCAACCATTCGAACCACACGGCCTGGTCTGGGGAAACCTGGCCGGCGCTCATCCGTCCACACAATCCGGCTATGCGGTCGAATTTCAGGGGCACCGTCCCTACGTGCCAGGCGACAACCCGCGTCATATCGACTGGCGAGTCTACTATCGCCGAGAAAAGTATTTTGTGAAGCAGTACGAATTGGAGACGAATTTCGTCTGCCATCTGCTGTTGGACATCAGCGCCTCGATGCGTTATGGCACCGGGCAGCGACAGAAGCTTTCGTTCGGCAGTCAACTGGCCGCCATGCTGGCCTACTGCATTGTACGGCAGAACGACAAGGTCTCACTGGCCACCTTCGATGAACAGGTCCGAGGATTTGTGCGGCCGAGCAATGCCCTGCAGCAGATCGTCAAGATGACTCAGCATCTGGAGCAGGTGGAACCGGTGCGAGGTACCGACCTGGCACGGTGCGTAGCCGATCTGGCCGGCCGCATGGGGCAGCGTGAGATTGTGGTGATTGTGAGTGACTTTCTTGGCGACCTGGACGCCCTGGAAACCGCCATCCAGCGTCTGCGTTTCTCGCACCACGAGGTCGTGCTGCTGCAGGTACTCGATCACGACGAACTGACGTTTCCGCTCAAGGGCATGGTCCAGTTCGTGGGACTGGAGGTTCCGGACCACCTGCTGGCCGATTCGGACGACTTGCGGCGGGGCTACCTGGTGGCTCTCGGGCAGTTCTTGACCCGGCTCGGCACGCTGGCCCAGCGCAATGCGGCCGAACACCTGGTGCTGGACACCTCACGCGGCATGGCCGACGCCCTGATAGATTACCTGAACCGCCGCAATACGCTGCGGCGGACCGGGCGACCGGGCGGTTTCCCCATGAATCGCACTCGGTGGTTGCCGCGGATGCCGCGGGGAAAGTAGAATCAGGGGTCAAGTGGCCGAGGTGAACGAACCATTCAGCATCTTGTCGCACGATCGTGTTGTTCGCGCGCCTCGGGATTCCGGATCAGTTGTGGCGGAGTAGCTGGTTCGGGGCGACGGACCCGGGTGGGGGCCGATGTCATAGCAGTCCCTGAGAACTCCATGACGCAATCGACCAACATGCTCGTTTCGTCGAAATCTGCTGACGATCCTTTGATCGTCTCACCCTGCGAATCGAACGGGAGATGACAGTGCAGATCGGCCCATTCGGCGTCGGGTCGTTTCCGGACTCAACAGAGGCACGGGAACCTCTCACCTGGGGTGAGCCGACTGCGTTCACGGCCGCCACATGAACACCAAGGGAATGAGAACTTAAGAGGGTTTGAGAACCGGCTTGAGGATAATGGCATGCGATACTCATTTCGACTCGCCGAACTACTGGGTCACGTGCCCGACCCGCGAAAACGTCCGGGCACGATTAAAGCGATCGTGGAGTATACGGGTCTGGACCGACACCAGGTGGCGGCGCTGCTGAAGAACGAAGTCAAGTACATTCCGCTGCAAGCGCTGTCGCGCCTGTGTGACTATCTGATCGAGTACGGGTATGTGTCGGCCGATCAGCTGCCGGGAGCGCTCTTCGCCGTGGAACCGGAGCATTTCTGGGAGCTGCTGGCCCGACGACGACGACTGGAAATGTGCCTGGGAGTGCGCACGGGGGCTGAGGACTGGCCGGAAGGAGCCTGGGTGGTCGCCTCCGATTCCGTCTTGCTCGGTGAGCTGCTCAATGGCGTCTCCACGCTCGGCGGGACCGCAAAGCATCAGGACAAGATGAAGAACTTGGACCATAAGTCGTCGAGCCTCTCGCCGCATCCAGAACACCTCAAGCAATCACTGGTCTGGAGCCCGGGCCAAGTGGCGCCCCGCGAGGTCATTGCACGGGCCACGGAAGTCTATGAACAGTTTTGCGGACCCGGCAGCGACAAGGCGCTGCTCTGCCTGGGCAGCATGAAGAGCAATCCAGTTGCCGAGTTGATACTGGCCGGTGCTTTCGGATCCGAACCATTCACTCCCGAAGATTCCGTCAAAGCAGCCTGCGAGCGAAAGTGCCCGTTCTTCCTGCGCTACCGTTCGGACGATCCTCATCCCCCCTCCTGCGCCGGAGGTCTGCAGCTGAGCCAGACGGAGACGTCGTCCTCGCCCGGTATTTACTTCGAGAAGAGCGACGGCACGTGGGAGTACTGCGGTTGGGATCAGCCCGAACACGACACAGCATTCGTGTTCTACATTCATCGCGAATCCCAGGGACGACTGGAAATGGTGCTCGGCGGCTTCTCCGGACGCGCCACTCGCCTGCTCTCCCGCACACTCGCCTCGCGGGCGGAGGAGTTCTGGCCCCCGATCTACTCCCGGCACGGCATTCAGGTCGGCGCCTTCATCGTGAAGTACTACTTCTCGGAAGAAGACCACATGCCCGATCTGCTGCAAACCGACCTGTCGGCCGATACCACCATCATTCCGCTCGACCAGGAGGTCATCGCCCGACGGCTCGACACGGGTCGCAGTGAGTGATCGTCGCCGCGGCATCCGTGATGAAGCCGGGCTGCATGGACCGCGCGATGCGGCGACGTTGCCGGAAATGACGAATCGCCGTCGCTGAGCTCCACTCCGTGCCTTTTCAGGCGCGTCCCTTTGTGTTAGCTTTGAAAAAACAATTCGCCGAGCGAATGGCGACCGTTCGGCAGCAGACCGTAGCTGGCAGCAGACCGTAGCCGGCAGTAGACCGTAGCCGACAAGAAGCGGTCTCCTCGGACGCCCCCTTGCTCCACTGCCTCCACTGCGTAGGGATCCTGACGCCGTTTTCGCAGGTCGACGTTACGGCACGACCTGCGTACGTCGCGCCGGCAGTCAACAGTACGTGAAGTATGAAAGCGAACGAAATACTCGAGTCGTGTTTGTACGTCGACGACCTGGATGCCGCCCAGCAGTTTTACGAGCGGGTATTGGGCTTGGAGCTGTTTGAACGGCATGACAAGCGTCATCTCTTCTGGAGATGTGGGCAGCGGATGCTGCTGCTGTTTCTGGCCAATGCGTGTGACGTGCCGGACTCGAGTCTGCCGCGCCACGGTACTTACGGTCCCGGCCACATCGCCTTCGCCGTGCCCGACCACCAGATCCCTCGCTGGAAAGACCATCTCGAGCATTGTGGCGTGGCCATCGAGCAGATTGTCGATTGGCCGCAAGGCGGCCGCTCGCTCTATTTTCGCGACCCTGCCGGCAACAGCCTGGAACTGGCCAGTCCCCGCATTTGGGGCCTCAATGAGCGGCGCACCCTGGCGCCAGACGACTCCCCTTCGGCCTAGGAACCGCCCATGAAAACCTATCTGATCGTGACCATCACCTGCCCGGATCGCCCGGGGATCGTAGAACGTATTACCGACATCGTCGTCCGCTACTCCGCCAACTGGGAAGACAGTCGCATGGCCCGCCTGGGCGGCGATTTTGCCGGCATCGTCAAGCTCAGCGTCGCCCCGGACGACGCGGCAGCCCTGTCCGATGCGCTGATGGGACTGGCCGACAACGAGACGACCATCGCCGTCAAGGCCATGCGTGAGGATTCTTCCACGGCGCTCTCCGCAGTCACGCTGTTGCATGTGCGTCTATCGGGCGCTGATCATGAAGGCATCGTGCATGCGGTGGCCGCCTGTCTGGCCGGTGAGGGGGTGAACGTCGAATCCATGGATACGACAGTGTCTCAAGCGCCCATGAGTGGTTCTCCGCTGTTTGAAATGAGTGCCGTCATCAAGGTACCGCAGGGGGTGTCGCTGCTGCAGCTCGAAGAGCGTCTGCAGAGGATCGGCGATGATCTGGGCGTCGATATCGAACTGACTCCCGCCAGCAACTGACCTGACGGCGGTTCGATCAGGCCACCAGCACAGACGTCGGCGTGACCGCACGATCAACACCCTGGCACGAACTACTCCGTTGAATGAACCAATCTGCTGAGTGAGTACTTTCCGGAGTATGACGATGATAGCGCAGTTGTCCCCGCCCGGTTCACCAGGTTCCCTGATCGTCGCCGTCGGTTACTGCCTGTTCGTTTCACCACTGCTGGCACAGTCTCCTGCGCTGCAGCCCCGCGTTGAATGCGAAGAAGTGGTGTATCAGTACGCACCGGCTGATAATGGAGCCGGCCCGCTCTGGTGCAGTGGCTCGACCTGCCTGGTCAGAAGTCCCCAGGGATTGTTCGCCAGCGGCCTGGAGACGATTCCGGAGGCCAGGCCATTGAACAACTGTCGCTGCCTGCTGTTCCAGCGTACCGGCTCCGGTTGGAAACCGCTTGCCTGGCAGGACGAAGGACGCACCCGCGAGCCCTGTCCGTTAGTCACCTTCGAGAGTGGCGAAGTCTTACTGTCGACCAATCCCACGCTGGCACCACTCGACGCGTACAGTGGTCCGGCGCGGCCAGAGATCGTCAGGTTTGACCTGAGTGGTCACGATCCCGTTCACCAGGTACTGCTCCCGCAGTGGCAGGGAAATCCGCCCTTTACCGAGCATTCGTATCGCAGCTTCGCAGCGGATGGGGTGCGTGGCGAGCTGATGTTGCTGCAGAATATCGATTACGATCGTGCCGAGTGGGCGTTTCGATCAGCCGACGGCCAGTGGGTGGCTCAAGGACAGCTCAAGTGGCCATGGGGTGCCCAATACGATGACCCGCAACCGATTCGCATCTGCTATCCCGACGTCATGCTCAAGAACCGCACCGTGCATTTCTGTGGCGTCAGCGACATTGTGGAACCGAACATCGCGTGGCGCGCTTATAAGAAGGAGCTGACGGGGCGCGAGTGGGATTTCGACTTCCGCCGACTCTTCTACACCTGGTCCGACGACATTGCCACAGGAGAATTTCACCCGTGGGTGGAGGTTGCCAGTCGCGAGTCCACGTGTGGCTGGATCCAGCCGTGTGACCTCTGGGTCGCCGACGATGGCCTGGTCCACCTCCTGTGGACTGACCGTGCAATTGACGAGCGTCTGCGCGAGAAATTCTTTCCGGACGCCAAGCAGTCCCATTCACTCAACTACGTCCGCCTGAGACAGGGAGAGGTGGAACTGCGAAAGACGCTCGTGCTGGCCGAAGAGGGTGGTGCTCAGGAGATCCCTGGCCTGGCACGGTTCCAGGTCAGCGACGATCAGCGACTGTGCGTCTTCTATTATGTCTCCGGAGTCAACGGCATCGGAAAAAGCGTCTCGGAGAATCGCGTCCTGGAGATCCGCGGCGATGGTTCTGTCACCGATGCGATCACGGTTCCACTCCAGAAGCCGTTTTCCTTCTTCTTCACCGCCACGGTGCGAGCTGGATCACCGCCATCCTCCACCGTGGAACTGTTCGGACAGCAGGCGGGCGGCGACACCGCCATGGCCTACGCCCGCATCGCGCTGTGGTAACAACCGACCAAACACCCGGAATCATTCAGCCACTCACGCGGGTTGAACCGTCGGCAGCGCAGGCCACCGGTGCTTGCGAACTGTCGAATAGGCAACCATCCGCCGTCGAATTGTGTAGGAAGAGGAATAGCACCAGGCACTGTCGACCATCTGGCAACCGAATCGCTTCACGTGGACTTTGGACATTCCTTGTTCGATATTCTGCGGTTTTTCTCCCCCGAGGCTCCCACCGGCCGCAGTGTCACGCAAGCAGTTCGTGGATCACGTTTCCGTGCACATCCGTGAGTCGTCGGTCAAGCCCATTATAGTAGTAGGTGAGCTGTTCGTGGTGGAAGCCCAGCAGATGGAGCGCTGTGGCGTAGAAATCCCAGACCGTCACCGGATTGACTTCCGCTCGACGTCCGAATTCGTCCGTCGCGCCATAGCTCGTCCCCCCCTTCACTCCCGCTCCCATCATCCAGCAGGTGAATCCGTCCGGGTTATGATCGCGTCCGGTGGTTCCCTCCTGGCAAGTCGGCATTCGACCGAACTCCGTCGTCCACAATACGAGGGTATCGTCGAGCAGTCCTCGTTGCTTGAGATCGGTCAGCAGTGCTGCTGTCGGCTGATCAAACACCGGGCAGTGCCGTTCGTAGTCCGGCTTGAGTGTCTTATGGGCGTCCCAGTTGAGCAGGCCATCGACACCGGACGCGCGCGATGCGCAATAGAGGTTGACGTACCGCACACCTTGTTCGAGCAGGCGGCGCGCCAACAGGCAGTTGCGGGCATAGGCAGCCTTCAGCGGATGGGAGTCCTGGGTGCCATACATCTGCAGCACGGCTGGCGTTTCCCGGGACAAGTCGGTGACTTCGGGGGCCGAGAGTTGCATACGGGCGGCGAGCCGATAGGCTTCTATCCGCGCTATCAGCTCGGAGTTGCCCGGATGTTGTTCGGCATGAGCGGCATTAAGCGTCTCCAGGAGGTGGCGTGTGGCTCGCTCTTCCGATTCGGTCACCTGCGGCGGCAGCTGCAGATTGCGGATCGGCTGTTGGGCGTTCATGACAATCGCCTGGTGCTGCGCCGGCAGAAACCCGTTGCTCCAGTTCGCCTTACCGTTGGGCGGTTCGCCTCGGATATCGGGAATGGCCACGTAAGCAGGCAGGTTGTCGTTGGCACTTCCCAAGGCATAGCTGACCCATGCCCCGGCGCCGGGAAATCCTTCCGTGGCATGGCCGGTGTTCATGAAGACGCAGCCTGGCCCGTGCGTATTGGTCTTGGACGTCATACTGTGAACGAATGCGATGTCATCCACATGCCGCGCCAGGTGAGGGAGCATGCTGCTGATCGGTTTGCCACTTGCGCCACAGGCCACAAACGGCCAGGGGCTCTTCATCAGGTTTCCGTTCTTTCCCTGGAAGCTGACGAAGTTCTCCGCCCCGGGCAACGGCTGACCATCGTACTTGTCCAACGAAGGCTTGTATTCCCACAAGTCCATGTGCGACGCGGCACCGGGACAGAAGATCTGCAGGACGCGCGAGGCCCGGGCCGGGAAATGCGATTGGCCGATGCCCGGCTTCCACTGCGCCAGCGTCTCGCCGGCACCCTCCGCCGAGTCGCCGGCGGTCAAATCGCCCGCCAACAGGCTCGCCACTGAAATCCCCAGCAGTCCCGTGTAGACGTCGCTGAGAAAGCCACGCCGCGACAGGACCGCCTCGGACAGAACAGGTCGTTTCGGTTGAAGTGGATCGGACATGACGGCTCGCCCTGCTCCAAGCTAGTCCAAATAGATCAACTCGTTGGTATTGAGAATCGCGCGGCAGAGGGCGGGGAGCCCGTACTGATCCACCAGCTCGACCGCCCGGTGCAGCTCCTGCTCGCCGGGCGAGCGAGCAAAGGCAAGCTCAAACGCCCGCCGCACCAGCATCTCGCTCGTCTCCGCCCCATGGCTCACCGGATCACCGTCGCGCGCCACATCCTGCCGTACACGGTCCGCCATGAAAGTGGCCACGTCGAGGCTGAAACTGTGGTTCATCATCGACAGTGCCTGCAGTGGCGTCGTGGTCGTCGCGCGCCGAGGCGCAGCAAACGCACAGTCAGGCGCATCGAATTCGGTCATCATATCAACCAGCATCGCTCGCGCATTCTGATGGTAGACGCTGCGTCGATAGGTCGCCGGTCCAAACGTGTCCAGCGGGACATAAGTCGCCACGTTGTCCTGCATGTAATGGTAGAGTCGATAGCCAGGCCCCCCTGCCGTAAAGTCCATCTTGCCGGCCAACACGAGCAGCGTGTCTCGGATCTCTTCGGCAGATAGACGGCGGGGCGGGAAACGCCAGAGGTATCGGCTGTCGGCATCAACCCGCGTCGCTCCTTCGTCAAACGTGCTTGCCTGCTGGTACGTCTGCGACATCATGATCATCTTGTGCAGTTCTTTCAGTCGCCAATCGGCAGCCTGGATCTGCCGAGCCAGCCAATCCAGCAATTCCGGATGCGTCGGCCGCCCCCCCATAAACCCGAAGTCACTGGGCGTATCCACGATGCCGATTCCGAAGTGATAATGCCACAGCCGGTTGGCCAGCACGCGTGGTGTCAGCGGATTGTCGCGCGCCACAATCCACTCGGCCAGCCGCAGGCGGCGTGCTGACTCGGGCGCATCCGCAGTGAGCTGATAGCCTTGAGTAACTCGATCGAGCGTCGAAAGACTCGCCGCCACAACCTCCTCGCCCGGCTGCTGCGGACTGCCGCCGAGAAATACACGCTGCGGTCCGCTGACCACCTGAAACGTACCGACCCACCAGGATGGCAAGGGCGGAATCGCGGCGATCTGAGCGTTCACCTCAGCCAACTGCCGGGCGAGCTCCGCCTGGTGTTCCCGGATGAAGGTCGTGATCACCTGGTCGACCAGTCGCTTCAGACGGTGTGCTTCGCTCGCCGGCTGGCGCGTCGCGGAACTGGCGACTTCCTGCCATTGCTGTCCGTCGAGTGAAATGGAGATCTGATACTCTCCCACGAACGTGGCCACCGGTTGATCTCCACCAGCCCCCGTCCGATCGCTCGAAAAGTAGACACGATCGATCGTTTCTGGTTGCGCGAGCGTAATCCGCAGTTCTGGCCCCGAGGCGATCCAGGGAGCACCGAACCGCCCGTCAATCGCCAGTTCGGCGCTATAGGCGTCCGCGAAATCCTCGGCCACGGGACTCTTGCCTTCCGCCAGTGCGCCGGCATCGGCGAGGGCCACATTCCGCGGTGTCGGCTCGTGCGTCCACACTTCGAATTCATCGATCCGATGACCGCCGCTGGCGCGCGGATCGGTGTCCGTACCCTGCACAGTCAGACGGACATAGCGGGCCAGGACCGGTTCCAACGTCTCCTCCGTTCCCTGCCGGCTAACGGGCGGGCGAATCCAGCGGGCCGCGAATTCGTCGGCTCGCAACTTGGCGGTCTTCGCCAGGTCGGCGTCCAGCTCGGCACGCTGCTGTTCCAGCAGGTCCTTTCGCTGCTGGAGCGGAGCAAGTTGCTCCGCACGCTGTTGCTTCTGCAGGTCTGAGCCCATTTCCCGGCTGCCATGATGCACTCCGGCCAAAGCGGCATACATGCTGTAGTAGTCCGTCTGACGAATGGGATCGAATTTGTGATCGTGGCAGCGTCCGCAGCCGACCGTCAGTCCCAGAAACGCTTCCGACGTGGCGCGAATCATGTCGTCGACCGTATTGGCACGAATCTGCGCGGCCTGGACCGGATCCTGATTGCCGACATCGTCGTACGGGCCGCACACCAGGAAGGTCGTGCCCACCTCAACGCCATTCTGTCCAACGCCAATCACGTCGCCGGCCAGGTGTTCTCGAACCAGCTGATCAAATGGCTTGTTGTCATTGAACGAGCGGATCACGTAATCGCGGAAAGGCCACGCATTGTTGATGATCTGGTTTCGCTCAAAGCCAATGCTCTCACCAAACCGCACGACGTCCAGCCAATGCCTCCCCCACTGCTCACCGTAATGCGGGGACGCCAGTAGCCGATCCAGCAGACGGGCATACGCATCGGGAGCCGGATCGGCCTCAAAGGCCCTGATCTCGTCCGGCGTCGGGGGGAGCCCAGTCAGATCGTAGGTCGCACGCCGAATGAGCGTCCGTTTGTCGGCACGCGCGGAAGGTCGCAGCCCGCGCCGACGAAGCTGCTCGAAAACGAAACGGTCGACGGCGTGCTCAAACCAGATGTCGGGTATGCCTTCCGGTTCAGGAGGTGGTACGTCGGCAAGGGGGCGCAACGACCACCAGTCGTAACCGGCGCGCACATCACTCGTCTCGGCAAACAGATCCAGAGGTGTCTCGGGAAAATACGCTCCGTCCGCAACCCAACGTCTTAGGCTTTCAACTTCGTCAGACGAAAGCGGCTTGTTCGGCGGCATCGTTTCGGAAACAACGTAGTCGATCAACAGGCTTTCGTCCGGCTCGCCCGATGTCACCACGGCACCGCTTTCGCCTCCCTCCAACAGTGAAGCTCCACTGCGCAGGTCCAGCCCCCCCTTACGATCCGATGCGTGGCAAGGAAGGCATCGACTGACCAGAATCGGCTGGACCTGCGCAGCGAAGAACGCGGCCGGTTCATCGTCCGCCATGGTCGGCACAGCCGATGCCAGGATCATCAGCCATGCGCCGCATGCGGCCGCACGGACGATACCGGCGCCAGGCCCATGCTCCGACGCCGCGGGATAATGCCCTGTCGGTCGTCTGGATTCGGCCCTCCGGGTTTCTCCATTCAGGAGCCTACCGCATTGGTTCCTGCTTCGTGCGGTAACGAACTTCATCCGCTCGGTCCTCCCGAAAAAATCACGCTCCGCCCCATCGCCCCAACCGCCAGGCAACGGCAGATGCCACTTATCCTCACGTTGCCAACCTGCGCCAAGCACGCCCTGTACACCCTTGTTGTGCTGAAAATAGGCAAGCTGTAGCGGTTTGCAGGCCCCTGACGAATTGTCGTCCGACGTTGTGCCGATGCTATCCAGAGGCCGAACGGGAATCCCCCTGCTACGAACCACACGATTGAGTGCCGGAATGGATCACGCTCAGATTCTGGAACAAATCCGCCTGCTGATTCGAGAAAAACTCATCCAACTGGGTGGCTCTGCCGACACGCCTACACGTGAGACGATGCTCATTCGCAATGGTTTCTTTTGCGGACGGCGATTCACCAACGACGGTCTGCACGCCGTCTGGTTCGTCGAAGAACAGGAAGTCAAATTCTATCGCGCGGACGGCGCCCTGCTGGAAGTGCTGGAACTG
>JBGSHS010000049.1:0-4807 GCA_041752115.1 Pirellulaceae bacterium | reverse complement strand
CGCCGCGCGGCGTCAGCAGAATGTTTGCCGGCTTGATGTCCCGGTGCACGATCCCTCGCTCGTGAGCCAAAGACAACGCCTCGCACAACTGGCAGGTAATCTCGGCCGCTTCCTCCGGACTGAGCGGCCCTGCGATGAGCTTCTGCTGCAGGCTCGGGCCCTCCACCAACTCCATGATGATGAAGGGGCCTTCCGGGTCACGGCCGTAATCGTGCACCTGCACAATGTTGAAGTGGTTCAACGCGGCCACTGCCCGCGCTTCCCGCAGGAACCGCGCCAGCGCCTTCTCGCTGTTGGCCAGTTCGCCCCGGATCCGCTTGATCGCCACGGGGCGTTGGAGCCGCTTATCGATCGCTCGGACCACTTCCCCCATCCCGCCACAGCCCAGCGTCCCTTCAATATCGTAGCGCGCCGCCAGGTCCGTGATTTCGGAGATTTGGTCGCTGGAGTCCGCATCGCCGGTCAGGTCGGAGAGTGAACTGATCTGGTCCCCGGTGGTGGACTGCTCCCCCAGGCTCTTTTCACGGTCAACTCTTGGCCCGCCCAGGTATCCCGGTAACGTCACGTCCCGGTCCAGGCTGTCAAGCTCTTCACGTGGCATCAAAGAGGTTCTCCAGCGGCAGCGGCGTTCTCACGGAATATCGCAGCAAGAGAGACTTGAGGAGTATTCTCGCGAGTGGAATCAGTCATGGCGTTGTGGCAACCATCGTTGCCTCCGTCACAGGTGTAGCTGACGAGCGTCACGAAACGTAACAAGCGTCTCGCCGAATTGAAGCCGGTCCTCAGGCGCGAGCGGCACTAGTTCGGGATTCTCGATCGGTCGGTCATTGACGCGGATAAACCCCTGACCAACGAATGTTTCGAGCCAGAAGCAGTTTTTCACGTGGAAGATTCGTGCGGGAGTCTCGAGATCATTGAAGTCGCCCACCACAATGGGGCAAAGATCAATGGCAGAACCAATCAGAGCTTCTCGGAACAGCAGCACGTAACTCTCCTCGGTGACATTCGTGACGCGAATGAGCTTTGCGGTACTAATGCCCGATTTTCGTGCTGTCTGCCACATGTAAGAGACATGAGCACCAAGAAGGTCACAGATCAATTGGTCGCGATCCCAAGGCCCACGATGCCGAAAGTCTTGATCGCAGGCGTGAAACAGCTCGAGCTGCAGGGTAAACGCTTCCGCCGCCAGGTCGCGTCCGCCCAATACAAGCGGAATCGGGCGCCCTGCGCGGTCAGCGCTGACTGTCATGGAATCCCGAACCGAGCGAACATCGATTTCAACACCGGTTTTGGAACCTTGGTCGCGCACAGTCAGCCCCGCATCTGTGAGCTCCAGGGCCATGTGTGTTCGTGAGATATTCCGGGATAGTGCGTCATGAGCGGGGCTGCGCGGGAGGAAACGGACGACAATGTCGTTCTCGCGAGCCCGCCCGACTGTCACATTCTGCTTCGGCAGCAGGATGATTCGCGCTCCCGTGTGCTCAAACACAAGCATGCCTGACAACATGGGGCGGATCGACGAGGTATCTCGTGGCGCGCGCGGAGTTGATTTCCGCTGTTCGAACTCAATGAGCGCCCTCTCACACCGGTCCGCCACGCGCAGGCGAATGGGCTGCCACGCGACTGCGGCGTGATCCGGTGTCGTTGGTTGCTGGACGTTCAGCAGGCTCTTGATATCGGAGCCATACATCTCCTGCAATTGCGAGAGGTCAATGTGGATTCCTCCGCTAATGGCCACTCCCGCCTTCACGCGGTCCACGGATGGGTCCGACACATCCACGAACAGGCTTTGGTCAGGCAGTTCGTAAACGAGGGCCTTCTCGGACCGATCGCCTCGCACGATCAGAATGCGCAGTTGGTCGATGCGAATCTGCCCAGCTGTCAACGGCTGAAACGGGAAACTGAACTCAAACTGGTCTCCACGCCGCTCGAGTCGGCAGTATTGCTCGACATCTCTCTCCTGCTGCTCGACAAAGCGCCCCTGGCCGTAAAGTCGCATCCGGATGCAGGCTTCGTATGCCTGCGGCATGTTGTTGGTGATACGGAACCGGAGTAATGACAGGTGGTTCAAAAAATGTCGGCGGTTAACTTCAACCTCCACGACTATCTTGGCACAGTCAGCCAATGAGCCAATGGGCTCCTGCAGGAAAACGGATTCCACAACGGGGGCGACGGAAATGCGTGGAATGGCCGTCGTGTCGGTCGCGGCGGAAGACGATACCAGTCGGAGCTCCTCGCCGCATTGGTCACAGTATGTCGCGCCGGATTGCAGGTACGCTCCGCATTTCGGGCAAGGATAGGTCATGATGCGGATTCCCCTGGTGTGAACACCGGACCGACACCCGTCAGCCCGTGTTCGAGCGGTCTTCCGAGTCGTCGGCCATCGCCCGCTCATCCACGCTTATAAGGTCGAAACACTGTCTCGCCCTAACATTCCATCCATCTTAATAATTGAAATACACAACCGATACCACATTCTTACACACGCATCGGCGGTTGCAGGGCGCGAGCTCACCATTCCATCACCCCCAAATCACCGTCTCCCCCACGCTGAAGAGGGATTCCGGATGACGTTGGGTGTCCTCGGCAAGGTATACTCGGCCAAGGATTCGACCATGCGTGAGAGCGAATTTGGACGGCGTGTAAGACCCCGATGCCTCGCGCCTATGATTACTTGATCTTACGGCGTTTTTGGGAAGCACGTAATGGACGTACGCACGACCTCGGCAAGCCTGCTGTTGAAGCTGCGCGATTTTCGCGACCAAGCAACCTGGGACGCGTTTGTCGAGCTTTACGGTCCGCTGATTCTCCGCACGCTGATACGAATTGGCGTACCTTCGCAGGATGCCGTGGACCTGGTTAACGACGTGCTGGTCATCATCCTGCGTCACATTCACGCGTTCGAGTACGACCCGAGCAAGTCGTTTCGGGCTTGGCTCAGCACGGTCACTCGAAACAGGGCGTACCGTTTCTTTCGCCAACAGGGGCGTCAGCCACGAGCTTGTGGCGGAACAGACCATGCGGCGGCGATTGAGGAGATTGCGGAACCGGATACGGAAGACGATCTCCTGGAATCCCAGTGGCGTCGCCGACGGTTGGAAATAGGCATCAGTCGGCTACGTCAGATGGTGACCCCCACGCAGTGGACGATCTTCCAGTTGCTGGTGGTTGAGCAGGTACCGGTCGCAGAGATCTGTCGGCGGTTAGACATGAAGCAGGGCGCCTTGTACACGGCGAAGAGCCGGCTCTTGAAGCGGCTGCGCGACGAATTGGAGCAAATCGATGACTAGTCCTTATGACAACCCCGCAGTCAATTGCCCGCCCTTGGACCTGCTCCGACAGGTGGCCCTCGGCCGCGCTGGTTCCGGGCAGGACGAGTTGGTCGTCGAAGAGCACCTGGAGGTGTGCCGACGGTGCAGAGAGCAATTCGACGAGCTATCGGTGAATCCCCAGGAACTAGCTGAACTGCGCAGCGCCGCCACGGGGGATTCGGAATTCGATCTGCGGTCTCTGCGAGCGGCCGGCGCGATTCCTCCGTTTTCGGGCGCTCGGGTGGAGGCAGGGCGAGTGATTCTCTCGTGCGGCATGCAATTGGATCCGCCCCGCGTCCGCCGTTTCCTTGGTCGTTTGGGACCTTACGATATCCTCTCCCTATTGGGCGAGGGTGGCATGGGCGTGGTGTTGAAAGCGTACGACGAAAGCTTGCAACGTCAGGTTGCCATCAAGGTTATTGGTTCGCGATGGGCCAATGACGCCGTGGCTCGCGCCCGATTCATACAGGAGGCACAGTGTGCCGCCCGATTGGTCCATCCGAACATCATCACCATTCACTCGGTCAGCCAAGACGATCCACCACGGATCGTGATGGAGTTCATACCGGGCCGGTCTCTGGCCTTGGTGATCGCGGAAGAGGGCAAGCTCCAGGCGGACCGAGCGGCTACCCTGATCCGACAGCTCCTCGAGGCCTTGAAATACGCCCATGCGGAAGGCGTGGTCCACCGGGACGTTAAGCCGGATAACATCCTGTTGTCCACGGTCTCCACGGGAGGCGAGCATCTGAAACTGGTTGATTTCGGCGTAGCCCGCGGAGTGGCCGACGCAGTGCGACACACAGCCGACGGATCGCTGCTGGGCACTCCCTGGTACATGTCCCCGGAACAGGCTTCAGGAACGATGGTCGATCCGCGCACCGATCTGTTCTCGGCCGGTGTGGTGCTCTTCGAGATGCTGGCCGGCGCGTTGCCTTTCCCCGGCCATTACGTGTCCCACGTTCTGGATAGAATCCGTGCCGAACCGGCCCCTGATGTGCGTCATTTTAACCCGATCGTTCCTGAATCGTTGGCCAAGATCGTGGCCCGCTCGCTGGAGAAAGACCGCGACCGGCGTTTCGCGTCAGCCGCCCAGTTCATCGCCGCAATCGACGATTTTCTCAAGACTCGACTCGACCCGAGTGTGCCGAGTGCCCTTCGGTCCGTCAGTTCAGTCGATCGGGCCGAATCTTCCCTGCGTTGCTCGGCATGCTTGCAGACGGTTGTGTCCAAGCTCAGTCAGTGTGGCGCTTGCGAAGTCTGCGGCCAGCCGATCTGTCAAAGATGCTGGCATGTGCTGTGTGTGCGTCACTGCAAAGAACACACGGAACTCCCCGCCGAAACTCGCTCGGCGCGGGTCTCCGATCCAGCCGGGGCGTCTGATCGCAGGACTCCCGTTGCGCCCGCCGGCGTGCCCCCGGTCACCGAGTCCCCCAGCAAGGCCGGCCCGGCGCCCGTCTCTGTCGTATCTCCCCCGGTGCGGGTCTCCGCTCGCGCCA
>JBGSHS010000048.1:0-4026 GCA_041752115.1 Pirellulaceae bacterium | reverse complement strand
AGCCGGTCAGGCACGAGGTCGCCGCTGGCGTGCCGGCCTGTGAGCAAAGCAGCCTTCGTCGCTGCGCGCTCAGGTCTGACAGACCTGGGTTGGTTACGGGATGTCGCGATTGTGATTCCGGAGGTCCGTGGGATCTCGTTGGCCGTATTCGAATCGACTACAGTGGCGGCCTGGCTCCTGGATGTTGATGGTTGCGTTTTCTTTCGCTGCACCGGTCGCCCCCACCGGTGCATCGAAGCGGATCTTGCTTGCGCGCGTCGGTGCCTTTCACGAATGGCACTTCTATGAAAAGAGTCTGTTTGTCAATAGGTCTTTGGTTGATTTTGTCCCGTTCGTTTGTGAGCTATTGTTGTTTCAGCCCAAGCGGAGGATAGGGCAACGCAGAGGTGCGACCCGAGCGCCGCATTGGGGCCAAGACCGAGATGGGGCGGCTAGGATTCAGTCCTGGTCGCCTTCTTTTTTGCCATTTCGGGATTGGCCGCAACGCGATAAACCTTCGCGGCAGGATGCTGCGACTGCTGCTACATGGATGTTCCCCGGTTGGTCACGAGATGGCCTGTTTCGCGGGCAAACGACGTGGGATCAGCCGCTGCGACGTCTGGTGTAGCAATCCGGTGTTCCATTCTTCTATCCGAGCATTGAGCCCAAGTTGGGATTCGAAAAGGTGTGAGACTGCCCCATCTAGCGACGAGCGTGAAAGCCCAGTGCCATTACGAGCTCGCCTCACAACCGGAAGCTTGATTGCACAGTCAACCGTCGACATGGCGGTTCTCCTCTGTTACGCCGCCGTCTGCATCTCCGTCTCTGTTTCTGGCTGTACCTGCTGCATCTGCCAATACAGCTGACGGACCCAGCGGTTAGCCACCGCCGCAGCGGCCACACTCGCCGGCTTCCCCGCCGATTTGAGTCGATCTTTCAGAGTCTTCCACTTCGGTACAAAGCGAGCCAGACGATGAGCGGCTTCGATGAGCATGGTGCGCAAGTGCAGATTTCCTGCTTGAATCAAGCCACCATCGGCTTGCCTCTTGCCACTGGATACGTTCATCGGCGTTACTGCACAATAGCGTGCCAACTGTTTGCCGCAGTGAAAACGGCGAAAACTGGCGATTTCCGCCCGCATCGTCACCGCCGTCACCAACCCGATTCCTTTCTCCGTGAGGAGTTTTTGCACGACCGCATCGTCTTTAGTGCTCTCCTCCATCCGCCGTTCGACATCCTGAATCTGCTTCGCCACACGGTCCAGGTTGGCCAAATGTACGTCCATCACCCAACGACTGTGTCCCTGGAGCGCTGCCGTCGACTCCACCCATTGCTTCCAGGAAATGGTCCAGACGTTGCCGACATCCGACGGCGGCGAGATCCGTTCCTCCCGCAGCATGGCCCGGATCCGCAATTTGATCCGCCGCCGTTCCTCAACCAGCTGTTGTCGATGCCGCGTCAATCGCCGCAGATCACGAATTTCCGCTGGCGGCAGCCACACTCGCGGCAGATAACCCACCCGCACCAGATCCGCCAGTAACTGGGCGTCACTGAAGTCCGTCTTGTCCGGATTCTGCTTCATCCGGGAGCATATGCCGGCATGCGCCAAGTCGACTTCCCACCCCCGCTGCCGCAACTGCTCAGCCAGGTTCGCAGCTCCGCAACACGATTCAAGTGCCACCCCCATAACCAGTCGCCCGTCCAACGCCTGATCCACGAACTCCAGGATCGCACCGAGCTGATTGTCCACGCGACCATTGCCTAACACCGCACCGTCTCGATCCAATACGCACACTTGAACTACCGAGTCGTGATAATCCAAGCCGACAAACGCCCGCAAATCCGCTACATTACGCATGCCGTCGCTCCTGACTGAAGATTGAAGAAGAAGTCATCAACTCCCTCAACTCTAGGTCTTGGAGCGACGGACTTTTCATCCCATCTAGCTTAAGCGATCGCCGGACGACTTTTTCAGGAGATCACCTATCTTGACCCCGAGGGTCTCAGCGACATCTAGCATGGTCGAAGCTCGCGGGTCTGACGTGCGGTACAACAGGAACCACGCCCGCTTCGTGGCCGTTGGGCCGTGATAGCCGAGGCCTTCACCGAGTTCTCTGAGCGTCATTCCGGAGCGCTCAAACGCGCTGCGGATGTTGTCCATGACTCCGTCTGTCTTCATGGCTTTTCCTGGTTGGGGGCAGCTGAGGGACGAAACCTATCCTTAGTCTACGTACGTATAGAGGATATCGGTTGTTCAGGATGACCAGCAGGGCAAGCCCCGGTGAAGCAGCGGCTTCGACCGAGGGCGTGCAATCACACTCAGGCGTTTCCGCCTAAGACGGGAACCCGCCTGCATCACGTTCGAGTCAGGCGGCTGGAATCGCTGTCAAGTTGAAGGCGGTTCCATGTCAGGTCTGGCTGCGGTGCGCGCCCGCTTTGCGCAGAATGAGGGGCTCCCGTTCGCGGACGTCTTGACGGAGGCCAGCATTCGGGATGTTCTCCAAGAATACGGCGTCCAATATCGGGACCGCGTGTTCAGCCCGGTCACGACCATCTGGGGCTTTCTGAGTCAGGTGCTCAGCGAAGACCACAGTTGCCGCGATGCCGTGTCGCGGATGATTGCCCATCGTGCGGCCAACGGCATCGCAGTCTGCTCGCCCAATACCGCCAGCTACTGCAACGCGCGGAGTCGTATTCACACCAGCGTTCTTTCCACGTTGGCCAGGCGGACCGCGGAAGAGTTACACAGGAGCGCTGGCGGCCAGTGGAAATGGAACGGCCGCTCGGTATTCATCTTCGATGGCTCGAGCGTCTCGATGCCGGACACTCCTCAGAATCAACAGAAGTATCCGCAACCGCCTCAGCAAGCGAAGGGCCTCGGTTTTCCTCTCGCGCGGATCGGGGTCCTGTTATCCCTCGCCAGCGGAGCCTGCCACGATTTGGCCATCGCGCCGTACCAAGGCAAGGGCACCGGAGAAACCAATCTCTTCCGACAAATGTACGACACCCTCAAGCCCGGTGATGTGGTTCTTGCCGACGCCTTGTTCGATGATTACTTCATCGCCTGCGAATTGTGCCATCGAGGGGTCGACATCGTGGCACACGCTCAGTATGAGCGGACGGGAAGTTGGGCCGTGGAAAGCAGACCCGATGGGGACCTCCTGGTTTGGCAGCGTCCCAACAAGCCGCGAGGAATGACCGGAGAGCAATACCGCAGCTACCCAGAGCACCTCGTGATGCGAGAGGTGCCGGTTGACGCTCGCGACAAGAACAACCGCGCCACACAATTCAAAGTCGTGACCACGATTCTCGCCCAAGCGATCGATGGCCGGCAGATCGGCAATTTATATGAGCGCCGCTGGGAAGGAGAAGTCGACATCCGCTCGATCAAATCCACGATGCAGATGGACATTCTGCGTTGCAAGACGCCCGACATGGTGCACAAGGAGATTTGGGCTCACCTGCTGGCTTACAACTTACTCCGCACGGTGATGGCCGTGGCCGCTAACGAGAGCGACATCCAGCCTCGCAAAGTGAGTCTCAAAGGAGCCAAGCAAGCCTTGACGGCCTTCGCTCCGAAGATCGAAGCCGCCCGGCCAGAGGATCGCGCGCCGTTGCTGGATGCCATGCTGACGACCATTGCTTACCACCGCGTAGGCAACCGTCCTGGACGCTGGGAGCCGCGGGCGCGCAAACGACGACCGAAGCCGGCCGCTCGACTAACGCAACCTCGGCACCTTGCGAGGCTGCCGGACAACCGGCCAAGATGGTTCTAGACCGCGAAACGCAACGTCATCAGCGTCGACTGGCGTCTGTCTCTGTCTCTGCCGAGTCGGCAGCGTCGCCACGGCCAAGGGCATGATCCCCTGGTTACTCTGACGGTCACACAACGAGACATTTCGGCATGCCGCATGAGCCGCACGGCCATGGGATGGAGTACACAGCTGCTCCTCACTCGCCGACCCCCGACCGCGAAGCGAATGGCGGGGAGCTTAAGCTAGATGGGATGAAAAGTCCGTCGCTCCAAGACCTAGAGTTGAGGGAGTT
>JBGSHS010000047.1:0-6131 GCA_041752115.1 Pirellulaceae bacterium | reverse complement strand
CAAAGCCAGAATGCCCAGGAGTCACGCGAAAACCTGACGTCCACACTTGACCAAAGTCAAAAAACACAAAGATTTTGGAGACGCTACCGGTGCGCCTATTGACTTCGGGGACCTTAATAGGTGTTCGCTATTCTGCGGTTCAGAGGGCGCGAGTGGCAGGTTGTCTGGTTTCGTTCCTCTCTCGATTGTCGCAGTGAAGAATGGTCGCGGTGTGGCATTCCCCATTTCCGCACCACGATGCTGCGCTGTCCTTTTCCGCCGCCGCCAAACGCCTCGATGGCGGCGGCACCTGCCCACCTGCCCACCGGCGACGGCTGAAAACTTCTCTTTTCGCGGGTGCCTCATTCCGCTAGATTGACGTCGACTGGGACGAACAGAGCAGGTCTGGAGCATGGGCTTGGCGGAGCTGCTGGAACCGACTGGACGCTGGTGAACGGGGGCGGACCGGCGGTCGAGCTGTACAACGGTGAATCGGCAGATTGGGTAATCAGAGGGGCGAGAACCAGGGACGGTTACGAATGAAGAATTTCCGGCGCGCGCTACGCGACTCATTGCGCTATTGGAGGGCGATTCTGCTGGGCACGTTCTTCTCGCTCATGGTGGCTGCTCTCTGGGGTGGCAACATTGGCGCACTGTTTCCGGTCATTCAGGTGACGCTGGGCGAGGAGTCGCTGCAGCACTGGATTGAGCGAGAGATCACCACGGCCGAAGAGCAGGTGGTGAAGTTCACGTCCGAGGTGCGGGAGTTGGAGCAGCACTTGGCTGTCGCTGGCGACGAGGAACGGTTGGCGAACGAGCGGCGGATCAAGCAACTTCGGGCCGAGATTGCGACGCACGAGGCGTCGATCGAAAGCTCGCGCCGCATACAGCCGTGGATTAACCGATTCGTTCCTACCGATCCGTTTCAGACGGTGGTCTGGGTCATCGTGCTGGTCATTATTGGGACTTTCGTCAAGCACCTGTTCATCTTGATCAACACGATGATCATCTCCCGCGTGTCGGCTGACCTTTGCCGGGGCATTCGGCTACAGGTGTTCGACCGGGCGATGGAGCTGGATCGCGCCGGGTTTGCCAAGTACGGCACGAGTGGTTTCACGACACACATTACGGCCACGACCGACATGCTGGCCGGCGGCATTCTGAATCTCTACGGCGGAGCGGTCCGCGAACCGCTCAAGATCCTGGCCTGTCTGGGGGGCGCCTGTTTCATCTCCTGGCGGCTGCTGCTTCTCTCCCTGATCGTGGCACCGCTGGTGACGTACCTGATCGTCTGGTTGAGCAAGCGGATGAAATCCGTGTGTCGCCGAACCCTAGACAAAGCGCAGCGGTTCCAGCATGTGATGCTGGAGGCGTTGGGAAGTATCCACACGGTTCAAGCGTACGGCATGGAGAAGACGGAGCGGGAGCGATTCGACTCCACGACGCTGGACCTGGTACGGCTGGCGATTAAGGGAGCGTTCTACAATGCACTGACTCGCCCCATCACGGAATTGCTGGGAATCGGCATGGTGGGGACCACGGTCATAGCGGGAGCCTACCTGGTGCTGAACCATGAAACGCATCTGCTGGGAATTCGCATCACCGACACGCCGCTGAGCGTCTCGACCATGATGCTCTTCTTCGGGTTACTGATTGGCGCGAGCGACCCGGTGCGGAAACTGTCCACGGTGTTTGCCAGCATCAACTCCGGCATTGCCGCGGCGGACATCCTCTATCCGTTGCTGGATGGTGAAACCCAGATCAAGTCTCCTCCCCACCCCAAGCCGGTCGCTCGGCCCCACAGCCTGCTTGAGTTGCGCGATCTCAGTTTCGCCTATCATCAGGACGACTTCGTGCTGCAGGATGTCAACCTGGAAATCCGGCACGGAGAGAAGATCGCCTTGATTGGAGCCAACGGCAGTGGGAAGTCGTCGTTGGTTCATTTGATCTGCCGATTCTATGATCCCCAGCACGGATCGATCCGGCTGGACGGCGTCGATCTGCGGGACATGGCACTGGGCGATCTGCGCAGTCGCATTGGCCTGGTGATACAGCAGACAGACCTGTTTCACGATACCGTGATGTACAACATTCGATACGGGTCATTGCACGCGACGGACGAGCAGGTTCAGCGAGCGGCTGAGATGGCGCACGCGCACGACTTCATCAAGGCGATGCCCGACAAGTACGAGACGCTCGTCGGTGCACGGGGACAGCGACTCAGCGGCGGGCAGCGTCAGCGCATCGCCTTGGCGCGGGCGATTCTGCGTGATCCCGAAATCCTGATCCTGGACGAAGCGACAAGCCAGATCGACACGGAAAGCGAGAAGCTGATCAATCAGGTGCTGACCGAATTCAGCAAGAACCGCACGCTGATCATGATCACGCACCGATTGAATAATCTCTACCTGGCCGACCGAGTGTTTGAGCTCGATGCCGGCCGTCTGGTCCCGTATCAGCACGGCGTGCGGCAGGTGGCATAGAGATCACCTGGCAGGGGTTGCGTGTACGCAAAGGAGTCGGCCATCGAGGTGCCCAGAGGGGTGCCGACAGCAGGGGAATCCTCGAGTTTAGCGCGAGGTCGAGCGCGTCAGTCTCCGTTCACTCTCCCCCTCTTGCTTCTCCGTGGAGCGACTGCTACGCGGCGCGTCGATCGGTCTGCGCGACCAGCGGGAGGTCAACGGCCTGCAGCAGGTTGCCGTCATCGTCGTAGAATTGAATCAGGCCTACCTCGATCATCCACATGGCAAACAGGTTATCGACGCGATAGCTGTAGGCCGCCACGCGTCCGTCTTCGATGCGCGCACGGATTTCGAGGTCACTGACCGTCAGACGTCGCGGGAGATGTTGCTGAAATCCATCAAGCACGACTCGACGCATTTCGCCAGGGGAGATTGAACGATACATGTCAGGCTCCTTCTCCCGACGTGTGCTCAAGGTATGCGCTGCAGGGGTGACCGGGAAGGGGCATCACGCAGGTGGCGCGGCGTAGTCGTCCGGATGTCCGGACGCCAATTCGCTCGACCGGCTCCAGCATTCCATTGTCGGTCCCAAGTGCCGATGGGCCGCACAGGCGCGTCGGACTTTCGCAGCAACCCGGCCGAGGGACGCTATCCGATGTCGGGCCAGCGGTTCGCGTCCCGTGGCCACTCAGCCGTTCACGTAGTATCGGCAATTCGGGTCGCTCGGCTTCGCGCCGAGCGGGCGAGTTCGCACGGATCGGCCGGTTTGTCGTGAAACCGCCCCGGTCCAGCAGTGCGGACGGGGACGATCGTCCCGGGTAATCGATGCAGTCGTCACAACCGGCCCTGACTGTCGTCGGGCGGAGCCGCTACGGTGGAGCGGTGGGCGGGCAGGCCTTCTTTCGCATTTCGGATACGTTTCGTTTGCGTTCTCATGACGGCGTGTGTTGAGCAGCGGCTGTGGAGCGGTGAATCGAGGGGAGTTTGGCGGGCGACTCTCTGGGCACGGCACTCGATTCGCGTAAAATGAGGGTACTTGATCGCTTCTTGCGGAGCTTTGTGCGCCAGGGCAAGATCGAGCCGGGGCACGACACTGAGGCTGGCGTCGAAGGACCAAGGGATGCGATGCTGCGAACTGCCGGTTATATTGGACTGGTCCGACAACCGCCGCGAGTAAGGAGCAAGGTGTGGCAGCGATTGCCGAGGTCGTCAGTGGAAACGAATCACTGAGTGCCGAGCTGTGCCTGCAGGTTTATCAGGTCATGGTACGCGCCCGGGCGATGGAAGAGCGCATGATCCAGATGAGCAAGTGTGGAGAGAGTTACTTCTGGATTGGAGGGCCAGGGGAAGAGGCGTTTAATGCTTGCCTGGGTTTCCAAATCAAGAAAGGGTGTGGGCCCGCCTACGATTTCCTCCACCTGCACTATCGCAATGCAGCCACACTGCTGGCCATGGGCATGCCGATGCTGGATGCCGTGCGTCAGGCGGCGATGAGCGTGACCGATCCGCATTCGATGGGACGGAATTTTGTGGGGCACTATGCCAGGCGTGAATGGAATGTGGTGCCTGTCAGTTCGGTGGTGGAGGTTCAATATGCCATGGCCTCCGGGACGGCGCTGATGCAGAAGCGGCATGGTGGCGACGGCATAACGGTGGTGATAGGGGGCGATGCGGGGACGGCTGAGGGCGATTTCGCCTCCTGTCTCATCTGGAGTACTCGACCGGGCCAGGAACTGCCGGTCCTCATGATCGTGATGAACAACCACTGGGGCATTTCGACTCCGACCGACACCCAGTACGGGCTGCAACACATCCTGGACCGCGGCGAGGCGTTTGGCATTCCGGGTGAGACGGTGGATGGGAACGATCCGATCGCCAGCTGGTGCGCGATTCGCCGAGCCTTTCAGTGGTGTCGCCGCAAACGCCGCCCCTTCCTGCTCGAACCGCTCGTTTCGCGACTCCACGGCCACTCGTCTTCCAGTGGGGCTCTGCGCGTCAAGGACGAACCCGATTGCATCGCGTTGTTTCAGCAGAAGTTGCTGGCGTCGTCTATTCTGACGCCGGAGGAAATTCACGAGAGCTGGGAGTCCGCCAAGTGCGAAGCCGATCAAGCGGCCAAGGCAGCACTCAGCGAGCCGCAGCCGTCGGCCGCCGACGTCCGCAAGCATACGTATGCTCCCAGCACCGTCGACTGTGTGTATCCCGATGACTACACCGGATTGCCCGAATAAGGTCTTCGTGGCATGGCTACTCTGGTTCAAGCAGTTCGCATGGCGCTCCATTACGGCGAGACGTATCTCGGGGTAACCGACATCCTCGGTGAAGACGTCGGACCGCCGCTGGGAGGAGTGTTTACGGCTACGCAAGGCCTGCGCACGGCGTGGAACACGCCGTTGGATGAACGCGGGATCGTCGGCATGGCCATGGGAATCGCCTATGCCGGCGGCCGGCCGGTCGCCGAGATTCAGTTCTGCGACTACGGATTCAACACGTTGGACCTGCTGAAGGTGGCAGGGAACCAGCGTTGGGCGGGGGCCGGAAACTATGAGTTGCCGCTGGTCCTGATGACTCCCAGTGGTGCTGGAATTCGCGGGAGCTTGTATCATTCCCACAGCTTCGAAAGCTGGGCCAGCCGCTTAGCCGGCTGGAAGATCGTCATGCCGAGCAACGCGTTGGACGCTTACGGCTTGATGCTCTCGGCGATCATCGATCCCAATCCCGTACTGGTACTGCTCCCCAAAGCGCTGCTGCGAGTCCATTCTGCCCAGCGGATACCGGGCGAGCCGGAAGATCAGGAATACCTCAAGAAACTCATCGATGCTCCGGTCGGCGATCGCAGCGACTGGCAACCACGGTGGCCCGACCTGGACGAATACCTGGTCCCGATCGGTCAGGCGTCACTGGTACGGGAAGGCAACCTGGCCACGGTCGTCAGTTACGGCCGCACTCTGCCGATGTGCATGGAGGCGGCCGACTCCATCGGAGCGATGCGGCAGGGGGGCTGCGATGTGATCGACTTGCGGAGCATCTTCCCGTACGACTGGCATGCGATTTCCCGCAGCGTCCTGAAGACCGGCCGGGTCTTGATTGTCAACGAAGACACGGAGGTCACGAATTTCGGCGAACACCTGCTGCGTCGCGTCATCGACGAGCACTTCTACGACCTGCTGGTGCGTCCCCGCGTGCTGCAGGCTCAACACGTGCCAGGAATTGGCTTGAATCAGGTCTACGAACGGAACACGGTTCCCCAGGTTTCGGACATCCGGCAAGCTCTGCTTGATCTCGTGACGGAGGAGGCTTAGTGGTGTTGGATTTCCGCGTGCCTGAACTCGGTGAGGGCGTCTACGAAGCCGAAGTCGTTCAGTGGCTGGTGCAAGCGGGCCAACTGGTGCGTCCGGGCGACATGTTGGTGGAGGTGATCACGGACAAGGCGGCCATGGAACTTCCGGCTCCCTTTGCCGGCAAGATCGTCATGTTGCTCGCCGAAGTCGGGCAGATGGTGGAGGTTGGCCAGCCGCTGGTGCGATATACCGTGTCCGACGAAAGCCAGGCGCCGGGCGAGAGCCCTGTTATGCCAGCTCACACACCCACGGCCAGTTCTCTGCCAGAGCAAGAGGTCGTCATCCATGAGGGCCATCTTCCCGCATCTGGAGGTCGCTCCAGCCAGCACGCCGGCAACGGCAGTCGACG
>JBGSHS010000046.1:0-8867 GCA_041752115.1 Pirellulaceae bacterium | reverse complement strand
CACTTCCCCCGCGGTCTACGCGACCGCAGCCACTTCTCCCGCGGTCTACGCGACCGCAGCCACTTCCCCGCGGTCTACGCGACCGCAGCCACTTCCCCCGCGGTCTACGCGACCGCAGCCACTTCCCCCGCGGTCTACGCGACCGCAGCCACTTCCCCGCGGTCTACGCGCCGTCGTTCGTCTATTTTCTTAGACATTTTGGCTTGACGCGCCGCGTTCGGGCGCATATCGTCTAGTTACGTAGACACATAGGGACACTTTGACGTCTGAGAGACGCAAAAGGAAAACGCGCCATGGCCCGTCCCGCCTCACCGTACCCGACGCAGCTGGAACTGCAGATCCTCAAACTACTGTGGCAGCAATCGCCACGGCTGGCGCGGGACGTGCAGGCCGCCTTGGCCGACGAGGGGCGGGAACTGGCCAAGACGTCGGTCATCACGACGCTCAACACCATGGTCGGTAAGCGCTACCTGACACGCAGGAAGCAGGCCAATATGTATCTGTTTGCACCCAGAGTCACTCAGGAAGAGGTTGCCACGCGAGTCGTCGGCGATCTGGTCGACCGGGTGTTTGACGGTTCGGCATCGGCCGTGATGCTCAAGCTGTTCGATGTCAAAGAGATTGACTGCCAGGAGCTGAAAAGGCTCCGCAAGTTGATCGATCAGAAACTGAAGAGCGAGCAGGGAGTGAATAGCGACAACTGAGGCATGGCAGTTGCCGTTCGCTTTGACCGTCCCTTCACGCGAGCCAGTCGATGCAGGTAAGCGAGCACCGGCGACAGCCTGGCGGCGAAGGAAAATCGAGTAAGGGGTCAACTGATGAGTATTCTGGCCTGGATCGACTCGGACTTCTCGTTGCGGTTTACCCAAGCATGCTTGCACTGCGTATGGCAAGGGAGCCTGATTGCGGCGCTGGCTGTCGCTTGCGGGAGGCTGCTGCGAGCAGCGTCTGCCGGTTGGCGATATCCGGTGTATGTCGCCGCGCTGCTGCTGCTGGCAATCTGCATTCCGGTGAACTACGTCATGCTAGATGCTTCTGGCTGGCGATCCACGCTCGGTTCACACCAACGACTCGGCCACACCATCGCTTCACTTTCGCCTGATGACGCAACACGATTGGCTCCCACATCTGTCGTGGAACGTGGCGCGAGGTTCGAGGTTCACGAGTCGGATCGGTCCGCAACATGCGCGTCGGTCTTGCGTTCGCCAGACAATATCTGGGATAGTCTGCAGCGGATAATCATCCTGATACGGACGTGGACCGCGAACCGGGCGCCGCTCATCACGTCCGCGTATTTCAGTTGCTTGTTTCTGCTGTGGCTGAGGTTAGCGATAGGTGTCTGGGGCAGTCATCGAATACGGCGTCGCGCCGAGCCGATCCAAGACGTTGCGCTCACGGCCGCGTTTGAGCACCAGGTTCGGCGTGCAGGGCTTCGTGTCATGCCGATGCTGGCCTGGTGTAGGAGCATCTCGGTTCCGGTCGTCATGGGCATCGTCAAACCGATGATATTGCTGCCATTTGAAGCTGCCAGCGGTTTATCGCCTGATCAGTTGCAGGCCCTGGTTGCTCACGAGTTGGCGCACATTCGCCGTTTTGACATGGCCGTTCTACTCCTGCAACGGTTTATTGAATCAGTTTTGTTCTTTCATCCTGCTGTGTGGTTGATCAGTCGTCGCATCGACTGGGAGCGGGAGAACGCTGCCGATGACATTGTTCTGTCATATTGGTGGCCACGATTGCTGTATGCCGATGCGCTGCTTCGAATGGCCGAAATCTCGGCGCGAGCGAGTTCAGGCTCCACTGTTCTGGAGGGCGCCGTCGGCGCAGCAGGAAGACAGCCGTCGCATATCCAGCAGCGCGTAAGGAGGATTCTGCAGGCCGAGACCACTGTGCGGATACGACTGACACGCGGTGCGTTTCTTGGTCTGGCTTTTCTGGCCACATCGATCATGGCAGCGATTCTCGCGCCACATCGAGTCGTATCGGCAATCGACAGAGATGTAGCTGCGGCAGAAGGGCAGGGAGCCAACGAAGCTACCATGTTGGACAACAGAGAAGCGCTGGCAGATTCCATCGCTTCAGCCGGCGGGTGGCAGAGTCCGGCCCCGTTTCCCTATCAGAGTTCAGAGATCGTCTGGCTCGACTTTTCACCCGACGGCCGGCGTCTGGCAATTGCCGGAGGTTGGAACAGTTTCCAGATCTGGCAGCGCAGCGGTGAAGTGTCCTTATCTGAACCGGCGTGGCAACCGGGGGAGAAGATGACCATCCACGATGTGCTGGCCAAAGAGATCACGTTTTCCGTTTCCGACCAGCCACTGATATTCGTCCTCGATCAACTCGAGAAAGCCAACCACCTACCGATCACGATCGACCTCAAGGCTCTGAAGGATCGAGGAATCTCACCGCACATGAAAGTCTCGTTGGATGTCCAGCACACCCCACTTAGGGAAGTACTGCAAGCCGTTTTGTCGCCAGCGGGTTTGCAGTTTGAAGAGCAGCAGACGGGGATCTTCATCCCGGCACAGCCCCACGCGACGTCCGTCGCTCCTACCGCGGAGTTGTCCGCTCGCGTCGACATCCCTGGTGCTGATCCCGAAGTGAAACTGCTGCTCGAACCGCTGGACAAGGACTCATCGCGCCAGGCACAGACATTCACGGTACCGAACCCAGGGACGCTGGAACCACGTGACATCGCTCCAGGCAAGTATCGGATCTCGCGGGTTAAAGACGTCACAATTGTGCAGGTTGGCGAGCAGAAGATCACGCGCGCCATGTCGCTCGACAGTCAAGACCTGGAGCTTAAGCAGGGCGACTGGAAATCCGTACAGATCACTCGCCCCGAGGGTCAGCGTATATTCGGTCGAGTGGTCAATGGGGCCGACGTGAATGTGGACCAGATCGTGGTGTACGTCTGTTCTGCCAACGCCCAGGGACCTTCCGCCTTGGCCCGTCGTGATGTGACCGTATACGACGCTCAATCGTGCAAAGCCGACGGCACGTTCGAAACCGCTGCGCTCATTCCCGGACGTTACGTGCTCCTCGCGGAAGGATACGCCCCACTCCCCGCCGAAGCGCTGCACATGAGCGGCATGATCGCGCCCAACTCGGCGGGAACAACGGTCTTCAGCATCCCCGAAACCGGCAGGCCGGAGGCGGTCGAGATCCGCTTGAAGCCCCACCAGCTCCACGATTGATCGCGGCGTGGATTGCCGAGCAGACTCCCCGCGCGCTTGGCGCAGGCCGCCGAGGAGGGAGAGTTTTCCAGCAGGAGTTTTCCAGCAGGAGTAGGAGTACGAGTAGGAGGCGGAGGCGGAGGCGGAACAGAGCGAGCGGCAAACTGACCGATACCTCGCGGCCCAGCGGTAAACTGTAGCGGTCAGCGAAAATCTACTCTTTGCCTAAAATATCCGGGCGCCGAAGGCCGATATCCAACGTCGTAACGAATCCACTCAGTCATGGAAGGTTGAGTCGTGACGAACGCGAGAAACTGGCTAACCGGTTTAGTTCTGCTGGCGGCGTTGGCGACCTGCCACGAAGTGCTAGCACAAACGACGACTACAAAACCCCGCTCTCTGCAGCGTGCCTCCAACCATTCTGCTGCGGCGAGGTCGGCCTCGAGAGTTCGCAAGATCTCGCATCAGGCACCTCCCGCCAAAGAACCTGAGAGATCATTGCTGGTCGAGTCGCAACCGATCGAATCGGGCATTGTCGATTCCGACTTTGCCGAATCGAGTATCGTCGACTCGAGCATCGTCGGGTTGCCGGACGCTGCTGCAGGTGACTGTTGCGGCGACTGTGTCAGCGCGTGCCAGACCTGTTGCCCGGGTGGCTGGCTGCAGGCCGAGTACCTGATGTGGTGGCCGCGTCCCATGCAAATCCCGACCCTGGTCACCAGTGGCACGGAGGCTTCCGAGGGGGTGCTGGGGGAAGCGGGCACTCAGACACTCCTGGGTGATGAGATGCTCAACCAGTTGTATTCGGGAGTGCGATTGCGGCTGGGCATGTGGACTGATCCGAGTCACACCTATGCCTGGGAAGCTGACGGCTTCATGATCGGTGAAGTGACCGACAGCTCCACATTCTCCGGCACCGGTGCCGCCGGCAGCGGGGTGATCGCTCGGCCGTTCTTCAATGTGCTCACCGGCACCGAGGCTCCCAACGGGCAGGAAGATGCTGAACTGGTCGCATTTCCGGGTCAGCTCAGCGGCAGCGTGACGGTGGAAGCCAGGAGTCGAATGCATGGCGTGGGTCTGCATGGCATGCGGACCTTTGGGGATACCTGCGGCTGTGGGCCTGCGCTGTGGGGCTGCGGAACCGTACCAACGCGAAGCCACTTTGCCGGGTTTGTCGGATGGCGCTACCTGGATCTTGACGAAAGCCTGCAGATCAATGAGAACCTGACGAGCTTGTTGCCGTCGCCGGACAATGGGCAGTTTCTGCTGGAGGACCGATTCGAGACCGACAATACGTTCCACGGCGTCGACCTGGGTGTCGTATGGCAGGCAGGTCAGGGCCCCTATTCACTCGATGTGCTGATGCGTCTGGCCCTGGGTAGTGTTCGCCAGAACGTATCGATTGCCGGTTCCACAACTCTGCGTGGATCGGGTGGTTCGGGGAACAACTTCGAGGATGCCACGGGCGGTTTACTGGCACAGCGGACGAACATCGGCGACTATTCTCGCAATCGATTCGCCGTTGTTCCCGAGTTGGGACTCAACTTGGGCTATGCGATCTCGCCCCAATGGCGGGCGACGATCGGGTACACCTTCATGTACTGGAGCAGTGTCGCCCGACCGGGCGACCAGATCGATCGCGACGTCAATCCCAACCTGCTTCCTCCCGAAACAACTCCTTTCACAGGGCTCGCACGACCAGCTTTTGCGTTTGTGGAAAGCGACCTATGGATTAACGGCTTGAGTATTGGGCTAGAGCGAACCTGGTAGCGAGTCCGCTCCCCACGCTGCGCGGAAGCAGGCGAGCGTCCCCTCTGCGTCTTGTCATGGTGAGCGCTGCGCCCATCAACATGCCGCTGGCGGATGTCCTGCCAGGCGAGTGGCGATACTCGGAAGAAAGTGAATACGGCCTGCCCGTGGGTGGCTCTTCCCTGTGGGGAACGAGTGAGGTGACGGGTGGGCAGCTCGGATAATTGCTACGCCCGCGGACCTGAGCAGAAACACGACAACAGACGAGAGCCAACGATGGGAATTTTTCGCCGCTCCCGACAACCGAAATCGAAACGTGCATTCGCCCGACGCCGACTGCTGCTGGAACCGCTCGAGTCACGCCATCTCATGGCGCTCGACCTGGCGGCCATTGGTGGCACGGCGTTCAATGACCTGACCGGGAACGGCCTGACGGCCGATGACACACGGATTGCGGGAGCGACTGTCGAACTGTACCGAGACAATGGTGATAACATTTTTGATGCGGCGACCGACGCGCTGTTGGGATCAACGACCACGGACGCGTCGGGAGTCTATCGGTTTGCCAGCACCAATGCAGGGGGGCTGCTGGCGGCCGATACACTCACGGCCGATGACTATTTCGTGCGGCAGCTTGCTGTGGTGGGCTATACACCGCCGGCCCCGGCCTTGGTCACCGTCACAGCCCAGGATGTTCAAGGGACGACGGTGCAAACGGTCGACTCGTTCGACGCGCCCGAGCAGACTGTTACGGCCGACCCGCTCAATCCCATCGCAAGCAGTGCGGTCGTGACCGCCGAAGCAATTGGCGGCGAACGGGACGTGGTCGTGACCTACATCTCCGGTTCGGGCGAAGTGGAGGTGCAGATCGATCAATTCGATTCGAACCTGCTTGCCTTCGTCTCGGGGCTCAACGTCGTGGGAACCGCTCTCGTTCAGTATGACGGAACGGACGGCGATGCCATCTCGCTTGACGCCGCAGGTTTGGGTGGAGTGGACTTGTCCGACAGCGACGCCAACGCGGGACTGCTGCTCGCCACATGGGGAGATTCAGCTGGTTCCACGGCCGAAGTGCGAATCTACAGCAATGCAGCTGATTATTCCACCACGATCATCAACATCCCCGATGACACGGCCACGATCGAAGAGATCTTCATTCCCTTTTCCGTCTTTGCAACGGGAGGTGGAGCGGGAGCCGACTTTGCGTCCGTCGGTGCCATTGAGTTGTTCATCGCCGGCGTGGCCAATCTCGACGCCACCGTCTCAGTGCTGAGCAGTCTGAAGCCGAGCGAAGTGACGTCCAATCTGCAGAACAATCAGCCCTCGATCGAGATCATCAAGTCCACGGAAGGCCTCGACGCCAACACGACTGACACAGGACCTTACCTGGCCGTCGGGACCACGGTCACGTTCACCTACACCGTGCGCAGCACGGGGGGAACGTCGCTGGAAAACGTCGTCGTCACCGATGATAACGGTACACCTCTCAACATAGCCGATGATTTCCACCCCGTGCTCGTCGGCGGCGATGCAAACAGCAACGGCATTCTGGAGGCGACAGAAACCTGGAACTACTCGGCCACACGCACCGTGACGGCCGGCCAGTACACCAACATCGGAAGCGTATCAGCCGAGGATGCCGGAGAGACGGAAGTCACGGATACTGACCCAAGCAATCACTTCGGTGTCGCGGCCGCCATCAATCTGGTCAAGTCAACCAACAGTGACGACGCGAATTCCGCTCCTGGTCCGTTTCTGCCGGTAGGCTCTACGGCCACCTTCACCTATGTCGTCACCAACACAGGAAACGTGCCGCTGAACAGCGTCACAGTGCGTGATGATAACGGGACCCCAGGCGAACCGTCTGACGATTTCGACGCGACATTCCAGAGCGGCGATACGAACAGTAACGGCCAACTCGATTTGACGGAGACCTGGACTTATCAGGGCACTCGCACCGTCACGGCCGGGCAGCACACCAATATCGCCTCAGTGTCGGGCAACCCGGTCGATACGGACGGTAACGATCTGGCTGGCATCGCCAATGTGATGGACAGCGACCCCAGCAATCACTTCGGCGCGGTCGCCGGAGTGTCCATCATTAAATCAACCAATGGGCAAGACGCGAATTCCGCTCCCGGTCCGAGCCTGGGCGTGGGGTCGACGGCCACGTTCACCTATGTCGTCACCAATACGGGGAACGTTCCGTTGGCGGATCTGCTGGTGCGCGATGACAACGGTACAGCGGCAAATGATTCCGACGACTTCGATGCCACCTTTCAGAGCGGCGACACGAACAGTAACAGCCGACTCGACACGACCGAAACCTGGACCTACCAGGCCACGCGGACAGTCACGGTGGGACAATACACGAACAATGGCACCGTAACGGCCACTCCGGTGGACAACACCGGTGAAGCTATTGTCGGTATGGACGGGGTGAGCGACAGCGATCCGAGCAATCACTTGGGAGTGACCGCTGGCATCAATCTCGTCAAGTCGACCAACGGCGAGGATGCCAATTCGTCCACCGGTCCGCTGCTGGTCGTCGGCACCACTGCCACGTTTACCTATGTGGTAACCAATACCGGAACCACGGCTCTGGCCAGCGTTACCATTCTGGACGATAACGGCACTCCCGCCGTCTCCAGTGACGACTTCGCTCCCACCTTGCAGAGTGGCGATACGAACAGCAACGGCCGGCTCGACACGACCGAGACGTGGACCTATCAGGCAACCCGGACCGTAACGGTCGGGCAGTACACCAACACGGCCAGCGTCACGGCCAGTCCCGTCGACTCATCCGGAGCCGAAATCGACTCCCTGGCAGATGTCAGCGATAGCGACCCGAGCAATCATCTGGGAATTACCACCGGAATTAACATCGTCAAGTCCACCAACGGCGAAGACGCCAACTCCCAGACCGGTCCCCTCATCGTCGTGGGCGGTACCGCGACCTTCACCTACGTTGTGACTAATACCGGCACCGTGCCTCTGGCGACAGTCATCGTGCTGGACAACAACGGAACGACAGGCAGCACCACCGCAGACGATTTCAACCCAACATTCGTGAGCGGAGATACCAACAGCAACGGTCGCCTTGATACCATGGAAACCTGGACCTACCAGGCCACGCGGACGGTTACGGCCGGACCGTACACGAATACGGCTACGGTCACGGCCAATCCCGTTGACTCATCCGGAGCCGACATCGCCGGTGCAGCCGACGTGACCGACAGCGATCCAAGCAATCACTTCGGCTTCACCGCCGGAATCTCGCTGCTGAAGCTGACCAATGGAATCGACACAGGTACGGGCACGGGCCCCACGTTGAGCATCGGTTCCATAGCCACGTTTACCTACCGCGTCACGAACTCGGGAAACATCGCTCTGACCAACATTGTTCTGACCGATGACAATGGCACACCAGCTAATACGTCTGATGACTTCTCACCGACGCGCATCAGTGGCGATACAGACGGCGACAACGAGTTAGACGTCAGCGAAACCTGGGTGTTCCAGGCCATCCGTACAGTCACCGAAGGCAGCTACACGAACAGCGCCACGGTCCGCGGCGACGATCCCAACGACACCCTGGTTTCTGCCTCCGATGCCAGCGCTCACGTCGGGGTCGAACGGCTCTCCAAACGGCGGTTCATCGCCAGCGCCAACTGACGCGCAGAGCGTAGCCATGCTCGCGCAGAGCGTAGCCATGCTCGCGCAGAGCGTAGCCATGCTCGCGCAGAGCGTAGCCATGCTCGCGCAGAGCATGGGCGCAGCGCCATACGTTCGCCACTTCCCCCGCGGTCTACGCGACCGCAGCCACATTCCCGCGGTCTACGCGACCGCAGCCACATTCCCGCGGTCTACGCGACCGCAGCCACATTCCCGCGGTCTACGCGACCGCAGCCACATTCCCGCGGTCTACGCGACCGCGGCCACATT
>JBGSHS010000045.1:0-10677 GCA_041752115.1 Pirellulaceae bacterium | reverse complement strand
GCGGAAACGGGGAATGCCACAATGCCACAATGCGTCAATGCCACAATGCGACAATGCCACAATGCGACAATGCGACAATGCGACAATGCGACAATGCGACAATGCGACAATGCGACAATGCGACAATGCGCGGCAGTGAGGCGGTGAAGCCCCTGTCGCAGCGTGTCTGGTGTGGGACCCGCCTCATTCTTCCCCTTGGTGACTGGACAGTCTGCGCTCGATATTCTGCGGTTCAGACGGCGTCAATCGCAGCGCGTTGCGTTGCGCCGTTTCAAGACGCTCTCTCGATTGTCGCCTTCGGGAATGGTCGCTTTGTCGCACTCCCTATTCACAAACCACTTCTCACCGGCCGGTCATGACATGAAGCGAAATGCGGCCCGATGGTAGCGGTCTGCTCGCAGCGGCTTTCGCGCTGCAAGCTTCCTTCCTCACGCCTTCAACTTCAGTTGACCGCTTCGGGGCCCGTGGCCACTCCGCCGATCCGCGTCACTCCGTCCAAAGGGAGCACGAAAATCTTACCGTCGCCAATATTGCCTTCCGTTCCCGTGCGGGCGACGTTCATGATCGTGTCGATGGTCCGGTCGAGAAAATCGTCGTTGACCGCGATCTCCAACGCGATTTTGCGCAGCAGATGTGTCTTGTATTCCACCCCGCGGTAACGCTCGGTGTGGCCTCGCTGCCGCCCGAATCCCTGCGCGTCGCAGACCGTCATCCGCTCGACCCCGATCTTGACCAGAGCCTCACGAACGGCACCCAGTTTCGTTGGCTGGATAATGGCGATGATCATCTTCACGTCGAGTGTCTCCGAGTAATTGCGGAAGTCGGCGATAGGTGATCGCGACGGAAAGCGGAGTGCACGTCACTTGGTCCGATGATGGGTCCCGGGAGGTGCGATCCCTATTATACTATGTTGACTGGTCTGCGGCGCTGCCGCGGGAACCGCATTTCCGATTCAGAACTCGCTGCTCCGCTGAGGTCGCAATTTGGATTGGCCGTCGATTCGCGTGCACGTACTGTCGCACTTCTCGTCGCTGGATCTGCCCAACCAACCGGAAGGGACGTTGGTTGCACCGGGATTCAGTGGAGCTTCTGTCTGGCGTCTCGAATGTCGTCAGAGGGCTTTCTGCCTGCGTGCCTGGCCGGTCAGCATGCGCGATGGCTCGCGGTTGAATTGGATTCACGCAACCTTGACGGTCCTCTGTGATGCCGGTGCTCCGCCTGTTCCCCGTCCGCTGACGACGGACCGCGGCGGAACATGGGTCAAATGGGACGATCGATTCTGGGAAATCAGCTCATGGTTGCCCGGCCGGGCCGACTATCGAGAGCATCCCTCGCCGCAACGTCTTCACTCGACTCTCACCACTCTGGCTCAATTCCATGCCGAGACGGCACGCGTGGTACCGCCAGGCGTCACGCAGCTCGGTTCACCGGCACTGCAGCAACGGTGGTCGATCTTGTGCGAACTGCGGGAAGGATTAATGGACCGTCTGCGCTTTCTCTTGCGGGAGGGGGCGGCGGGCCCATGGCGCGAACTCGGTCTCCGCATCATGCACCACTGCCAGATGCTGCTTCCACAGCTCACTGCGCAGGTTGCTCATTTACTCTCAGTTCCCGTGCCGCTGCAGATTTGTCATGGCGACTTGTGGCACGACCATGTACTGTTCCTGCAGGAGCAGGTGAGCGGCTTCATCGATTTTGGGAATCTGCGTGTGGAGTCCCCCACGAGCGATCTGGCGCGGTTGTTGGGAAGCCTTGCCGGTTCGGAATACAGTTGCTGGCAGGCAGGACTGGAGGCGTATGAACGACTCCATCCCCTGACGCCGACAGAACATCATTTGTTGGCAGTGCTGGATCAGACGGGCGTATTGTTGTCCGGCGTCAACTGGCTCCGTTGGATCCTGATCGAACGGCGCGAGTTCAACTCGTGGGCGCGCGTTGAGCATCGACTCGGCGCCATCGTCGCGCGGCTGGATCGCTTCCCGGTTCTCCGCTGATACCAATTGCGTGGGGGGGGCGATCAGGAGCGGAACCCCTTGAGTGCAGAGAAGCTGGCAGAGAACAGCAGCCGATCGCACAAGCGTCCTCAGAGGAGGGGAAATCGCCTGCCGCTTCGGCGACCGCAGAGCGCGGACAGGAAGTGCAGGCCGCTGGGCACCCACATTCCCGGGACGGGCTACCGTTGACCGGCGCGCAGCCTTGCCGGTAGAATCACCGCGCGGAATGCCGTCCAGCTCAGGGGGGGCACAGGCTCCTCCGGATCGCTGGCTGCGTATACTGAGTGTAACCGATAGGACGACGCGAGCGTCTACTGGCTTGGGCGGCAGACCCGCGCACCAGGATACCGGCCTGCCTATCGAGAGGGACTGAACTGGCCGAACCTGGTTCGGCCAGGCTTGTTTTGTAACGAGTCAGGCGATTCGCGGTGGCCCACGGGAACCGTTTTGAGGCCACGAGATGGAAGAATCACGGCTTTGCATGAAGGATTGACAGCCCATGTTCCGTAAACTCACACCACTGTGGCTCATTCTGGCGGCTGCGGCGGTTTCGATATCGTCTGTCTCAGCGCAAACGTCGGGGCAACTGGGAGAAGGACCACCGAGCGGGTTCGGTTCTGGTGGTGCGTTTCCGTCATTTGGAGCGTCACCAGGCGGGGACCAATTCGGCTCGAACGTGGAGTTTGTTGGGACGTATCAGATCCAGGAAGGAACGCGACTGGGGACCTTGTCCATACAGGCTTCGGTCAAGCCGTTCTGGCACACGTTCTCGACCACACAGCCGACCGGTGGTCCGCGACCGACGGAGATTCGAGTTACCCCGTCGGCGGACTTTCAGGTCGTGGGTTCGTTTGTTGCTGATCGGGATCCCGACATCCACGAGGATCCGGTTTTTCCCGGTGTGCCCATTGAGCAGTTTGCCGGTGAGGTGACCTGGACGGCGCCCATCGAACTGTCGCCGAACGCGGCAGCTGACGCGCTGCAGATCGAGGTCGTGGTTGATGGGCAGGTTTGCGCGGACGAAGGGGCGTGTCAGCTGATATCGGACGAGCGGGTGCCGGTGACGTTCGCCGGGTACATTGCACCTCCGAAGCAATCCACGGTCTTCAAGGATGAGGACGGTCATATTGCGATTACCGGGCATCTGGAGCCGAAGGTGGCGGCGCCGGGCGATACGGTCAAGCTGGTCCTGACGGCAAAGCTGCAGGGGGACTGGCACGTTTATCATTACGCACCGTCCGATCCCCACAAGGTCTCCAAGCCAACGTTGATCGTGTTGCGCAAGACGGCAGGCTGGAAATACGGCGACGTTACGCCGTCGGTGAAGCCCAAAGAAGAAGAGTCCGGTATGGAGGAAGAGCCGATCCTTTACTACCACGAAGGAACGGTATCCTGGACGGTCCCGATCTCTGTTGCGAAGGATGCCAAGCCGGGTGAGTATGAGATCGCTGGCGGAATTGGCTTTCAGACCTGCACTCCCGCGGCGTGTGATTTTCCCTTGGCGGCCGATTTTCGCGCAACGGTGACGGTCGCCGGTCGTGCCCAGCAGGGTGAGGTGCCGCTGTCGTTTGAAGCGAGCGATTACCACAAGATCGCGAAGGAAGCGGCCGCCTTGGCGGATGCGAAGAAGTCCCAGAAGCAGGCGGTCTCAACCCCTGGCGGCACCTGGTCGGAGAAATCGACGGTGGCCGTCCTGGCCCTCGCGTTTATCGCTGGTCTGCTGTTGAATGTGATGCCCTGCGTGTTGCCGGTGATCGGCCTGAAGATCATGTCGTTCGTACAGCAGGCGGGGGGGAGTCGCCGGGAGATCCTGGCCCTGAATCTCTGGTTTTCGTTGGGGTTGTTGAGCGTCTTCTGGATCTTGGCTGCCGCCGCCGCGTTTGCCAATCATGCCTGGGCTGAACACTTCGGCGACATGCGGTTCCTGGTGACGATGATCGCCATCGTGTTCGCGTTTGGATTGAGTTTCCTGGGAGTGTGGGAGATTCCCATTCCCGGCTTTGTCGGCTCAGGCAAGATCCAGGACGCAGCTCAACGAGAAGGAGCTGTCGGGGCTTTCAGCAAAGGAGCGCTGTCAACCGTGTTGGCAACGCCGTGTGTGGGACCGCTGCTGGCGCCCGCGGTGAGCTGGGCCATGAGTCAACCGGCGTGGCTGACCTTTGTCACATTCACCTCCATTGGATTGGGGATGGCGACACCTTATCTGGTCATCGGCGCTGCTCCCAAACTGGTTGGCTTCCTGCCCAAGCCAGGCGTCTGGATGGATACGTTCAAGCAGCTGATGGGCTTCCTGATGATGGCCACTGCGGTCTTCCTGTTCATGTCAGTGCCGCAGCAGTACGTGATTCCGACTCTCACGCTGTTGCTGAGTATTGGCATCGCTTGCTGGCTCATCGGACGTATGCCGATTACGGCTCAGCTGAGATCGCGAGCGATTGGCTGGACGGCCAGTCTGGCCTTGATTGTGGGTGCTGCCGTGCTGGGGTTCGTCTTTCTCGTGCCGGCCACGGATATCGACTGGCAGCCCTTCTCACGAGTGGCTCTGGATCAGCATCTCAAGGATGGGCGGACGGTCCTGGTGGACTTCACGGCCGAGTGGTGTCCGACCTGCAAGTGGAATGAGGCGACGGCGCTGAACCGTGAAGATGTGGCCAAGCTGGTGGCCGAGAACGGCGTGATTGCCATCAAGGCCGACAAAACTCACAATCCGCCCGATATCAACCAGCTGCTGCGCGAACTGGGCAATCAGGCGGAGGGCATTCCCTTTGTCGCCATCTTTCCGGGCAACGGCGGAGATCCGATCACCCTCGACGGTCCGATCACGCAGCAACAAGTGCTTGATGCGCTGCAGAAAGCAGGTCCGTCGGGTGAATCAGACGTTCCGTCCACCGCCCAAGGCGCTGAGCCTGTCGGCGTGGAGCCAACGCGCGCGTGAGGAGTGGCCGCGGTCGCGCAGACCGCACGTGGCACGCACTTCAGTGCGTGACCTGCCCGATCCATGATGCAGCCCCTGACAGGGCAGTTGGAACGGCCCAAATGCCTCAGCCGGAAGTCGTTGCAGGCCGCCGGGGCTTTTCACGCCGCTTATTGTCGCATGGCGACAATAAGCGGTGCGAGCGTCGCTACGGCTCTGCGCGCATCACTCGGCCCAGACGACGTGGCCCCTGCCGGGTACGACCTGGCCGATCTGCCAACTGGCCAGTTGCTGGTCGTTTAAGAGGCGTCGAATCGCGTCGGCATAGTAGCTGCTGACGATCAGCACCAAGCCGATTCCCATGTTGAAGACTCGGAACATCTCGTCGGTGTCGACATCGCCGAGTCGTTGGAGCCAGGGGAAAACGGGCGGAATGGTCCAGCTGTTCCGTGCGATTTGTACGTCGACCTCTGCCGGAACGATGCGCTCAATGTTTTCCAACATGCCGCCCCCAGTGATATGGGCGATGCCATGCACGACGCTCTTGACTTTGTAATGTCGCAGCACACTGCGGACAGCGCGGGCATAGATGCGGGTGGGGGTCAGCAGCAGGTTGCCGACCGTGGTGGTGGTGTCGGGCACCGGATCGTTGATGCCGAGGCCTGCCATTTCGAAGACGATCTTGCGGACCAGTGAAAAGCCGTTGGAGTGCAGTCCGGTGGACGCGACCCCTAGGACCACATCGCCGACGGCGATATGGGACCCGTCGATCAGGTGCTTACGTTCCACGACGCCCACGGCGAATCCGGCCAGATCGTAATCTCCGCGGGCGTAAAGATCGGGCATGATCGCCGTCTCGCCTCCCAGCAGTGCGCAATCAGCGTCGAGGCAGCCATTGCTGATTCCCTCCACGATCTGTTCGAGCGCGTCGGGGTCGTCGTGCGACATGGCCACGTAGTCGAGGAAGAAGAGGGGTTCGGCGCCGCAACAAATGATATCGTTGACGCACATCGCAACCAGATCGATGCCGACTGTGTTATGGATGTTGGTCAGCTGGGCGACTTTCAGCTTCGTTCCGACTCCATCGGTGCCAGAAACCAGCACCGGCTCATCGTAGTGTCGAGCGAACAGGCGGCTGCCGAAATCGAGCTGAAACAGGCCGGCGAATCCGCCGTCGAGTCGCATGACCCGAGGTGAAAACGTGCGGTGCATCAGAGCCGGCAAACGCGACATCGATTCGCGATAAACGTCCAGATCGACGCCCGCACTCTTGTAGGTAGCCTTGCCCATCGCCCGTGTCCGTGCTGGAGTTGCAAAGTTGGAATTCTAAGAGGCCTGCGCGCCGGTTGTCAACGCGTACCCTGAAGCGGTCACGGTGCATCCGAGAGTGCCAGGACGGAACTGCTGCTCTCGCCCCTCGCCTGTTCCCGGAGACGTGTTGGGCCCCCGTAGTGGCCCGTAGGGGCCGATAGACAAAAGGGGGGCCCGTCCTCTCGCGCTCTCACGAGCGCACCTCGCGGTTTGAGTGATCAAGCGTTCACAGACTCCCTGGCTTTGCCGTAGGTTCGGGTACCAGGCTTGACGCGATCGCTGGTCCCCACAGGCCTCCATGAACTCATCCTCGCTCCGATGCTCCCCAGAGGAAAGCCGAAGAGCAAAGCAGAGGCCCGGAGTGTGGGCCCTCTTCTCCGCGGCGCTGAAACTCGACTGCCGCGGCCATCACCCCGCCTTACGCTTCAGGCCATGACAGGCCGATGGAGAGTGGAGCGGGAATCGGGATTGCGACCATGCCACAACGCGAGTTTGCCACAATGCGAGTTTGCCACACGAGTTTGCCACAACGAACTCTAACGCCGTGATGAGCCTCCCCGCCGTAGGGGCGCTGCGGCTAACCGTGCTAGCTGCTTCCCTTCGAATTGGGATATTCCTTGTTCGAATTTCAGCGGTTCACACGTCTCCAGGCGCCGAGGGTCTGCTCTCCTGGAATCTGCTTTCCTGGAATTCCGCCTTGTCGCAATGTGGCATTGTCGCGTTCCCTATTCCTATTCCACTCCGCTGCGGCTTGTCCCTGTCAGGCGCGACCAGTCGGGTCGTCGACCGCCGTGCGCCGCTGGTCGGGCTAGCCGAGTCAGGCCCTTCCGCTCGCTCTCTCGGGGCTTTGACATGGCCCCTGCCAGCCAGATTCGGTATGTTGGAGGCTGCCGACTGGGACCTTCGCTCGCATTAAACAGGAGAGCAAGCTGAGGTATCCTAGGGTATATTGGCTGATTGACTGGAGGTTGAGGCAGGCAGGGCTCTGGCCAGGTTGTTGTCGGTTAGCGGGCCACTGTCTGTGGACGCGCGAGAGAGCCTGGCGAGAGGCGGTGAGTCTTGGAGGTCGAGAGGGAGGTTGCGAGGATGACGAGCAGTAGACGGCTGGCCACATGGCTGTGCGGTGGCGTGGTATTGGCGTTGACCGGCTTTGTTGGGGGGTGGGCAGAGCCACCGTCGGAGGAGGTTAATCGCAAGCCGTCCTCGTACGCTCCGGTCAGAGACCTCGAATACCAGTTGAATTTCTTTATGGACCGCATCAAGAAGGATCTGGCGGATGAGGCAGAATACGGGACGCATGCGCAACGAGTGGTGAAAGACGCCAACACGATTGCCGTGCTGGCGTTGGTGCTTGGCAAGCATGATGAGGAGAGCACGTTCAAGCGTCCGGCGTCGGAGATCATTCAAGCGGCGACCAGGCTGGGCGACCATGCGGAGAAGTTGGAGGAGGCGAAGGCCGCCTATGCTGCTTTGGGGGAGGCGATCAGGGCCTCTGGCAGTTCTGAGGCGCTGGAGTGGAAAAGTGTGGGGAATATTCAGGAGATCATGTTGCAGGTGCCGCTGCTCAACACGAGCCTGCGCGGGTCAGTGCTTTCCAAGCGGTTTACGGAGTCACCGGAGAAAGGGTTGGCGCTGGCGGCCACGCTGGCAGCTATAGCTCATGTATCGATGTTTGACGAATCGTATTGTGGTGATGATGCCGATCGCGAAGAATGGATCGAGCTGTGTGTGCTGATGCGTGATGCATCGAAGGACGTGCATGAGGCGATTCGGCGCGGCGACCAGGAAGAAGCCAAAGAGGCGTTAAAGCCTTTGGTGCGGACATGTGACGACTGCCATGAGCAGTTTCGCGACTGAATGGCTGTGGGTGCAGCGGAACGCTTTCGTGGTGAGAGTCTTGCAGGAGTCGGTTTTCCATTACAGATAGGTAGCATCAGGCGGCGGATTTCCGCGCAGTTCTTGCCTGGTGGGCAGAGCTTTCCCCGGTAGAACATCCGGGGCGGGCAGCGAAGTTTCACCAGGTGATTCGACAGACGAGAAACCCGAGGAAATTGTCTCGCCCGAAGCTTGCGATAGGTTCTCGTTCGGCTCCCCATGGTATGGTTGGTGGTACACCGACGACTTACAACCGGGACCGGTACGAGGCCAGTCTATGCTGATGCGACATCCCCAACCAGTTTTTCAATTCACTCACTCGCTCCCTTATGGTGCGCTCCTTCATGACGGTGGCGTGCAATTCGTCGTGTTCAGTCGTTCGGCGACGGCGATGCGCCTGTTGCTTTATGATCACGTCAGCGATCGGGAGCCAACGGACGTCGTTCCGTTCGACCGCGACTCCGACCGGTGGGGTGACGTATGGAGCGTGTTCGTGCCGGGGATCGGCCCTGGTCAGCTCTATCATTTCCAGACCGACGGGCCGCGCGATCCGGAGCATGGCCTGTGGTACGACGGTCAGGCTCGCCTGATCGATCCCTACGGCAAGGCGCTGGCCGGCCATTTTCTCAAGTCGGAGGACGGGATCATCCGGCCGCCGAAGTGCGTGGTGATCGACGACTACTTCGATTGGGAGGGGGATCGCCATCTGCGCCGGGACCTGTCGGAGACGGTGATCTATGAGATGCACGTGCGCGGATTCACACGGGGCAAGACCAGTCGTGTGGAGTATCCCGGCACGTATCTGGGGATCATCGAGAAGATACCGTACTTGAAATCGCTGGGCGTGTCGGCGATCGAGTTGATGCCGGTCCACGAGTTTCCCATTCGGGATATCTGGGGAAACCTGCCGCAGCGGCCCAATTACTGGGGCTACGATCCGATGGCGTTCTTCTCGCCCCACCGCGGCTATGCCGTGGGGAGCGAACCGGGATGCCAGGTGCTGGAATTCAAGCAGATGGTCAAGGCCCTCCACCAGGCCGGCATCGAAGTCATCCTGGATGTGGTCTTCAACCATACGTGTGAAGGAAACGAGTTGGGTCCGGTCCTCTCGTTCAAGGGACTGGAGAACCACGTCTATTATCACCTGGCCAATGGCGGCAGCCGCTACTGCAACTATTCCGGGTGCGGCAACACCGTCAACGGCAATCATCCGATCGTGCGGGAGATGATCTTCAACTGCCTGCGTCACTGGGTCCACAACTATCACGTCGATGGGTTCCGCTTCGATCTCGCCTCGATCCTCAGCCGCAATCGGTCCGGGCACCTGGTGCCCAATCCGCCGTTGGTCGAGATGATCGCCGAGGATCCGATGCTGGCCGACACCAAGATCATTGCCGAAGCGTGGGATGCGGCCGGCGCGTATCAGGTCGGTTCGTTCTCCGACCACTTGCGGTGGGCTGAGTGGAATGGCCGTTACCGTGACGATGTGCGACGATTCTGGCGAGGTGATGCGGGGACCCTGGGCGCTATGGCCACGCGGTTGTCGGGGTCGAGCGACCTCTACATGCGTACCGGGCGACCGCCCACCTGCAGCATCAATTTCATCACGTCGCACGACGGTTATACGCTCAACGACCTGGTAACCTATAAGGACAAGCACAACGAAGCCAATGGGGAAGGGAACCGGGACGGTGATAATAACAACCTGAGCGACAATTACGGAGTCGAGGGGCCGACTCGCCGCAAAGCGGTGCGAGACCTGCGGGCTCGGCAGATCAAGAACATGCTGGCCACGCTGTTGATGAGCCAGGGGGTGCCGATGATCGTGTCGGGCGACGAATGCCGCCGCACGCAGCTGGGCAACAACAACGCCGATTGCCAGGACAATGCCATCTCCTGGTTCGACTGGCGGCTGGTCAAACAGAATGCCGACCTGTTGCGGTTCGTGCAGACGCTGATTCGATTCCGACGCGGCCAGGCGACGGTGCGTCGCAAGCGGTTCTTGACCGGACATGCCAACGGTCACAACGGACTGCCCGACGTGGCCTGGTTCGGGCCGCACGGCGACCATGTGGATTGGGGGAGTATGCAGCTGGCACTGATGTGCCTGCTGACCGCTCCCGATCGCAGCGACGATCCGGCAGGCAACGCGCGGGACCTGCTGCTGCTGTTCAACTCCACACCCGATCCGTGTGACTTCACGTTTCCACAGGTGACGCGGAATCGTCACTGGAGGCTGTTCCTTGACACGGCCAGCCCGTCGCCGCATGATATCTACCCGAACCTGGACGGTCCGCCACCGCCGGCCGACCTCCGAGTCACGTTGACCTATCGTTCGTTCATGTGTTTCGTGGCACACTGACAGCCACGGGCGCGGCCAGGCTTCTGCCAGAGGCTTGAGCGCGCGTCGGGAGCCCGGGCCGTGGCCGACCCGGGCTCCCGTTGTTTCTTGTCCGGAATACTTGGGCCCATTACCTCGTCGAGCGCCGTCCTGGGCCGATCCGGCGCACGACCGAGCCGGCAACATGACCACCCTGCCTCTTCACACCTCTCAGACCCCCGCGAGCGGAGCTCGCGGGGGTC
>JBGSHS010000044.1:0-4089 GCA_041752115.1 Pirellulaceae bacterium | reverse complement strand
GACGGGCAGGTCCTGGGCATGACCCATCTTTCGTGAGAACGCATCCGCCGCCTGTTCTGCAGGTGTCGGATCCAGGGAACAAACCGACGGGGCGACGACAACTACGTCCCATTCCTGCCGACCAAAGCTGAGCGACCAGTTCAGGATCCAGCTGTGTGCGCGAAGCGATTCTTCGGCGGGCGTCGGGTCGGCGGGCGTCACACTTGCCGGGATGGCGATCACGACGAGATCCGGCGGCGTTTGTCGCACCGCTTGTGCGGCGGCCTCGATCTGAGCCAGCGACTGACCGGCCGTGGGCCAGGATTGTACTTCGACCGTCGCCGCTGGCGCCACGGCCTGGATCGCCGGGGCAATCAACTTGTCCAGCGGCTCCATGGCCAGCACACGCACGCTCTGGCCTGCCTTGACCAGGGCCTGCGTTTTGGGGAGCAGAGGTTGTGGAGGCCCCACCTCGCGCAGCGACACGTCGCGACCCGTGATCGTGCGGCACAACGTCTCAGCCGTGAGCTTATGACCGTCCATGTTCGGGTGGATCTCGTCGCTCAATAACAGTCGCCACGTCAACGGGTCGTGGGTGCGAACGGTCTCGAACGCACCATACACATCGCACACAGGAATCTGCTGTTCGGCGGCCACTTCGCGCACCGCGTGGCAGTACTCGACAAGTTTGGGGATTGGCCGGCGGGGTGTATCAAGGACGGAGTTCGGCGTGCACAGAATAACGGCGACGTCTGCCTCACGACATCGCCGAGTGATTTCCGTTAAGTTCGCACGAAATTCGGCCAGCGGCAAGGCCGTCAGATCGTTCAAGCCGAACATTACGGTCACCAGGTCGGGGTGGTGGTCGAGGACGTCGGATTGCAGACGGTTCAGTCCGTCCGCTGTCGTGTGGCCGCTGATGCCCGCATTCACGACGCGTACACGAGCATGCACATGCGCAGCGCGCAGCGCCAGTTCCAGCATCTCGGGATAGGCACGTCGTCCGCCGGTGTGGTAATAGACACCGGTCACACTGTCACCCAGGCACACCACCGTCACCCCTTGGCCGGCCGCCAGTTTGTCGAGGGTGGTGCGCAGCACAGGGGTCTGCGATCCGTCCGGGAATGCGCACGCGGAGGGCGCGGGAACGAGCGCATCCGGCGCGGCCTCTGCCATCAGTGCCGACAGGACAGTCGTCAGCAGGAACAGGCCGAAAATCAAGCGGTGCAGTGGCATGCGTCAGCTCCTGTCATGGAAAACGACGAGAGCCGCTGACATGCCGCGGCCGCTCGGTCTCCCATTCACTCACGTGGCGAAATTCCTGCATCGTAGACTTTGCGGCCTTCGGCCAGGGCTTGGCGGCGGCCGGCTTCGCGCTGGCGCAAGGTCTGGTATTTCGCTTCTCGAATCTGATGCTCTGCGCAGGGACGAAAATGGGGCATGTCAGCTTCCGGGGTCTGCCGCAACTCGGCCTGTCCGGCCTGGATGATTGCCAACGCCTCGCGATAGGCCTCCCCGGACTTGTCGAGTTGCGACAAACAGGGACTCAATTCCGGCCGGTCGAATGACAACCACAGCCGATGTCCTGCGAAGCCTGGATTGCCCTCAACGTCAATCAACGGCAGCCCCGTCAGCGCTGCCAGCTGGTGCAACTGGGCGATCGAGAGCGGCGCTCGGCCAGCCACGTTCGTCGGATGTGCACAGGCATAGTCCGGATAATACGGCCCGCCCAGGTCGATCCATGTGACGATCCGGTCCATCTCTTCGGGCGACAGGCAGACCTCATAGTGGCCGCGCCGAAGCAGTTCGACCAAGCGGCTGCGATGCGCCCCGGTGGTGTGGGCGGGTTTGATCGGCGCCAGTCCCAGGCCGACCGTATTGAGCCAGGCACCTTCCCGCCCCCAATTCTGGAACAGCTCGACGTACGAGGCGTTGAACACCAGTTCCTTGTCGCCTGCCAACACCAGTTTGGCCTCCGACTGCTGGCCGAAATCATGGCAGCGCACACAATGCTGGTTCCAAATGGGCTGGATCTCCTCCAGGTAGTTAAACGAGCGGGTGGCGCCGTGCCAGAGTGTCAGTTCACTGGGCGGACGCCGTAGCGCCAGCGAATTTCCCACCGGTGTCTGGATCGCCAGGCGGTGGTCATGGCAGCCAATACAGGCCTGCGTCTCGCCTGGTTGGACCTGTGTGCCGGAACGCATGGTGGAGATCATCATGCCGTCGCGGTCGAGCAACTGGAAATAGACGAATCGTTCGGCGGGAACCTCGAAACTCGCCGAGCCGTCCGCTTCGACCGGCACGGTTCCCAGGATTCGCTTCACCTCGAACCCGGCCCAGGAAACGGCCGGGCGGTTGAGCGTATCGCCGATGTACGTTCCCTGAGTGAACTGAGCGCAGCGCCAAAGCGGGTCGGTCCAGACCCGTTTCTCGACCGACTCCACGACGCGCAGGCTTGCCACATCCCCGCGCCGAACCCCTTGCATATGCGTTCCCTGATACACGTCGGCCACGTACATTCGCCCCATGCGGCTGGCGTAATCGCGCCGCACAGGGAGCACTGGCGGACGCGGATGAGCGGCCAATGGCATCGGATCGAAACATCCCGTCGCTTCGCGGTGCAACAGCACCTCGTTGCCGAACACGTCGACTAGATAAAGCCCCATCACCAGTTCGTTCAGATCGGCCGAATACCGGATCGGTCTATCGACAGGCAAGGCATTGACGCTGCGTGACACCAGGAAGTATTTTCCCCCTTTCCCGGTACGCGGATCGACCAGCGGAAAGGGATCCTCGTAGCGAGCTCTCAACGGCACGAAGTGATCACAGATGAACGCTTCCACATTCTGGACCAGCGAGCGGGCCTCCTCGGGCCAGATCCGTAACACTGCTTCCGCGCTGTCCAGTCCCCTGCTCCGGTCCACGATCGCCATCGCACCCCACGGGCGGTCATGGCAGGAACCGAAGGTGCACACGATCGCGTCGGTGCCGGGGATCGCGCGGCCGTCGAACACGGCGGGGGGACTGGCCAGATTGTTGGCCCAATAGATCGCGTGGCCGGTCCCGTCCGGATTCACCGTCCACAGCCCCTGCGCATCGCCGAAATTGCGGTCGACGTATTCCCAGCGGTAATACAGGACGCGTCCGTCCGGCATCAGGCTGGCGTGTCCCTCAAACAAGGTGCTCTTGCCGATCTGGTGAATGTTCGCGCCATCACCGTCCATGCGATGGAGATTCGCCATGATGTGCATGTTGCAGTGGCAGTATTTCGGCTCCCGCGTACTCGAGAAAACAATCGACCCGTCGGGCAGATAGACGGGATCGATGTCCGTCGCGTCGCGCTCGTTCGTCAGCCGCCGCAGCTTGTCCGGCGCAGTCGCCCAGCCGTCTTGCGGATCGACTTCCAGCTCGTAGATCGAGTAGTCTTCATCGCGCGCTTTGCGCATCGCAAAGACAATCTTTCGTCCGTCATAATGCACTTCCGGGTCGCGAATCAATCCTTCCGGACCGGGATCAAGCAGCACCAAAGTCTGACCGGTAACGGGGTCCAGGATCTTCAGCGGGCCTCCAGGCCGGTAGCTGCTGTTGTTCGGTTCGCCGGTGTGGAAAATCGTCTCCGTGTTGTGATGGTCCGGCTGGTACTGTTCGCGCACCACGAACAGGATTGGCGCGCCGTGCACTAGCGGGTTGGCGACCAGCGCCTCGCGCTGTAACGCGGCAAAATCCGCGCGCGCTGAGTCCAATCCCAACGCCATCTGCTGTTCGATTGCGTCCAGTCGCCGGAGATATTCCTCTCCCGCTGGATACATTGGCCCGAAGTCGCTGATCAAGTCGCCGATCGCCGCCCGCAGCGCCAGAGGACTTCCGCTGCCCTGGTCGGCCTGCTCCGGCGAGCTCCGTTCCGCCGTCCAACTTGCGGTGGGCATACCGGGGAGCGAGATGTTCGTCGGATCCGGAGTGGATGGCGCGCGGTTCGTTTCGGCCGCGCCAGCCTGCAGACTGACCAGAATCAGCAGCACCCCCAGCACTCGTACCGACTTCATGGCCCTCTCCCTTGTGGTGATTGCGGCCTGCAAGCCTGCTTGCTGGTCCCGGCCAGGAGTCAGCACG
>JBGSHS010000043.1:0-84141 GCA_041752115.1 Pirellulaceae bacterium | reverse complement strand
GGTTTGTAGAAGCGCATTTGGGTCTCCTTCTGGAATAACTGAGCGGTAAGATCTACACCTACCACTTTAGGACAATCGGGAACGATTGAGCCTCATCTGGAAGGGGACCCTTTTCATATGAGTATCAAGGAATGTCCGATTTCCAAGTGGAAGCACCACGTCTTTCGGTGCCCTTCGATCCCCCGGCTTTCGCTCACGCCATGCATTCTCTTCCTTCTTCATTCTGCGGTTTCTTGTTCGATATTCTGCGGTTTTCTGTCGGATTCGAAAGTGCGTGACCAGCCCTGTCCTCACACGCTTCTGAGGCCAAGCGGTGCGAGCGGTTTGGTCAAGCGTCTGAAGTCCGTGCGAAGACGCACCAATAGTCCGCCTCCGTTGTTCCCGCAAAACCGGGGATCTATACTGGATCTTCGGGGTAGGCCGCATTGTCGCACGGGCGGGACCGTGTGCGAATTGAAGATCATCGAGGAAACAAACGTGAGCTACCCATCGAACGTGCGCGGCGCCGCGGCCGCTGGATTGGTCCTGGCCTGTCTGCCGGTTCTGGTACTGCTGAGTGTCACCACAGCACACGGCGCGGAATCGCGTTTCATGCAGTATCCCGATATTCATGGCAATCGCATTGTGTTCAGCTATGAGAACGATTTGTGGACGGTCCGTGCGACGGGCGGCCGGGCCAGACGGCTGACAACCTTTCCCGGCAAGGAGACCATGCCTCGGTTTTCTCCCGACGGACAGTGGATCGCGTTCACGGCCAGTTACGAAGGTTCTTCGGCCGCCTACCTGATGCCAGCTGACGGAGGCGAGCCGAAACGTCTGACCTATTCTCCCGGAGACGCCCAGGTGCTCGGCTGGACTCCGGACGGTCAGCGAATCGTCATTCGCTCGTTCATGGAAACATTTATTTACCGCGACCCGAACCTTTATTTCGTCTCGCGGGAAGGATCTGCACCGGAGCGGTTTCCGATCGATCGCGGAGTGCTCTGCAGTTTCTCGCCGGATGGCAATCGGATGCTCTACTGTCGCAAAGGTCGGGAAGAGTATCAGTGGAAACGTTACAAGGGTGGCCATCACTGCGATATCTGGATGTACGATTTCACGACGAAGGCATTTACGCCCGTTTCCGACTATGTGGGAAAGAACGCGTATCCCCTGTGGATCGGCGATCGTATGATGTTCGTGTCGGATCGAGATGGCGTGGCCAATCTGTACGCACAGGACCTGACGGCCGGCACCATCACACCGCTCACACATTACGACAACTACGATGTCATGATGCCTGATACGGACGGCCAGAGGGTGGTGTACGTGCAGGATGGATACCTGCACGTGATGAACTGTGCTGACGCGAGCGACACGAAGATCACGGTCGAGGCGCCGTCTGATCGCTGGCAGATCAGAAACCGCATCATCAACCCACGCGATTATCTGCAGGGAGTCGATGCGGCTGGCGACGGATCACACCTGCTCATTGAAGCGCGAGGTGACCTGTTTGCGGTTCCCGCGGACAGCGCTGGTCAGACCAGAAACCTGTCGGATTCTCCCGGCACACGGGAACGCCTGGCTCGCATTTCGCCTGACGGAAAGCAGATCGCCTTCTTCTCGGATCGAAGCGGCAGCTATCAGCTCTATGTCCAGAGCATCGAGGGAGGCGAATGGACGCCGCTCACGACGACACTCGATCGCACTCCTTACCGCCCTGCCTGGTCGCCCGATGGCAAGAAGATCTTGTTTGGCACCAAAGATTTCGCCTGCCTGGTCATCGACGTCGCGACGAAGGAACTGGTCACCATTGCCGAATCTCATCAGGCCAAGAACGATGAGTTTTTCTGGGAAATCGATGATTACAGCTGGTCGCCCGATAGCCGGTGGGTGTGCTATACGACCGTGGCACTCAATCGCAACAGCCAGGTCTTTCTGTACAACATGGAAGAAAAGAAGAGCTTTCCGCTCACCGACGACTTCTTCGACAATCTGAACCCCTGCTTCGATGCCAGTGGAGAGTACCTCTATTATCTGTCCAGCCGGAATTTCGACGTGCAGATGGATTTCTACGAGGACAACCACGTCCTGGCTAATCCGTACCAGATCATGGCGGTCCAGCTGCAAAGTGGCCGCAAGCCTCCCTTCTTGGCGCGTGAGCCCAAGAGCGAGTCCGCCGAGGCGGCGCCCTCCGGTGAGCGTCCGGTGGAACTGGAGGGTATCGCTGCTCGTGTCTTTCCGCTACCCGTGCCTGCCGGCAACTACTTCTACCTGCGAGCCGGGAAAGGAAAGGTCACCTGGTGCTCAGTACCCAAATTCACGGAAGACGAGTATGAAGAGATATTCAAACCGCGAGGAGCGACGAAGTGGACGCTCCACATCTTCGACATGGCCAGTAAGGAAATGCGGACCCTCGAGAACAAAGTCGCAGACTACAGCCTGTCCGTCAACGGAGAACGGCTCGTGTGCCGCGCCGGCGGCGGCGTGTATCTCACCTCACTGCAGAATGCCTACGACAGCCGACGGATCGGCGATACGGTGAGCCTGGATCGGATGGTCTACCATGTGGATACCGTGGCTGAATGGCAACAGATATTCTCGGACACCTGGCGCTGGTACGCCGATTTCTTCTACGACGCCGAGATGCACGGCCACGATTGGAAAGCTATTGGAGAACGGTATCGAGCCTATATTCCCTACCTCTCCTCGCGCGAGGAACTCAACTGGCTGCTGTCGCAGATGGTGGGCGAACTGTGTGTGGGACACACGTACATTTCAGGCGGTGACATGGGACCGGCTTCCACTCCAGGAACTCCCGTCTACACGGGGCTCTTGGGAGTCGACCTGGCTGCCGACTCAACGGCCGGTCGGTATCGCCTGGAGCGAACCTACGGACCTACCGAATACAACCTCGACCTGCAGGCTCCATTGGCGCGCCCCGACATTCATGTCAAAGCTGGCGATTACCTCATTGCCATCGATGGAACCCCGGTCAAGTCTGGCGACGACTACTGGAAACTGCTCCAAGTGGTCCCCGGACAGAAGGTGAAGGTGACGGTCAATGCGAGTCCAGTCGAGGAGGGTGCGCAGACGTACGAGGTGGAGCCGATCCGGTCGGATCGGGATCTGCGGTACTGCCATTGGCTTACCGAGAACATCCGCAAAGTGCTGGCCGCCACCGAAGGTCGAGTCGGCTACATGCACATCAACGCGATGGGGGCGGGTGGTGTTGGCGAGTTTGACAAGTTCTGGCGAGCGTTCCGATACAAGGAGGGGATTATCATCGATGTGCGGCGCAACTCCGGCGGCTGGACCGAGTACTTTCTGATCGACAAGCTCGAGCGGCAGCAGGTTGGCTTCAACGTTCTGCGCGGGATGGAGCCTTTCCGGTATCCGGGATCGGCCGGCGATCGCCGCTATGTGGCGGTCTCCAACGAGTACAATGGATCGGACGGTGAGTGCTTCCTGGAACACTTCAAAGCTCGGGGACTGGGTACGATCGTCGGCGTGCCGTCGTGGGGTGGTCTGGTCGGCATTCTCAACCCTCAGCAGACCATCGATCAAGGCACGATTCAGCAGCCGAACAACTCCTTCTTCGGCCGGGAAGGGAAGTGGTGGGTCGAAAACCATGGTGCGGATCCCGACATCGTCGTCGATAACGATCCCGCCTCCGTGATGGCAGGACGAGATCCGCAGCTCGAGAAAGCCATCGAAGTTATGCTGCAGCAACTGCGGGACAACCCGACGCCCGGCTTCCCCAACCGGCCGGAATATCCCAAGCGGTGAAGCCGCCGGCACCGGGCCATGTTCGTGGCGGAGGACGAAATTGCTCACGCCAAGGCGCCAAGTCGTAAAGAAGAGTATCCCTTGCCAGACAGTCTTCCTCTGCCTGCCTTCTTAGCGCCCTAGCGTGAGTCCTCTTCCAGTTCTCTCGAGGGCGCAGAGGCACCCAGCGGGGGCCATCCAGAAGCGTCTGCTGTTCGGGCCTGACGCGGCGATCAGCGCGCTCGGATCGGTCCTTCGCCGCGTCAGGATTTCTTCACTTCACTCTCAAGCCAGTTCGGCCCTTACTCCCGAGATGGTCTGCGGGAGACGGTCGCCAGCGCATCGGTGATAATTCTCGAGCGGTGTACGTGCTGACGCACGTCGATCACCTTTCCGAGTGGTGAAAAGGGCTCAGGCGCACCAGGGCCGTTTGCGATTCTCGCTCTTCTTCACGTTCTCGATCGCGATCTTCACGTCGGCTTCGACCTGGAAGTCGAACATCCCGGCGATGACGAAATCGGCTCCGTTGCGGAACGCGTGTGAAAAGGCCACCTGCGGCATGATGGCTCCCGCTGCCATCACCTTGAAGGCCACCCACGGCTTATCGACCTTCTCCATGAAGGCCGCGGTCTCCTCCGGGTCGTTGCACCACATGTTGTCGAAATTGGCGTTGTGGTCGGAGGCGTTTCCTCGCATCCAATCATATTCCTTCCGATGATCCGTCGGAGTGGCAGACCAGTAGCGATCCAAGTGGAACGTTTTGACATAGAAGTCAGGATTGACCTTGTCACGCTCGCACGCGACTGGCATGTTCAGCGAATGACCTCCGACGCCCGCTGGCACCCCCTGCGACTTGATCAACTCAACCATCTGCGCAATGACGTCCATGGAACCGCCATTCATCATGAACGTGTCGGTTACGCCGCCATGCGAATAGACCAGCGTTGCTCCCAGATCGATCTGCTTCGTGATGGTGTCGCTCATCTCAGTTTTGTCGGCCACCAGAGGCACGCACACCATCGTTTGAATTGGAGTGCTATGTGTCTGATTGTATTTCGTGATGACCGGCCAGCACTGAGGATCCAGTTGGATGGTGTTGATGCCGCACGCCTGGGCCAGTTCGAGAGTCTCGAAAACCTTGGCTTCCGTGTTGTAGGAAGTAAACAACTTGGAGGCATACATCAGATCGCGGCTGTGAGCCCAGCCTCCGATCAGGTTGCCGCCGATGAACAGGCGGCTCAGAGTCACGTTGCCAATCTTACCGCAGGGGAGGCTCCCCGGAGGGATATCGGTGAGCGGTTTGGCAGCGGGTGCCGCTGTCGCCGTGCCATCATCGATGGCAGCTTGCAGCGTCTTTTCCTCGATGCTGGCGTGCACAGCCCCGACCGCAGCTGCGCCGACAACTCCTCGGGCGAGAAAGCATCGACGGTCTATCTTGTCTGTCATCGCGGATACCCTTTCATCTGTCGCAATTCGGTTCTGAATCGTTTGACTTCCCCATCGACGGTGGCAAGACACCAGAACAGACGGTTGTTGAGTCGAGACCCATGGCAGCGGTACGTTCCAGCTTGCACCCTTCAGTTTCTAGACACCGCGCCCCCAAGTCAATTGCAGTATGGGGTCAACGGTGAAAAATCCCCGCGCCGCTTGGCCCAGTTTCGTGCGCAAGTCTCGTACTACATTCTAGTTGAGTCGGCCGGTAACAGGTATGGCGGTTCTTCCGGGGCCGCGCCTTGCCTACGGTTGTTTGATCAGCCAAAAACGATCGACCCAGACTGCTCTGACATTATCCTCATTCTTGGCCGGTGCTGCCCACAAATAGACGTCGCCGTGGAGTTTCGTGCTTCCCAGCTGGTAAACGTGGTACTGATCGTCCACGATGCCCGCGCAGGTCGTCGAAACCTGCCCCAGACCCGTTTTGTTCTTGGTGTCATAGATACCTGCGCCGAAGGCTATTCCTTCGCTACCCGTCTTCTCCACTCGAATCGCGGCGTAGACGTCGTACGTGGCATCAGCGTCCAGAGGCTTACCCAACAGCCATTGCTGGACCGCCCACTCGTGGTGGTTTGACGGCATACGGGCCCCCGTCTTGTCGGACGCCAGTTCATCTCGGTCGATCGCCACCCAGGTTCCCTCCAGGGCCAGGTTAAACGTCGCATCCTGCAGATCGACCCATTCACTGCGCGGGCGCGACTCGCAGCCGGGTGGCGGAGGAGAGCTGGTGCGGCCCATACCAATGGTGCGCCTTTCAAAGGCGTCAAGTCGCCCACCCTCCGAGATCATGGTTATGCCCGATGACTCGGCCAGGTTCAGAAATGTCTCGCAGTTGGCGACGTAGTCCGACGGCCCGGGCCATGGCAGCTGCTCGCGGGCAGCCTGGTCGCGCAGGTCGTACCATCGCATGGCCCAGACATAGCGTAGTGGCAATCGCGCAAGCTGCACGCGCTGCAGCAATTCCGGATCATCCTCGACGGCCGACTCGGCGGCTTCGAAGAGCTTCTCGGCCCGGCCAAGCATGGCCAGGTTCAGAAACTCAGCCGTCACGGAACTGCCGCACGTGAGATACGTCTGATGAGCTTCCGCTTCGTCATGAATCAGCCGGATGTACTCCAGGATCTGCGGTGCTGCGGCCCCATAGTATCCGCGAACAAACTCCTCCAGGAGCAGTTGATCATTGAGCTGGGGATTCCACAACAGCCTGGCCAGAACCCAAGCCTTCAGCTCGGCAAATTCGGCGCCCAGAGACGTATACGCTCCCTGCTCGAAAATGCCTCGCACTCCATGCTCCACGAAGAAACGGATGTTGGGCCCGAGCACGCGCAGGTTCGGATGTGGCTGGATGTAGTGGCCGAAGTTTGTTGTATAGTCCCAGATGTAAAGCCGCTGGCAGATCTTCGACCAGCCTCGGATGTCGTCTGCAAACTTCTGATTGCTCTGGGCAGTCAGCGGGTGAGCGAAGTCGCACTCGATGCTGCACAGCCGCACAATCACATTCGGCAGCGGCTTGACATGTCGCGGCGGCTGGCGAGTGTACTGATAGGCGAGTGTGTCAATTGCTACGTGCGGGTACTGCTTGGCAACCTCCGCGGCCACATAATTGACCAGGTGCAGCAACGGTCCGGCCGGCGATCCTTCTTCCTCTTCCAACTGTCTGCAGGCGGCACATTGACAGTGGTTATCGCAGTCGTTCTGAGAAACCGAGATGATGTCGGCCGTCGGATTCTGTTGCAGATATGCCAACACTCTGGCGGTAATCAGCTTCTTAACGTCTTCGTTGGTGACACAGACTTGCGCGTAACCATCCAGACGCTGGCCGTTAACCTCACTGAAATACTCCGGATGCGCTTCAAAATACTCGGCAGGCGGGACGAGGTGGGCGAACGAGTGCACGAAGAACGGCCCGCCGTACCGGACTTTGCCGCCATGCTTTTCCTCCAGACGCTCCGAGTTGCCGTTGGACTTGTTGCGCGCGGCCCAATCGCCGTCGAATGCATCCAGCCAGAATGTCTCGCGGTACTCCAGCGGCGGCTCATAACGCACGTGTTGCTCAGGCACTGCCAGGTCGGGGCGATGGGGAATCGTGCTGGCCTTGGAGGACCACCAGCGGCAGCCAATCGCATCTTCCAGGAAACTGTAGACGGCGTACATCGCCCCGCGAGGGGGATCGCCTGTCAATAGTAGGTGCTCGCCGATTGTCTCGATAATGATGCCGTCGCGACCGAGTTGTTCGACGTTCACCTGTGGCGCGATCTGACGAGCAATGACGCCGTCGCCGACTAACAGCATCGGCCCTTCCGCCACTTGCGCTGTTCGTCGGATGGGGAACTCCGCACCAGTCACCTGTTTGAGGAACTGCGCCAGCTCATCGGCTGCATGCTGCTCAGACAACGTGGCGTCCGTGTCGACCACAATGACGTAGCGAGTAGTTCCAGCCTTGGCCAGTTGCACCGATGCGGCAGACGCGACCGGAGCGGCAATGGCAATCAGCAGAGTGCTCAGGCAAAGTGTTAATCGACAGAACATGGGTGCGTGGCTCCTCAGGCAGGTTCGGCAAAGTGTGGGCGGGGCTGATGTAGAGGCGAGTTAACCAGGCCGGCAACCAGCCATTAGCAGCCTACTACTGACCGGCGGCGGATTCAATAGGCGACGTGGAGAGATCACGGGGAGGCAACCGCGTCGCGAGTGGCAATCATTCTGGCGGTGCGTGCACCGCTCTGCAGAGCGCCTTCCATGTAGCCGACGAACTTGTAACAGACGTGCTCACCCGCGATGTGCAACCGTCCCTCCATGTGCGGCTGAGCCATCAACGGCCCCACTGTGGTCACTTGGCCTGGAGCAGGAAAGGAATAGCTGGCAGAAGCCCATGGGTCGCGAGGCCAGTCCAGATAGATCGACTTGATAAGATGCTCTTGGTAGCCGGGAAAGAATTGCTCAAGGGTCTCGCCAAATATCTTCTCACGAGCAGCAAAATCCATCTCGAGCGCTCGCTTGCAGACGCTGCCGCCAGCGAAACCGACAAGACAGGCGTGACGAGGAAGGCCATCGGCCTGGTCCTGATTGTCTGTGCCATCCCAGGTCATGTTGAGATGCTCGTCCGAAAGGGCATATTGGCTCAGCCGTGGATGGCGTTTTTCCCAGAAGCGGTCTTTCACGAGAGCAAAGTACTTCGCATTGAATCCCGTTTGCGGGTTCATCGCTGCGGGAAGCCCGGGAGTGAAGCGGATCTTCGGCCACGTCTTGGGTGGTGCGGTCAGCACCACATCATCACATGGGTAAGTCCGCCCGTCCGTCGTCTCGACCATAACCATATCACCCTGACGGGATACCGAGCGAACGGGCGTTCTCATGAAAATCCGCTCGGCACCAACTGCTTCAGCCAGTTTCAGAGCCAGTTGGTCGTTCCCGCCTCGACAACGATAGACCTCCGATTCGGTCCAGTAATTTTCCAGCCCTCCACCTTTGACCGCGGCCAGCTGTCCTAATAGCGACTGCCGCTCGGCGTCCTGGCCGTTGTCGGCTGTCTGATTGATCCACATCGCCCGCTTAGTCAGCGGTGGCACGTCGAGTCTGCCGATCCAATCCTGCACGGACATCTGGTCGAGGTTTCGAGCATCCGCTGTCTTCCACGGCTCATCTTCCACAACCGGCGCTGCGAGTCGATTGAGCTGGCTCAGTGCTTCATGCAGGCTTTCCCACAGTTCCTCGGATTCCCGTGCCGAAAGCTTCTGGCCTCCGATGATGACGGGCAGTTCCGCGTCCTCATCGGCCGTCACATCGAGGAACTTCAATCCAAAACGCTCGGCATACAGGATCCAGATCGAATGATTGCTCCCGATCAACTCGGCTCCAAACTCGACATTTCGTCCCCTGACAAATTCTCGTCCGTTGGCTGCGTTGGCTGAAAGCACGCGACCACCAACACGACTGCGTGCCTCAAGAACGGTTACACCGTATCCGACTTGCAGAAGCTCGTACGCACAGGCCAACCCGGCCAGGCCCGCCCCAATGACGACGATCTGCCTTTTTCCCGAGCCGCGCGCCAAGGAAGAGCTGCTGATCGGTCCAGATGAGAGAAGCAGCGCGGCCGAGGCCGCCAGCGACTGCTGGAGAAACTTGCGACGTTCCGCGGTGGAAGCACCACCACCATGACGAGACGCGAGCAACGCTATCAGGGAACGCACCATTACCTTGAATCTCCGATTGCCTCTTCAGGGAACTTCGTCACGGCACCGCCGGTCGGCCGGGACAGCACCGACGATGGATACGTCCGGTTCCGACAGCAGCCTCACGAAAACATATGCTGACTGAAACGTCAATATGGCCGAAGTGGAAAATGCCGACGTCGGCAAGAGCTTGGTATCAGGTGCGTTGGGAGTGAGTCAAGAACCTCGCGCGCGGCGGCGGGTTTCTGAGACGTTGTATGATGAGATGAGTTGTTGCGACCGTCGCTTAGCCGAACTGGGTGATGAACGATTCGATTTCCTCGTGAAGTTCGGCCCGACTGCGCAGGCCCTGGATCCAGCGTGCGGGGATCGCCCCATAGCCCAACGCTGCGCCCAGGATGGCGCCCAGCACCGCGCCGCGGTGACAATTATCGCCGCCCACATTGGTGTTAGCGACGAGGGCGGCTTCGAAATCGTCTGAGTAGCGCGCGGCCAGGTACAGCACTGCCGGAAACGAGTGCTCAATGTAACAGGCCGAACTGAGCTGGCTGCCGATCACGTGGAGGTCGGAACGCTGCTCGCGTTTCATCCGTTCCACTATACGCGTTGCCGGGAACCCGAACGACTCGGCGGCGGCGCATGCCAGGGGTGCAATCTGAGGTTCTACTTCCTGTAGTAACCGTGTCAACAACTGGCCCAGCGCGCTTGCGTATCGTTCCAGTTTGGCGGAACGGTGCGTCGACCGCAGGTGCGCCAGCTACGTGCGGTCTTCCGCAACCGGATCGTTCTCCCGCATCGCCGCGACAATCACGGTAGGCAACGCGACCAATCCACCGATCGACGCCGTGTCGTGGCCCTCCGCTCCTGCGCAGCGTTCCGGCGAGACACCCTGCGCATAGTTGGCGAAGAAATCACGATGATAGGACTCGGCGTAAGTGTCGTTGTGGCTGTCCGGGGTCGTCATGAAGGCGATGTAAGCACGCAGAAAATCGCCAGCGTCATAGCGTCCGGTCGTGTTCATGTTCCGCAGGAGCACTCGCACGCACAGCAGGTTGAGGGTGTTGTCACCGGCTTGCAGACCAGCGTGATAGTGCCGAGTGCGCTGGCCCCAGAGATGCTTCTTCCCGTGGAGGATGACGCGGCCGACCACTTCACCCTCCTGGGAGCCTCGGCCGGCGGCCCCTGTGTTGGCCAGCGACATCATCGAGCTGGGATGAGAATCCAGCGGCGCCTGATAGTCGCGGACGGTGCCAAAATCACGCTGCAAGGCCGCCACGTCGTAGTACCAGTGGACTGGCATGGCGAGCGCATCGCCGACAAACATCCCCCACAGCATGCCCCGCAACCGTTCGTGATCGATGGTGTGTTTCACGTTGCACCTCCTGACGGTGTCCTCAGTTCACACTGGCGAATCAGCTGGAGCTCCCTTGACCGGTGTACCAAGCGATCCCAGATCGCTCTCCGTACGCTTCGGATCGTCACCACCTGTTGATGCTCGAGGGAGCTCGCGATCTTCAGGAGCAGTTTCGTCAGCGGGGCATCACGCACGCTCTCCATTTGGACAGAGGCAACCATCGGGGTCCGCACTTGCGAGAATTCTGTCGGCGAGCCGCTGTGGCGATCACGGAAGAGATGCCGGTGGAACCACTACGGAGCTGGACAGATCGACTCGCCTCCACCGCTCGTACGCACGTGATTGCGGGATTTCTGAAATGACTCTGAGCGAACGACTGCCGTCACTACATGCCCTTCCGCGTGCTGACAAACTACGGCTCATCCGGTTCTTAGCCGCTGACGTGCTACCGAGCGTATGGCGAGCGCTGTCCACAATCGCGGTACGACTACTCAGCGCTCCGCGGTGGTCCAAGGCAAATGCGAAAGCCGTCGCGGGAGTCCGAGTAGTGAGGGCCGGCCAATCCGAGTCGGCACGCGCAGCGGGCGTTGCCCGGCACGTCGAAGTAGTTGCCGCCTCGGCAGACTGGCCGATAGTTCTCTGTCGCCAGGTTCAGTTCTTCATGTCCGCCCTGGGGATCGAAGTGGTCCAGTACAACTTCCCACACTCCGCCGCACATGTCAGCCAGGCCGAATCCGTTGCGGCCTCGCTCGCCATAATGGTCCACTGGCGATACAAAGGCAAACCCGTCGCTCCACGGTGCACTGGCCAGCGGCCATTTGCGTTTGCGGTCCGGCAGGAAGTCGACAGCGGAGATGTTGAACCGGCCTTCGCCGTCTTGCAGTTCGTTCCCCCACCAATAATACAGGCTCTCTTGACTGCCACCGCGACACGCATATTCCCATTCGGCTTCTGTGGGCAGGCGGTATTCCAGGCCGTCCGGCAGACGCCCCGCCGCACGCTCGTGCTTCGTCAGCCACTGGCCGAACGCTCGGGCATCGGTCCAGCTCACACACACGACCGGGAAGTCGTCACGCAGTGGGAACTGGAAGTTCGGATCACGCCAGCTCTTTCCGGACATCGACGCCCACGGATAGGTGATCTCAGTCGTGAAGTTGTAGTGCGTCCATTGCGGATCGAAGCACTGCGTCTTCCCGCCAGGTTGCTCAGCGTCACTGACGTAGCCTGACTCTTCCACAAACCGACGGAACTGACCGACGGTCACTTCGGTGCGCCCCATCCAGAACCCATGCGGCACCCGCATCCGCCGCGGTCTTTCGCCTTCGTACGACTCACGTACCGTACCCGGTTCGGCCCCTCCTTCGATCCCCGTCGCCCAGAGTTTTTCTTCCGGCGTGCTGCCCATCATGAACTCGCCAGGCGGAATGTAGACCGTCTCGAGCACGACCTCACCGCCGAGCATGGCCCGGTTCACATCTCCCTGTTTCGGCTCGTCGCCCCAGGTCGCCGCGCGGGGCAGTCCCAGAAACGCCATCGCCCACATGCACACGATCAGCTTGCTCGGCATGGTTCACTCCTATGTGTGAAATACTCTATTGCGCTGGTTCTCAACAACCAAACTGGTTAACACACCCCTGTCACATCCACTGTGGAACGAACGTGGTACCGCACGACAACCGCTTGTCTTGTCGGGCTTTTTCGACCGTGGCGTGGCTTCAGTGATCCTCTTTCGTGCAGCTTCATTTTACCGGCAGGCACACCATGTGTCCGGTGCGGTCCTTGCAGATCAACCGGCCATTGGAGAGGACGACGTGTGGCCAGACACCTGGTACACCAGTGGCGAGAAAGTATACCCGTAATCGCGTCGGCCGGATCGTCCGATCCGCGGCCGTTGTGGCACATTGTACTTCTCATACAGGTTCAAAGACCAGGTGAGCCTGCCGTTAGTGCTATCCCACGATTTCAAGTCGCCGTCGACGCTCAGCGTATACAGCCGCCCATCTGATACATCCAGCGCGGGCGTGGAGGTCGGACCATCGTGAAGCCCCTCGTCACCGGTCGCGTGGCGTCCGTGCAGCGGTGCCGGATACGACGCGGACCAGATCTCGTGGCCGGTATCCAGGTCAAGGCAGACCACACGATCCTGGTCGTTGACCCAGCCAAGCGTGTAGACCCGCCTGTTCGCGACAACGGGTGACGAGGCTCCTTGTCCCACGTCGCTGGTCCAGAGTACATCGTCCAGCGACAGCCACTGCCGGCCCTGCCATCCCGAGCGTTCGCGCACCACGGCGGTCCGTGAGAGGCCACGCCAATGAGGCCAGTCTTCTGCGGCAACCTGTCCGGCCAGCAACATGAGGGCAGTTGAGCACCAGGCCCTGCTTAATTGATTCGAAGACAAAATGGTCAGCCTTTTGTTGTGGGGGCCTGCCTTGGTTCTGAGTCGCGTACCGGAGTCCGCATTGTGACAGAGGCCGCATCACCGTGCCAAGCCCAAGGCTGCCAACACCTTCCACCGGGTTGCGTGCCTTGCATACAGCGCGTGGTACCGGCTGTAATCAGATCCTGCACAATCGCTAATCTTACCGCTGTTCCACCGTTTCTCCGGAAATCTCGGGCTGGGCTAGCCGATTCCCTGTACGCGTCCGGGCGAGTGGGCCGATACGCGCACGGAACCAGTGGACGCTCGGTCGAGAGATCGCAACGTCCGTCGAATGCTCCCGTCGCGTCGTTTGGCCGGAATGTGAGGCGAGACGGAAGTGACGCGTCTTTGTCCTGAGGAAGCGAACATGTCGAATGACCATTTGGCGCAGTATCAGAAGAAGCTTCGGACGGCGGCTGAGGCAATGTCCGTGGTTCGCGATCACGAAACGATCGTGCACGGCATCGGGGTCACCGAACCTCCCGCGCTGTTGGCTGCTCTGGCGGACCGTCTGCGAGCGGGAGAGCTGTCACGCGTCAAGATCTACTCATTCAATCCCTATCAGACGGCCGCCAGCACGTATCTGGCAATTGACCTGATCGACTGCGTCGAGGCCTATTCCTGGTTTGTCAGCGCGGCCGCACGCCGGCAATCGGCGGTGGGGCTGGTACAGTTTATTCCGTCCTACCTGCACCAGGTTCCTCGCCTGATCGAGGAACATCTGAATGTCGACACGGTCGTGACGACCGTCTCGGCCATGGACAACGCCGGTTACTTCAGCTTCGGCGTCTGTAACGGGTTCATTTCTCCCGCAGCGCGTTGCAGTAAGAAAGTGATCGTGGAGTCGAATCCGACGATGCCGCGGGTTTTCGGCGATAATCTGATTCACGTTTCCGAAGTCGATATGGTCGTCGAGAATCACGAGCCGATCCTGGAGATGCCGGCCGCCAAGCCTCGTCCGGAAGATGACACGATCGGACAGCTCATCGCCGACATCGTTCCCGAAGAAGCGACCTTGCAGCTGGGGATCGGCAGTTTACCCAACGCGCTCTGTCCGTTCCTGAAGGACCGCTGGAACCTCGGCATCCACACGGAGCTGTTCGGACCGGGCATGGCGGAACTCATCCGCTGCGGCGCGGCCAATGGAAGCCGCAAAACGCTCCATCCCCGCCGCCACGTCTTTTCCGTGGCCTACGGTACCCGCGACACGTTTGACCTGATGCATGACAACCCCAGTATGGAATGCTATCCCTCCTCCTACGTGATGGACCCGGGAATCATCGCCCGCAACGACCGCATGGTCGCCGTGAACTCGATTCTGGAAGTCGACTTGACGGGTCAATGCAATGCCGAGTCGATCGACGGAGTTCAGTACAGTGGCACCGGAGGACAGCTCGATTTCGTGCGCGGCGCGTATGCCTCCCAGGGAGGCATGTCGATTATGGCTTTCTATTCGACCGCCAAGGACGGACAGATCTCGCGAGTCGTACCGCGTCTGGAGACGGGCGCCACGGTCACGACGCCACGCATGGATGTACACTACCTCGCCACCGAATACGGCCTGGTCGATCTGAAACAGAAATCGGTTCGGGAACGGGCCTTGGCCATCATCAGCATCGCGCACCCCAAGTTCCGCGACGATCTGTTGCGGGAAGCGGAAACCATGCGACTGCTGTAGGCGGCAGCTCGCACCCGCCCCGTTCGGCCCGGCCAGCGCGCCGGCTCTCGGCGTCTGTCGGTCATCGCCCGCGGTCTTGAGCGAGGGCCAGCACGAGCGTGATGACGTTACGCTCCTGTTGGCGACGGTACAGGAACTGATCCGTCGTCTGGCGCATCAGGTGTATTCCCAAACCGCCGATCGGACGATGTTCCAGTGGCAGAGACGTGTCGGCCCGGGCCTGGGCCGTGGGATCAAAAGGTCGCCCGTCGTCGGAAACCTCCACGCGCAATTCATCGCCGACTCGCCACATCCTCAACTCGATCAAATGCTCTTCAGCATCCCCGTAAGCGTAGGAGATCACATTGACCAGCCACTCTTCCAGCAGCAGGTTGAGCCGTGATCGCAGTGTCTCCGATAACTCCCAGCGACTCCCTGTCTCCCCAATCCAATCGCGTAGTCGCGGAAGTTCATCCAGTTGATTGCGGAGTGTCAGCGACGCATCCGCTTCCTGGTCGGCACAGGGAGGCTGCCGGGTATCATTCCCGCCGTCCGCAGCGCCTTGATAGCGAACGGCCAGAGCGGTGATGTCGTCGGACTGGGCCGCCTGTGCGGCATGGGCCCGCACCGCTCGCCCCAGGCACTCTAGCACCTGCTGAGCTCCTCGGTGACCTTCCTGTTGGACCAACTCCCGCAAGCGGCTGTCTCCGAACTGCTCGCCACTGGAGTTCATCGCCTCAGTCACGCCGTCGGTAAACAGCAGCAGCAGATCTCCGGGGTCCAGACGCCGGCTGTGCACTTGGTAATTCGCGTCCGAGGAAACGCCCACGATCACATCAGGGGGATCATTCAGTTGCCCAACGGTACGGTCGCCGTGGACCACCAGCGGCGGGTTGTGCCCGGCGTTGGCATAGAGGAAGTCCCCGCTGTTCAAGTTGAGGATGCCGCAGAACATCGTGATGAACATGCAGGAGTCGTTCCCCTTCTCCAGTTCGGCATTCACGTGCGCCAGCGCGCGCGCCGGATCACGCACATTCTGCACGGTGGATTTCAGCAGTGTCTTGCCGACGGCCATGAGCAGGGAGGCAGGTACCCCTTTGCCCGACACATCCCCGATCGCCACATAGAGATGGTCCTCGTCGAGCAGAGCGAAATCGTAGAGATCTCCGCCGACCTCCAGAGCAGGTAGCAGCATGGCGTGCAGATCGATTTCGGGCCGACAAGGGAAGGGAGGAAACAGCTTCGGTACGATACTCATCTGGATCTCGCGCGCCGCGGACAATTCGCCGGCCACCCGTTCCTTGGCGGCTGTGCTGGCGGTCAGATCGTCGATGTATCGGCGCAGATCGCACCGCATCTGTTCGAACGCCCCCGTCAGTCGAGCCACTTCGTCGCGGGTGTGCACGGCAGGCAAGGCCACGTCGAAGTTGCCCACGGCAATGCGTTGAGCGGCATCCGCCAAGCGACCCAGGGGGCGGGACACCGACCACGCGATCCCCATCGCCGGAACCAACAGCAGAAGCAGGCCCAACAGGGCCACCAAGGCGCTGATCTGGTTGAGGCGCATCAGCGGTGCCAGCACTTGCGCTTCTGGACGGACGACACCGAATGCCCAGCCGGTCGACGGAACACAGCGGTAATACATGTAAGCCATCTCGTCGCTGAACGGTTGCCGGTAACGCTGATGCCCGGCCACACCGCTCAACATGCCATCGCCCAACTGCTTCATCGATTGCGCAGTGAGCGGGTCCGACTGCGACTCCGCGATGCTGAAGATCGTCTCGCGCATGACCCATTCGCTGTTGGGATGCGCGATGAAGGTACCGCGTTGCGACAGGAGCACAGCCTGCCCGCCGTCTCCCAACGGCAACGCACTGAGCAAGTCACGGATTTCGTCCAGCGACAGATCACAGGTGACGACCGCGACGACTTCCTCCGCGCGCAGTACCGGAACGGAGTAGGTCACCATTAACGCTTGTGCGTCAGAGTCGAAATACGGTTCAATCCACATGGGCTGCTGAAGAAGATACGGCAGATAGAACCAATCGTGCTGATAGTCCTCAAACGGAGACTTCCGATCCCCCACGGAGATCGTGCCGTCGTGGCGAAAACCGTACAGCATGCGGAAGTCGGCCTGGGACTCCGTCGCGTCGCTGAGTGCGACGGCCATGCCGAACATCGCGGGATGAGCTTCGAGTGTGCGTTGAATGAGTTCAATACTCTCACTGCGTCCCTGACGCTCAGGCTCCAGCAGAAGAGCCACCTGCTGCACAAGGGCCTCCGCGCGACCCAACGACGCTTCGATCTGAAACACCACAGACTGTGCCAGCGCGTCGCCTTCCCGTGCCGCGGTCGTCAGTACCCGCGCACGCTGGGTAAGGTAACTGTAGCCGAGTACCAGCGTCAGGACGCAGCCTGCTCCCAACAGGATCAGTGCGGCCATGCGGCGCCCGAGAGAGCGGCTGAACGGACTATTCATCCACTCCCTCCCGCGCCACCAACGTGTCGCCACGCGGCGCCACACGCAGATCAGCGTGACAAGTCAACAACTCCACGACCGACATAGGGTGGTCACGTGACGATCGCCCCGGCGTCCAGCCCTGAGCGCAGCCAGAGGGCACATCGCATTGCCTGGACATGTCACGTCACGCCGTCACGAGTGAGTGTGCCGTCGCCTCGGTCTGGGCAACAGAGAGAACGGTCAACAGGCCGCTGATCTCAAATACTTCTCGGACCCCGTCCTGCAACTCACACAAGACCAGTTGGCCGCCTTGCCGTGATAGGCGTTTGGCTGTGGCCAGCAGAACGCGCAGTCCGGCACTACTGACATAGTCGGTGGCCGCAAGATTGATCACCAGGCGTGTTACCCCTCGCTGAATCGCGTCGGTCATGGCTTCCTCCGCGTCCGGAGCGGACGTGGCGTCTAATCGCCCGCGGATTTCGATCGCCGTGTAATCTTCGCCCGATCTCGACTGAATGTCCATTCCCACCTCCCTCTTCTGGTAAGCGACTTGAGCCTTTTTGAAACCATAGTTCACGCTCTGGCCAGGGTGGGGCTTTCCTTGGGGCTCCGGATGCACAATCGGCATTTTCGGAGCATGCCACAGGCCGAAACGACGGGAAGCGCTTCGTCCAGCTCATGGCTGGCAGTGATCCTGTGACGGCTGACACGCTTCTCAGATTGCGTCCCCTGCCGGAAGCGGTCGACTTGCCGGTCCGCTGTGAATGCTCAGCTGCCGGACTGCCGTGAATTGTCCCATGCTGGAGAGACGGCCCCTCGCCGCTGGGAGACAGCCGTGCCAATGCCCACTTTTGTCGAATCGCGGCAAGATACCAGTTCCTGATCCGGCTCATCCGCGTCACTTTGGTAGTCAGGATGCGGCCCACGTTCGCCTCGCTTCCCGACGGTGTGGAAAGACTTGCTCAAACGAGTTCAGATTAGTGCTGCCGACGTGTATGATTACATGCCTCCAAATTGCCTTGCTCGGTGTCTCCCGAGCGAGGCTGCCGTACCAATCCCGGGAGCCTGACTCTCATGGCGATCTCCAGCATCGATCTGCAGTCCGCCGCATGTCGCAGTAACGCGTTTCGCCGGCAACGATGGCTGACGAGCTGGCTCATGTGGTTCGCGTTGCCGGCCGCATCGGCGTGGGCGCAGACCAGCGAGACGATGCAGCTTGAAGTCCAACTTCCTCCCTATCGACAGACCATTTATGCCACACAGGCCGACCAGTCCATGGTTCTGAGCGTCCAACTTCCCGCCACTCTGCAGGCCGACGTCCGGGACATCCACGCCCGGCTGCTGGACGCTGACCAGCATGAACTGGCCGCGGTTGGCCCCGGTCTGAAGCCAACGGATCCGTTGCGGTTCGACGGCCGAGCGTTAGCTGCCGGGAACTACACGGTGGTGGTTTCCGCTCTGGCACCGGATGGCAGGGAGGTTGCCGTATCGCAGGTTTCTGTCCGCAAACTTGACCGCGCGCCAGGCAGCGAAGTGCGTGTCGACGAACATGGAAACCTGATGGTGAATGGACAGCCGTCCATTCAGATCGGCTGGTACGGCGCCGTTCGCTTGGATGACCCGCGACCGGAAGTACTGCAACTCCAAAACCTCCAGACAGCTGTGGTGGTCTTCTATCCCGATCGGTCACCCGTCAGCCAACTGTTCACGGAGCACGGCATTCGCACGATCGTGGATCTGGAGCCGGGGCGCCTGTTGTACGCTTTTGAGTTGTGGAAAGACCCGCATCACCCCGTGCCAGGGGAACACACCCGGCTTGCGGCTCCCAGCGCCGAGTGTCGTGAACTGCTGCGCAAGATGATCGACCTGCTGCGCGATGAACCTGGCCTGTTCGGCTGGTACATCGCCGACGAACCAGAGATCAACCAGTTTCGGGCCGATTACCTGGAAGCCTATTACCAGACAATTCGCGAACTGGATCCCTTTCACCCGGTCATCGTCACCAACGATACGCTCGATGGCATTGATGCGATGGGAGTGCGCTGCTGTGACATCCTCGTGCCGGATCCGTACAGCCCCAAACCGAGTTACGTACCGGACTTTCTTGCACGGGCGAATCGTGCCCGAGGCGGCGGCCAAGGCTTAATGATTACTCCCTGGCACTGCGCACAGCACACGCACTTCACCGGTGAATTCAGCTCAGGTCTCCCCTATCCCTACCGAGTGATGCGTGGCCAATACCTGGCGACGCTGACCGCCGGCGGACGCGGGTTCCTCGGATACGTCAGCGACTTCTTCCTGCCGGAACCGAGGCTCCGTATCGGTCTACCCCATCTGTGGCGTGAAGTCCGCTACCTGGAACCGTTCTTGCATGAACAATCGCTCACGGGAACAAGCACGCCGCTGACCGGAGAGCCGCTGTGCGTGAAGGTATTCTCACCACCGACGGACGCCTCTGTCCAAGGTTCACCCGTCACGCACGACGACACCAGCGCGTCGTCAATTCCACGTATCTTGTCGTGGATTGGCACACATGACCGTCACCTGGCACTGATCGTAATGAATGGCGATTCGGTCGCGCGGCGCATATCGGTCCAACACCCGCTCTTGACAATGGCACAGCTGCATGTGGCAAGCGAAGCTCGCAGTGTGTCGATTCACCAACGAGGATTTGTCGACGATATTCCGGCCGGAGAAGGACACGTGTACACAGATGACCCACGCTGCCTCATACTGCCGACCATCCGTCACATCGAAGACGAGATTATGGCTTTCGAACAATCGTCGGCCAAAGCGGGTAATCTGTTGCACGTCAGCCGGGGCGTGACAGCGCGTGCATCGAGTGGTACAACGCCCTGGTACGCACAGTTCTTCTACTACGCCATCAATGGCATCACCGACGACGAAGGGTGGTATGTGACCCACGCTCCGTTGCCGCAGTGGATTGAACTGGCCCTGCCGGAACCTCAGTCGATTCACCGCATAGTGCTCCACACTCCGAACCTGTTGGATTATGATCTACAGTTCCGTACTGCTGAAGGTTCGGTCTTCACGGCTGAAGTCCGTGGCAACCAACAGGACGTGGTCGAGCACCGCCTGGCCACGCCGGTCTCGGCGCTCAAAGTACGATTGGTGGCTCGGACGCTGCGCGCAGAATCTTCGGTGGCACAGGCCATGGTGCGGGAAATCGAGGCCTACGCCGATCCCGGTGGCGACGGTAATATTCCGTTGCCCGTGATTGGTTCTAGTCCGGCTGACGAACTCACGGTGGAGACCGGCAGCGGACCGGCCACTGCGACCACCGTGTTGCCGCTATGGCGAGAGGATTTTTCGCACTTCGAGCAGAAACCGCGACTTCACGAAGGTTCTGACCTCGCGTGGGCCTTGAATCCTGCGGAGTTTCACGCTCGGTATGATGACGCGGCCCGCTGCCTGCGATGCACGGCGACCAGTTCTGTGGGATATGCCTCCATGAACCGCCTGGTACCGTATTCGAGTGATTACCGCTGCCTGCAGTTGACTGTCCCTGAGATCCAAGGTGATGGCTACAAGTGGCTCACCGTCGCGCTCAACGATCCGGGAGGAAATACGGCAGCTCGATCCGCCGTACAGACCCTGAAGCCCGGTCGCTACACGGTCGACACGCATGCCCTGCACGACTGGTTCCGCCAGGCAGGTTCCCCACAGGCTCTGTTGGGTATCTACGTAATGAAGGACATCGACTACGCGTTTACGGATCTCCGCCTGACTCAGCAGCCAACCGACGGACTACTGGTGACCATGGCAGACGGTACGCCGTTGCCAAGGGTCTTGAAATTGGGCGATCGACTGCTCTTTCAGCTCTTCCTGAACGAACCGGCAATCGATGCCGTGGTGGAACTTCAGCGTGACGCAACGTATCAGCCGGTGCGCATTAACGGCGAACCATACGTACAGCTGCTCAAGGCCGGCCGCGACAAGGATGGTCGCTACTGGTCTGCCGTCGTCACCTTGGGAGCCGGCACAGACACATTTCACGTCGAAGGGTATCCAGTTCTGTTTCGAGCGGTGATTACAGGCGGCGCCCTCTGCGAGACCATGAGCACCCTGATGGTCGATTTCGCACCGTAACGGCTGGCTCAGCCCATCAGCCATCAGAACCACGGCTCAGTCGATCGGCCTGACGGAACGGAACAAGAACAGGTCGAGCAGCGTGACCCGCAGTTCGGCACAAACACCGATCGCAATCAGCAGCCACCCGGTGATTCGATCGGTCTAGGGATCGCGGGATGAGTAACTTCCGTGGTTGGCCGGTTTCCCACGCTCTGCGCGAGCGTGGCTACAACGGTAACGCCGAAGTTGTTTTTCCCTCGTGCCTTCGTCGTCTCTGTTGTGCGCGCATCGGTGGTCAGATCAACATCCTGCTGGAGATCACTGGTCGCGTACGACATAAACACTCGTGGCATGCCGCTTGCCCGTCGTCCGCCGCGTGTCACTTTCTCGTTCGCTTGCCCGCGCTCAGGTACGAGCGTCGTTTCTTCTCCGGAAGCCGCTCGATGGCATACCGCAGCATCGTTCGCGGCATCACTCGGCAGTGCTTTTCCAGGAATGCTTCCAGCACCAACACGTCCCGCTTTCCCACTTCCCTCAGCATCCAGCCGGCCGCCTTGTGAATCAGGTCGGCCCGATCGTCCAGCAGTCTCTCCGCTATTCGCAGTGTGTCGGCGAAGTCGCCGTGGCGGATGAAGTAGAAAGTCGCCAGGATGGCGATCCGTCGTTCCCACAGACTCGCTGACTTCGCAAGCCCATCGAGCCCCTTGCGGCTGTGGTTCTGCAGGTAGCCACCCACAATCTGCGGAGCCGACAGATCCACCAGGTCCCAGTTGTTGATGACACAGGTATTAGCCAGGTAAAGGTCGTAGATCCGCTTCCGCGAATCGTCGTCGCCTTTCTCGAACTGGCCGACCAGGATCACCAGAGCTAGCAACCGCTCCTCGTGGATGTCAGAGTGCAGCAGGCACTCGACTTCCGGGAGCGGCAAGGCCTTGCACTCGCGGGCAATCTTCCGGATGACGGGCACTTTGACTCCGATAAAACGGTCGCCTTCGCCGTACTCACCGGGACCTGTCTTGAAGAAGCGGGCCAGGATGGCCGCCTGCTGCGGACAACCGAGACTGCGGAGTCGCTCCTGTGCCCTACGTGCGTCCAAGTCGACTGGCAGTTCAACCGTAGTCATCGGCTTCTTGCGGTACGTCATCCTCGATACGTCCTTTCCGGCTGTTCAAGGGACCACACTGCCGGTAGCGAACTGAGGGACACGGTTTGCAGGGGCCGCGGAATCGACGAACTCCAACAGCACGGCTAACTGGCCTGGCGCGCCTTTGGCGGCTCCTGGCGAGCAGGTGTATAGTATCCCGCCACCGGCCGGGCAAGGAGCGGCATTCTCCTTCCAGCGGCAGCGTCAAAACGCACAAGCACCCGCAGGGGACGTCCTACCCCCAGCGGCAGCCACGACTTTTTCTCACCACCAACACGCCGGAATGCTATTTTCCTCCCCCGGGCGGCGGGGTAAAATACGCACCCTGCCAAGCTTGACGTGGCCCCGCATCCTCCCTGGCTACCTGGTGTGAAAGGATTTATACCATGGACTCTCCTGGCGAACAGGGACTGCCAGCCCTTTCCGCGTTCGGGTCGGGGCAAACGCGATCTCTCTTAAGCCGTTACTACGCCTACTTCGCACGCGCTCCGTTGGCGGCCATGGTCGTCGATGCTGCCGGGCGTTACGTCGAGGTCAATCCGGCTGCCTGCCGGCTGACCGGCTACGAGGAAGCGGAACTGCTGGCCATGTCAGTGGCGGACTTGGTGGCCGAAGGGTCACAGGACGCCGGGCGGCAGCATGTCGCCCGCGTGAAGGAGTGGGGCCACGCCACGGGCGAGTTCGCGCTGATTCGCAAGGATGGGTCGCGGCGATGGATCACCTGTGATGCCATCAAGATCTCTGACGATCGATTCCTGGCCTTCAAGCAAGACATCACCGACCGCAAACTGGCGGACGATGCTTTGCGGCACAGCGAGGAGCGATATCGCAGCCTCGTCGAACTTTCGCCTGATGCGATCTTCATCAATCGCAGAAACCGAGTCGTTCTGGTAAATCCCGCTGCTATCGAACTTTTCGGTGCCAAGAGTGCTCAGGAGCTTCTGGGACGGTCACCGTATGAGCTGTTCGCTCCCGAATACCACCCGATCATGCGGGAGCGCATTCGCGGCCTCCTGGAAGGTCGCGTTGCGCCACTCGTCACGGGTAAGATCGTGCGTCTGGACGGCACTTTTCGTTTCGCCGAGATCACGGCCGCGCCTCTGCTCGATGCGGACGGTCAGGCCATCCAAGTCATTCTCCGCGACATCACGGAGCGGGAGAAGGCGGAAGAGTCACTCCGCGAGAGCGAGGAGCGATTGCGTCTGGCTCTGGAAGGGGCCAAGGGAGGCGTGTGGGACTGGGACTTGACCAGCGGCGAGGCATGGTGGTCGTCGGAAATGTATGCACTCTTCGGTGTAGTTCCCGGCACCCGAATGCGGTTGGGCAACACCCTCAAAGTAGTCCACCCGGACGACCGCGAACGACTGCAATGCGTCGTTGAGGAATCGATCGCTCGCCATGCGACTTACCGTTGCGAATTCCGCATCTGTCATCCGACTCGGGGCGAACGTTGGATGGTCTCCCTCGGCCACACACGACACAATGAGTGGGGCGCGCCGGCTCGCATGACCGGAATCACACTCGATATCACCGATCGCAAGCAGGCGGAGGAAGCATTGACTGTCGAAGCCACACGCCGGCAGATTCTGATTGAGGGCTCGCGCGACGGCATCGTGGTTCTGGATCAGCAAGGAAAGGTGTTCGAGGCCAATCGGCAGTTTGCGGAAATGCTCGGCTACACCTCCGATGAGGTCCGGCAACTGCATGTGTGGGATTGGGATCGTGATTGGCCCCGTGAACGAGTGCTGGAAGCGATCCGGGCCTTGGGACCCGACGGCGCCCGCTTCGAGACCCGCCATTGGCGCAAGGATGGTTCCAGCTTCGATGTGGAGCTGTCCAACAGCGTGGCCGAACTGTGGGGACAGAAACTAGTATTTTGCATTTGCCACGACATCACCGAACGGAAGCAAGCCGAAGAGTCGCTGGCCGAATCCAATCGGTTCAATCAGCAAGTCATCGCCAGTGCCCAGGAGGGTATCATCGTCTATGGACCTGACCTGCGGTACCAGGTCTGGAATCCCTATATGGAACGTTTGACCGGTTTGACGGCCAGTGAAGTTCTGGGGCGTCACCCACTGGAAGTGTTTCCCTTCCTGCGAGGAACTCCGGTCATCGCGAACCTCGAAAAGTGCCTGCAGGGAGGATCCGTTGGCACGCTCGAGTTTCCTTATTCTGTCCCCCGTAGTGGCTGCACCGGCTGGGCAGTGGATACTCAAGCCTCGTTGCGAAACGCGAAGGGCGAAATCATCGGCGTCATTGCCATCATACGTGACATCACTGAGCGCAAACGGACGGAAGAAGACCTCCGTTTAGCCAAGAATTCCGCCGAGGCAGCCAACCGTGCCAAGAGCGAGTTCCTGGCCAACATGAGCCATGAGCTTCGCACCCCCATGACGGCCATCACCGGGTTCTCCGATATCTTGATGATGTCTCCGGAGTTCTCGCCAGTTGAGCAACACGAGTTTCTGGAAGGAATCCAGCGAAACTCGCAGGCCTTGCTTCGCTTGATCGACGACATCCTGGACTTGTCACAAATCGAGGCCGGAAGAATGCCGGTGGAGAAAGCAGACTGCCCATTACAGGACTTGATCGACGACGTGTTTGCGGCGGTGCAGACTCAGGCCAATGTTAAGGAATTGAGCCTCGATGTGGACTACCGCCTTCCGGTGCCGACGACGATCCACACCGACCGTGCTCGGTTGCGCCAGATCTTGTTGAACCTCGTGGGAAACGCTGTCAAGTTCACCGAAAGCGGAGGGATATGCATTACCGTTCGCTGCCCGAGTGAAAAGGACGGCACAGGACGAATCGAATTTGCCGTGAGCGACACGGGCATCGGCATTCCCCAGGACAAGATCAAAGACGTGTTTCAACCGTTTGTCCAGTTGGATGGATCTCTCACTCGTCGCTACGGTGGCACTGGACTTGGGCTGGGTATCTCGCAGCGTCTCGCCAAGGCACTCGGCGGGGACATCGAAGTCAGCAGCCAACTGGGACAGGGAAGCACCTTCACGCTGACGATTGATGCAGGTTCCCTGAAGTCGTTTCGCACAGCTGAATCGCCGCCAGTTAAGAAAGAGCAATCCGGTCGAGCGTCCACATCGCGGGACTCGGCATTACATGGGCGCGTGTTGTTTGCCGAGGACTTCTCTGACGCTCAACACCTGATTCGATTCCACCTCAACGGCATGGGGATGGAAGTGGACATGGCCGACAACGGGCGTGTGGCGTGCGAGATGGTGGTGCAGGCGAAGGCCGAGGGAAGACCCTATGATCTAGTCTTGATGGACATCCAGATGCCTGTCATGGACGGGTACGAGGCAACTCGCTGGCTCCGTGACTACGGTTGGACAGGCCCAATAGTCGCCCTTACCGCCTTTGCCATGGTGGGCGACCGAGAGAAGTGTCTGGCGGCCGGCTGCGATGACTACATCACCAAACCGGTGACGCCGCACGCTCTGCAGGATATCGTGACTCGGTACATGTTCGCGTCCGGCAGCGCGGCAGTGGACCAATCATGCGATGCAGCGTCATCGTCGCCTGCCAGCACACGAGTTCTGGAACGGGAAGGTGCCGACAGCACCTTGGACCAGCTCAAGTCACAGTTCATCCGTGGATTGTCGGCGAGGTCCAGCATGCTGGAACAGGCCTGGCGTTCGGGCGACCGAGAGTCGCTGGCTCGGACCGCACATCCACTCAAAGGAACGGCTGGAGCATACGGTTTGAAGGATATCGCCTGTGTGGCCAGAGCCGTGGAATCGCTGGCCAGTGGCCAATGCGAGTTATCTGAACTGCAAACCGCCGTGATAGAACTCGTAAGATTGTGCCGCGAGGCATCTACATCCGCGGTTGGGAGTGCCTCGGAGCCTTTTCGCAAGCCGTAACCATCAAGTCGAGATTCGGGTCAATATGCAGCAGAGAAAACGTCCTTGCATTCTGTACGTAGAAGACGACCATGATCTGGCGCTGCTCGTGAAGGAGCGATTGGCTCAGGCTGGCATCGCTGTTGAGTTGGCCGCTGATGGCGAGGAAGCCATGTTGAAGTTTGCCCAGGCACCTTATGACCTGCTGGCACTCGATCAGGCACTCCCGGGACTCGACGGACTCGGCGTCATTCGCCGCATAGCCGCCCAGGGCCCCTTGCCACCCACGGTGATGGTAACTGGTACCGGCACTGAGCGGATTGCCGTGGAAACCATGAAATTAGGCGTGGACGACTACATCATCAAAGACCTGGATGGAGGATGGCTTGATCTACTGCCCGGTGTCATCGATCGTGTACTTGCGCACCGTCGTCTGGTCGAAGATAAGAGGGCTGCCGAAGTGGCACTGCGTGAGAAGGAGCTCCAGCTTTGGCGGGCCCAGAAACTCGAGAGCCTGGGAATCCTGGCCGGTGGCATTGCTCACGACTTCAACAATATCCTGGCCGGGATTATGGGGTATGCGGATCTGCTCAAGGCGCGGCTGCCGCCGTCGGAACCAGCTCGAGAGGATATCGACATCATCAAGAAGGCTGTTCAGCGAGCTGCCGACCTGACTCGGCAGATGTTGGCGTATTCCGGCAAAGGCAAGTTGATCGCTCAACCGATTGACGTATCGCGGATCGTGACCGACACCTGGAAGATGCTGGAGGTCTCGGTCTCCAAGAAATCCACGCTGACCAGCGACCTTGCTTCCAACCTCCCGGCGATCGAAGCTGATCCTGCTCAGGTCCATCAGGTCATTCTCAATCTGGTGATCAATGCTTCCGAAGCGATGGGCGAACAGAGTGGCGTCGTTGCGATCAGGACCTGCACAGTACAATTGAGCGAAGCCCAATGGGCGGCTGTCAGAACCAGCGATACCGCTGCAGCTGAGCGGTATGTTTGCCTTGAGGTTGCTGACACAGGTTGCGGCATGAACCGGGAGACACTGGCCAGGATCTTCGACCCGTTCTTTTCCACGAAGTTCACAGGCCGCGGCTTGGGACTGGCCGCAGTGTACGGCATCGTCCGAGGGCATAAGGGTGGCCTGCGAGTGACCAGTGAACCGGACAAGGGAACGACTTTCCAGGTCTATTTCCCGGCCAGCACAAGCGCCGCAGCCGAATTAGCGGGTGAGACCGCGATGGCTTCCTGGCGAGGTAGTGGTACGATCCTGGTCGTGGATGATGAAGAGATCGTCCGCAACGCCGCGCAGCGCATGATCGAACATGCAGGATTCTCAGTGCTCACAGCGCGGGATGGCGAAGAAGCCATCGGTGTATACCGGCTGCATCAGTCGGACATCGTGGGCGTGATCCTGGACCTCACCATGCCCAAGATGAACGGTGAGGAAACACTGAAGGAACTCAGGATAATCAACTCGAGCGTTCCCGTTATTCTGTCGAGCGGCTTCCGTGAGGACACTGCCACCGAGCGGTTTTCCGACCTGCAGTTGGGAGGCTTCATCCAGAAGCCCTATCAGCTCGAAACGTTGACGAGGGTCCTGCGAAAGGCGGTCGAATACGCTCTCGCGGCACCGACGATTCCGAGTCAGTCGTCACGCTGGCATGCCGGAACCCGACCGAACAGGGCCTCGACTTGACGAATCCCAGGTCCGGCGATTGTGATTGGCAACAGTCACACTTCCGAATCGCCGGTGGATGACACTAACCATCCTTTGTCAGGGCAGCCTTCGACGGCGCCGAGGCATCGACTACCAGGGACGTGATCGCGCTACGCTGATGCCTCGCACGGCATTGGTCGGGTGGGGGCCGCCCGCATTACTGACCGCGTCGTAGAATTCGTAAAGATCCCCTTGCCAATAGACCATGGCAGGCTGGTGCGCGTGACGATCGTCGATCGTGCCTTGTGCTCCCACATCGAGAATGAGTTGGGGGGCCTTTTGCGCGGCTTGCGTCGAACGGGTGGCACGTTCCAGACGCCAGCTCTGGCACGGCTTCCCCTGCGGCAGATAGCGTACTTCCTTCGCCGCCCCTGCCGCGTCGGCAACAATGGAAATGACGACAGGCGAGTCCGGCTGTCCCGGGCTCAGACTCAAACCGCGCAGCGCGTCCCCTTCGTGCAGACCGGCACGCTCCGCCGCCGAACCGGCAACCAACCCCGTGATGGCCTTGGCTGCGCGAGTGCGCTGGAAATCAAAACCGAGTTCGAATTGGACAGCGGTAGTCGGCAGCAGCTGGTAGTCGGGTCCGAAAGTATCTGCCGACAGTTCCAGCTCGGCGCCATCGACCGCTACCGCGCGGACTTCCGCTGCCGTCCGAGCGTCACTCCAACGCCCGATCTCCGCAATCAGATCGTCGACCGTGAACTCGCGGCGTTCCTCGCGCGCCTGACGCACCAGCGCACGCATCAGATCATCCAAGGATTTCTCGCCCTGAGTCGCGTTACGGATGGCATAGTCGACTTTGAGCGCAATCAGATCGCCACGCACATAGGGCAGCGACTGCACCTCGCGATCCGACCAGAACGCCTCCTCGATTCGTGCCGCCGACGCTCCGCGCTGAGGATGCGTTGCGAACTCGGTCAACCGCCGATTCCACGACGCCACGAACTCGTCTTCATCCAGCAGGCCATTTCGCGCCAAGAGTCTCCGCGCGTAGAAGTCAGTGAATCCCTCAGAAAACCAGTAGCCACGACGCTCCGGCTGCGCCAGGCGAATGGTACTTCCATTCCATTCGTGAAACATCTCGTGTGCCAGCAGCCACGTGACACTCATGCCGCCATCGGGCCCACGGTCGAGTCTTGCTCCAGGCTGCAGGAACAGCGCGAACGAGTTCAGCAGTCCGGTTCCGCCCAGAAACGACGAGCGTCGGTCGGACGTCCCGATCGGTATCAAGGTGATCAGGAACGGGGGACGGTCTCGGTCGTCGAAGAAAGCACGTTCGATTTCGACAATGCGGGCACACTGATCGGCAAAATCGCTGGTGGAACTCCCCCAATCGTCCCCCCACACGGCCACGCGCACAGGACTCCCCAACGCCATCCGTTCGAAAACCGTGAACTTGCCAGCCACGAACACGGCATGTCGAAACGTATCCGCATCCGCCGTGATCGCCAACGGCCCCGCTCCCACACCATGGGAACTGGCCAGCGCCCAGCCAGCCTGTTCGAACCCCTTCCATTCCAGGGAAATGGCACGCGTGGTCTGGCGATCAAGGTGCGTGGGCCAGGGGAGGGCGTTTCCGCCGAGCAGGTGGATGAGCTGCGGCTCGACGATCGGCTGATAATAATCACTTCCCTGCGGATTGCCGCGATGCGATGTCGGCCCGATCTCAAATCGCGCACGAACCCGCTGAGCCTCCTCCGTCCGCACCTTCCAGGTATGGGCGTCCCCCGCTTCCCAACTGAGCGAGCGACCAGCTTGATCGACGACAGAGGTCAGGACAAAATCGGCCCCCGCTTCGGAGACGCCTCCCCACCCTTCTCCAAATCCCAGTTCAGTCGCGGCCGCCGCCGCCGCTGGCGCTTCGATCTCGATCGCCAGACGTGGCCGATTCGCATCGAGCAATGTGATCCAGTAGTCCACACGCGCTGTGTCGTCGGCCGATGAGGCGGAAACCAGCAGTAGCATAACGAACGGTGCGCCGAGACACATGCAATTACCCTCGTTACCTGGCGGCAGATGTGGAAACCACTGGAGTGATACCAGGGAGACGTGCATTGGCGTTCGCCGATTCCGCGGGTGATGCGGCCAGTTGCGCAACTGTAGCGGCTAGCCGATTCGGATCGCCGTCGACGGTACCAATCCGCACCTCGGTCTCCCCGAACTGGTAGCGGATCGTGTCGTAGGGCGGTAGAATCGGCACGATGCTCTTCCGGACGTGCGGCGCGAGAAAGTCGGTCGTGGCGATCCAGCGTCCTGCACCGTCCGTACAATGGCCGTTGTCGCCGGTCGTATCCCGCACTCTCTCGGGCAGTAGATGCGGCAATGCCACACAAGTCGCTCCCGCCCGAACACACTCCACGATCGCATCGAGCGTTGCATCGCTGACCCCCAAGCCGGTGAGAAAGATCGCTTCCACGCCACGCAAGTGCTCAGCTCTCGCGTAGTGGTCCAGCACGACGACTCCGTCCAGCGGACAGAACAGCTGGTGCGGTCGACCGATATACGATCCACCACCGTTCCAGTTGATGCCGTCAGCAGGCACTACGCCGCGCGTCAGCAGGTGCCAGATTTTGAACCAGGCTTCCGTCACTGTTGTCGACGGCCAACTGTCGTTTCCAAAGAGCGTGTCAGGCAACCAACTGGTGGCCTGGCCCCAACACGAGTCGGGCTGGCGCACAATCGCCACACGCGGCCGCAACTGACGAAAGTCGTAATAGCGCGGATGTGCCGGGACGTACTGATGAGCGAACCAGTCCGCCACCCTCCCGTAATCGGTAAGGCGATAATCGTTGCCGTCGTTGGTAACAAGTACCAGACTGCCGATACCCTGGTTCTTGTTGTCAAAGGCCAGGTTCTCTGTGTAGATGACATCGGCGCCCATGGTATAGGCTAACACGAGCGCCGAACGATACTCTTCCACCGAGTGGGCCGGGTAACCGGTCGGACCCCACAGATCGGGCGTGATCCACAACTGCTTGTCGTATTCGATGGCCGCGCCCATGGCGATGGCAATGGCGATCGGTGACCAGCTTTCTTTCAGTATCTTGGGTGCCGGCGTGTATCCGGCACGCGCAAAGTTGTGCAGCAGGTCCGAGAACACGTGTTCGGTAAACAAGGAGATCCCGTGCCGTTCATACGCTGCGGCGACATCCTGGACCGCCGTCGTGAAATGATCCGAAGCCTGCTCCAGTTGGTCGTCCTTCGGGTCATACATCCAGGGCGGACGCGTTGCTTCCGGAAAAGCGATCTTGTTGCGGCAGCACTGCATGTGCGTGGCTTCGTCGTACTCGACTCCCAGCAGTCTTCTCGACTTCGCTAGTTCGGCCAGCACATCGTCTGGAATCAGTTCGTAGTGACGTCCGTCGGAACGATTGAACCAGTCGCGACCTTGATCGTCGACGAAGGACCGGATCCAATTCGCCCCTTCCAGGTTCCAGACCCAAGAGACATCGTTGGCTTCACACCACGCGTCAACTCGACGAAAGCTGTCGACGTAGCCGGCAACGGTGTGAGAGTGCAAACGTGCGTGGCAAACCCAGAGATTGAACCCCATCTCCTGAAACGCCCGCTCAGTCCATTCGTATGTCTCCAGATCGCCAGGGGACCCTGCATCGTCGACACCGAACCGCAGAGGCGTCGGCTGCGATTCTGCCGGAGCGGCAGTCGCCTGATCCTGAGGGGTATCCGCCGCGTTGACGACGTCGGTACAGACGGTCAAGAGAATAAATGCCGTCAGAATCAGCACACTGACCGCCGACAGCAAGTCGTGCCATCGTCTGTGAGCCAGTGAAATCCTGAAGGGAATATGGATAGCCCCGTAAACGCGTCGCATCTGCGGCCTCTTCTTCGTCCATCTCGGCAAGGATCACGTTGTGAAGTCGATGAAACTACTCAACCGTTCTTCACCCGCGCCGATCAATCTCCACAGGATTATGAAAGAACGCCCGCTGGAATGAAACAGGGCAGCGACAAAATGGCTCAGAACGATCGCGCCCCGTTGCCGCCGCACGCCACAGTTCCGATTAATCCACATGGCCTTTTCAGTGCGGCGAGCCGTGGCAGCGACAGGTATCCTTCTCCCACGCTGGTTGTCAGCAAGCCTGTTCGTACGCGATCTTCCCGCTTCGGTCTCTCAAGCGACCAGCACCCGTTGTGGCGAAAGACCTACCGATCCGACCTAAGCCGGCGTCACCATGAGCCACAATCAATCGTCCTGCCATGAGCCTACGACTGCCGCACGTCTTCCCTTTCATCCAACCGACCTCAGGCGACAGTTCACGCCGGGCTGGGCCCTGCGATCGATTCACCATCGCCATTTCCGCCTCCCGTCCCATCAAGCTGGCTGAATGGCCGGTCACTGACGTTCTGACTGCGAAGAGCGTCTACTTTCTTTTGATTCCTGATCGGTAGACAATATCCCGTGCGGCATGACTAGTGCTGATCGGCACGATCAATCAACCTATCGAGTCGAGAAACCAATTACCGTGGGCGAATCAGGTTGCTCATGCGCGCGACGGCTGTTGCAGATCGGATGCGGGCTACACCGTAGCCACATCTCGGCCTGCCCTGAACCGGTATGCGACTGATTGTTGACGGAGGGAAATCGCATGTGGTGCATGATAATGACGGCGGCGCTGGGGATATCCACCCCGGCCCCTGACTTGATTGTGTCGCTGGACCACTCCCGTTTGTCCCACTCGGCTGCATTTGTTCGCGCAGCATGCCCTTTCGCACGCGGTGGACAGTATCTTGTGGCAGAAGCGGGTGACCCGCATGAGCCGGCGGCGGTGCGAGTTGCGGCCCCCGAAGGGTCCTGGTACGTCTACCTGACGTGGGTCCGACATCCGCGCGGTGCAAGGGATGTGGCGGTTCGTCTAGGTGGTGTGAGGGCGAACGTGGATCAAAGTGTGCTGGCCAATGGTCAGCTCCCCGACAATTGTCCGCACGACGATATGGCGCAGTTCGACGGACGGTGCACTTCGGGCCTGTATCGGTTAACGTCGCAGCCAGTTCGATTTGCGCCCGGGGATACGGTAGAGATCTTGCGTTCGGACACACTGGCGGGAACAGTCACTACGGTTGAGAGTGTCGTCTTTTCACCCCACGTCTACCTGGACGATCTGGGCAATGACAGCTCGTGGACCGGCACTCCGACAATCAACCTGAAGGACTACGGACGGACCGCGTCAGGCGAGATCGGTGCGGGTATTGCGTTTCTCATGCCGAGCCAGCGTGAGGTGGCAGTGGAGTGGTCGTTGCCGACCGCCGGTCCGTGTTTGCTGTCCGCCAACGTGAATCGTGGTCCATCGCGAGCGGCGTCCATTCCACTGGAACTGCAGTTTGCAGACGGAACAACGCAGACGGTGATGCTCGACGGAAAGAGTGCAGATTTCGGTCGCAGCCACTGGCAGGACCTGGGGGTCCTGCTTGAACCACAGCACGTCCGACTGCGGTTGAAGACCGTGGCTGACGCTTGCACGTGCATCGATCTTCTGCGACTCACTCCGGTCGGCGAATCTGAATTTGTCCGTTCCGGTGAGAAGCGATGGGAGAGCTTTGCAGTCGAGTGGGAATCTGCCACCGACGCTCGCCCGTGGCTGGAGTCGCTGAACGTTGTTCCTGTCAACGAGGAGGATATCGAGATATTGCCGTTGGCGCCCTCCGGCCAGTTCGCACATGGCTATCAGGTGCGTCTGGCCTGTTCGACACTTCCAGTCTGGGATGCCAGCGACGGCAGCCGTTTCGCGACGACGATCGGGGGTGCCCTCCGGTTTGACCTGGCGCACGACTTCGGTTTCACGCTCCGCTCCGAGCTGTTGCGAGATCGACCGTTTGTCTGGCTTAAGGACCTGGGTATTCTCGTCACCCGTGGTACCGATGCGACCGGATCACACGATCAGATCGACGAACTGGCCCGTCGAGTGAAGGAGGCCGGGCAGCAACCATTCCAGAGCACGGCCGAGAAGTACCGGGAGACGACAGGATACGGCGAGGAACGGCCAGGGCAGGACGATCGCGCATTCACCTTTGCCTATTCGCTCGCGCGTCCGGTGGCGCCGCGAGTGGCGGACTCGCTGGCGACCATGCCGGAAGTCGACTACTCGTACTTTCTTTCGCGCGTGGAAGATCCCCAACACCGCCGCATGTTTCTCGGCTGGCCAAACGTCTGCCAGGAGTTCTACGTCCTGTCCAACGGGGCGATTGGCGTCAGCTCTGGGTCGGGTCCGGGTACAGGGCATGTGCCAGCCGAACATTTTACCGTGCAGCTCGGCGCCGGCGCAACCCCCGAGTTTCGAGACCATGGCGATCCGGACGTCTTACAGGCGATCGAAGATGGGTACCACATCATTGTCACTACACAATGGACAGTTGGAGACTCTGCCGTCGAATCCACTGCGCTGGCCTATCCGCTGATGGGCGAAGAGGTTCGGACGGGCAACGAGCCGCTGGCCGCGTTCGTACGCCTGGCACGAAAATGCGACGGGAAGTCGCCCCTATGGTTGAAGATCCGTCCAGATGCCTGGCTGGGCCCGGACAAACCGCTGAAGGATCTGGCTACAGCGCGTATCGATTCATCCTGCCTCGTCGCAGGCACTCGGCCGGTACTCGGTTTCCGTGCGGCACAGGCGACAGTCGTGGCCGCCAGTGATCAGGAAGTGCTGTTGAAGTTCGAGCCCGACCAGACGCACGTCGACCTGGTAATCCCGTATGTCGCGGTGGAGCAGGCCTTGGTCGAACAGGCTCTGACATGGGGCTTCGACGATGTCGTCGTACGCTGTAAGACGTATTGGGACCGTCTGCTCACGCCGGGAGCTGTCATTGAGACGCCCGACTCGGTCGTTAATAACCTGTACAAGACACTCCTGCCGCGCACGCTCGTCAGTGGCGACCTGGACACACAAGGTGATTATGCGCTCAAGACGAGCCCGATTGTCTACGATGCCGTGTGGCTCCATGCGACAGCGTATGGGATTGAGGGTTTGGCGCGCCGCGGACACTTCTCGGAAGCCCGGCGATACCTGGAGGCGGCGTTTCGCTGGCAAGGGTCCCAGTCCTCAGATGCCAAGACATACACAACTTGGAAGGGTTTCTTCAATGCCCCTCCACGCTACACGGCGCTGTTGTGGATCAATTTTCACGGGTGGATGCAGTGGGCCGCCGCGCGCTATTTCCATTTCTCCGACGACCGGCAATGGCTCGAGGAAAAGCTGCCTCAGCTCATTGAAAGCCTGGAATGGACCGCATCCCAGCGTCAGTTGACCATGCACGACAACCCGAACGGCACTCGACCTGACAATTATGGCTGGTTGCCACCGGGACGAGTTACCGACGGGTCGGCGGGGACCAGCACCTTCAGTGACTGCATCAACTGGATGGGCTTTGACGAACTGACGCGATTGCTGGAGAAGATCGGTCATCCGCGGGCGGCTGAGTTCCGGGCCGTGGCCGACGACTATCGTGCCTGCATCCTTCGGGGGTTGCGCCACGCGGTCCGCCGCCGCGAACCAGTGCGGCTCAACGACGGTACCTTTATACCCTACGTACCAGGCTACCTCGAATCGGAGGGGCATGAAGAGACCATGTGGTACGCGGCAGTGGTCGACGGCGCGTTGGAGGGGATTCTCGATTCGGGTATCGTGCCCCCGGGCGATCCGCTGGAAGACTGGGTCTGTTCGAATCTTGAGGACAACCTGTTTGTGATGGCCCCCAATCTGGCCGATGAGGCCTATTTCCTGGGCCACGGCTGCGCTTATCTGCGTCGCAACCAACCACAGCAGGCGATCTACACGTTCTACAGCGTCATTGCCTCCCACATGTCACGCCAGACACTCACGACCTTCGAACATCGTTCTTGGGGTGCTGGGCGCGTATATGACCTGGCACCTTGGCCCATGGGCTACTACACGCGCATGTTGGCCGGTATGCTCGTGTGGGACGAAGAGGACGACACACTCGTCTATGGTCGCGCGACGCCCCGTGCGTGGCTGGATCCAGGACAGCAGATTCGCGTCGAACGTCTGCAGACCCGCTTCGGCCCCACGTCCATGACTCTGGCCGCCACGCACGATCGAATTCGAGGCGATATCGATCTTCCCCAGCGATCTCCGCCGCAATCGATCCGGCTGCAATTGCGGGTCAACGGCCAGGTCACGTCGGTCCAACTGAACGGCCAGCCGGCGATATACGACGTCGCCACGGAGTCAGTAGCCCTCCCGACCGGCGTATCGCGCGTGCATGTTGACGCGGCGATCCAACGTGGTCCCCATCCGTAACAGACCATCAACTTCAACGAATCGACGAAGCCGCAGGATCTTTCGTAATGAGACAGCTGCTCGCGCTAATCGCCTTCGGCATATGCTGCTCCTCACTGCAAGTCGTCAACGGGCAAGATAACCTGCAGCGATTGGACGCCGCGTTCAATGTGCAAGTCTCGCCAACCAGTCACCCGTGTGTGACGTGGGGAGCGACACGATTGGAGACAGCGATCCAGCAAGCCGGCTATCGCTTGACAGCCGACGCGAAGACCACTGTGACGGTGACAGTTAGCGCCGGGGCGATAAGGCCGACGGACAAGTCCCACAGACCGGAGGGGTACCAAATAACGGCCAACAACGATGGCATTCGAATTGTGGGGTTTGACGCCGCAGGAGCGATGTACGGCTGCCTGGAGCTGGAACGCCGCGTGCGCGACAGTGGACGCCTGCCCGTCGATCTCGAGGTCGGTGATGCGCCCGCCCTGTCCCTGCGCGGCGTGTGCATCTTCCTGATGAAGTCAGGCACCTACGATTATCCGGTCACCCCGCAAGAGTTCCCATTCTTCTACGACAAGGATCAATGGCTGGAGCACCTCGACTTTCTGGCAATGAATCGCTTCAATTACATCGCGTTCTGGAATGGGCACCCTTTCGACTACTTCGTGAAGCTGGACAAGTATCCTGAGGCGCAGCAAGGTATGCCGACAGGGCTTCTGGAGCGGAATCATGACATGCTGTTATGGTTGGCGCGGGAAGCTGATTCTCACACTGCTGACTGGTCATTATCTTGTTGACGAGGTGAACACTGTCCTTTGACGCCAGACATACTGCAATGACTCGGTGTTGCGCTATGTCGAGTATCCACTGGCAGGTCTGAATGGATTCGTCGACACCCTGCGTCAGCCACAAGAAAAGGTCGCCACACACAGGTACGCTATTACCATGAGACGCCCTATGCTGGTCCGATCCCTGATGGTTCGACTCAACGAGACGTGTGGAGGCGGCCATCAGCTCTTCCTATCGGCCCCCTTCTTCCTTGGCAGCATTCTCCTGCTGGTTCTTCCGGCCACACTGCAATCGGCAACTGTCGATGACATTCCCAGTCCATTTCCGGGAGAACCCAAGAACACGCATGCCTTCGTTCGCGTACCCCATGATGTGGCGGATGGTAAGCGGGACGCTTGCGGCGCGATCCAGCAGGCCATCGACCAGGCGGCGATCAACGGCGGCACCGTCGAGTTTCCTCCGGGACGCTATTTTCTGGCCACTGCTCTGGTACTGCGAACGAACGTTACGCTGCTGGGCGCACGGCCCGATCAGGTGTTCCTGGGAGAGCAAGGTCGCACATCGCCTCCTGTCGAACGGTCGGTTACTGCCGATCGCCAGCCGTCGAGCATCCTGATCCAGGCGGATGAGCTTCCTACGATGATCATTGCTCATGGTCAGGAAAACGCTCCCTGTCGTAACATAGCCATCCGCGGCTTGGATTTCGTCGTCGAAGGAGGCAAAGGCAACAAGAACCGGCAGTTCGTCGATTTCCTGCAGTGCCAGGACGTGTATGTGGGACATTGCAGCTTTGATTCGTCGAGCAGGGCCGGTGACTTTGGCATGTTTCATCAGGTGGATTTCACTCAGTGCGACGGGACATCGTGTATTCACAACCGGTTTCATAACGGTCTGGCGGGAACCGGCGTGAACGGTGCCGCATGGAAGCCGCAATCAGGCCGGCGAGGTTACTTCGCCATGAATCTGGTGACGGAGTATGTCGATACGGGGATCGGACTTTGGACCGGTGCCCACGATTGCCTCGTCGAGCGAAATGTGCTGCGAGGGTATTCTGAGGGTACGAATCCCTACGCCGTCGGGGTCGACTGCGATGGGCCTCACCACTGCATCATTCGTCAGAACTCCATTGTCGGTGGTCAGATCGGTATACGGCTCTACGATTGCCACGACGGTGAGTATCCGATTTCCGCGGTGACCGTAGCCGAAAACGTGATCTCCGGTCAGCGCGATAATCCCAATGGCAACCCGGCCGCCTGCGTCAAGGTGGTCCACCAGATTGGCCCCACGATCAAGCAGTACAACATGGACTTCGACATGCGCGATAACCAGTTCGGCATCGTTACCCGTGGAATCATGATGTGGAGTTACGCCCGGCGCGGCAGCCCCCATTGGTGCTGGCCCGGCATCCGCGGAAACACCTTTCTGCATCAGCCCGATGATCCTCGGCGCGTGATCACGATCGGTGGATTCCGCGGCGACGGGCAGTATGTTTTTCAACCCCGACGCAATGACTTCCTGGATCGGACGCCGACGCAGAAATCGGACCGATCAGATCTATCGGTATCGCGACTGACAGAATACTCAGAGGGAAATCCACTGATCAAGGTGGAGGATTAGCAGTAGCTACTTGTGTTCCTGCCCGGCCACACGATAACAAGGGTCTCACTCACAAACTCCGCAGTGCATCGCGTCGAACTCAGCAGAAGTAGGAGAACAGCAGTAAAACGACCGTTCATGAAGACCTCGTCGGTAATACAACGCCATTGGCCGGATGCGCACACCGGCACACCGCCTCACGGCTGTGCTTTCGGAATCACCCAGATATTGATGTCTCCAAAACACATGGAGTGCCTGTCGAGCACCCATTCGTCCGTCTCCTCGGAGAAGGCGATCGTACGACTCCAGGCTTCGTTGAGCACCGTGGCCTCGCGTGCCGCGGCCCCCTGCAGGTGCGGTAACGTGAGGCGGATTTCCACATCCGTGAAGGACGCACTGTTGTCACTTACGATCAGGTAGTAGTTGTCCTGGTCTTCGAGTGCCAATGTCGTGATATCGGCGATGCAGTCGGTCAGAAAGCCGCGCGAGATGCCTTCGTGGTTGTGGCGCACCGTGAACGGCGGCCGCTCATAGCTCTGCTCGAACGCGGGAAAGAGCGATCGTAGTTCCGCATGCAGCCGTGCCACATTGTCTAATATCGCCGGCGAATCGGGGCGACCAAACTTGCGGATCCAGTGGAAGACCCCCCAAGAGCCGACGGTCATGGACGAGTAGGCCATGTATCGGGTTTCCTCATACAGCGGATCACGCCAGACGCCCAGTTCTCCGCTCTCGGTGTGCAGCCAGCCGACGCCCTGCATGCAGGGAGCCGGATTGCGGAGATGTGGATATTGGTTCAGAGCCGCCGCGCCGTGTGCCATCGACCAGGCCATCATCAGCGGTCCCCAGTCGCCGCGGTGCCCGAAATAGGCCTGCTCCTTGTCCAACGGATAGCGATCTACCTGGAACGAGTCGACAACCGGCAAGTAATCGGTCCAACTCGAAAGTGGTACCAGGTTGAACACGACGGAGATCATGTGATGGGGGTTGGCATCCCATTGTCGGATGCTGTCGCGGTTTTTGCGCAACGCAGCGACGAACGCATCCAGACGCCGCTGGCTCTCAACGCCCAACCCGCCTCCCGCTGTGTATTCCGGCTCGTCATACAGTTGATAGCCAAATAACGCGGGATGCTCGCAAATCGCCCGTATCCACTGCCGTTGACGTTCAATCTCCGCCGCATCATCGCGCATATGCGCGCCGTACCAGCCACCAAGTTGAACGATCACCTTGATGTCGCACTGCCGCGCATGATCGAGATATTTCCGCATGCGCTCGATGTTCTCGCGGAGTTGCTCGTCCGTGTCTAAATCGCTGGGCGTGTTAACGAACAGCACCAGATTGGCCCCCTCGCGTGCCAGATCGTCCAGATCCTCTTCATCGCTTTGATAGCTGAACCATGCGAGCGGAAAGAACAGCTTGCCGGTTTCGGGATCGCGCCAGGGGCGGCGCGGAAAGTCGCCGGCGGGCGGCGTGGTCGGAGTATTCGTGGTCGCCTGTAGTTCGGCGGTGGCAGCAATCCCCTCCACCGCTGCGGCGACCCGGAAGCCGATGCTGAGCACGTCCGAAGTGGAAGTGTACTGGCGATTGGGGGCGCGCTCGTTGCGACCTCCGTCCGACATATCGAAGGCACCACCCCAGGCACAGCGCAGGAACGGAGGCTCCAGCCCTTCGGTCCACTCCAGCACGTTTCCGGCTTGATCGAACGTTCGGTAGGCGCTGGTTGCCTGGCGAAACGTGCCCACCTCCACGAAATACCGCTGCGGGTCGAAATAAGTCTCGCGAAAGTAGTTCGCTCCCTGTGGCGAATCGACCGCCCAATTCGGCTGCTCGTCACTCCGCGTCGGAAAATCCCAATAGCCGGCGCCGCCCGGCTTATGAGGATCATAGTAGGCAGCCTTGTACCATTCGTTCTCGTTGGGGACGAAATAGCGAGCCCCCGGCTGACGCCGAATGCGGCGTCCATCCGTACCCGAATAGCCAGCCAGCGCATACGCACCGTCCTCCATATCGCCGTCCCCTTGGCCGTTGTGCAGCCAGTTGCAGAAACGGCAAGCGTCCAGGAAGCTGACATGCGTAACCGGGCGGTTTGCCAACTCGGCCGGCACCGAATGCAGGTAGTGCCCTAGTTCACCGGTGCGATGGATCTCGCACCGCACACCTGCCCCCGAGCGCATGGAATCCATGTCATTGTTCCACAGCCCGCCATCACGATCCGCCTGGCCCTTGGCGTTCAGGAACTCGACGTACTGAGCAGTTGTCACTTCGAACTTGCCGATCCGGTACGGGTACGCAACACCACCAAAGCCTGTGTCGTCGGGCGGGTTTCCAGGATCGCCCACGTCGACCAGTTCCAGACTGCGCTGTCTCGGCGGCATGTGGAATACGTCCGCGGCACTCAGCGCGTTGGGACCTAGGAGTGTCAGAACCACGGCGATGGCAAGTCTCGGCATTGCCCGTTCTCCTGTCTTCGATGACCTATCGCTCGACAGGATCATAACCTGGGCACGTTTGCGCCGCAATCAAACCGCGGGTCCGCTCGCCGCGCTGCGATTCTCCCCCAAAGTCCGGTCGCTGTAGATCCCGGCATCTATTGTTTGGTTCCTGGCGTGGGAAACTCTCTGGCGGCATCGTCGAGCACCAGCACCCAGTCGCGTCCACGACCGGAGTCGGGAGGGGTGAAGGTCTGCAGCGCAACGGCCACCCCCGTATGAATGTAGGACGCGGTGCCGTAACGCGGATCGTACCACCAGCACTTGACGTCAGCCTCGGTCTTGATGACGTCCAGTCGTACGGTGAACGATTCGCCGCGCGGGGAATAGACCAGCGCGAAGGAGCCGTCTGCCGCATGGGCGCCGCGGACTTTCGCGCCTCCATGACGCGCCGCGTCGACGATGAATGATTCGTCGGGCACCAGTTCTTGCCAGGGTCGCGACTCGAACAAACGGCGGACGCAGCCCATCTGAAACGCGCCCGGATGATCGAGCGCCTCACGCCACGAGGTGTCGGCGTCCAGCACGGGATCGCGTCCGGGTGCCCACATCTGCCAGACCGAATTGTGGCCATAGGTGTGGCCACACGCACCGGCCAGCAGCGACCAATAGGCGGCTTGACGCACATCGTAGTCATCGAAACGCAGCGCGCGTGTCGCTCCCCGATTGTAAAACCCTACCGCAATCTGCTCGTAACGAGGTTCGCCATCGACGGTCGGCCGGGGCGGCATGAGAGCGTAGTCGTGGGCGGCAAAGAGACCGTTGTCGTGATCGCGTGCCCCATGTGATGACTGGCTCATGTTCAGGTCAAGCCAGGAAGCGTCCTGGAGTTGTGCCGAAGACTGCCCCGGCCCGCGTGGATGAAACGTGATCAGGTGCGCCCCGCCGTCTCCTTCACGAAGCCCTTGAGCCATGGCATCGATAATCTCTCTCTCCGCAGCTGAATTGACGTTCCGGTCGCCACCGAGAATCCACACGACCGCCGCTGTCCGATATCGCTCCCCCAGCCACCGCCCGTAAACTCGGGCATTGTCCACCTGAAAGACAGGTGGGGAGCTGCCGCGACGAGCCGCCTGCCACTTGTCGCCCCAGGTGGGCAGGAATCCGATATACATGCCCAATGAATTCGCTCGCTGCACGATGTAGTCTACGTGGTCCCAGTAATCGTTGTCCGGCCCCTCCTGGACATCGGGGCGCGCAGGATCGTTGTCGATCAGCGGTCGGCGTCCATGAGCATTGGGCGTCGTGAGCCCGTCGAGTTCGGCCAGCGCGACAGCCTGGATCACGGTGAAGCCTTTGGCGGCACGATTACGCAGGTATTCATCGGCTTCTTCCCGGCTGAGCCGATGAAACAGCTGCCACGCCGTGTCTCCCAGCCAGAAGAACGGCGTCCCAGCGGAAGTGACCAGGAAATGCCCGTTCGGCGACACACGCAGCTGTGGAAGCTCTTGATCTGCTATTGCGTCAGACCTGAGCCAGGTGCTGCCAGCACACACGATCACGAATAGTAAGCAAAGCGTGCGGTTGTTGTTCATTGGTCTGCAGTCAGGCGCACCGCCCCGCTCGAGACGCAGCGCCCAGTCTCCTTACCAGCCCCGGTTGTGACCGCAGCGGACGACACTATCGGCTGCGGAAGTCCCCCATCAGCGACTCACCACCACGTCATTCTGTGCAATCGAAAATCCCCACGGTGACCAACGTAACGATCCTGCCGTTAGCTTCCCGTTGGCAGGAGATCTTTTTCCCACTCTTTCCACTGAGCCAGCTTGCGGTGCTGTTCGCGGACGCAGGCGGCCGGTGTATTGCGACGTACGGTTGCCTGCTGTTCGGCCCAGGTAATCGTCTGCTGCAGCACTTGCCATCGCGCCGCGCAGTCCCAGTTGCGAAGCCGCTTGGCCGATTCGCTTTCCACCCAGTCATGCATCGTGACCACGATTCTGCTCCCGCAATACTCGCTCCAGCGTCGCGATCCTTTGAAGCTTGCGGTATGGTGCCTCCAAGGCCAGTTGGCATTGCAGCATATCGCCGTCACTCAGGCCCCAATAGGCCGTGCCGCTTGCCGTCCTATCGAGTGATGCCTGCGCGCGGCTCGTCGCCCAATCCCACAGACCCCTCACCGATCGGAAGATATCGATCGCGCCGCTCGGGCTACTCAGACAATAGACCGGCTGCCGGTCGAGCCATCCGGGCTCCCGCTGAGCGACCATTCCCCAATCGGAATCAAATTCACCCCATTCCGCTTCCAGCACCGTCAGAGCTCGCTCGCAGCGGCGGCGATTCGCTGCGTGATCGTCAATCCACAAGTCCACATCAAATGTCAGAACCGGCTCATGGCGGAGCAAGAAATTCATGCCACCGATCAAGAGATACTCGACCTGGCAGTCGTTCATCGTGGCCAGAATGTGATCTACGTCCATGTCACGATTGTAGTTGAGTCACGCCCACCAGGGAACGATGGTCAGCCAAATGGGCGGGCAGCGGACCTGATTCGGTTCAACGTTGATCCTCCCTCCTCTCAGCCCATTTCCACGACGCTTGATCACCGCTCGCTGAGCGAGCGGCTGTGACAAGAGCGAAGACCAGGAATATCTGAGCCGTCACGCGCCCCGCTCCTTTACAGTCCGGCAATAATCCGTTCCATCTGCTTGCGGTGGATGGACTGGTGGACAGCACCCAGACAGACCCATTGATGTGCATTGAGATGACCGAACCAGGGATGCGGATGTCGCGCCCCGCTTCCACGGTCGCCAGCGTCCTCGGTGACCATGCGGACGTAGTCATCAAGAAACTGCCGGAAATCCTCGACGACCTGGCTCCCTTTGCCTCCCTTCGGCTTCACGTCCGCGATGTCTGCCTTGACCGTCACCTTCGACCCGTTGGTCAGTTCAACGACTCCGACGGCAACTCTTGCTCCGACCTCAATCAGATGTTCCAGGACCATGGCGGCCGACCAGTAGCGAGAGCTGTCCTCAATACCGAGCGGAGCCTTCACCAGGACGCGCCGCTGCAGGCATTCGTCGGACAACGGCTCCGCCAATGCAAGCACCTTCTGGCCCTCGGCCTGGAACGCGGCCAGAGCCTTATCCCACGGGGTGGTCAGACAGAAAGCAGGGAAGAGCAGGTGGCGGAGGAAAAACGCCTGGACGACGGGCAAACCGGCTCCTGGTGATGCCAGTGATTTCTGAATGTCGCTGTCCTGAGTCATGATCTCATCCACGAGCCAAGTTTTCCCCAAGCTGCCCATTTCATTGTGCCATGCGGACGCAGCTCTCTACAAGAGCGCTGGTGGCCTGGCATCGGGTGATGCTACGAATCTTGATGTCGCTCGTTCCGCCAACTGTCGCAATAAGGACTCGAGAGAAAACCGCCGTACATCGAACAAGGCACTGCAGAACAGAGAAAGGGAAGTACCTCGTGATCAATTCTCAAGCGTTTTGGAGACTGCAAGAGGTGGTTCGGTCCCCTGGGAATCGAAAAGACCCAAGTGGACTCTTGGCGGCAGGGTCGTCTCGGCGACCGACACTGCCAGTTGGTCAGCCTCAGCGAGTCATGAGGCGATTCCCGCTGATTGCCTTGTGATAAGAGATGAGCCACCACCTGTCTCGTTCTCGCGCAATGGTATTGCTGCCGATCGCGGTCACTCGGGCGGAGATTGAAACTCCACTCTGGCAGAATTCCAGAACAAAATCGAAGCAGTCCAACGCCTTCCGGAGTGGTTCAAGCATGCACGCAGCGATGGCTTCTGTCGCGCGGTCTACCTGTCGCAACAATTCGGAGTTCCTCAGGCATATTGTAATGCACACGTGGCCTTGTTGTCAGACAGCCTGATGCTGACCACTCGGCCCTTCGCCTACCAGTGGGCGACAACGGGCAGGGTGCAGCGAATCACACGGCTCACGAACAAACCCGGGCACGCTGTGCCACACCAGCATCCCACTCACCAGGATCGTGCTAGCCCGAACAACCTGCAAGGCGGAATGTGATTATCTCACATCTCACTTCTCTGTTTGCCGGTCATTTGCCACCCATTCAGCTATTCCAGCAATATCCCAATATCCTCAAGGACTCGATGATGTGCGTTGAATTCATCCCCTCGCAGGAGCACGACTGCGTCGTACCGCTTCGACGGAAAGCAACACGGCCGCCGGACCAATTTTCGCATGTGCGATTTTGTTGTGCCACTTCTCCGCCGATAGAATTGAAAGACGCGTGTCGTCGTTTTCGACGAAGGTGGTTCCCGTCCCCCCTGTTCCGCAGGCCTCACGCCTCCAGCCTCGCACGTGTCGTAAATACGCCATTTCTCTGCGATTGTTCGCGAGAGATTGTGCCTGCGGCCATTCTTCAGATGGCACGGTCGTCGTTACGCACTTTGTCCCGTCTGCGCTGCGATCCCGTGACCGCTGGTTTGGTCAACAGCCACTCGATCCGCCAAAGCGAGTTTTCGGCCTGCCTGAGCGTCGTAATATCGACAAACGTCAGCACAACTCCCATGACGTCAGTCGTTTCCGAACGGTAAGGGCGGATGCGCATGAGCAGTGGAATGCCGTCTCGACTGAACACCTCCTGCTCAAACGTCTGGCCAGTCTGCATGACTTCGGCAACCTTGGGCAGCAGGCCATCAAACACCACGTTGTGTGCCAGATGGCTGAGGGGACGTCCCAAATCCTGGGGAAGCAGTTGAAACGACTTCTCGATCGCCGGTGTGAACTTGCGAATACACAACTGCCTGTCCAGAAACACCGTTCCCACATCGGTGCTCGCCAACAGATTATCCATGTCGTTGGTTAATTCGGTGAGTTCGTCGATCTTCCGCTGATACTCCGCGTTGACCGTGTACAACTCCTCGTTGACCGAATGCAGCTCTTCATTGGTGCTTTGCAGTTCCTCGTTGGACGAAACCAGCTCCTCGTTGGTGGCCTGCAGCTCCTCATTACTCGTCTCCAACTCCTCGATCGTCGCCTGCAGGTTTTCGCGCGTATAGCGCAGTTCGTTTTCCATCGCGTGGATGCGCTGACGGGATGCATCGTCCAGATGAAAATCGTCCTCGCTCGGGTCCTCCTTGACTACCGGCGCCACCATTTCCTGGAAGGAGATCAGCAGATACTTCAGGTTTTCGCCGCGTGATGGAAGCGGAGTGACTTCCAGCGCCACGTGCTGCTCCCCTGCCTCGGTGACAATCCGTACTCCCTTGTAGATAACCGGTGCGCGCTGCTTGCAGACGCGGGAGATCGCTCCCCCCAGTGCCACACGCAGGTCCCCGTCCACCATCTCGAGAATATCCGAAGAACTTCGCCGTGTCCTCCTGTTGCGCCAAGACCAACCCGCCCGCTTCATGGATCGCCTGAATACCGCGAGACCCATCGCTACCGGTGCCCGACAGTACCACCGCAATAGCACGATTTCCCACGTCTTCAGCTAGCGAGTGAAAGAAGAGATCCGCCGGCAAATAGGGTGAGAGTCCCTCGCTCCGGTCCATGAGATGCAGGTGCCCGCCGCGAATCACCAGCTCCTTCTTGGGCGGTATCAAATAGAGGGAGTTCTCCTCTACGCACATCCCATCCAGCGTGCGATGAATCGCCAGCTTCGTATGCCGAGCCAGCAACTCGTCCATCAGGCTCTTGAAATCTGGCGACAGATGCTGGACCACGACAAAGGCGAGTCCGCGGTCGTGAGGCATGTGGTCAAAGAATTGCTCCAGCGCCTCGAGCCCGCCGGCCGATGCCGCCACTCCCACAATGTGACTCGGTCTGTCCGTCGCCGCAGACGATACCTCATCCGGGCGCTCAGACCCTGCCACTTGCTCCGAATTCAAATGAAAATGACTGCCACCAATCGCACCAGAAAGGTCTCGTTTGTGAGCCCTATTGAGGCCGCCATCCATAAGGACCCTCGTATCCACTGCCTGCCGCGCTGCGAACGCCCAACGCCATTCAACCTCGTTCTTGGTTTCTCATTCCTACCCAAACGATCCTGCAGGACCCAAAGGTCTCCCAGCTAAGACGCCACACGGCATTGATCGAATGGCAGGCCTACCTCATCCAGGAAGAACTCCCGCGCGACCACCTGTGACTCTACACAGCAGGCGGACGCAAGACCCCCTCATTTGGGTGAATAATCTACCGGTTCCAATCCGCTTCGACAATACGGAAAGGCTCTTTTTCGGTAGTGAGGCGTGAGCGCGGGCCCCGCGCGCATGGGGCCTCACGCCGGCACTTGGCCCGTAACGCGAAAAGCAGTAGGCTCACGCCAAGGCGCAAAGGCGCGAAGAGGGGGAAACCCAAGTGTTCGGAGCAACGCACAGAAGCGATCTCCTTTCTGGCTCGTGCTGGTAACGGCAAGGTGGTGTTCCTCCTGGAACACTTCTGTTTCTTGGCGTCTTGGCGTGAGAACGTTTTCTTCTCCCCTGAGGACGAGACGAGGAGAAACGCTCGAACTCCGCCCCGTGACCAGAAGCACGCCTGGGGCTCCCCTCGAGCCTCACGCCTCACGCCTCACGCCTGCTCGCTCGGCCAATGCCTGCAGGTCCATGCCACGCAGTGCGCCGGCGAGCATTTCGGGAAGACGGCTGGGCGTGCAGGCGAAGCAGGGAATTCCCAGCGCGGCAAGCTTGCGTGCCAACCCTTCGTCATAGTCAGGCTTGCCACCATCGGAGAGGGCCAGCAGGCACATGCACCGGACGCCGCTCGCGGCCATCTCGCCCAATCTCCGCACCAACTGAGTTTGATTCCCTCCCTCGAACAGATCTGTAATCATGATGAACAGCGTGCGAGTGGGCTCTTCGATGAACCGTTCACAATAAGCGACCGACTTGTTGATGTCGGTTCCTCCGCCCAACTGCACGCCAAAGAGCATCTCCACCGGGTCATTGCCGCAAGATTCCGTCAGGTCGACCACTTCTGTGTCGAAGGCAATCACATGTGTTTTGAGCGCGGGCAACGACGCGAAGATCGAACCGGTCACGGCTCCATACACGACCGATTCGGCCATCGAGCCGCTCTGGTCCATATCGACAATCACAGTCCAATGGTGCGTGCGTCGGGCGCGCGCATAAAAATAGACGCGTTCGGGCACGATCATCCCAAGGTTCGGCTGGTAGTTCTTCAGGTTTCGGCCGATGGTCCATTTCCAGTCGATGCTCGTCGCGCTGGGGAGTGGTGAGTGTTGTCTCCGGTTCAACGCACCCATCACTGCCTGGCGGATCTTCTGTTCGAGCAACAGCTTGATTTGGTCGACGACAGCGCGCACGACCATGCGTGCGGTCTCCTTCGTTCGCTCAGGAATCTGCCCGCGGAGTGACATGAGCGTACCGACCAGCTGCACGTTCGGCTGGACGTTCTTGAGCGTTTCCGGCTCAAACAGCAGCTGCGTCAGCCCTTTGAGTTCGATGGCATCTTGCTGAATCACCGATACCACGTCTTCCTGGAAGTAGTTGCGGATATCACCCAGCCACTTGGCCAGCCGAGGAGACGATCCGCCCAGTCCGGCGCTCCGTTGCCCACCGGCGGCGCCGGCCGCTTCGGACTCGTCGTAGATGGCAGCCAGCGCCTGATCCATTTCGCTCTGGGCAGCGGACAGCGACAGTTCGCTGCAACATTGGCCGAGTGAATCGTGTGCCGACGGACCGAGGATCAGTCGCCACCGCTTGACCTGTTCGCTGTCCACGCTCATCACAAATCCCCGAAGTCGAACTGGTTCAGATCATGGATCGCCTGCTCTTCCGCCGCCGACAAAGGACCGTCGAGCGCCTCGGCGGCCTGGTCGACGTCCAAGCCCCACACGTTCGACAGGTTCTCGGCGATACTCCGCTTTTCGTTGGGACTGAACGAACCGAACGCTCGTCGCAGGAACACGAGTGAACGACGGAACTGCTCCTCATCCAGCGAGCGAACGTAGTCGGCCAGCTGTTCCCACAAGACCTGGCGGGCGATCAGCGCATAGCGATTGCGTCCGGCAAGTCCTTCAAACCAGCCGGCTCCCAGATCGGCCGCAATTCCTGGCGACAGCCGGCGCGAGACTTCGCGAGCGAGCGTCTCGTTGTTCATCCAGCCCCGTTCCAGCAGAATCGCACAGGCGAGTCCGGAGAGAAGTGGATTGCGATCATCCGCGTCCGACAGCTGCTGCAGTTTTCTCCGCCACAGCGGTTCATCCACGCGATCGGAAAACTCCAGAGCAACACGATTCATCCGATCGATGGCCAACGCCATCTCCTTTGCGGCGGCGCTGTCGCAGTTGGACGCCTCCTGCAATGCCAGACAGCCTTGTACAAAGAGTTCTTCCATCAGCGGAACGAGCGGAGCCGTCTCGAATCTCCGCACGTCTCCGTACCGCACCACCTGCATCAACTGAAAAGCCGCTCCGGCAATGGCAGCCAGGGCAGAGCTCTCGGTTGCCAGCTTCTGCAGACGACCGCGCGCATGCTCCATCGTGGCGGGCAAGCCGCACTGACAGGCGTCACTCACCAGCAACGCCGCCGCGTCGATCGTCGTGGACTCTTCGATCGCCCGCTTCAACTTGTGTGCCGCGGCCAGTTCGACTGTTTCGCCCAGCAGCACCGACTCCACCAGTGCAATCTCGCTTTCCGGCGACCATTGCAGCGCCCACTGTTCTGCCCACGTGGCCGACTGCTGACTCGAGGGAACATAGGTGGCAAAGCGGATCTCCAGGACTCGCAAGCGATGCAGAAACGAGGAGCGGGCGAGGTCCAGAAACGCGGCGGCCTCTGTCTTCACCTGGCGGTTCTCGCGCAGGTCGAGCGTCAGGTCGTGCCAGACTGCGGTTCGATACTTGTCGAGTTTCAATCGAACCAGGTGCCGTTCGAAATCGTCTTGAATGGACGTTCGACTGACGCCCGCAGGGAGTTCTCCAATCGCCGTTCCCACGTCGATTCGCACCAGCGCATCCGCAATGCTGGCCAGTTCGCCATGACCGATCAGCGTCACGGCTGCATCGTGCAGATCAGCCAGCGTAGGCGCGGTTCCATCGTGAAGAGCGGAGAGGGTGCGGGCAAGTCGCACGCCTTCAATCACGTCGGCCGTCGAGCGATGCGTGCCCCCGGACCGGACCTGACGGGCCACCATGCTCAGATAGCGTCCGGCCAGGGAATCAAGGTCGTTGTTTTCCAGCGCATCCCACATCAGTTCGAAGTATGCCGGAGCAGCATTCCCTGCTCCATAGCCCGACTGAGCTGAGAGTCGGAAGTACGAGTAGGGCATCAAGGTGAGCTTGCTCACACGACGTGGCAACTGCGCCAGCTCGGCGTCGGTCAGGGCGGGATGTTCACCGCTGAGGACCGGCGCGTGAAAGGCCCCGACGACCGCGACTATTTTCTTGGGATCAATGCCCCTCTCCATCGCTGCCACGATGCAGCGCCGCATGTACGCTTCGCGAACCAGGCTTTCGGCTCGACGCGGGAGCGGGTCACGATCCAGGTCGCGCAGCGACCGGCCCAGCTCGAACGCCGCTCGCCGATACGACTCATCACTCACATTGTGCTCGAAGTTCCGCTCCCAATACGCGTCATAGTCGCGCTCCCCGGCTTGCCGGGCTACCTGCTCGTAGAGCGAGCAACGACGCTCGTCGGCAGCTTCCACCCGAGGCCCTATCTCTTCCCGAGCGGACCGCCCAGGCTCGTCCGCCGACTTGCCGGCGTCGTCAGCCGGATGAGGCGAAGCTCCAACCTCCTCATTCTCTTGTGAGGCGGCCAGGGCCCGTTCCAGACGGCGATATTCCTGATCCTGCAGGCCGAGAAAGATGTCGGAAGGCAGGTCAATGAACTCCAGCGGCACGTGATGCTGGTCTGCCCACAACACCGCCTGAAACTCCGGACTGTAACGGGCCAGCGGATACACAAGTGTGCGGACCGGCAAGTCGGCCGTATAGGCCAGGATGGCAATGGGTGGTCGAGTTCCTTTCCTCCCCCAGTGCTGCGTCAATTCGACCGCATCGGCCAATCCTTCCACCAGGATCAGTTCCGGCCGAACTCGCTCCAGAAACCGGCGCAGATGCCAGGCACCGCTGGGCGAGAGATGGCGTACGCCAAACACCTGAATGTGCCAAGGATCACTCACGCCAATTGCTCCGAACAGGCGTCGAACAGCGGACGCCACCGGGCGCCACGCTTCTTCAGTACGTTGGACAAGTATTCTTGCCACACGATCTTGTCTTTCTCTTCGTCTTTGATGACCGCTCCCTGAATTCCGGAGGCAAGATCATCCGCCGAGACGTGCCCGGTTCCGAAATTGGCGGCCAGCGCCATGCTTCCGGCAAGTACCGAGATCGCTTCGGCAGTCGACAACACGCCCGAGGGGCTTTTCACTTTATTCTTGCCGTCCAAGGTCTGGCCGGTGCGCAGTTCGCGGAAGATCGTCACGACCTTCTCAATCGCCTCGTCAGCAGGAACGGCAGCTTTCAAGTCGAGGTTCGTCGCCAGGTCCTGCACGCGACGCTTGACGATGTCCATCTCCAGCTCCAGCGTGGCGGGCGAAGGAAGGACGACCATGTTGAAGCGGCGTTTGAGCGCCGCCGACATGTCATTGACTCCGCGGTCCCGGGTATTGGCGGTGGCAATCACCGAGAACCCCTTCATCGCCGCGACTTCGCGCGTCAGTTCCGGGATGGAAAGACGCTGCTCGGAAAGGAGGGAGATCATGGCGTCCTGGACTTCCGAAACACAGCGAGTGATTTCTTCGAAGCGCGCAATAGTGCCGGACTCCATAGCGCGGAAGATCGGACTGCGAATCAACGCCGCATCGCTGGGACCATGTGCAATGAGCATGGCATAGTTCCAGGTGTAGCGGATCTGCTCTTCGGTGGTACCGGCCGTCCCCTGCACGACTTTCGTCGAGTCGCCGTTGATCGCCGCCGTCAAATGCTCCGACAGCCACGACTTGGCCGTTCCCGGTTCTCCGATCAAGAGCAGTGCACGATCGGTGACGAGCGTGGAGATGGCGATCTCGACCAGCCGCTGATGTCCGATATACTTGGGCGTAATGCTCCGGTCGCCGACCTGGCCGCCACAGATATAAGTCAGAACTGCTCGAGGAGACATCCGCCAGCCCGGTGGCCGGTCGTACGTATCGCTCAGGATCAGCGCATCGAGCTCTTCGGCGAAGAGCTCTTCCGCCGGAGCGCGCAGAACTTCGGCTGGACCGTTCGGGGACGCGGCGGTTTCCTCAACCGTTTTTCGCTTGGCCATATGCATCGTCTCTTCAAGTCAAACGGAGTTGCTCTGTGCGATCGCTTCTGCCAGCGCGCGGCTGGCCAGAGGCCTGCTTCTCACGCGAAGCACCTGCACACTCATGACGATTGGGAACGATTTCGAATCGTCCTGACCGCTTCCAGCAATTCCTTGCCAAAATGGTTGTTCGTCCGGGGATCGGCGATCATTGCTTCGAGTTCGGGAATGGCTGATGCAGAGAGTCGACTGCCCAATTGAGTCCACATCGTCTGATGCCAATAGGTGCTCGAATTCTTGACGGCGCGCACTCTCTCCAGAACAAACTGCTCGGCCTCGGGATGACGCGAATCGAGCATGGCTCGCGCCAGCGCCCAGTCGTCGGCTGTCTTGCCCTGGGTTTTGAGCGTGCGGCGCTTGTCCGATAAGTACTTGTGCAAGCTGGCATTCGGGGTTGACGCCAGTGCGCGAACGACCTCCATGCGATCGAGCTTGATCGCTGCGTCAAGCCATGCGGGATCCAGCGGCGGCAACGGCGACTCACCGCGTTTGTTCCATTCGTAGCAGTACGTATCGCCACGGCCGGTCAGGTGATTCACGATGCACTCGGTTCGCGGATGCGTGCGAGACTTGCTTTTCGGCTCTGACTCCAGGTAGGGAACGAACGTCTGAAAGAACTGCGCCGGCTCCAGCCCCCTGCGGGCAGCAAAAACTACAGCCGGCCAGTTCTCGACCGAGATCATCTCGCGCTGTGAAACCAGATATTGGGCCCCCTTCTGACTCCCGGCCGACAACCGCTTGATGCCCAACGTGATCAAGTCCTCCTTTCCTGGATCCGAGTTGATGTGCGACCAGGTGCTGGCATGATCGAGCATGTCCATCAGCAGTTGTTCACCTGCCGTATCGAGTCGAGCCGTGGCAATGTGCAGCAGCGACAGAAGACGCTCCACGGCAGCCTTCTGCTGCGCCGTGTCTTGCACGCCAGGCAGGGTAGCCAATTCGCTTCGAGCGCGCTCGACCGCGCCCGCAATCAGATCTTGAGGAGCCACTTCTTCCGCCGCTCGGACGAGCAAGCCGACGTCTTTCGAATCAAGCGTTTTCGCAAGGTGCGTCTGAGCGTCCCGGGACTTGATCCGCGCCAGCGAGAGCAGCGCCGCTGCTCGTACGTCCTTCGATCTGGCTCGTGCCTGCTGCAGCAGATAGTTCAGGTCTTCGTCAGAATTCCCCAGGCATTCGATCGCGGCCAGCTTGACTTCCTTGGAGCCGTCTTCCAAAGCCTTCATCACCAGCTCGCGGGCCTCTTCGGGAGCGATGCTGTGAATCAGTGTGAGCCGCTGCCCGTCCGCGACGTTGCCCTTGATATCGAAGGCCACCTTCAGATCGTCCAGGATCGCTCGGCCATACAGCGGCAAGATCTTCTGCGCGACAAAATCCCGGATCTCGGCATACGAATCGTCCAACGCCTGCAGCGCCGGTCGCACCAGGCGCAAATCGTGGAACAGGCTCATCTCGTACGCCGACTTGATCTGCTCCAAACGCCCGGAACCTGTCGAAGTCAAGGCCGCCAGCAGCGGCTTGAGAAGCCGCGCGCTGATCTGACTCCTGCTCGACGCGAGCGGGCAGGGGGGAAGGTCAGCCAGTTCCCCCTCCACGCCAGTCGTCCCCTGCGTGTACAGGATCGACCCTACCAGCGAAGCCAATTCCAGCAAAGCAGCCGATGCCGTTCGTTCGCTCGACTGAATCACTTGTTCCACGCACTGGGCAACGCGAAGAAACACCGGAGCCTTCTCACCCAATTTGTTCAGCGGCTCGATCAATTTCTGCAGGCGAAAGTCGCCGGGCGCCACGACGCTCCCGGCAATCGCCAATCGCCGCGTTTCCCGATAAACGTCCGCCAGGATCCCAATGCTCATGACGACTCCTTATAACGTCAACCGCACAGATTCGTCGGCCGTGACGATACCCAGGGGCTTGATTTCAAGACGCCCCGTGTCAAGATCGTGACGAAATCGCGAAACCAAGACCTGATCGCGCAACAGGGCGGGGGGCACCAGTCGCAGGAGCTGCACACTCGCAGGTTCTTCCGCCATTCCGCGATCGGTCATCGCCAGTCGGTTACCCGACGCATCTTCGACGACGAACGTTTCACCCACGAGCCCCAAGCGACGAAACGCCAACAGGCAAACAGGTTGCTTTTCCGAAAGAGGCCCCTTGAGATTCCCCTTGATCTGCTTAACGAGAGCTGCAAAGTCCCGCTGAGCGCTCTGATGCACCGCGGCGAAATCGCTCGTCTCGGCCGGGCGCGCCGTCATCGTATCCCAGCGAATCCGCGGATTCATGTCGCCCGGGTATACGAACAGCTCCGGGACCTGAGCAACCTGAAAGAAACTGTCTTCCGCTTTGATGAACTTGGCGGCCCGATAGGGACGGTAGTTCCTGGTCGTATAGACGTTTCCGCCGCCAAGTTCCACCCAAACCCCCGTGTCAATCCACTCACCCCGGGCTGGATCATCGTGCGAATTGAAGGCGAGCTGCATCAACTGGGCGTCCGGAATCACCCGCCCCAATTGCCGCAATTCCGTCAGCTGCCACGCGTGCCCCAGCCAGGCGGCAATACTCGATTCCGTATCCGGTGCCAACTCGGGATCACTCAATCGCTTTTCCAGGTAGTTCCGCCCCTGCTTCACCAGCGCATGGAGTGTCGACAGGCGATCGAGGGCTTCGCTGTAGATCGCTTCGCGTGCCGTGGAAGTCATCGCATCATTGAAAGTTCCGTCAGGCTGGGAAAAGAGCCCCGTGTAGGCACGCAAGACAAACTGCGCACCCGGCAAATAAGCGTCTCCCAGCTGCCTGGCCTGATGCTCAATCTCCTGCGCCGACTTGGCATTCATATTGCCAATGCCAATGCCCACCAGGTTCTCGGTCAGACGCTGGAGCAGGTCCAACCCTTCGAGTTGAGCCTTGATCTTCTTGGCCAGGGCACTCTTGTTCACTTTCTTTGGCTTGACCGCCTCGACTCGCTTCTTCGCCATACGCGCTTCGGCCTTGTCCCGCTTCGTCTGCAAATCATCGGGCACCGGAGCGATCTCGAATCGGGAACGATCTTGAACGAAGGCGAACATCAGCCCCAGACAGTGCTTGCAGGGAAACTGCCGGCTGGGACAACTGCAGCGATGGACGGGCGACTGCGGATTGGCAAAGTCGCTGGAGCAATAATAGGGGGTCTTGCCACTCCCCTGGCACTGACCGAAAATCACGGTCTGGTCCTCGGAAATGCGGAGGACCTTGAACTGCCTCTTGAAGACCAGCGTTCGGCCATTCTTGGCGGCATCCATGTTCGGCGCAACCGACGTCACATACTGATCATCGATCGAAATCATGTTACTCCCCGTCCTGTCCCGGCCATCGTTCCACCGCCAGGCAGACATCCCGATCGCCTCGCTGCCTTCCAGGTACTGCGTGGTTGATCCGGCCGTTCGAATTGACCCTCCTGGCGAACTGCCCTGCGGGCGGGCAGCTGACACATGAAATCGCCCCTGATTATTACTGCTGGAATCCGTTTTGCCTACTCACTCGACCAAATTGTGCTGAGCTGCTGGCAGTCGGGCGACAGACGAGGTTGCTCAAGCCTGACGTTGTCGCCAACGCAGCGCAAGACCACAAGCAACCTGATGTGGGGCAACGCCGAACGACGAAGCGAGCCGGTAGCTCGCCGCAACGAGAATCCCGTGGAGAGAAGACCGGAGACATTCCATGCGTAGCACGAGTCGAAGATCGTTTTTCCGACAGACCGCAGTGGCCTCTCTCGGCGCTGCCGCCTGGACGTGGACGGACCGAATCACGACGGCAAGCAACCAGGATCGGTTAAACGTCGGCATTATTGGGTGCGGAGGACGAGGTGCTGCACTGGCCGAGGAATTCGCCGGCTTGACGAATATCGCGTATGTGTGTGATCCCGACGAGTCGCGGCGTCGGCAGGTGCAGCAAAGGACCGGCGCGCCACAGGCGGTAGCCGATCTGCGGCGCATTCTGGACGATCCGTCGGTGGACGCTGTCGTGATTGCCACGCCGGAGCACTGGCATGCTCCCGCCGCGATTCTCGCCTGCGATGCGGGTAAGCATGTCTACGTGGAAAAGCCCTGCAGTCACAACGTGCGGGAAGGACGCTTGCTGGTCAAGGCAGCTCGACGCAACCGCCGCGTGGTGCAGCACGGCACACAGAGCCGAAGCAACCCGTTTATTGCCGGAGCAGTCCAACTGCTCCGCGAAGGGGTGATCGGCGATGTGCTGGTCGCCAAAGCCTGGGACGTGCAGCGTCGGGTAAGTATCGGACGTGGCACCCCCAGCGATCCGCCACCAGGTGTGGATTACGATTTGTGGGTCGGTCCGGCCGAGTTCGTTCCGTTTCAGGAGAACCGTTTCCATTACCACTGGCACTGGTGGTACAACTTCGGCGTTGGCGGACTGGGTGGCGATGGTCCGCATGAGATCGATTATGCCCGCTGGGGTCTGGGCGTCGAGACACATCCCTCAACCGTGGCGGGACTGGGAAGCAAGTACTACTTTGACGATGATCAGCAGTACCCGGATACCGGGACCGTCGTCTTCGAGTGGCCCGGCGACGGGCAGGTGCGACACAAACGCCAGTTCATCTTTGAACTGCGGATCTGGTCGACCAACTACCCGTACAACGTCGATTCGGGTGTCGAATTCTATGGTACCAAGGGCAAGATGTTCTTGAGCAAACGAGGCAAGCTCGAGATCCTGGACGAAGGCAACAAGCAGATTACTGCCAGCCCCCAGGCTCCTCCGCAACTTCTCGGCCACGCAGCCGACTTCATCGACGCCATCAAGACGGGACGGCCACCCAACGCGGAAATCGAGATCGGGCACCTGTCCACCAGTCTTGTGCATCTGGGCAACCTCGCCATGCGTGTCGGACGTTCGTTGAACTTCGATCCGCACTCAGAGCAGATCCTGGGCGACGACCAGGCCAACGCGTTGCTCTCCCGCACGTATCGCGCGGGCGGTCATTGGGCGATTCCTGAAGAAGCGTGAGGAGTCAGGCTTGCGGCATTGGATTGCGGCGTGTGAGACATTTTCCGCCAGACAAACAACCTGTATCGTTCAACGACGGACTGAGGTGGAACGAGTGGCGGCGGTCAACGAGGCGTCGGAACCGATCACCAAGGGGAAGAAACAGGCCGGGCCAGCAACGGATCACCTAATAGCGGGATCTTCACCGCCACACATTAAAGCATTGTCGCATTGTCGCATTCCCTATTCTCCCACCACTTCGGTGCGGCCTGCCCCTGACCGTCGCGGCGCGTCGCGTCGATCGCAGCTGCCAGGAGGCCGCGTTGCCATTCCCGTCATGACAGGCTGGTGGGAGGTGGAGCGTCAATAGGGATTGCAACAATGCGACATTTCTTCAATGCGACAATCGAGAGGGCAGACCTGAGGAAGAGGAACAGAACCAGACAACCTATGACTCGCGCCCTCTGAACCTCAGGATATCGAACAAGGAATATCCAATCACCAAGGGGAAGAAACAGGCCGGGCCAGCAACGGATCGCCCATAGCGGGAGCCGTACCGCCACACATTGTCGCAGTGTCGCATTGTGGCATTGTCGCATTGTCGCATTGTCGCATTGTCGCATTGTCGCATTGTCGCATTGTGCCATTGTCGCATTGTGGCACTGTCGCATTGTGGCATTGTCGCATTCCCTATTCTCCCACCACTTCGGTGCGGCATGTCCCTGGCAGAAGCGGCGCATCGTGTCGATCGCAGCAACCGGCCTCACAGAGGCGCTCACGCCTCACGTCACGGCCGGAGAGCAAACTCGATCCGCCCTTGCTGCCACTGGACGACCGCCTTGTTCAAGCGGAGTTTCACCCCCGGCAGGACGAGTTCCGCTGCGGTGATGGGCTCCTCCCGCAACTCGCTGCAATCGAGCGCCTGCAGCAACTGCTCGCGCGACACACATTCGGGCAGAGCGAACATGAATTTTCGGGCCTGGCGGTCTTGCAGGACGGGGGCGGGAGAAGTCTGGTCGAACCGGGCGGCGTCGCCGATCTTAGCCGAGATGGGAATCAGGCGAAAGATCGTGCGTTGGCTGTCCACGGCGACAATCCCAAACGGCGTGAAGCTCATTCCCACCTGGGCATCAGGCACTTGCGCGTAATCGATTGTCACGGTCGTGGCGCCGTTCTCGATCGAAGCAAGTTCAGACGCAATCCACTGACTGCCAGCTTCACGCAGCTCGTTCTTTTCTTCCAGAATCGCCTCGTAATCGGGCAGCTGTGGAATCGCTGCGATGGCCGCCTCCAATTCTTCTGGCTGAGGATCAATGGCTGCGTGGGCCAGTGCGGTGAGTGTTATGTCGGGCTGAAGAATGGTCGTATGCCAGGTTGGTTCGGCCAGTCGGTCCAGGACCGCCGCAATCGCCATGCCCGAGTAGTAGAGACGCATGCGCAGCGGTGAGGCACCATAGGGATCGTTGTTCACGTTCACCTTGCCGGAGAGATGCTGGACCATCCTGGAGATCAGTTGTTCGCGCTGAGCGGACAGGTCGTCATAGCCGTGGAAGCCGCGTATCCACTTCATGTCCGGCCCGGGAACACGCCCCTCGAGCGATTGCAGCAGTCGATATTCGATGTACTTTGCCAAGCCCTCATTGAATTCCGTGCCATCTTCGTAAGCAACGTCCTCTGGCGTCAGGTCGCGGCGCCGCCATTGGCGCACCGCCAACCAGCGAAACGCCAGGTCCCGAACCGTCTGCCGATCGGACGTCCGCAGCGCCTCGGCCAGGAATTGCCCTTCCAGTGCAAAGCCGACCGTGTTGGTCACTGCCAACGTTGGATAGCGAGTAAGCGCCAGCTCGTTCCCCGACTTACCGGGTGCTGCTCGATGCTGAAAGACGTGAAACGCTTCGTGAGCAATTAAGCCCAACGTGTCATACGGATTGTTGCTCAACTGCTCAAACCGCAACGTGGTCGGATTGTCGGCGGCAGATGACGCCTGAGCGATGATCGAGCTGAGTGAATTCCGCAAATTCGACAGAGTATCGGCAATGACCAGTGTCTGAGTCCCGGCCACATCAGTCGAAGTGTTCTGACCATCCAGACTGAAGATCGTTTGGCCATCGCGCACGTGAATCTGGCCGACAGGGAATTGAATCGGCCCCCGGTACGGCACAAAGCCCGCCGGCGGCGACGGGTGATTGATCAGCACATCCTGTCGCCCGGGCAGGTAAATTAGCACGGGGATGTTCTTGCCCTGCCAGAGAGGCCACAAGGGGTTGTCGTCCGCGCCAATCAAGGTCCAGACTTCGGCCGCCTGAGCAATCAGCAACGGATCGATTTGGAGAGTTTCCGAAGGCGAATCCTGCTCGGCGGCCCAGGCGGGGAGACTGCTTACGACGACAAAACACAATACAATGGCAGGCAGAGGTCGCAGCATGGTGTGGCTCGAGTTGGATATGGAATGAAACGAAAGGTGTCTCAATGATGTTACCGCAGGCAAAGCGTTCTTGCAGGCAGTAGCCCGGTTTTCTGTGAAACTGTTGATGCACAGCGGCTGGGTGTAAGCAAAAAGGGTTTCACGCCAGCGTCTTGGGAAGGGCGAGAAAGAACACCAGCAACGGAGGAAGGATCATCAGATGAAAACGCCGCTTTGCTTGTACATCGGGCTTGCGTTGTCGATGGCCGTCGGTGCGATCGCGCGCGCCGACGAAACGATTGTGCCATTCCCATTGGGAGTGTACTGGCCCTGGGAACGACTGTGCGGACACGCAGAGCGTCTGAAAATCGACAAGTGGCAACTGGTAGATCAACGCCTCGATGACATGCAGGCTCATCACGTCGACACAATTTGGGTCGTCAACCTGAACACTTCCGATCTTGGGCGATTGGCCGAGAAGTGTGCAGCACGACAGGTGCGACTGATCCCCGGCCTGAGCGAACTGCACTATAACATTCCATGGCGACGCCGTAACTGGGACTACCTGCAGCAGCAGGCGACGGCCGCCCTGAGCGCTGCCGCACCTCACTCATCGATATGTGCCTGGCCACTATGCGACGAGCCGCCGAGCGCCCTGGTGGACGAAATGGAACAGTTCCGGCAGAAGTTCGCAAGTTGGGGTGCTCAGCAGCCCGGCATTGTCGTGACGATGTGGCCCGACACACCGAACTATGCACGTAGGACCGGTTTTCCGTTTGTCTGCACCGATCTCTATCCGTTCTTCTCGGACAATAATCCCAACGGTCCCAACCCGGCAACCGTTTCGCGCTCGTGGTTCCGTCAGCAGGCAAGCGTCACGGTCGCGGAGTCGATTGAGAACGGCAAATCTCCTTGGGTCATGCCCCAGATGTTCGCTGACATCTGGGGGCCGTGGAAGTACGATGCCCAGGGGGAGATGACGATCCTGCCGGGAGGCGTGCTCCATTGGCGCGCGCCGACCGTCGGCGAGACGCGTTGGCAGACGTGGAGTGCACTCGGACTCGGAGCTCAGGGAATCCTTTACTATGTATACGAACCCCCGGTCAGCGATAACGCGCAGGAACCACCCTATCAAGGAACGACCTTTCCAACGCATCTCGTAGCGATGGCGGAGCAGCCGCTACATATGAGCGGAGGCCTGATTCGACCCGATGGTTCGGCCACTGAGCAGTACAACGCTTTGGGACAGACATTTGCCACAGTGCGTGAACTTCGGCCGCTGCTACAAGGAGCCAGGCCATGCGATATCGGGTCGGTCCGGATCGCTGCGCCCGGTTGGATTGGCCTGCTCAAGACCACCAACAGCAGGACGCTGGCCATCGTGGTCAATGACGACACAGACCAAGCTCAGGAGCTGACGATCACCGGCCTGAAACACGGACTGATCGACCGGCAAACAGGAGCGACGCTCAGGCCCTCAACTGAGGGCACATTTCAGTTGCGACTGGAAGCCGGCGCAGGAAGCCTGCTGGAGGTCATCACTACTTCCAGCGTTGGGAGAGAATGAACACAATGAGACGTGAGGCCAAAGTATCCCGCAGTAATACAAAGCGTATTGTGGGTACATAAGAGGTCAAAGAAGATCGTCCAGGTTGCAGTTGTGCAGTCAGTTCCTCAGAACGGACCATGATCCGTCCAAAGAAAGAAGCTCGATTACGGAGTAGATTCTTCGACTGTCGCCCTGGGCCATTTATCCCGGCTTGTCACCTTTCCACGTGTAGTGAACTCAAGTAATCGCAAAGCAAACAGCGTCGACAAACTCTACGTCTGGAAACCCTCCTCCGGTAAAAGGATCAGCCAATGGACGAGTTCTATCGTTATCTCCCGACACGACTTCTGGCTGGTTTGTTGCTGACCGCATGCGTTGCGGCGGTGCCCATTCATGCCGCGTCGTGGGATCCTGCCGCGACGGATTACACGGGCAACCAGGGGCGCACCATCTACGTGTCCAAGCTGGGGGACAACTCAAACGGCAGCAGCTGGCAGAGTGCATTTCATACGATTCAAGCGGCGCTGCTGGCGGTGCCAAATGACCAAGGTGGCCATCGCGTCGTGATCCGACCCGACACGTACGAAGAAGCTAACCTCTATCCAGCTTTTCGTGGAGCGGCAGGTTCGTACAACCTGCTGGTCGGTGACAGCGATGGAACATTCGGCTCCGGTGCGACCGGCTGGGTAGTGATCGAATCGAGTTGTCCTGGAGTAGCCGTGCGGACCGACCCGACAAAGCCTACCGGAAACCCCGCCTGGAAGATCGTTCAGTCCGATCTACCCGAGACAGGATTGAAGTGTGTTGACTGGTGGGGACCGTTCAAATGCGATCCCGATTTCTCCGGCTCCATCTGGGACCGCTGGATCTACCGCAATCTGTACGTATGCGGATCGGAGGGGGGACCAGGCTGGGACATTACATGTGATAAGGGAGTTGAATTCTCGGCAGTGGTTGAGAACTGCGTGGGCACAGGCCGGTTCGCCGGTGCGGCGGTAATGGCCCACACACCGCGCAGTGACGAACCAGTCGTTTTCCGCAACTGCTATTTCGCGAACCTCGACTGGTGGGGCGACGCGGGCGGCGTGTACGTACGAGGTGAGAGCAAGACTATGCCCGATGCACCTCACGCCACATTTGACAATTGCACGATCGTCAGCCCTGATAACGCGTTACAGGCAGGCTTTCCCGGAGTCGACGAACTCTGCACACGTGTGAAGTTCAAGGACTGCCGCCTGATCGTCCTGAACTTCTCACAGCCGCATGGCACTCCTTCATCGGGGATCATCTGCTGCGGCTGCAAGGACGGCCGACAGCTCCACGTCGATCTGGAAGACACCGTCATGATGGGCTTCAAGGTGTTTGGTACGCGAGCAGGTGACGTTTCGTACACAGTTCAGGGCAAGGTACAAGCATACGTTCAGTTCCAGCAACCAGTTCCCGAGGAATTTGAACGTTTGCGCCAGTGGCCGATCGATCTGTTCGAACGAATCGCCCCGCCCAAAACTCCCGCGGAGCTCAATCGGCGCTAGCGCGAGGCTTGAGCCTCAGCCCTCACGCCTCAGACTTCATTCCTCCAGCCACGCTTGGGCTGCGGGAAGCTGAGAATGGTCGAAGTACTTGATCTTGGCGGCTGTGAATGGTTTGCAGAACACGGCCATTCCCGCTTCCCATTTGGATTCACCGACAATCGCCAGTCGCTCGATGTCCTTCCAGTGCTTCAGATCAAATTTGAGATCCTCCCACGCAGCACTGGCGGTCCAGCCGTGAAAATCATGCATTTCAAACAGGACCCGTAACTTGCCATGTTCCTGAATCTGCCGGTCGACCAACGGCACAAACGACTCATAGCACTCTTTGGTCAGCTTGCCCGTCGCCTTCACGTGCAGCAGTTTTCCAGCCGAGATGATTTCCAGTGCCTGATCCATGAATAATCTCCTTCTTGACCAGTAGCCTTGAACAGACCTGTGACACGATCCACGGCCATGCCACCACTGAACCCATGATCGCGATTCTTCGGCGTGCCGCGGCCAATGACGAATCGCCTGCGGTTATCTACAGGTTTACACCCCATTCGCCGCGATGCCAACCCCTTGTGCGACTCCCCACCCCACCGCTACCTGTTTTGCCGATGCTCAGGATTGCGGGAAGATGGGCATCCGTGGTTGTAGACACCGCCGCCAAGTGACGGTTTCCCACACTCCGTGCGAGCGTGGCTCAGAGAGAAACGCTGAGTTTGTAGTTGCCGCTGGAGAGGGTGAGGGGAGTGGGACGGGAGCCGTTTCTCGAGGTGGGACAGACGCGTTGGAGACCGGTTCGATCCAGACCGGATCTCCGTATGGACCGGCCGGCGCGGTATCAAATGGGCGAAAACCGAGTTGTCTCACAGGTGAGTCACCGACGGGGCGTGGAGCGGAACTGCATGCCGTTGGCGATGGGGCACTGATCGTGATCGTCAATCTGACGATCACGATCCCCCTCCACCAGGATCACCTTCTGTTGGCCAAGAACGCCGAAGAGATCTCGCAGCTCCCGGCCCGTGAGGGTCTTCTTGTTCACCATGTACTCGGTATCGTTGTAGCGGATCGTGAAAGAGCTGGTGTGAGATTCCTGTGTCTCCTCGCGCAGCTTCTCGATAGTCACCACGGCCAGATCCCAGACCTTCCGCTCGGCAGCAATCCGCGCCTGAATCTCGCTCGCAGAGCCTGTAGCCGCCTCCCAAGCGGCCGCTAGATGACCGCTCAACCGAGTCTGAACATCCTCCGGATAGACGTCGAGCGGTGAGGGTAGGTTCCAAATTCCGCCGTGCACCGGGCACTCATGTATCGCCCGCTCAAGTTCAGAGTAATATGCGCACATGGGCAGGGCGGCTGGACCATAGAGTTTCTCGCAGGCATCGCGGATGATCACCTCGAAGGCGAGTTCCGCGTCCCACATTCCCTTGGCTGCAACGTAGAAGAGTGGCCAACGCAGCGGGTAAGCGTTCTCTTCGTACGCGTGCTGCGACTCGTACGTGAGCCACTTCACGCCCGAAGCACGAAGCAGCTGCTGATCGGCGAGTGCCGTGCGGCCCGCCACCCACGGAATCCGGCGCCAGTATTCCTGCGAGCAGCCCGGGATGTACCATTCGTAGAACCCAAGCTCGACGCCCGTGGATGCCCAGCGCTGCAGGTTGTCCTTGAAGCCGGCGTTAGTCGGACAAGCCGGTTCTTCGATCGGGTGCGCGTGGCATCCTTGTCCGACGGGTACGATAACCACGCCCGGTTCAGACCGAATCGGGTCCACAGGAGCCGCGAACGTATACCAGTACGCATAGTTCGTGACGTACTTTCCGGGGTGCGCGATTCTCAGTTCTCTGGCAACGGCGTTGGCAAAAACGAGCATTCTCGCTGCGGGATTGCTCCCTGACTTCGCACAGGCCTCACACTCGCAGAATCCCCCCGTGTCATTGTTCCCTAAAGAGAACGTCATTCTATTCGGGTGCTCATCGAAGTATCGGCATGCCTTCTCGACGGTCAGACGAATGACCTCCGGATTGGTCGTGCATAGTTGCCACTCACCGTCTGCAGTGCGTTTGCCGCCAACCAGGGCATAGTACTCAGGATGGTCCCCGAAATACTGCGCAGGCGGAAGAAGTTCCGCGTGTGCGTGGCCGACATTCAGGTCGACTCCTCCCTGATACCATCGCTTCCCCAGACCAATCCAAATGCTGCGGTGCTTGAATGCCGGGACATGCTCGATGTCCAACGGACCAACGGCAATGGTCTTCTTGTGAGGTATCGGTTGCCATAGCGCGTCGGGGCCGAACCAGCCACACCCTAGCTTTTCCAGCAGTGCCTGAACAGCGAACTCCGTGCCGGTAAATGACTGATCGTCGTTACCGATCAGGACAATGCTGCTACCGACCGTCTTCACAATGATCTGTTCGTTCTCCGGATAGCCGGTCGGCACGTCCACGTCAGCACGGTCGACGTACGTGCTCGGCCCAACCAACAGCAGCGTCCCGGACCACGCCTGGTTATCGGTGCGGATGGGCAGGACCGCACCGCTCATGTTCAAGATGTGATCCTGCAGGTCGCCCGCTGCCGCCAACGATTTGCGGGTCGGCTCCGCGGCCACGACAATACTGGCTCGCGGCAGGCCGTCGCGGGTGAGCAGCGTGTTGCCGTCGCCGTCCGTTTCCGACGGAAGCACCGTATCCTGTGTGGGCTCGTCGCCGCGCAGGCCCCAAAGCTTGACTTCGTTCACATACCAACCCCAGTTGTCCAGCTCGAAGAACAGTCTCACATAGCGTGCTTCGCGAGCGGCGTCGACTGCCGCTTGATGCCAGAGAGCGGCAGGGCCAGGTCCTATTTCACCTGGAACAATGGTGCCAAACACCGTCCAGGGACCGGCGCTGTGCAGGGCCAGGCTGATCGAAACGGACTTTGGTTTCTGAGCATGGCTGAGCAGCAGTTCCACTTTGCCAACGCGGTGAATCGCCTGCAGATCGAATACGACCGTCTGATTCGCGTTGTTAATTCCGGCGACATCATTCCAGTTGCCCCCTTCCCGGTCCCCATTGACCAGGCGACGGCCTGAAGCGTCGGGGGGATTCGTAAAGGGAGGATCGGCCGTGTAGGTCGCCCCGGTCTCGATCGACGGTTCTCCACTGACGTGATTGTCGCTGAGCACTCGCCATAAGACCGATTCATCGGCGCTGACAGCAGCCGGCTGCCAGACCGACAGCAAGCTGATGAGAAGCAAAGGGAAACGCTTGAGCATTCCACTGCGCACGGTACTTCCCCTCCGGCTCGAGCTCAAAATCTCCTTCGGTGCCGCCGTCGGCTACTGGTAAACTTCCAGTTCAGCCACCGACATCTGGGCCCCCGTCTGGTCGGGGCCATCGGGCTTGCTGGCGCACACCCGCACGTAGCGCGCGGGAACAGGCTCGAAAACCACCTCAAACGGAGCGCCGTCGTGATCGCGCGCTTCAGCCACCGACTGCCAGGTAGAACGATCGACCGACACCCGAACGTCGAACTCCGTGGCATACTCACTGCCGAAATTGACTTTGATGCGACGAATGGGAACGGTATCGACCAGATCGACTTCGTAGGTCCAGGGCCATTCGCCGCCAGCCAAGGCCGTTGTGGAGAGATTGCCATCGACTCCCAGCCGTGGAAACTGCGTGCCTCCGTTGACCTGCAGTTCGTGAGAACCATCCAGGCTCAGCAGTAGAGATTGCTTGCGGTATGCCAGATTGCCAGGCGGGATCGGAGGCTTGGCCGTCCCTGAGTTCAGCTCGTTCCGCACCGCTTTCAGCATTTCGATTTGCGACCGATCAAGCGACCCATCTCGGTAAAGCATTACGTCGATCGAAACGACTCCGCCGCGTCGCACCACTTCAAACACATAGTCGGCTAGATCGCGCTTGGAGTACTTGCTGCCGGGCTGCCCCCAACTCGGCCCAAGGAATGACAAAATGTGCCACTGCTCTCCGTCCAGCCACCGGCTGGAAGGCATGTCGAAGAAGACGTTCTGCTCCCCGCAGGTATAGTCCTCGTGGCGAGTGTACGACATTACTTGCGGATCGACCCCGCGATTGAACGCGATGATCCGGTGAGGATTGCCGGCTTTCAACGCCTCGGCAAATACAGCAAGCCTCTCGTCGTCGTAGCCGATGAATGGGTACGCTCCATCGACCCACCAGCCAACGACTTTGTCGCCGTAACGCTCACCATACTCGCGCACTACCCTCGACCACTTGTCAACAAACTCCATGGTGACCGGTTGCTGCCAGCCAAACGCCTGCGCTCCCTGTGCATCGGCCCGTGGCCCGTCGCCAGTCCAATAGAGCATGAGCGGGATTCCGCGCTTGTGGAGCGACCGATAGAGATCCTCCACCAGGTCACGCCTGGCGCAAGCCTCACCTGGCTTGTAGCCAGTGATCTGATCGAATGTGGCGTTCGGCGCGATCATATGCTGCGTGACCTGGAGCATCGTGAAGATCACATACCCCGCGCCGACCTCGTGCATCGTATCGGCAAACCGTTGCGTGTCGAACTCGCGCACGCACTCGTCCCACGAGGTCTCGCGACCCAGACTGTTGAGCGACTCGGCGTTGTTCTGCAGGCCTGTCAGATAATGAACAAAAACGCCGCAACCGGCCTTCTGAAACCAATCGGTATCAGGATTCTGGGGCTGTGCCTGCACCGGCGACAGGATTGTGAGAGCAAACAGCAGAAGGAATGGAAGGCAGCAAGTCGGATGGATGGGTCGCATGTGCGGCATGTCCCGAAGTAGGTGAGTGGGTGGCAGGAATGCTATTGTAATCCAGACACGGGGCGCAGCGAAAGCAACGAGAGCACGGCAAATCGGTACCGATCTATTTCACGCCGCTCCGCTCTGTCTGAAGTTCTTTGATTTTTCGATCCAGCTGACGCCAGACGTACTCGGCCATCGTCGCTACGGCTCCCGCATCGGCTCGATTCCTGGCGACGCCGTGACCGGGACCGCTGCGCCGAAAAGCCTCTGCGCATAGCGTTGCAGTTCAGCAGCGGCGAATCGCTCCAGATCGCTCGGCTGTGCTGCGATCACCACGTTAATCTCACCCGCCACCGTTGCTCCTGGCACATACTTATCGTCCGTCACGACAACCGCCGCGTCGTCGGCAGTCGCATGGCGGACGGTGACATCTGGCGTCCCCCCGGTCAACAGCAGCGTTACGGCCACAGCGCAGATACCTGTTCTCATGTCGGTCATCCTCTCAAGCGCCCGTCAACTCGACTGCCAGACAGTGAACCTGGCCATTCGGCCCTCTCAGCTGGGTAGTTCACACCGGTCGCCGATCTGGCGGGGTCCAACCGGCGAAACGGCCGAGCGAGTGATTCCGGCTAACGTTCGGTGCCGGGCGCATTCTACGCCACTTGCCAACACAAAGGTACTCGGCTCAGGATCGAGAGAAGACGAGCTTCCCAGGTTGCAGGTACGGCCGCTCGACGGTGAGTGGACGGGCTCTACCCACGCTCTACGCGAGCGTGGCTACCATCTACGCGAGCGTGGCTACCATCGACGTGAGCGGGGCTACCATCTACGCGAGCGGGGCTACACAGCGAAAAGCCGGCGTCATTTCCTTCGTGCCTCAGGGGCGAATCCCCCTTTGCAGTCGGCACTCGATCGTCGGTACAATGCCCGAACCGTGTGCGTCTTTCCCTGTCATCGAGGGCGTTGATTCCCCCGTGCCGTCGCAGACGAGCGACAAGTTTCTTTCCCCAGGAGAGCATTGATGAAGCCCCAGCGACTGTATACTGCCCTGTGCCTGCTGCTTTCGACGGCCCTGATCGCGTCTGGCGATGACCCGCCTGAAGGTTTCGTGTCGCTATTCAACGGCAAGGATCTCAAAGGATGGGAGCAGATGAACGGAAGCAAGTTTACGGCGGAAGATGGAGTCATCAAGCATGGCCAAGGGATGGGATGGCTGCGCACGAAAGAACAGTATGACAATTTCGTGCTCCGATTCGAGATCCGCTGGTTGAAGGACCGGCAGGACAGCGGGGTCTTTCTCCGCTCCGGCCTGGAAGGGAGCAACTGGCCAGATCACAAATATGAAGTGCAGTGTGAGAACAGCGAGCGGGTCATTCACATTTTCGGCACGGACTGCCAGCGCGACCCGGCCAAGGCGCAATCGCTGATCAAGCCTAACGGCGAGTGGAACGTAATTGAGATCGTCTGCAATGGAAAACGATGCGAAGTGAGGCTCAACGGAGAACTGGCCAGCTACGCCGACGACCTCAAGCCGGGAAAAGGCTACCTGGGCCTGCAAGGTGAAAACGGGGAGATGGAGTTCCGCAATCTGTACCTTAAGCGACTTGAGCCGACGAAAGAATAACCGTGGGAGACGGTTACGGTGCCGTGCTGTACCGGCCGCCTGCCGCCGACGCGGCAGCCGATGCGGGCACATTTCACTACACACACCAGGACGACCTGACGGAGATACAGACGCTCAAGAACCGCGACGGATCCTCGAAAAACTACAGCCAGACGCTACTCTGGTTTCTCGCCACTGAGGGACTATCGTACTACACCAGTTCGGGAGACGTCGTCGGGGTTGACCACAGCGGCAAAACACCGCAGATCTACGAACTGAACGTTGAGCCTGAGCGGACGAAACTGCGGTTTTCACTGTACCTCGAGTGGTCGCAGTTTGAATAAGCAACCATCAGGCGGCTGATTGACGTTCCATAGTAGCGGCGGGGCGACGGCATCGCAGCCGTGCGAACCCCACGGCACATCCGGCCAGCAGGCCGAGCGTGGCGAGCAGCAGAAGTCCTTCCCGTGAACCTGGCATCGGCCGCCGTCCCCCTTTTCCCGCTACTTGGCCCGCCCCCCAGGCAGCGATATACTTGCCATTCAGTCACGGTGCGTTCCAGATGCCGCCGGACAATCCCTGGACTCTAAATGGTTTCCGTTACGAGGTGAGAAGCTGCCATGACCGCAAGTTGGGCTCTGATCCTGGTCGCAGGACTGTTGTCAGATGGGGTGAGCACGAAGTTTCAGCCAGAGGGATTGACTGCCAAAATGGGCGGATATCGTCCGATGCGAGCCCAGATGGATGGCACCGCGGAACTCGTCAAGGTCGCTCCCGAAGGATTGACCGCACCAAAGTACGGATCGCTCAAATTGGGCGAGAAGAGCTGGGTGTTCCTGCTGGACGAGCCGGCCGACAAGCCGGCGGTCCTGCTAATCGATACGAACGGCGATGGCGACCTGACTAATGATCCTCAAACGACCTGGACCGCCCGAAAGAATGGTGAGTTGACCATGTACCAGGGTGACGCGCAGGTCGACCTAGGTGACGGGAAACTCGGCAAACTTGGCATGTACCGGTTCGACCCCAACGACCCGTCGCGACCACAACTCAAAGACGTCCTGCTGTTCTACACCGACTTCGGCTACGAAGTGGCGTTGGACATTGATGGACAGCAGTTCACGTCGTTCGTCGCCGGACAGCCGCAAGCGGGTAGTTCACTCTGGATCGACCGTGACGGAAATGGCCGCACGAGCTACCGGCGCGAGATCGTCAACGTCGGTCAGCCGTTCAACTTCACCGGCACGACCTATGTGTTGAGCATCACCGGCAACGATCTGACACTGGAAAAAGCTACCGAAGAGCTCCCGATCGCTCCGATGCCGCCCGATCTAGCGCTGGGCAAGAAGGCGATTGAGTTCTCGATGCCGGCTCTGGATGGCACAACGATCGAGTTTCCCAAGTCCTATGCCGGCAAACTGGTGATGCTCGACTTCTGGGCCACTTGGTGTGGCCCCTGCATCGCGGAACTCCCGAACGTCAAACAGGCGTACAGCGACTGGCACGACAAAGGCTTTGAGGTGCTGGGGATCAGTTTTGACGACAAAGACATGACCGAGAAGCTGACAACGTTCCTCCAAGAGAACGAAATGCCCTGGCCGCAGATCTATGAAGGAAAGCTGTGGAGCACCACGATTGGTGAGATGTACGATGTGAGTGGCATTCCTTTCGTGCTGCTGGTCGACGGAGACAGCGGCGAAATCCTCGGAACTGCCAAAGAGCTTCGCGGCCCGGGCCTGACGGACTTCATCGGCAAAGCGCTGGCCAAGAAGACCGGAGTGTCGCAGACGCCTCCTGCTGACACCGAATCGAAGTAGCTGGCGGCTCAACAGCCGGATGCAGCTCACATGGAATCTACCACCAGACCTCGCACAGGCCAGGCTGCGGATCGCGTCGCAGCCGGCCTGTTTTTCTTTCTGCGCGAGCGTATTCACTATGTATGACAGTATCATGTCACACAGGCAGCGAGCGCGATCCTGCGGCGTGCCGCTGCCAAGGATGAACGACATGCTGCTCGATGGCGAATGGCGGAATTCCCAATACGACAAACGGCTGAAGATCAAAGAGTCGGGCCAAATGGCTGGTCTGCCTTCGTGGGGAGGTCGGCTTGGTCTTCGTGATTTCATTGGTCATTGGGTACTTCGTCATTCGTCATTTCAGGCAGGTGTTGCCGAATCGCACGCGGTCATTTACGCCATTTCCGGCGCTCCGGCGTCATGGGCGCTTGTGAGTGGCCTGGATTTGCGGTAGGAGTATGGGATGTGCAGGAGCGCTCCCCACGTGCGTATGACGTCCATCGAGCCGACGTGGCAGCAGTCCTCCGCAATTTCGGAACCGCCAACGGACCAACTCCGCGCAGTTGTCGCTCGAGTGTTCCTTGACGTTGCACCACGTACCACATCGGAGGTCACGACGATGAACAGCCGGTTCTTCATTCTGGGTATTGCTGTCGCGTTTGCCTGTGCGACATCTTCTACACTCCACGCCCAGGCAACGCCAGTCATTTCGCTCGACGGCCAGTGGCTGCTGGCTACCGATCCCGACAACGTCGGTCAGTCGCAGCAATGGTGGGCCGCGCCGCGCGGAGAAGCGAAAGCGACGAAGGTTCCCTGGATCATCCAGGATGCTTTTCCTGGCTATCACGGCGTGGCCTGGTATTGGAGAGAGTTCGACGGTCCTGTCAACCACCATGCCGATGGTCGCACGCTGTTGCGGTTCTGGCAGGTCGATTACAAGTGTGATGTATGGCTTAATGGAACGAACGTCGGGTCGCACGAGGGGGGCGAGTCGGTGTTCGTGTTCGACATAACGGACGTCGTCAAGCCGGGAGAGAAAAACAGTCTGGCTGTACGTGTGCTCAATCCGATTCACGAACCGATTGACGGCATCGTGTTGAATGAAGTACCGCACCGCAATAAGGCGCTCCCCTATCGCTCCGGCAGCGCCTGGGATCAGGGCGGCATCTGGGATTCGGTCGAGGTGCTGACGGTGCCTCCGGCGTGGGTCGAGGATCTGTATGTGCAGCCCGACTGGAAGACCGGTGCGATTCACGTACAGGCCAACATTCGCCATGCCGGCACCAAGGCGCAGAAGGCGCAGTTGCAGTTGTCTGTGGCGCCGGCCGCGTCGGGTGAGACGCTGCAAACCATCACGCTCGAGCCACAACTCGACGCGGGTGACACCCTTGCCGAATCGACGCTGCAGGTTGTCGGACACCGACTCTGGAATCTGGATGATCCGTATCTCTATCGCGTCACTGCCAAATTGACCCTCGAGACGCCGCAGCACGAAAGCGCCGGTCACGAACAGTCGGTGCGATGCGGGTTTCGCGACTTTCGCCTGGAAGACGGTTACTTTCGGCTCAACGGCAAACGCCTCTATCTGAAGTGTTCGCACACAGGAAACTGCTGCCCCATCGGGCTGGAAATGCCTCATGACCCCGATTTCCTGCGTCGCGATCTGATCAACCAGAAGATGATGCGGTACAACACGATTCGTTTTATCGCCGGAGTGCCCAAACGATATCAGCTCGACCTGGCCGATGAACTCGGCTTGATGGTCTATGCCGAGTCGTACGCTGCCTGGTGCCTCGCCGACTCGCCCAAGATGAAAGAGCGGTACAACGAATCGGTGTTGGGCATGGTCAAACGGGACCGCAACCATCCGTCGATCACGATCTGGGGAATGCTCAACGAAACCAACGACGGTCCGGTATTTCGACATGCGGTCAGCGCGCTGCCGGAACTCCGCAAACTGGACGACACGCGCCTGGTCCTGCTCAACAGCGGCAACTGGCACATCCATGGCGGCGGGACAGCCGGCATCCGCGTGTGGCGCAACAACGAACGGGATGATCCGTGTGTGACGTTCAACGAGACGGATCACGTGATCCAGGCCTTGGGAATTACCTGGCAACCGGGCCAGATGGCTTTCCACCCGGGTCTGTACGGCGAATATGCCGTCCTGCGATGGACGGCTCCAGCCGACGACAAAATTGAACTGGCGGCCGCCTTCAAGACAATCGCCGAACGAGCGACCACCAGCATGCATGTACTCCACAATGGTCAGCCGCTGTTCGCGCGGATGATTAATCTCGACGGCGACGGCCCCGCCTGTGAATACGCCACGACGCTCGACGTCCAAGCGGGCGATACGATCGATTGTGCCTGTGGCTGGGGCAACGGCAACTACGGAGCCGACACAACGGCATTGAATATCGTCCTCAAGAACTCCGCCGGCCAGACCTGGATCGCCGACAAGGAATTCTCGATCAAGGAGAATCCTCATGGCCCGTGGAGTTACGGAATGCTCAAGCCGGGCGACAAACCCGACAGCACGACGTTCGCCCTGTTTCCCTTCGGAAAGACCGAGGAGAAGGTGGGCTCCGTCAGCAATCCCGGATCCAACGTCTGGGAGGATCTGCTGAGCGATCAACATCCCTATCGTCGCGTACCGCATACAGCGGATGTCATCCACTTGCTGCGGACACTCGACAGCAGCGGTTTACCTTTGTTCATTTCGGAGTGCGGCATCGGGAGCGCAATCGACCTGATGAGAACCGTCGGCTGGTATGAACAGGTTGGCAAACCTGATGTGGAGGATGCTCAGCTCTACCGCAGCTGGCGCGACCAGTACCTGGCCGACTGGCAACGATATCGTCTGCACGAAGTCTTCGGGCGACCCGAGGACTTCTTCAAGCAAAGCATGGCCCGAATGGCCGGCCAGCGTCTGATGAGTGTCAATGCGGTCCGTGCGAACCCGGCCTGCATCGGCCACAGCATCACCGGCACACTGGACCAAGGCATGACGGCCGAGGGGATCTGGACGACTTTCCGTGAGCTCAAGCCCGGCACGACTGATGCGATCTTCGACGTCTGGGCCCCGGTGCGATGGTGCCTGTTTGCCGAGCCGCTCAATGTTTACCGGAAGCAGCCGGTGAAGCTGGAAGCCGTCCTGGTGAATGAGGACGCGCTCGCGCCAGGCGAATATCCGGTGCGGCTGCAGGTGATCGGCCCGAACCTCACGCGGGTGTTCGAGAAGACCGTCACCGTGCAAATTGCCGATTCCGGCGCCAAGCCCGAGCCGCCGATGGTGCAGGCGGTCTTTCAGGAGGACGTGATCGTCGACGGCCCCCCTGGTAAATACCGTTTCCTTGCCACATTTGAGCGGGGCGCTGTTGCCTGCGGCGAAGAAATCGAGTTCTCCGTTGACGTGGCACCGGATGAGATGCCGGCGGTGGAACCGGAAATCGTCCTGATGAGCTCTGACACGCAACTCGCCACCTGGCTGACCGACCACGGCATCAAGAACCGCCCGTACCGCATCGGCGAGTCGACGTCGCGCGAGGTCATTCTCTGCTGCGGCCAGCCTACTGCGGAACCAGCCCAGCTGTTTCCCGATTTGGCCCGGCGCATGGCACGCGGCTCCTCGGTCATCTTCCTGACTACCGACACGTACGCACAGGGAAGTGAAACGACGGCGTGGCTGCCGCTCAAGAGCAAGGGGAGCGTGAGCGGGATCGCACGCTGGCTCTACCATTCGGATGAATGGTGCAAGCAGCATCCAATTTTCGACGCGATGCAGGCGGGCGGAGTCATGGACTACGGCTACTACCGCGAACTGATTCCTGACGTGGTCTTTGCCGACATGGAGCCCGCTACCGATCCAGTTGCCGGCGGGATCAACGCCTCCTGGGGCTACCAGTCGGGGCTCACGCTGGCCGTCCATGAGTTTGGCCAGGGCGAGTTCATCCTGAATTCGCTGCGAATTCGTGAGAATCTGGGACAAGTTCCCCAGGCAGATAGGTTGCTGCGCAACCTGCTCCGGTTTGCCGGCCGCAAGGTCTCAGAACCACTGGCCGACTTGCCCGCCGATTTCGATGCGCAGCTCAGGGCGGTCGGCTATCCGTAGTCCCGACTCACGGACCGAAAGACTGCCGGACAACAGGATGGGCTGACACGACTTGGTCATGTCAGCCCATCTTTCGTTCAGCCGCGTTTGCTGTGGCAGAGCAGTCTCGATGCGCTCCGCACGTCAGTGCTCTTGCAGGAGTTTCAGCAGTCTGGTATCGACCTTGTGGCCGTTCATCTCCTCGTACGTCACATCGTCACGTCCGGAATCAACTACGCCGAAACTGCCCCGGAAGTTCCACAGAGCCCAGCCGATGTCGTGGCTGTAGAGGATCTCCAGCACATCGGTCATCCAGGCCATGAACACGTCATGCGGTGTCTTGCTGTAACTCCCCCCTTCGCCACAGTGCACACCGATTCCTTTGCGCACCAGTTCACCCCAGGGAGCATAATGGCGCTCCAAAGTGGCGCGATCGCACTGGACCGATCCGTCCGAATTCAGCAGTGGCCAGGTCGGCATGGGGAAGTTGCTGTTTCGATCGACCCAACTGGCTCGATAGTGACTGATGCCAGCCGGAGTGTACGCGTGCACACTCTGTGCAACTCCCGTCGGAATCATTTCATCGACCACGGTGTTTCCGACGTTCAGGCCGTCAATGATGATCAGTCGGTCAGGAGTGTGCTTGCGTATGGCCTCGGTCGCACGCGTCATGACGCGGCGATAGTCTTGCCGCGACATGTATCCTTCCCGTGGCGCCGGAGCTTCGTTCACCAGATTGAAGCTCAGTTGCTGGTTGGGGATCGCTCGATAACGCTGGGCGAACAGATCCCAGTGATATGCAAACGCCTCTTCCGCTCGCGCGTCGGTCCACAAGACGAATGGTTCACGCTCCGGATCGTTGATGCAGTATCCCGGTGCGCGGTGAAAATTGAGGCTCAAGTGCAGACCGTATTTGCCGGCCAGTTCAACCGTACGGTCAACCTGTTCCAACGTGCTTTCTTTGATCTTGTAGACGTCGTCGACTTCCAGTTTCCGCGTGCGGGGCCAATCCGAGTCGATCCACAGCCAGTAGTCCATCGGCAACCGGGCGAAGTCGAACCCCCAGTTCCGAATTAAGCGGAGATCCTCCTCCGGAACAAGACCGTCGGAGCGGTCACCTCGGGAGAGCGCCTGGAAGAAATTGAGCAGGTTGAAACCACGCCACCTCGGAATCGCGTTCTTGGGACGCGTGGACGCGGTTTCCTGGCCGAACAGATGAGCAGCGCCGGAACCGAGCGCGGCAGTGGTCAGACCAACCGTCGTGAGAAAATCACGGCGGTTCGGCTTCTGGCAATGAGATCTCATTATCAAACTCCAAAATAAGCACACGCGGCAGGCACTCGCAGCGTGGCAGCTAGGATAGTTGGACGGATAGCACCCTGCGTGGACGCCTTCCCGGGCAAGAGATTTGTCGGGTTGGCTTCCAGACCAACCCGTCGCCGCTGGCAGCTGCGGCGAATCCCGCGTCACGAATCAACTGTCATGCCGTCGCCCCATCCGACACAACGGCAACGCCATTGTACTACAGGCACAGTTCGGAATCTCCGTGACGTGAATCCCTGAGAGCCCCGAAGCATCTCCTTCTCTGGGACGAAGACTTGCCGTCCTTCCCGATTAACGCATCGGCGAGTTATTCCGTAGCGAATACTGCCACGGTATGCTATTGGAATCACGCAGCGATCACCCCAATCGGGGTAAATGCGGCTGTCCCGAAACGCAGGCGTGGGAGGATCGGGCTCGAATGTTCCTGACTGTACTGAATGATACCAAGGAGATCGAACATGCTCACAGCGTATGATCGAGGTCTGGCGTGTCGGAGGTTGTGGGAGCTTGCTGCATTTCTGGTCGCCATCGGGACCTGCCTCATCACTGGTTGCACGCGGGGTCCTGGTTCGAAGGATGCATCTTCCTCGGAAACGGGCGGTCAGCAGACGACGCCATCCCACACTGCGAGTGATTCCGCACGAGGAGACACACTCCAGATCCAGATCGACGGCGCCGACTATCTTTGGGATGCAGCTGCGTGGGCGCAGGGGTTCTGCTGCGGCGGGCTGCACTCACTGGGGGATCTCGATGGCGACAACGTGACCGACCTGGTTGTCGCCGTGCATCGCAAGTCGGCGCGTTCCAGTGCCGAGCAGGGCATGATCGAGGCTCGTTCCGGCAAGAACGGCTCATTGCTTTGGCAGCTGCAGGGAGGCAGCGCTGCGGGGTCCTCGACCGATCCGATACAAGGGAGTGTTGCGATGAAAGACATCGCCGTGATTGACGACCTTGACAGAGACGGTCTACCGGACATCTACTTTCACGAAGCCGTCGCAAAGCGTTCAGCCCTCCTCATCTCGGGACGAACCGGCGCGGTAATCGGTCGTCACGCAATGGAACGTAACGACGTCTACGGGCAACCCATCCGCTGTCACGACTACAACGGTGACGGCGTGCCCGACCTGTTCTTCTGTGGCGGCTCGATGGCTCCGCTGGGGCTTGAAATCCGGTCCAGCAAGGATTTGACGGTCCTGGCGGCCACTGATTGTGTCTGGCCTGACGCAGGTTCAGCGGGATGTGGATGGGTCCTGGGGCGATTTCACGACGTGAATCGTGACGGCGTCCAGGACTGTCTCGTGCGGCGTGAGTTGGAGCGAGACAGCCGGGGGGAGCGTTACACCTATGAATACGCGGTACTTTCGGGCAAAGACCTTTCGCTGCTCCATCGATTCGTGAGTGATCGGCCTCGTGTGACGGCCGACACATGCTACGCCCTCTGCGGCGATCTAAATGGTGATGGGGTCGGCGATTTCGTGTTCGCGTCACGTGCGGGAGGCGGTCCCGACGGCCACACCAGCTGTGTGCGTGCCGTCTCAGCGTCGGACGGCGTTGTGCTATGGCAAGTTGGAGGGGATCAACTGGCTGGCGGACGCCAGGGTTTCGCCGTCGATGCCGAGACGAAGCAGAAGACGAGTACGGCCTCTGATGTCGGTTTCGGCTCTCCGCTGGTATCCGTTCCAGACCTCAACGGAGATGGCGCCGACGAAATGGTGACGGCTGCGCTGGCACCGGACGATAGTCGCTCCCGGCAGTCGCTCTACGTTCTGTCAGGCCGGGATGGCAAACCCGTCCACATCCTGCAGATGGACGCAACGAGTGGCCGGTTAACAGACCGGCGGACGCAGCTGGCCTTGCTCCTCAGCACTCCTGACGAAGTTCCGCGCATCGCGGCGGCGGCTTCCGCGCCAGGCTCGGTCGCTATGATCGCGGTATTCGCGCTGCCGCAACAGCGTCATTGATTTGAAGGCGGATATGAGATCACCTGGCTCGTTGCGACATGATCGCGCAACTGGCTCCAGGTATGCCAGGCCGGACGCATCTGACTGGCCGAATAGAGTGGAGCCTGATCGGCGTAATGGGGCGATGCGGGACGACGCGACTGGCCGTAGGGCACAATACTCCGGACTTGAATCGGATCGCTCAATTCGACGACTGTGGGAATGACCTGGCCACCGTCAAACACGAAACGACCAGTTTGGTCCTTGTTCTGCGTGCCGGTTGCGCGCAGGCATTCAAGTCCTCCAAAAAAACCGATGTCGCCATCCAGGGGAAGGTCGATGGAGCCGCGTCGCAGACGCAGCAACTGTCCCCAGGGGACCAGCGATGAACCAAATCGTTGCTTCAGGTCATCTGCCGCCGCACGTAGCGCCTTAACTGCGTCCAGCTGTTCTGTGTCGGACTTCGGTACTCCGTACGCTTCGTTCTCGCCAAACGCTTCGGGGTGTAGCGACCGGTATTGCTCCCGCCAGCAACGGATCGCCGTGGCGCCCACACTGTCTTTGCGCACGTGGTAGTCCCACCGGCGCACGGCATCGGCCATCATCTTCATACTCAGGTCCGCGTCCTCGACCTGCTGATCAAATTTCTCATAGGCAGCCAGCAGTGCCGGAGCCCAGATCGGTCCGACCGGCGCGAACGTGTCGAGCGCAAAGGCTTGGGCCTGCTCAATAGTCACGTCGTGCATGGTCGGCATCACTTCGAAGCACCTTCGGCCCCGCCCTCGCCACACACGCCCATCCGCGGCGTAGTGCCCGCAAACCACGCCCGGTGGATAATCTTCAGCTGTGAGCGAGTGTCCCTCCGTAACATAATTGGCCGCCGTGTTGCAGCTTTGCAGCCAGCCGCTGTCAGGATCGTGGATTTGCGGCAACGCATCGAACGAAATACGCCCTTGCCAGTTGCGGTCGGAGCGAGTGCCGTCATTGAGCAAGAGCATGTGATAGGGACCGTTGCCGCGCAGCGGACACTGACCAGCCTGGATGTATCCGATGTGGCCCTCGCGTGTGGCATAGGTCAAGTTCAGCAGCGCAGCCTGATCCATCCGCAGTGCATCGCGAATTTCGTCGACGCACTGCGCTCGGTTCATGGCCAGCCACTGTTCCAGACGAAGCGTTTCGTGCACGCCACAGATGGCCCCGGCCAGCACACGCCCCTCGGACTCAGCCACCACCGGGCCATGGACACTCTCGCGCATCGTAACGCAGCGCTGCTCCATCTCGCCCGAGGCGGTCTTGACGGGAATCACCACGCGGCGAATCGTCAGGTCGCGCCAATCGCCGTCGAACCGGTACTGATCGGCGTTGTCGGGATTGATCTTCAATTCGAACACGTCCGACGAGTCGGCGCCGCCGGCAGTGCCGGCCCAGGCCACGCCATCGGTGTAACCCAGCCCGACAAAGGGAAGCCCAGGCAATGCGAACCCTCCTGCCTGCCACCGCCCGGCGTGCACGTGAAATTCCCACCAGGATGTCATGCCCTGTGCAGGCCAATGCGGATCGATGAACAGAATCGGCCGTCCTGAGGCGGTACGCGACGGTCCAATCGCCCACGTGCTCGATTGGTCGGGAAACGCCTTGTCGGGAGACGGTTGTTTCAATCCAGCGTTCGCTTTGATCTGCACGATACCGTGCGATGGAGCCACATCGCTCCAGCGCAGCAGAGCAATCACTTGCACCGGCTCCGCTTCGAGAGCATTGCGGCACTCATCAGGATGCTCGCGGCGGTAGGCGTTGAGGCCACTGCAAAAGGCCTGCAGGAGTCGCCGTGTGCGGAGTGGGCTTTCACGCCAGGTCCGCTCAGCCGTTTCGGGAACGCGCCACAGATGGATCATGCGATCCGACGCGAACGCCCCTTCTCCACTCACCTCGGCCATCCGCCCGATCCCCGTGCGCAGGCTGTCGAACACCTGCATACCCAGGTCCTCACATTGGGCCAGCGCGATGCTGTACGCCGCGGCTTCCTCGGAGTCGGCAAAAATGTGCGGTATCCCGTACACGTCCCGATAGACCGTGGCTTGCAGCGTGGCCGGCGGAGCCGGTTGTGGCGGCGTCTGGCGGTGTTGCGCCGCAGCCTTGTCCACCAGCGCGGCCACGGCCAAGAACGCCGCTGGTCGGTCACCGGCATCGAATGCCGTGCGCGCAGCAGACAACGCCTGCTGTACATTCATTGTCTCGTTTCCAAAGCTGCCGGGCAGGGTCAATAGCGCGTCGATCAACGTCGTACGCTCGCGCCACGTTACGTCCGTCACCCCTGCATCAGCACTTGCCTCAAGGTACTCCGCCAGCAGGAGTGGGATGTCATGCTGATGCGGCAGTCCTTCTTCATCCGGCTTCTCCTCGAACCCGGCGGCCCGAGCGTTCATGACCGCCTCCACCTCCGCAATCCGCCGCACCGTGCCGTCGGGATAGACCAGCCCCGAGGCGGATCGGAACTGGTCTCGTCCGATGATCAGTTGCCAGACCGTATGCCCGACATCGAACTCGCGCAGTACGGGGAGACTCATTTCGTAGGTCGACCCGGCAGCTGGGTTGCAGCATTCCGAAACGATCCACGGTTTGCCTGCGGCGTGTGCCTGGTTTCTGGTTCCCGCCAATGCCGCGCGAAATGCCTCCACTCCTACGGCATAGCTGTGGCACGAGAGCACATCGACCAGAGCAACCACATCCTGGTTATCCCAGGTGGCCACGCCAACCGTGATAGCGTGTGTCGGATCCAGCTTCTTCACCAGCGAGCAGTAATGGGCCACAAAGGCATCAATCAACGCCTTTCCTTCTGGCGTACTCGCCAGGTGTGTGGCCGTCGGCTCATTCATCACATCCCACAAGGCAATACGTTCGTCTCCCACATGCGCCGAGACAACGGCGGTCGCATAACGGTCCGATTCCGACCACCATTGCGGCGCCATGCGATCGGGCCCCGGATTAGCCACCCACACGTGGCGACTCTCCAGGCTGGGAGACACTCCAAAACACGAGTCGAACAGGATCGGCATGACCTTCAGGCCGTGCCGCTCCGCCGTAGCAAGAAAATCCTCGAAGTTGGCCAGGAACGATTCGGGATTGTGATGGTAGACCAGGGACTGGAGGAAGACCCGCACACAATTCAGTCCCATACGATTCGCATAACTCAGCTCACGGTCGATCAGGTCGTGGTCATAATGCAACCACATCTCGACGTCGGTGGCGGCGTACGACGCAACGTAGTTCGCGCCGTGTATCCAGCGAAAATCGTCCTCCTGCCAATCGCCCCTGACCGGCACGCAGAGTGTCATCAGCAACGTCATCGCGACGACAACCGGCCGTGCGTTGTGTAGTGTCGAAGTGGCTCGAAGCATGGGAATTCCCCTTCGAAATGCTCGTAAGCGAAGCAGTCTGAGTTGGTGCCATTCTAACTGCCGAACCACCATCGCCGCCACCTGCGAGCGGTCGGGTTCATGGATCTCAACTCTGGAGGCGAATTCCGGCTCGAAAGACACGGCGACATTCAGTCACGCCGCGCCACGGGAGCCCGGAAGGCCAGGAAGCACGAGCACGAATACAGCAAACTCTCGCTGACGCTTCAGACCATCATGTCAGCGTCCCCAGTGTTGATTTGGGCTCCGTCCCGCTACTTCCCTACCGGCGTCTTCAGATACATGAACACGCGTCCGCTCGGGTAGCGGCTGTCGGTCGACGGGTAATGAGCCGGCACGATTTCCACCATTCGGCGGCTGGACCAATCGGACACGGGGGCACCGGCATAAACGTCCCAGAGATCCACCACCCCTTCGGGCAACCTGGTGGAATCGGGCTGGAAAGTCACCCTGTCGCTGGATCGAGTAATCACCACGAATCCGTTTTCGTAGTAGCGAACAACCACATCCGGTGTTTCGACGAAGTGCTCCTCAACGGGCTCGCCCAAGTCCAGGAAATACACTCCATCCTCTCCCAGCCCTTCCGCGAACCAGTCACTGGCATACACATATCCCCCGACCAGTTTCGTGATGGCATAACCGTAGAAGATCGCCGGGCGATCGGTTTGGGCGGCAAAGACGGGCACGTTCGTTCCGTCAGCCGCGGCAACCTCTCCGGCGGGAACATACCAAGGTTGCAGGTAGTTGATGTCGCACACGCGGACACGCGGCCACCGAGCTGCCATGTCCAATCGCTGCCGGGCCGTCTCTTGGTAGCCACCCGGCCCGTCCCACGGTCGATAGAACGTGTCACGGACCGTCTGCTGTTCCGAACCCTGCAGATCAAGTAACGCCTCTTTCCCCCAAACGAAACTCGTGGCAAGGCTTTCGCTGATGTCGTAGTCGATCAAGCCATAGTAGTCTCCTCGCAGACGATACGCCTGATTACCAAGGACCCGCTTGTCACCAAGGGCCTGTCGAAGCTCCCTGAGAAACTGGAGCCCTGCCTCGTCATACGTCAGCTCAGGATGCTTATCATGCCAGATCGCTTTGACCTCGGTTGGCAATGCCCAGCTCCCAATGTAATCGAAGAATACGCCGTCATAGTGCGTCTGTTGCAGATCACGTTGGATCGACGCCACGAAGAACGAGCGGAATTCGGGATTCGCGTAGTCGTAGAAGTAGGCCGGGTGTTCGGCCCCCGAACCCTGAATCGGGCTGTCGGGATTCAATAACCACTCGGGATGTGAGCGAACCTCACGAAACAGCTGAACCATCGCGGGGAACTTCGACAGATAGACTTTCGTCGCATCGGGAACGTCTTCCGGCAACAGCTCGGTTCGATAGAAACCGTTGAACCAGCGGTACAGAAACAGCTCACATCCAGCGTCGTGCAGGTTCTGCAGATCCTGGCCGGCAAAGTTTTCATAGCCGTTGGTCAGGCAAATTCGAAACCGCTTGATCCACTCCAGTTGCCTTGCCCGGCGGCTGATGCTGGTCTCATCAGTCGGCTGCTGAAAAACCGAGTGGGAGAACATGATGAACTCCCCCTTGTCCAGAACGGGAATCGACACCGGCAGAGCATTCGGACGCTCCCGGGCCTGCAGCGGCAGACTGGAAACAACCACCCATGCAAGAGGGATCATCATCCAAGGGCCCAGCCGCAGTCGCTGACATACAGACAACTTTGTCGAAACCAATTCGTCCATTGCGTTCGCTCTGCTGATTTCGTCTCGTCGTTACCATGCCGGTGTGAGCCGCCACGCGTCCTGTCGGGTACCTTGTGCCAGAATGAAGTAGTATGTTGCCGGCGTATGATTCATCAGCCGTGGAGCGGAGAAAACACATATGTCCCGCAGCGCCACAGAGTGCCTGTTACCGACATTCGTCCATCATACTCCCAAAAGGGGTCTAATGATCGCCTGGGAAATCGGAAATCAGGGGGAGTCGTGCCATTCGTGCGGCAGGCCACATGAAATGGGTGAGGATGCCTGTCGAGAACCGGCCCGAGAGAATGCGCAGGTGCCATGAAGAAGTCGCGAGGTGCGCGACCAGGAGTGCGGCAGCGAGCCGACTTGCCTGCCTTACACACTCTCTCGGCACAAATGTACTACTCCCCGTTTCCTCACTCCGCCCCGACCCCCACGAGCTCGGCTCGTGCGGTGCAGCAGATGGTCAGCTACCGCGCCGCCGCCTCACCACTCCCCGACCCCCACGAGCTCGGCTCGTGCGGTGCAGCAGATGGTCAGCTACCGCGCCGCCGCCTCACC
>JBGSHS010000042.1:0-35643 GCA_041752115.1 Pirellulaceae bacterium | reverse complement strand
TAGCGAAAGTGTTAAGTGCTCCGCCTGGGGAGTATGGTCGCAAGGCTGAAACTCAAAGGAATTGACGGGGGCTCACACAAGCGGTGGAGGATGTGGCTTAATTCGAGGCTACGCGAAGAACCTTATCCTGGTCTTGACATGCTTGAGAATCCTCCCGAAAGGGAGGAGTGCCCTTCGGGGAGCTCTTGCACAGGTGCTGCATGGCTGTCGTCAGCTCGTGTCGTGAGATGTCGGGTTAAGTCCCTTAACGAGCGAAACCCTTGTCCCTAGTTGCCAGCGGGTCATGCCGGGGACTCTAGGGAGACCGCCGGTGTTAAACCGGAGGAAGGTGGGGATGACGTCAAGTCCTCATGGCCTTTATGATCAGGGCTGCACACGTCCTACAATGGATCGTACAAAGGGAAGCGAACTCGTGAGAGCAAGCAAATCCCAAAAAGCGGTCCCCAGTTCGGATTGCAGGCTGCAACTCGCCTGCATGAAGCTGGAATCGCTAGTAATCGCGGGTCAGCATACCGCGGTGAATGTGTTCCTGAGCCTTGTACACACCGCCCGTCAAGCCACGAAAGTGGGGGGTCGACGAAGTCGCCGAGCTAACCCGCAAGGGAGGCAAGCGCCGAATCGAAACTCCGCGATTGGGACTAAGTCGTAACAAGGTAGCCGTAGGGGAACCTGCGGCTGGATCACCTCCTTTCTAAGGATTAGCAATCGCTGGTTGGCGACAACCGGCGATTCGCAGTGGACATAGTCTCTTGCTAACAGAAAAGAAGAGTTGGCCCTGGTGGTCAACTCAGCTACCAAACTGAAGAAGATCAAGCCCGCTCAGGAATAGCCTGCCTGAGCGGGTTTTTTTTGCGCGCTCCGCACGCCTGTTGCTACCGCAAGGATTGTCGGCCCCAGGCACGCAACCGTAGTCAACCACACGGAATTCTGATACTCTGCCAGTTCATCCTGAGGCGATTCTGATGGTGCGATTCTTACGAGGAACTCGTCAATGAAACAGCCGATTGCCGGAGTGGTGCCATCCGAGACGGCCGAAGCGACCATCATGACCGTGTGGCCGTCGATCGCCACCTACCCGTCGGGGCAGTTTCTCGGGCGGATGTTCGAACTCCGCTGGCCCGACATTTACATCTTTCGAATCGGCCATCTGTTGGCGCTGCTGGCGATCCCCTACGCCGCGTTCCTGTACTTCTGCCGCATTGCCCCCAAGACGGCCATCCGCTATCGCCTCACCAATCGGCGTGTGCTCGTGGAACGAGGACTGGCCGGTGTGGCGGCCGGCTGGATCGCGTTGGACGAATTCGACGAGATCCAGGTGCAGGTCCAACCGGGTCAGGCGTGGTATCATGCGGGCGACCTTTCATTGTTGCGTGAGGGCCGAGAAGTGCTGCGATTGGGAGGCGTGTCGCGTCCAGAGGGATTTCGTCAGACGTGCTGGAAGGCGCATCTGGCACACTGCCTCGTGGCGGACGTACGGCGTCAACAGCAGCTGCAGCCCGCTGGGCAGTAAATCCCCGCGGTGCCAAACTGCCCCTGGCACGTGGCCGTGGCTCGCCAACAGACACCTGGCGTGTTACGCCACCGGCGATTCGTCCAGTTGCGTGAGGATCAGGCGGATTGCCTCCGCCGCGACCGAGCTGGGAATGGAGGGGAGTTCGTGATCGGTCAGCAGGGCCTGACCGCACGTAAGCGGCAGATGAACGAAGGTGGCACGTGTGGGCCGGCCTTGCTGCTGGCAGAGGTGATGTGACAAGTAGAGTGTGGCATTGCAGAGAAATGTCCCGGCGTGATACGAGACGCGTGCGGGAATGCCTGCGTCACGCAGCATAGCTGCCCAGCGTGCCAGCGGAAGCGAACTCTGATACGCCACCGGACCATCGGGAGCGAGCGGTCGAGGTTGCAGAAGGTCGGTCATGGCCGCGGCGCAGACGTTGATGCCGATCGCTTCGAGCTGAATACAGGAGGCGCCGGGCGATTGGCCCAGGTGCAGAGCGTAGTCAAAGCCGCTCGACAAATCCTGCCGCAGGCGGCCATGAACCGCCTCCAAGTCGACGGGATACAGTCGGGTCGTGATATCCGGTGCTCGCGGCAGATTGCGGGTCAGTTCGATAAGCGCCAGCCAGCTGGAGTTTTCTTTCCAGTTGCTATAGGGGCCAAAAGCCGTAACGAGGACGCGAGGCATCCGCACAACTCCTGTGGCAATTCGCGGGACGTCTCCCGACGTCCACAAGCAATGATGGTTGTAGCAATGTAAGCATGTCGCAGGCTTGTTGGCAACATTTTCTGTGCCTCACGTCGTTTCCCGCGTCCCAACTCTCTGGGATGGTGAGATTTCTGGCGGTAGGATGAGGGACCGGGCATCGGTGAGTGGGATCAGACGGCAGCGTCGTGGATCGGGTGGGGGTGGCGGACGAGTCAGCATCCGTGAAGCACCGGAACGACACGGAGCACGGCCCCTGGACGCTCTACTGCGAAGACGGGCGCAGACAAGCCGAAGGCCCCGATGTGGACGGCCGCCTGGATGGCAAACGGACGTTCTGGTATGTCGGTGAAGACTGAGTCGAGGCGTACTTCGAACACGATCAGCTTGTTCCACCGCCGCTCCTCGGTTCGGCTCACGCCGCAGGTGATCCTGAGGCGCTGTAACCAAACCGACGGTTCAACACGCTGCTTGCTGAGTTTCCCAGCTGGCCCAGTCGACATCCACGTTCTGTGAGAGCTCGTTAGCTCGCGCGCACCACACCACGGCTCGGCATACGATCCGGTACGCTCGTCAGGCAATGGCGGCGGGCGGGCGGCCTGTCACCTCATAACGGCAGCAATGAGGGGCACACGTGTCGGGAAAAGGTCCCATCGTGCCGACCGCAACCCGTTGCGTCTGATTCTCCAGTCGTTCCACGACCAGTTCCCGTACCATCGACACAAACTGGGAATGCGTTCCGACCGTTGCCGCACGAGTCAGTGTCACCCCAGCCTCTTCTGCCACCTGAACCGCCTCGACATCCAAATCAAACAACACTTCGATATGATCGGACAAGAAACCAATCGGCACCAGCACGATGTGAGACGTGACCCGACGCGCCGCGAGGTCACGTATCGCGGCACAAACATCTGGCTCCAACCAAGGCTGCTGGGGAGGACCACTGCGACTCTGATACACGAGTTGCCAGGCGCTGCGAGGCACTTCGAGCCGAGCCGCAATGAGCGAGGCCAGCTCATGGAGTTGTGCCACATACGCGGAACCCTCGGCCATCGCCACCGGAATGCTATGGGCGGTAAAGAGTACGTAGGGGGCAGAAGTCGCCGGAGCCCCATCCCGTTGCAAGACTCCCCTCGCTCGATCGATCCAGGCCTCGACGAACCGCGGGTGATTGCAGTAGGTCCGTAGCTTGGAAACACGCGGCGCCCCCGCCCCGATCTCCTGGCGGGCCTGCTCGATGGCATCCAAGTATTGGCGGCAACTGGAGTAGGAGCTGAATGCCGTCGTGAACAGAGCCAACGCATGCTGCACGCCATCGCGAGACATCTGACGCAGGGTCTCCGCTAGAAGGGGATGCCAGTTCCGGTTGCCCCAATAGAGCGGCAGGGCAATCGCAGCTTGCTGGAATTCGTCGCGAAGAGCCGCCAGCAGTTGCCGGTTCTGCTGATTGATAGGACTGACTCCGCCGAAGCGGTAGTAGTGTTCCGCTACTTCCGCCTTCCGCTCCGCGGGTACATTGCGTCCACGAAGGACGTTGTCGAGAAACGGAAGTACATCCTCAGGCCCTTCGGGCCCGCCGAACGAAACGAGCAACAGCGCATCAAACGAGGGAGATGTCACGATCACCTTTGCCCGCAGCCGTAGGCAGTAAGAGCCACAGCTCGATAGATGAGTGATGCAAGTGACCCCAACGGGACTCGAACCCGTGTTGCCGGCGTGAAAGGCCGGTGTCCTAGACCGCTAGACGATGGGGCCGCAACGGGAGACAATCCTACCGCAGACACAGAACGGTATACAGGGGACTCCCTCAATCCGTCAAGGGTACTAAACGAAGGTAGCGCGGTCCCTGACCGAAGCGAAAATCTGAGGGGAACGAGCGGGAGGCGGGTAGGCGGAAGAAGTAATGCGCTACGGCAGCCACGGTGAAGGGTCTAACTCTCAGCTGTCCCTGCTTCGCTTGCCGCGTCCTTGTCGCGCGTCAACTCATTGCGCTTGATGGCCTCGTATACTTCGCGGCGATGCACGGGAACCTCTTTGGGAGCTTCCACCCCCAAACGCACCTTGTCCCCTCGAATCTCGACGACCACGATGGTAATGTCATCGTTAATGACAATACTCTCGTTCTTTTTTCGCGACAACACTAACATCGTTCCATTCCTTTGATCATCCGGCGATCGTTCTACGACGCCCGGACACACTTGGTTCTCCAGCGAGTGCGTCCGTCGATTCCAATATATGCGTGGCTCGAAGCGGTGATATCCCAATCGCTTAGGCGCACAGCATTCCTTCCTTTCACTCTACGTGCTCGTATTCACGAGTCAAGCAACCAAAACCAGATGGGCTAGATTTTCATAGGAATTCCCTAACCTTTTTAAGCATGACTGCTAAAAGTGGTTTCGACGGTTTCTTCGCGCCATTTTGCCACCGCATATGTCGACTGGCACTGCATGTCGTAAACACATAAAAGTAAATATCTTACAACAATCGCGAGAGCCCCGCGTGAGGCGTCTCGCCCGACGTGACGAGGGCTCTGGCCGAAGAGCACCAGCGACCGAAGTCAGTCAACTTGGTATCGGACATGCGCGTTGTGATGGTGGCAAGGGGTTCTCGCATCTCTTCCAAAAGTGGGGGACAATACGCGAATTGGGAAATCACCCCTGAAAATTGCACCCTCGACCCAGGTATTTTCCATCCGCAGTCGAGCTCTTCGCGTCGTCGGGAATAAACGCCTGAACGAAACCATGAGGGGCCGTCACGTCGTGCGTCAGCGTCAGCTTGAGATCGCGCATCGACGGTCGCTCCCGAGGGTCTATCCGCTTGGCATCGTTGGAAGTGAAGAAGTCCCCTGAACACACGCGTCTGTCGGCTCCCCAACCTGGAAGCTCGTGCCCGGTGACTCGCAGCAGGACGGGCGACGCGAGCGCCGCGGATCGCAGTGGCTTGGATAAGTTGGAGGTGCGGCCAGATCGCAGCGCGTGGATCGCTGGAACCATCACGCTGAACCAAGCTGCCTGAGGCCCAGGCGGCGCGAGCGGTCGTGCAGCGCAGAATGTTGACGCATTTGTTGCAGCTGCCTGGTCTTCGGGAATCGTAAAAAGGGTAGTGTTGTAGAGAGACTGTCGGGTGTCAGCAACCGAGCCTCTCGTCCGGTTGCGACCGTTTGAAGCCTGTCTATAATTCAGTTAAGGAAGTCGGACTTCTCGGCCTGCCGTGCAGGCCCGCTCATCGATGGGGTTGCCGCGACCATTCGTGCCGGGGCGTGCGAAGAAAGTTGGAAATCGATGGTGAACTGGCTGCGGAACATCTGGCTGGCGGTTTCGACCGTTGCTCACGGTTTGTGGGTGACGCTGCGGTACTGGTTGATCACCTATCAACCGTCGCGTGGGACGTTCACCGAGAAGTTCGAGTATCCGGAGAAGCCTGTTCCCGTCGCCGCGCGATATCGCGGTTTTCACCGTTACGATTTGACGACCTGTATCGCATGTGATCAATGTGCGAAGGCTTGCCCGGTGGACTGTATCTACATTGGCAAGCAGCGCGTCACTAATGGCAGGGGATTTCGCGTTACCGGTTTCACGATTGACTATTCCAAGTGCATGTTCTGTGCTTTGTGTGTCGAACCTTGTCCGGTCGATTGCATCTTTATGGGTGCCACGCACGACTTGAGCTGTTTCAGTCGTGATGGCTGCCTGGTGGACTTCGCGCGACTGCCGCTGGATGTTGCCTGGGGACGAGCGACGCTCAACCCGACGGCCGTGGCCGAGTCCAAGGTGATTGCTGAGCCGGTGCACGGCGGCCCCAATCAGTAACTGTCCGCTGGGCAGGTTGTTGACCGATCCCGGTTTGAGCCGCGACGGCCGTTTGGCCGATACGCACGTGGAAGGTACTGCCAACCTCCTCATGTTCCGAACGTTGACCCGAAGTAGGTGAGAGGCCGCTGTTGGAACCGGCCCGGCAGATCGTAGGACGTCCTGAGTTGCAGCGACTGGAGACGGTGAGCAAGACGAACCATGATGCTAGACAGCTACGAACCGAGCCGAGTCTTTACGGTTGCCGAAGCGAACGCCATGCTGCCGCTGGTGCGGGCCATCACGCGCGACCTGGTCAGCATGTCCCGGGAGGTGATCGACCGCCACGAGCGGGTCGAGCATCTGAAGGCTGGCCGCGAGATCACCGCAGGTGATCCGTACGATGAAGAACTGGCCCAGATCGAGGACGAGCTGGCCAAGGACCGCAAGCGGCTGCACGAATTTGTCGAGGAACTGCGTCAACTCGGCGTGGAACCTAAGAGCGGGGTGGAGGGGATCGTTGATTTCCCGGCCATGGTCGATGGCGAACTGGCCTATCTCTGTTGGAGACTCGGTGAGTCCGAGATCCTGTACTGGCACACGATCGATCACGGTTTTAGTGCTCGACAACCCTTACTGGGAGTTGTGGCCGGCCAATCGGCGGGATCGGAAACGAATTAGTCGACGACCAGACCGGCACAAGTCCGGCGAACGAGCAGCCCGGTAATCGGGCTGTTCACGCCGAATGATCCGGCGACGTGGAGCGTTTGAGCCGGTTCCCCCAATCTTCCGCAAGGTCGGCCCTCTGCGGCCACTGACTTCGCCTGATATCCCGGCCAGATCGTTCGCGGCCGCCCCCGTTTTCGGTGAGCGATCTCGCGGAGACTCCTCCGACGACCTACGGCCAACGGCGTGACAGCTGCCGCTTCGTCAAGCGGTCTCCGACGGCTGGTAACAGCTCTGCTACCCGCTTGCAAACGCTCTCAGCCGCTCTAAAATGCTAGGTCTTACTCGCCGTCAGCACCTTGTGCGCAGAGGTGTGGCGTGTGATGTCGCCTGAGCTCGTTCCTTCGCAGGTCCGGACGGCTCATCGGAGCGGTGCATTTCCTGGTAGCGTGACCGCGGTTCAGTTCATTCTCCTGCTCCAGAGAGCGAGCTCGACATGTTGGATGCCGTGACATCTTCGCTGGGAATCGTCGCCTATTTGGCGCTGTTCGCGACGCTTGGCATTCTCTTCCTGTTCATCAACTTGCTGGTGGGCAAGTTCATTCGGCCGTCCGACCCGCAGCCGGAGAAGTTGGAGATTTACGAATGTGGCGAACCCGCGGTAGGGTCAAGCTTCGTTCAGTTCGACCTGCGGTTCTACGTGGTGGCTCTGCTGTTCATCATCTTCGATGTGGAAGTGGCGTTTTTCTTCCCCTGGGCGACTGTCTTTGGCAAATCGACGCATTTAGCCCAGCTGGCCGAGCACCATCAGGTTGTCGAGGAGCGTGAAGGTGGCTTGAGCCTGACAGGGCCGGCACAGGCGATTTATGAGGAACTGGGAATTCCGCGAGCTGACGTGGCGGTCCCCGAAGCCGTCCCCCCCAGCTTGGCGGAGCAGATTTCGAGCGACGTGAGCGGAGCGAATCGGAGCACCGAGATCATGGCGCGAGGGGCCCGCCAGCTGGCTTGGATCACCCTAGCCGATATCGCCGTGTTTTTCGCAGTCCTGATGGTCGGTTTTGCCTATGTGTGGAAACGCGGGGACTTGGACTGGGTGCGGGCTTACCGTCGGAGTGATTCAACGCCGCGGCCTGAGGGGCGACCTGGTGAAGAGACTGACCTGGAGCAGGCCCTTTCCACGTAAACCTCATGCCCCACAAGGCGGTGCGATGACAGTGACCCAGGAATTGCTTGATGTTTTGCGAAGCCGGCTTGGCGAGGCGATCGTGGGAGCCAATCGGGAGGCCCCTGATCCATGGATCGAGGTGAGCCCCCAGGAGCTGCTCAGCGTCTGCCTATTCCTTCGTGACGATCCGGCTCAGCAATATAACTTTCTCAACTGCATTTCCGGTGTCGACTACCTGCATACGGATCCGAAGAAAGCGGCCAAGTCGGGTTGGGAGCCGCATCTGGAGCTGGTGTATCACCTGTCGAGCACGGTGACCCGACAGCGACTGGTGCTGAAGGTGATGTTGCCGCGTTGGCGGGACGGCGTGGAGGGGGAGCTGCCCGTGGTGCCCAGTGTTAGCCATCTGTGGCGAACCGCAGACTGGCACGAACGAGAGGTGTATGACCTGATGGGAGTCCATTTTGAAGGACATCCCGACCTGCGGAGAATTCTCTGTCCAGAGGATTGGATTGGCCATCCGCTCCGCAAAGACTACCAGCCACCCGAGTATTACCACGGTATTCGTGACCACTAGCAACGACGGGAGATGCCGGTGGAAGACGGTGGAAGACGGTGGAAGACTCGGTGCCCTCAACGACGCGGAAACGGAGCCAGCCGACAGGGGCGCCGCTGCCATTGCACGAGGGAGCGACTGCCGAGCGGGCTGCCAGGCAAGGTCCGCGGCCGACTCCGAGTGCGAGGAGGAAACGTGAGATGACGACCTTGAATGATCCACGCATAGTCGAGTTCGATGTGCGCACCGACGAGATGCTGGTCAACATGGGACCACAGCATCCGAGCACGCATGGTGTGTTGCGACTGGTGCTGCGCACCGATGGTGAGGTGGTTTCACAGGTCGATCCACACATCGGGTATCTGCATCGCTGTGCCGAGAAGATTGGTGAAAACGTTTCGCCGCGACAGTGGATCCCGTACACCGATCGCATGGACTACCTGGCCGGGATGAACATGAATCTTGGCTGGGCGCTCGTGGTGGAGAAGCTGCTGGGAATCGAGCTCTCCGACAAGGCGCGACACCTGCGGGTCTTGATTGCCGAACTGGGGCGGATCGCCAGCCATCTGGTGGGGATGGGAACCTACGGCCTGGATCTCGGATCTTTCAGTCCCTTTTTGTATGCCTTTCGCGAGCGCGAGAAGATCCTGGACTTGTTCGAGGAGGTGTGTGGAGCGCGGTTGACGTACAGCTACATCACGCCGGGCGGTGTGACCGGAGATCTTCCTGAAGGTTGGCTGAAGAAATGCGCGCAGTTCCTGAACGAGTTGGAGCCGGTAATCGCCGACTATCACGCACTGCTGACATCGAACGCGATTTTCGTCAAACGTGCCGCTGGCATCGGTGTGCTGACCCCCGAGGCCGCCATCAGCTATGGCTGCACAGGCCCGGTGCTGCGAGGCAGCGGTGTGGACATTGATCTGCGGCGCGACGGGGATCCGTGGTACAGCCGTCTGTATGACGGCTACACGTACCAGATCATCGTCGAGAAGGATGGGCATTATCCGCAGGATCACGTCTATCCCCCTGTGCCACACGGGGCAGTACTGGGCGACTGCTGGCATCGGTTCTATGTTCGCATGCTCGAGGTGGTCCAGTCGATGGACTTGACTCGGCAAGCCATGGACAAGTACAGCACGGCCGAGGGAGACTGCGGGATTCCGATCAAGGTCAACCACCGGCTCCCAGCCGGGGAAGCGTACCTGGAAACCGAGGCTCCGAAAGGCCAGATGGGGTTCTACATCGTGAGCGACGGCTCGGCCATTCCCTGGCGTGCCCGTGCTCGCAGCAGCTGTTTCTGTAATCTTTCGGTGACGTCGGAGCTGTGTCGCGGCTGCCTGCTGGCCGACGTGCCGGCGATTGTCGGTTCTCTCGACATTGTGTTGGGAGAGATTGATCGATAGTGAAGGCTCCGTCAGGAGGCAAGGCAGCGCGTGGATGTGGTCAGCAAGGCAACCTCTTTCGGATGCGAACTCCTCCAGCTGCTCAGAGCGGCTGCCCACTTTGCATCCGGGCGGGCCGTGGCTGGCGGGGGTGGTCGTTATTTTCGGCATTTGCTGACCGGCTCAAACGCTTTCGCCATGCTCCGTCGGACGGAGGAAGTGGCGCGACGAAACGAACGTCAAGTGAAGTAGAGACAACGCCGTGGCCGTTTTTTTTGCTCATACGCTGGGGATTCCTGGACCGCTTGCCTATCTGCTGGCGGCGCTGATCCAGTCCGGTCTGATTCTGGGACTGGTCGCGATCGGCGCACTGTTTTTCATCTGGCTGGAACGGAAGGTGTCGGGGCGCATCCAGGATCGATTGGGGCCGACGCGGGTCGGCGGACGATTCGGCTGGCTGCAGACGCTCGCGGACGGCATCAAGCTGATCGGCAAAGAGGATCTGACGCCCAAGGACGCGGACGGCCTGCTGTTTCGAGTGGCACCGTACGTCAGTTTTGCCGCCAGCTATACGGCGTACCTGGCGTTGCCGTTTTCCAACGGTTGGGTCGCGTTAGACCTGAACATCGCCGTCTTCTTCATTGTCGCCGTGCTGGGCCTGGAAGTCTTTGGTGTGATTCTCGCCGGCTACGCCTCGGGCTCGAAATGGTCTCTTTTTGGAGCCATGCGTGAAGCGGCTCAAGTGGTCAGCTACGAGGTGCCGCTGGGAATCTGCATCGTCGTACCGGTACTGATCTGCGGCACGATGAACCTGACGACCATCGGGAACATGCAGGCGGGTTGGTTCACCAACTGGCTCATCTTTCATGATCCGTTCACCTTCGTCGTGTTCTGGGTCTACTTCACGTGTGCCCTGGCGAGTGTGAATCGGGCTCCGTTTGACCTGGCTGAGGCTGAGAGCGAGCTGGTCGCGGGGTTCTTGACCGAGTATTCCGGTTTGCGGTGGAGTTATTTCTTCATGGCCGAGTACGGATCGATGCTGCTGGTGAGCGGACTGGCGGCGATTCTATTCTTCGGCGGCTGGAATGGACCGGTCCCCATTTTTCATTGGCTTGGTTGGGCCTATGAACCTGGCGAGACCGCGTGGCACCTGACCGGTTTCCTGGCGAATCTCGCCGGTTGCGTGAACTTTATTGCCAAAGCGGTTCTGGGTGTCACGGTCATGATGTGGGTACGCTGGACGCTGCCCCGCTTGCGAATCGACCAGGTCATGACCATGTGCCTGAAGTACTGCGTACCCCTGGGGACAGTCGGCTTTCTGGGGGCACTGACGTGGCAGGCCGCGGGCTGGTGGAGCCCGAACGATCTGGCACCGCTGGCTCCTGGCGGCAGCGCTGTGGTCCGAGAAACCTGGGTACCGGTGACTCCTTCCGACCTGACCGATCCGGTACCGGCAACTGCCGCCGGAGAAGGCTCGGCACGTGAACCGCAGGCGGAAGCGGCCGCGGTCGATACGCATCGTCAAGCAACCGTGTGGTCCCGCTCCACGGGAGGTGAACAGCTATGATCCTGGCCGCAGCCGACTGGTATTCCTTCTTCTTCATCCTGTTTGGCGGGATTGCCTGCGTGTTCGCCGTCGCCGTTCTGCTCACCAGCAATATTGTGCGGATGGCGTTCTATTTGACGGTGTCGCTTGGCGCCACCGCCGGAATCTTCTTCCTGGCCGGTGCCGAGTTCGTGGGGGCCATGCAGCTGATGATCTATGTGGGGGGAACGCTGGTTCTGCTCATCTTCGGCGTCATGCTGACGGCCCAGGCTCAGTTCATTACCATGCGTACGCGGAGCGGCGAATGGGTATTGTCGGTCATCGTCGGTAGTTCGCTGTTGTTTCTGCTACTGGTAGCCGCGTTCGGTGTCGACAGCTGGCGTACTCGCGGGCAGTCCGACTCGTTGACTGTCGCCGACGCCCAGACGGCCACCGCGATTGGAGCGGCCTTGTCGGGGGTGCGCGTCGACCGACTGAGTGTGCCCGCGTCGGAGACCCAGCGGCTGCGAGGCATGTCGGGGTATTTACTCCCCTTCGTCGTCGTATCGGTCCACCTGCTCGTGGTGCTGGTCGGAGCGGCCTACCTGGCGCGGACGCGCGCGATGTGGCGTGAACCGGGCGAACAGCGTCGATCCCGTGGAGAGTCGCCCGCATCGTAGCGAGATCCGCCGGGTTCGAGCTGCATGTGGCGGACGCCCAGCGAGTCCTTGGAAATTGAGAGCGAATAATCATGAGTCCCCTGCTTGCGGAAATCACGGTTTCCCACTACCTGGCCGTCGGGGCCGTTCTCTTCGTCACGGGTGTGTTGTGTATGGCAACCAAGCGCAATGCGCTGGGTGTCCTGATGGGAATCGAACTGGTGCTCAACGGGGCCAACGTCAATTTCGTGGCATTTGGCAGCAAGTATCTGCGGGCCGATCCGCTGGGACTCGACGGGAACCTGATGGCCCTGTTCGTGATCGTGTTCGCTGCAGCCGAAGCGGCGGTGGCGTTGGCCATCGCGCTGAACTTCTACAATAACCATACGACCATCGATGTCGACAAAGCGGAAGATTTGAAAGGCTAATGGACGTATCTCTACTACCAACACTGCTGGGCGTCGCCGTACTGCTGCCGCTGGCCTCGTTCTTCGTGATCTTGACCACTGGCCGAAGGCTCGAACCAGCCTGGGGCGGATATCTGGCCACCGGGGCGATCGTGTCGGCCGGGGTGCTGGCATTGGGGAGCCTCGGGATCTGGCTGACGCACCACCCGGTGATCGACACCGGGCACCACGCGTCTGAGCATGCGGCGACGAGCCTGCCGGAAAATCCTTCGGTCGCGGATGACTTCCGCTGGCGAAACGCCGATTCCGAAACCACTCGTGCCACAACTCGGCTGGCATCGTTCGCTGCCGATGAGGAGGCCGAACATCCAGCCACCGAGAAAGCGGCTGACGGAGCCCCTCATGGTGTGGACGAGCACGTGTCGGCTGCGCCGGTAACCGGCGACTATTATCTGCTGGGCCAGTTCGGCCAGCTGCGCATCACGATCGGCTATTACATCGATGCGTTGACGGTTGTCATGTTCTGCATGGTCTGCCTGATCGCGTCGTGCATTCACTTCTACGCCATGGGCTACATGCACGACGAAGAGCACGAGGTGACGGATCACGAGGTGACACTGCAGAACGGATCCCAATTGAAACGGCGTGGCCGCTACGCACAGTTTTTCCAGTACATGTCCCTGTTCTGCTTCAGCATGCTTGGTCTGGTGCTGGCTGGAAACGTGGCGATGGTCTTCGTCTTCTGGGAACTGGTAGGGATCTGTTCCTACTTTCTGATCGGCTTCTACATTGAGCGGAAGAGCGCCTCCAATGCGGCGAATAAGGCGTTTATCGTCAACCGCATCGGCGATTTTGGCATGTTGATCGGCATGATGGCCATCTGGACCGGACTCGGTACATTTTCCTTCGGAGATATCGACAACAACGACAATGGCACAATCGAGCGAGGCGAACGCGGGATCTTTGCTCAGGTGCGTCCGCCAGAGCAACATCACCAGCTGATCACACCGGCCGGCATGGCGCTCGCCGCATCCCAGGACACGGTCGCTCACTGGATGAGGCAGCACCCACAGGCGACGGAGGAGCAGCGGGCCGCCTTCCTGGAGGAAGAAGCGACGCGGCTGCAGTTGAGCGACGAGGCCGATTCCACGACCGGACCAGGCTATTGGCTGCTGATTGTCGCCGGAGTCGGCATCTTTTGCGGATGCGTTGGCAAGAGTGCTCAATTCCCGCTGCACGTCTGGTTGCCCGATGCCATGGAAGGTCCGACTCCCGTGTCGGCGCTGGTCCACTCCGCGACCATGGTGGCAGCTGGAGTCTATCTTGTCGGGCGTTTCTATCCTGTGTTCGCGCCGGAAGTACTGTTGGTGATTGCGGTGATCGGAGTGATCACGCTGTTCATGGCGGCCACGATCGCCATCACGGCCACCGACATCAAGCGGGTACTGGCCTATTCGACGGTCAGTCAGCTCGGCTACATGATGCTGGCTCTGGGAGTCGGCGGCTGGCTGGCCGGAATGATGCACCTGGTCACCCATGCTTTCTTCAAGAGCTTGCTCTTCCTCTGCTCGGGCTCGGTCATCCATGCAGTGCATACCAATGAGATGACTCAGATGGGCGGCCTGCGCCGGAAGATGCCGGTCACAGCCGTCACGATGCTCATCGGTTGCCTGGCGATTGCCGGTCTGGCCATACCGTTTGTCGTGGGGCTCAGCGGGTATTATTCCAAGGACATGATTCTGGAGCAGGCGTTTTCGTTCTGGCGATCGAACGAAACGTTCTGGGGCGGGTTTTTCTTTGTGGCCGCCGCGGGTGGAGCGGCCATCACAGCCTTCTATATGTTCCGACTCTGGTTCATGACCTTCGCCGGACAACCACGCGATTCGCACCGGTATCAACACGCCCATGAATCGCCTCGGGTGATGTTTATCCCGCTGATCGTTCTGAGCGTGTTTGCGATCGGCGTCGCGTGGCCACTTCCCTTCTCCTCCCTCTCCCTGCAGGGATTGCTGGAACAGGCGCGTCCTGTGGGAACGGCAGCGACCGTACAGAGCTCACTGGTGGAGTTGACGTGGCCCAACGAACATATCGCTCACCTCCCAGAGAACTACGATGTGATCGTCAAGCCGGTCACGCTCCTCGCGTTCTGCACGGCCGTCGGTGGATTATCGCTGGCGATGGCGATGTACGTGTTCGGGGTGCTCAAGCCGAGTGAAGTGCGGGACCAGTTCTCGAGCATCTACCGGTTCCTGCGCAACAAGTGGTGGTTCGACGAACTGTACCAGGTCCTGTTCGTCCGCCCGGTCCATTTCCTGGCCGGGCTGATTGCCCTGTTCGACCGGCGGTGGATTGACTGGCTGCTCGATACGCTGGCCACGCTAGTCACTCGCTTCGCCCGGCTATGGGAGTGGCTGCTGGACAAGAGGACGATTGACGCGCTGGGCGACTCGCTGGCCGATCGGACCTATCGTCTGGGCCTGTCGCTGCGAGGACTCCAGACGGGCAGTTTGCGGCAGTATGTGCTGTTTCTGGCCGTCGGTTTGATTGCCGTATTCCTGATTATCAGTTTCTTCTGGTCGCCGACATGGGCTCGTTGAAGGGTCTGTGCTGGTCGGCCGCCGTTTCAGTCTGAGTGAACACAACACTACCGGATACGCTGATGAACACGCACGTTTTCTGGCTCAGCCTGCTCGTCTTTCTGCCGTCGCTCGGAGCGATTGTGATAGCCTTCGTGCCGAAAGACCGAGTGGAACTTTTGCGCGGCATTTCGCTCGTTGCGACCGCGTTGACCTTCGTGTTGTCGGTCGGCGCATTCCTGCTGCCCTCCTCGGCCATGCATTTCGACACGAGCGCCGCGACAATGCAGCACTCGTTTGTCCTGAGTTGGATCCCGTCGTTCGATATCTCCTATTCCATGGGCATCGACGGGATCAGCCTGCCGCTGGTGTTGTTGACGACGTTGGTCAGTCTGCTCGCGATGGGGGCCAGCTGGTCGGTAACCAAGTACGTGAAGGCCTATTGCATCCTGTTCCTGATTCTGGAGACGGCGATGCTGGGAGTCTTCGTGACTCTGGACTTCTTTCTGTTCTTTGTCTTCTGGGAAGTCATGTTGCTGCCGATGTACTTCCTGATCGGCGTGTGGGGAGGTCCCCGCCGCGAATATGCAGCCATCAAGTTCTTCCTGTACACGCTGGTGGGCGGCGTCTTCATGCTGATCGCCATTCTGATGCTTTACTTCAAGAGCGATCTGGTAGCGCTCGCCAAGGTATCGGACTTGAACCCGAACAATCCCACACCGTCGGTCGTGTGGGCGGACTTGCATTTGTCGGACGCGACCACGCAGGCCCTCCGCGACGACCCGACCAACGGCGGGCATCCGCGGCATACGTTCAACCTGCTGGCACTGGCGGCGATGGGACAACACACCGACGCGTTCAGTCCACGGTGGCAGTACTGGGCATTTCTGCTCTTGTTCGTCGGCTTCATCATCAAAGTTCCTTCGGTTCCACTGCACACCTGGCTACCCGACGCCCACGTCGAGGCACCGACTCCGATCTCGATGATTCTGGCGGGTGTGCTGCTGAAGATGGGCGGCTACGGGATCATCCGCATCTGCTACCCGATCTGTCCGCACGGCGGTTTCGATCTGGCATATGTCGTTTGTGCGGTAGGGGTCATCAGCATGGTCTATGGCGCCTTCGCGGCGCTCGCTCAAACCGACTTCAAGCGGATGGTGGCGTACAGTTCCGTCAGTCACATGGGCTACGTCGTACTCGGACTGGGAGTCTGGTCGGCGACGGCCGGGACCGCCTACAACCCTGACTACTGGAACATGGGGGTCAAGGGGGCGATGTTCCAGATGATCGCGCACGGCATCAGCTCCGCTGGCATGTTCTTTTTGGTGGGGGTGGTTTACGATCGAGTCCATCACCGCAACCTGAATGAGTTCGGCGGGTTGTTTGGCCGCATGCCCGTCTACACGGCATTGTCGATTGGAATATTCTTCGCCGCCCTGGGACTCCCCGGCCTGTGTGGATTCATCGGGGAAGCGTTCGTCGTCTTGTCGGTATGGAACTTTGACTACATCCTGGCCATCATCGCCGCGTCCGTGGTGATTCTGACCGCCGGTTACATTCTCTGGGCGATTCAGCGTGTGTACCTGGGACCCGAATACCACGGACCGCATGGGGAAGCGCTGACGCCGAGCAATCTGCGGGAGAATTCGATTGCCGGCGTGCTGTTCGTGCTCGCCATCCTGTTGGGAGTCTTTCCACAGACGTTCGTGCTCCGGTACATGGATAGCACGATCGACCGGCAAGTAGAGAACCTGGCGCAGTGGACAAAAACCGTCAAGGAACCTCAGCTGGCCACGCCGCAGGCCGAGCCGGTGGATGCCACAGCGGATCGACACCGGGGTGATGAGCCGAGGTGGTTTGTCGCTGCCGAACACCCCCCCAATGAGAGCTGGCACGATGAGAGCTGGCAGGCTGACGCCCCTGGTCAGCCCTCAGGCAGTTCGCGGAACTGAAGCGACCACGCGAGACCGATTCAACGAGAAGGTATATCAGTGAATTTGCACGACCTGGTCAGTCAGCTGGTTTTGGACACTAAGGGCCCACCTCAAGCCGGTCCATGGCGAGTGACCGCCGATTCGAGTCTGGGAGTTTTTCTGCCCGAGGTCGTGCTCTGCGCAGTGATCGTTTTGATCCTGCTCGTTCGCTTGCCGCGATGGGGCCGCAACATCAATACCGCCTGGCTGGCGTTTGCTGGCAGCCTGGTGGCTCTGTGCCTGGTGGCACCTTGGCAACTCATCACCGACCCGGCGGCCTGCGGGCGAATGGAGATCTTCACCGGGATGCTTGTCTACGACGGCTTCGCTGTCGTGATGCGTGCTTTCCTGCTCGGATTTCTCGCCTTGTTCATCGTCTTCACCGGTCTGTCGGGCCATCCTGAGAAAGAAGATGGGCCGGACATTTACGTCCTGCTGCTGGGAGCCACGCTGGGCTTCTGCCTGATGGTCACAGCCAACCACTTCCTGATGATCTTCATGGCCATCGAAATGGCCAGCGTGCCGTCGTATGCTCTGGCGGGGATGTTGAAGCGGGAGCGGTTGGGAAGCGAAGCAGCGCTGAAGTATGCCGTGTATGGCGCTGGAGCGGCCGGCATCATGCTCTACGGAATCAGCCTGCTCGCGGGATTGGTGAATGCCGTGCATCTTCCCACCGTGGCGGTGGAACTTTCCCGCCGGCTGCCGACAATGGACGCGCCCGAGATGATGGTGCTCGCGCTGGCCGTCCTGATGATCTCGGTCGGATTGGCCTTTAAGCTATCGGCCGTCCCGTTCCACTTCTGGTGTCCCGACGTGTTCGAAGGTGCGTCCGCTGAAATCGGCGGATTCCTGAGTGTCGCTTCCAAAGGTGCCGCACTGGCTCTGTTGCTGCGCGTCGCGGTCGGGATCGGCTGGATCGCTCCTCAAGGGGACTTGCCTGGCACACGGTCACTCGCCGCCCACCACGCGGTGGCTCCGCCAGAACGTCCCACCGATGCCCAGCGCGTCTCTGATTCTGCGTCCCCTGTTCCTTTGGCTGGAAACAGCCAGTCGGACCTGACCACGACCTTCGTGTATGCCACAGCGGATCCACCGCTGACGGCGGCGGATCCTCGAGCGGCAGACAACGCCAATCTCCAGCAGGTCCGGGACTACTTCAGTCGACTCATCGCCCTGCTGGCGATCGTCACCTGCACCTTTGGAAATTTGGCGGCCTATGGACAAACGAATATCAAGCGTCTGCTGGCTTACTCCACGATCGCTCACGCCGGTTACATGATGATGGCGGTCCCTGCCGTACTCGAGCTGTTGGGCAGCTCGCCACAGGATGCTCCGTTGGCGGCGGCCTCCCTGATCCTCTATCTGGTGGTGTACCTGTTCTTGAATCTCGGAGCTTTCTTCATCGTCGCGCTGGTACGTAATCGGCAGCGGACCGAGCAGGTGGACGACTATGCCGGCATGCTCTACAGCTCACCGGCCCTGGCGATTTGTTTTTCTATCATCCTGCTGGGATTGGTCGGTCTGCCGCCATTGTCAGGGTTCCTGGGCAAGTTCGCGGTGTTTGCTGCATTGACTGATGCGTTTCGCGCAACGGGAGCTGCGTACTTAATGGTATTGTTGCTGGCTGGTGGTCTAAACACGGCCGTCAGTCTGTTCTATTATTTACGCATTGTAAGACTGATGACGATGGTTCCCGAATCGGAATCCAACCGATCGGTTGCTGTCCCCGTTCTCTCCCCGGATGGCCTGTTTGTCGTACTGCTGACACTCCCTACCGCGCTACTGATTGTGGGGTGGCAGTGGCTTAGCGCCATGGCCCTCGCCTCCACCGGATCGCTGTTCTAGCACGCATGACCGGTCTCGCAACCGGGAGCAGCCCGCTTTCCTGGCAGCCTGTGGCCGGAACAATGAGTCGGCGTCGTTTGACTCTGGTCCAGGACAAAGACGCCTGGCGTCTCAGGCCGCGGCGCAGGAACAACGGTGATCGTCAGCACATTTTGTATCGAACGAGCATTGCGTCTGGCGGTTGTCGTCTGGCGTCTCGCTGCCGGCCGCTGTGACGCCGGCAGGGAGAGAAGAGAGGGAGATGCGGAACGGTGAACAATGGCTCTACCTGCGAGGTGCTCAATCGCCTCTGGATCATCCACCATTACTCGCTGCCGAATTACCTGGGAGCCGCACCTGCCTGGTGGCATGACGAAGATGTCGGCGAAACCAGGTTGTTGCAGCAGGTGATTCGCGACCAGCAGAACCTGGCGAATCGCATGGGGGATCTGATTCTGGAACTGCGAGGCCGAACGGTAGCGGGGAAATTCCCCGCCTGGTTCACCGTACTGCACGATCTCTCCGTGGAGTTCTTGTGGAGCGAGTTGATTCGCTATCAACAGCGCACGGTGGCGGCGATCCAACAGTGTGTCGGACGCCTTCCGCCCGGATCCCTGGCCAAGGCACTAGCCCAGGAATCGCTGGGAGTTGCGAAAGCTCATCTCGATTCAATGCGCGAACTCTTGCCCCGAGTCACTGCCTCACGATGAACACCCACTCAACCCACATCGAGCTGTTTGACACGCACGCTCATCTGGATGAAGAGACACTGCAGGAGAACTTGGAGGAGGTTCTCGAGCGGTCTCTGCGCGAAGGGGTGAGGACCATTCTGTCGGTCGGCACATCGGCAGCTTCGAGTGCGGCGGCGGTGACCATCGCACAACAATGGCCGCACGTCTACGCGGCCGTCGGCATCCAGCCGAACTACGGCGTCCACGCCACCACCGAAGACTGGCAGCAGGTCGTTGAGTTGGCTGGCCATCCTCGTGTTCGGGCGATCGGTGAGACCGGGTTGGATCGGCATTGGGATTTCACTCCCTGGGATATCCAGTGCGAGCTTTTCGACCGGCATCTGCAGCTGGCACTGCAGTATGATCTGCCGTTCATCGTGCACATGCGTGACTGCTCCGCGGAAACCGTCGCTCTGCTACGGGCTGCGCGGGACCGCGCTCCGCTGCGCGGCGTGATGCACTCTTTCACGGGAGACCTGGAGACCGCCCGGGCCTGTCTGGAGCTGGGGCTCTACATCAGTTTTGCCGGCATGGTGACGTTCCGCAAAGCGACCGACCTGCGGGCGATCGCTGCCGAAATTCCCGCCGATCGCATCCTGCTCGAAACCGACTCGCCGTACCTCTCGCCGCATCCCCTGCGTGGCAAGACCCCGAACGAGCCGGCCAGAATCACTCATACCGCTCAGTGCCTGGCCGACGTACGCGGCGTCTCGCTTGCGGTGTTTGCCGAGCAGACAACGGCCAATGCTCGCAAGCTCTTTCGATGCCCGTGACGCTTCTTCGTCCGCCCGACTCCTGCACGCCCTGGTTTCCGGAATGATCGTGCGCGATGCAGCAACGCCTGAAGGGAATGACGAATGACGAAATACCCAATCACGAAGTACCTCATGGCGAAGGGTGCCTACCCAACCAGCTGACCAGCGAGTCGCCAACTCGCGATTCCGGTTCCTGCTCGGCCTGCTTTCGTCACCGGGTTTTTCTCATTCGCTAGGGGCAGCGGCACGCCACAGGATCACGCTGGTTGATCTACTCAGCGATCGGCGACTTCTGTTGTTCGTGATGGGGTGGGCTGATGCGAGATGCGGCGCTGAGTCGACGCACTACTTCAGCTCGGTCGTTGGTTTCATCAAGCATGGTAATCTGTCGGTCGGACCAGGCGGGAGAATGCGCCATGTCCAGCACATGATTCAGGTACGATTCGCAGCCCAGTTGCCGCGACTGGGGCCGCAACCGCTCGACTAACTCCGTAACTACCTCCGAAACCCGTTGGACTTCGAATGTATAGGTATTGACCAACGGCGCCGCCCGCCCGAACCGGCAGGCTCGCCACTTATTCTGCCGAACCATCATGGGATGGCAATCGTGCTGGTACGTTCCCTCGTCGATATTATCCGAGAGCGACTTGATCAGACACTGGGTCAAGGCGGCAATTCCCAGCACATCGGCCAGATCGCCAGGCATGTCACACACCCGCACTTCGACCGTGCCGAATTTGTGGTGTGGCCGGATGTCCCACCAGATTTCTCGTACCGTATTGATGAATCCGGTGTCGACCATGTGATTGACCAGCCAGACATACTCGCTCCAGTTGCGCATCAGAGTTGGCAGTCCTGCGGTCGGTAGTCCTTCCATGATCTTGGAGCGATGGGAATGGAGCCCTGTGCTGCGGCTCTCCCAGAACGGACTGCTGCAAGTCAAAGCCAGGAGCGTCGGAAGATGCCCCATCATCCGATCGCAGATCATGACGGCCTTATCGCCCGAGTCGACCCCGACGTGGACGTGAAGGCCGAAGGTCACCAGGCGACGAGCCATCTCCTGCAACAATCCCACCAGATCCTGATATCGCTGATTGGGAGTCACTCGTTGTTCCTTCCAGAGGGAAAACGGGTGCGTCGCGCCCCACCAGAGCCGCAATCCCAGCTGGTCGGTCGCCCGCTCGACCTGCACGATCTTGCTGCGCAGATCCGCCTCGGCATCCGCCACGCTCTCGCAGACGCCCGTGGTGATCTCGATGCAGCACTGCATCAGCTCAGGCTTGAAATCTGCATCGGAACCCTGCAGGCATTCCAGCACTCGGTGGATGGAGCTGGACAGTTCCATCGTCCGGGCGTCAACCAGCCCCAGTTCCAGTTCGATACCGAGCGTCGGACGTTTATTGCTGTGGAAATGGAGTTTCTGCATCGCCATGGTCTCCTCACCAAGGGGGAAAGACACGGTTGCCCGGCAGGCATCGTATCAGGCCGTTGTTTCTCCAGTCAGGAATGACCCGCCACGATGCGGGCCGCGGCGGGACTATCCTGCTGTGGATCGGACCAGCGCAAGGCCGCGCGAGCGACGACCTTCGCGCCGATCCGCAGCGCCTCCTCGTCCACATCGAAACCGGGAGTGTGCAGTGCGTTGCCGCCGCAGCGGTCCGAAGTGCAGCCCAGCCGCAGCATGACACCCGGAGCTCGATCCAGGTAAAAGGCGAAATCTTCGCTCCCCATGCTGGGACGATCGATCTCCTCCAGTCCCTCCAGCCCCACCACCTCCCGCACCACCTCCCGCATCAGATCAGTCAGCTGCGGATGGTTGATCACCGAATGCGTGCTGGCACCGGCGCGCACCTCGATCTTCGTGTCCGACGTACGTCCGACCCCTTCGACCAGTCGTTCAATGTGCCGGAACGTCGCCGAACGTACGTCGCGCTGAAGGGTGCGAATCGTACCCCGCAGAACAACTTCCTCAGGGATCACATTGGCCGTGTGGCCGCCGGCAACCTGCCCGATCGTCACGACAACCGCATCGCGACTGTCGGTGACCCGTGGTATGAACAGATAGAGTGCATTCACCAATTGAGCGGCGGCGGCAATCGGATCGCTCGCTTCATGAGGGCGAGCCGCGTGCCCCCCACGTCCGACAATCCGAAACTCAATCTCATCGGAAGTGGCCGTCATCGCACCACTGCGCAACCCGATCCGACCCACTCGACGGGTCGGATCGACGTGCAACGCGAAGATCGCCTGCACGCCATCCATGGCCCCCACGGAAATCATGTCGCGAGCGCCGTGCGCCGTCTCCTCCGAAGGTTGGAAAATCCCCCGCAAGTGAATCGGCCAAGGGAGCCGGCCCTGCTGCTCCAGCCTCCACAACGTCGTCAGCACGGTCACCATCACGGCCGTATGGCAGTCGTGTCCGCAGGCATGCATGATGCCATCGGCCTGACTGCGATAGGCCACCTTCTTCTCGTCACGTATCCGCAGCGCGTCAATGTCAGCCCGCAGCCCCAACAGACCTCGCCCGGGTCGCTCCGCACGAATCGGCGTGTCCGCCATCACACCTCGACCGTCCGGTCCCATGCGCACACTCAGGCCGGTGTCTCCCAGCAACTGGTACAGAAAGAGACTTGTCTCGCGCTCCTGACCGGACACTTCAGGATGCTGATGCAGATGCCGACGCAGCTCGACCATCTCCTCAAACCGCTGATCGATCGCTTCATCGAGATCCACTCGCCAATCATGTGCCATGCCCAACTCCATCGAGCGATTTTCTGACTGCCTCGGTCATCCGAATAACATGGGTGGAAAGCCGTCTATGGTGCGGACCTGGAGGACGGAGCGAGGGAGATGAGCGTCTCGATCGTTATCACGCGGCTTGATCGGTTCTCTGTCGGAACTCCACGTCTCCACGGCGACCACACGATCCGTGAAGCGGGAACCGTGATCTCGAGCCGGTCGCACGCTCCACCCTCTCCGCTTCACACCACGGCCCCTGCTAGTGTACGCAGTGGAGGCCCCTCGAACTACCCGCGAATTCGGTGCCAAAGCTGCGTTTGGTACGACCCGTGTCGGCCGTAACCGAAGTCAGGCCAGCAAGTTGAACGCGGACCAGCCGCGATGAACCAGTTTGGGGGCGGCTTCGCATATGCCAACATGAGGGGGGAAGCCGGATTGGCTGATCCAGCTCGACGGATGCCCATGCATTCCACTGCCGGATTGACGGCACCCGAAGCTTCACGCAACAAACTCGGGACGAACGAGCTGCGATATCACTCCCTCAGCATGACCCTGCTGCAATAAGGTGGCGACAGCCTCTCGGCCACGCGCTCCGAAGTCGAGCGTCCAATCGTTGACATACATGCCGACAAACCGGTCAGCCTTGGCGTGATCCAATCCGCGTCCAAATGACAAGGCATATTCCAGAGCCTCTTCACGATGCTCCAGTCCATAGCGGATGCTGGCATGCAGCAATCGATTCACGTCGACGACGGCGGTCGGCCCCAAGTCCTTGCGGATCGCGTTGGCTCCCAAAGGAAGTGGCAGGCCGGTGCGGCTCTTCCACCATTGGCCCAGGTCGACGATCAGCTGGAGTTGATCGTCCTGGTAGGTCAGCTGTCCTTCGTGAATGACCAGGCCGGCATCAACCTGCCGCCCGGCGAATTCCCCCTTCGCGGTCACCGCCAGAATCTGATCGAACGGGACGACCACGTAGTCAAAGTTCTTTCCCAAACAGAGTCGAAGGGCGAGAAAGGCTGTGGTCAGCGTGCCTGGCACGGCAACCGTGGCCTGCTTGAGTTCCGCCGTTTCGCACGGTTGTCGCGCCACCACGATCGGACCGTAGTCGTCCCCCATGCTGGCCCCGCACGGACACAGGATGTACTTGTCAGCCAGATAAGCATAAGCATGCAGGCTCACTGCCGTCAGTTCCAGTTCCGCCCGCTGTGCACGACGATTCAGCGTTTCGATGTCAACCAGTTCGTGTTCGAACGTGTAGTCGCCCGTATCGATCTTATCCTTGGCCAGCGCATAGAACATGAACGCATCATCCGGATCCGGACTGTGCCCCACACGAATCAGCCGCTTCGTCTTGCTCGACATAATGTCCCCGCCGTCCTCTATGGGCAAATAAGGATCGTTTGCTCGAATTGCCCCCAAAACCCATCGAGCTCCCGTGTTGCCGCCTCTGAAGGCCCATTGTTCGCCAACCAGATCAGCCAATGCACACCGCCAGCCCGACCGATGGTTTGGGACACGATACACAACCGGATTGTAGCACAATCGGCTGCGGTTGATCACCGGCCGAGGCTGTGTGACCTGTGGAAAGTGGGCCGCCCAAGACGACCGATGGGAGTTGAACCGCAGCCATTCCGCACAACTGCCGAAATGGCTCAACCGGGGCCAACGCGACGAGGCTGTGATGGACCGGCCCGCTTCACCAAAAACCGCTCACTGCACACTCACTGTGGCGACACGCCTTGCCTGCTCCGCCCAGCCAATACCGCACCTGGTGCTCGGACACCGGGCGGTAGCAGCGGTGGCGAAGCTGCGTTAATTGCTGCGGGAGGAACACCCGTGGGAGTTGCAACTGATTATGGCGGGAGCATTCGCGCTCCCGCCCATTGGACGGGATTGTTTGGCTTGTGTGTTGCAGCAAAAGGATTGAATTGGCAAGGATTTCCAGGCGGCGCAACATCCAGCTGGGACAAAGGGCCACCTTTTGTGCGTCTTGGAACAATGGCTCGTTCGGTCGCTGACTTGGAGAAGGTGAAGGGCATCTTTATCGAACCGAATAATAGGCCCACAGCAGATCGTGCGCTGATGGATGCCCACAGACTGAGTCTCAAAGATTTCAAGATTATGTTTTTCACCCATTGGCCGAGCCGCCCCGGCCGTGAACCCGAAGTGGCCGAAGTCACGCCTGAAGTGAAAACTGCAGTCTCACGTGCAGCAGATGCGTTGGAACAAAGAGGAGCTGAAGTCAGCCAAGAGCTGCCTGAATTCCTGAAGCAAACGTATGATATCGCGGACTCGTTTGCCTTAGAGGGGTACGATTCTGCTGCACTTCGCAGGCAAGCCAAGGAATTGGGAGCAGAAAATGATGCACTATTGAATCGATTCATCATTATGCTCGATGATGTCGCACGTGAGTATCCTCCGGCTCTTAGAAAGAAGTTCAGAGAAGCCTATCCTTTGTGGTTGGATGAATACACGAATTTGATGCGCCGGTATGATGCCATTATTTTACCTGTTACCGGTACACCCGCCCCTTTACATGGCGAAACAACACAAAGACGGATTGGGAATACGTTGACGAGTTATAATTTCATAGGCACAATGACCGACTCGGCAGCATCTGGAACTGCGCCAGTCATGCGGTCGCCGGAGGGATTGCCTATCGGCGTTGGTGTTGTTGGCGGGCCGTTCGCGGAGGACAAGGTGTTGCGCATCCTTTATGAGTTGGAGAGCGCGTTCGGCGGATTCATTCGGCCAAGGATCTAGAGCGGAGATCCGACGCGGGGAAACGTCGCGCACCTGTCACGACAGTGGCTGTTCTGCGTGCCGGTGATCGCCGGCAACCAGGAATCCACGGAGTACCAACACCGGTTTAACCTCCCGACGGCGCGACCCTGCACACGCGGAATTGCCAGATTTGACTTCGGCCGTCCGCAAGGCGGACCGGACGGTTGAATGGCAACGTATGCTCGCCAATGAACTGAGCCTCCGTGTCGAAGGACCGCTCACGACGCCTGGTGATATAGCCGGACGATGACTGCAGGTCGAGGTGCAGAACCCCTGCACATTGACATTCCCGACGACCTGGAATCGTTCGTTGAGCAGGAATTCGCGACCGGACGTTCCGCCACGCGCGAAGAGGTGGTGGTTTAGGATCCGGCTCGTGCGGACGGGGGGGAGTTGGGCGTCTGTCCGGTACCGGGTCAGTACTGATCAGTGCGAACTCGAGTCATTCTGCGACAATTTGCCAGGCAGACGCCCCCGTTGTGGCCGTGATTCGGCCGGAGCCCCAGAACGGTCCCCCTGCGCCGCCACGGTGACGACGGCGATTGTCCGGCGTCGCAAGCCTACACTACCTCAGGTGGATGTGACCTGTTGCAGTTGGCAAATCGCGTTCTGCTACGTGTGAGAGCGCAATGAGATCGCCCTCGGTACATCGCTTTCTGCGCACAGGTCGGTTTCACCTGTGCGCGCAACAGCACCATGTATCACGGCAACGGGCGCGTCACGATTCAACTTGAAGCGTTCTCACGCGGCGGACCGAGGACAGGTCCTGGTGGGCAATGCGATCGCGATGGGCAATTGGTATCCTTCCAGGCCGTGGTGACCTATTCGAGCCCCCGAGCGATAACCTTGCAGTCCCCGGTTCCCAACCCGTTCCATCCACTTCAACCCCGGAGTAGCGAAATAGCGCGACCCCGGGGTTTTGCTTTGCGCTGGGGGAGAGACGGGGCGTCTTATCCCCTGGAATCGGAAGGGTTTGCGACGGTCCGGCGGTAGAGGGAGCCTCTCTTCCAAAGTCGCGCGCGACCCATGCTATTCACACGGGCGGCCCTGAGTAGCCCCGTTTCCGGCCCAAACTCTCGGCCGTCTCTCTGTCTCGCGCGGCCTGGGTTAAGAGGTGTTGGCTTCGCTCTTTCGGTCCCAACCCCCCAGGGTTGGCTTCGGGGACCTGGAAAGGTGGAAATCGAAATAACAGGTCCCGAGTTATGATTCTTCGCTTGTCTCCCATTGCAATCCGCGCGTCTCAAGGGCAGCAAGCCGCTCATCGAAAAACTTGTCACTGCGACGTTTGTAGGGTACGTAAACCGCGAGGAGAACAGCCAAAAAGGAGACTGCCAGCCATTGGGGCACGATGTATGTCCACAGAGACCCAGCCATCGCTCCCATTAGCAGTGCGGCGGTAACGGCAGATCTCGGAAACCCACGCGGAACCGCCTCGATCAGATCGCGGTGCGTTTCGGGAATCAGCATCTGAATGTCATCTCGTCTGTTCATGTCGATTGTGTACCCGAGAGGTCAGCGAGGCTCATCCTCAGCCGATATGTTCGGATCCGTGTGTAAGTAGGCTCGTACGTTTTCTGGTTTGCGCATTCGCGGTGGCAGCATCGAGTTGGTGTCGAGGATCAAGAGATGCTTCTGCCTGCTGACCCAAACTTGGTATACCTTGGAGCCAACCAGCGATTTATCGGGCGTGCCGAACCACATGTAAGTAGTTCCGTTTTTCGTCGTAACAAAACAATTCGAATCTCTATCTGCCGCCAACTTGGAATCCTTTTCGGCTTCCCAATTTCCGACAGCGACAATCGTGTGCTTCATCTTTTGGACGAAAAGTTCTTCAATTAACGAGATCGTTTCCTTACTTAACCTCGGTGCCCCAGGCACGGCGAAGCTGAGCCTGAGCGAGTTCGGGTGGCGATTATTTTCAGCGGGTGTTTCGAGCAGGCGATCGAGATTGGGATCGATTCTCCACAAACCAGCCATCGCGGACACCTCGCCGGGCAATTCGTCCATGTAGGGTTGCCTGCCGGTTTCTTCGAATTGCTTCTCAGCCTCCTGTGAATCGGGAGTCTCAAACGCGAGAGCCACGTTGCCGAGTGCCGTTTTGCCCTCCGATTTGGATTCCAGAGCGTTGGCGGGATGGTCATCACCGTCTTGATCGCCCCGTGATACCGGCCGAAGAGGCTTCCCGGTTGTGGAATCGAAGATAGTCTCCTGCCCCGACATCGACACCACTATCAGTCGATGACCGTCCGGATTGAAATTCAGACGGTAGGGCACGCGTTCGCGGACCGCTTCATAGTAAGCAGTTTGCAGGGCGTTCGTTGCCTCGTCCCTATTGAAATCAGGATCATCGGCTCCGGCGCGCTGGAATTGCATCAGCTTCGCCGTGTATTCCGGCAGTTCGATATCGACTTTCAGCAGTTCGCTTCCGTCGGACACGCGCCAGACATGGATGCTGCCACCCGTCTGGATCCGGTCTGGAGCGATTCCACCTTCAGGGTTCCTGGTGATCGATCCAATAAAGTTCAGATTCGAGGCTGCGGCGAGACGGCTCCCGTCCGGGCTGAACGACAAGTGAGTGGGGGACCCCAGGAATTGCGCGATCAATCGGCCCCCGCCCGTGGCGAGACTCCACAACTTGATGGTGCAGCGGTATTCAAGATTACCCTCACCGTCTGCCGTCACTAGGCTCCCGCCGTCGGGGCTGAAAGCGGCGGCCAGCGGCCTCCCTTCCAGAACAAACTGATGCAGCCGCCGTCTTTCCTCGACGGACCAGATCGTGACCTGGTGCCCATCCAAATGGGCCAGCAGTTTCTTGTCGGGGCTGTAGGTCAGCTGTCTCTCCTCCGCATCATCCAGCAACTGATCCAGTTCGTCCCGCCCTTCCTCCCCAACGACCTCTTCCGACGTTCCTTCCGGTTTGGCCGGTTCACTTTGAGCAAGCAGAAGATTCGTACTCACAAAAAAGACACCACTGACGGCCAGCGGCAAGACTGCAATTCGTGTTAACCTGTTCATCGATTCTTCTCCAAAAGCGGGTTGGGATGGTCGCAGTGAGTCATTGACGCCTGTTTGGTTTCACCAGGCTTGGTGCTTAAAACCCGCCGGAGGATAGCCATTGCAAGGATCGTGGTCACGATGCCCCACAAGTACCCGCGCCAGAACGAAGAAAAAGATTCGACAACGAGGCCCACAATGATACTGGCGACACTGATAACGCCGAATGCAAGCAACGTTAAAGGAATGTCCCGTAAGGAAAAGTCGCTGGGGACGAACGAGCGGTGTGGGGTGTCGGAGGGACTGTGGTCGTCGGTATTGTGCATGATCGTTTCCATGCGAGTTAGGTGGCGACTGTTCAATCAATCAGCAAGAAGAAGACGAGCAAGGCAGCGAGATCAACGCCACCCTCTTTTTCCACTCGAACCAACAACTGATCTTTGTCGATGGCCAGCCAGGTTGCGGGAAGTACCGCATCAATCTGTTCGGCTAGTGCGTTGGCCAGCTTCGTGTCTTTTTCGGCGGGACGCTCGCGAATCATTTCTCTCAGCTTTGGCCAACCGCCCTTGGCTGTTTCAAACCAAACCGAGGCGAGGGCATGAAGCTGATTTGCCTTCTTTGCATCGATCGCCTCGAAGCGTGCGCGGATTGGCGTATCCGCAGTCTGCTTCACGGTCAGCGAGATGCGTTTGAGTTTCTCGACGGTCTGTTCGATAACCGGGTACACCTCCGGGGCCTGCGCCTCTGACGGGAGCGATTCGAGTAACAACGGACCAGCCTGGCGAACGTCGATCTCCAGTAGAAGATCGTTAGTAACGTCTGCGCGTCGCATCCGCATTGCCATCGGCCCCGTCCCCTCAGGGTTGTCGATGAGGCTGAGGATCCGCCGTTCTGCTGCAAGGATCAGAGTTCGGTTATCGGGGAACCACAGCGCCATTCGGCTGTCGTGCTTATAGTATGTCTCGTGCTTGTGCTTTGTTTTTGTGTATCCCTGCGCGTGTTGGTCGATATAGGACTCGACGTCGACGGGCTCATCGAAACGCAGTACCACCGTCCAGAGATGCTCGTCAAAGAAATTTCGGATCGGCCTGCTGCTCAACGGAGGCGGGCCCAGCTGCACCACAATCTGGTTTAGGTTTCTCACATCGAGACCCTCGGTCTCAGCAACTTCTGCGAGCTTCTGGTCGAGCTCGTCTTTTACCGCCGACTCTCGACTGAGAATCCGCTGCGGGTGGGCAACCAGCAAACCCACCGTGTCGTTGCTGATGTACGTCGTGTCGAGAAGATTTCGTGCTTCGTGCTCGGAGCTCACATCCGGTTGTTTTCGCCGAAACTCCGCCAGAAGAATGTTGCTCCCAGTCGGGGAATCGAACGTCGTGGGCCGCTTTGCGGGCTTCACTTCGGGAATGCGTCCGCCCGAAGGGCTATCATTCCCGCCTGTTTCGGCTATGCAGATTCTCAAGATCCCATCCTTGAGCTCGAAGATGCCGATCGATTGTTTGTCCGGTTCGTTGCGGTCGATGAAGTCAATGGTTTTGGGGTTCGTCGTGATGCTGATCTCGAACAGGCCGGTGTTTGGTTCGGACTTTGCGCCGTTAGGTTTCGCTTCAATAATGGAGAACGTTCTGTCCTTAATCTGGAGCAGGAGGCTGCCAAAGCTCTCCTCTGCGGTAAGCTGTTTTCCGCCTTCTGTGACCGAGACAGATTCCCAGTCGCCCTGAAGTTGCTTTAAGTCGGAATCCTCTGCTGATCCTACCGCCGTCCTATTTTCTGCTGGCTTTTGAGGCTCAGTTGATCGTTCTTGAGACATCGCCATCAATGCCTCGTCACGATCACTCTGATAATAAATTGATTCTGCCAATCCGTGTGCTTCTTCGTGCATTCCGTTGTTGAAGAGTGCAATGGCGCAGTCTCGCCGCGTAGGGCTCTCCTGCTCTCTCCTGGTAATGTGCTCTAAAGCTCGCTTCGTAAGTGTGACGTCACCCGCCCTTGCTGCGATCATCGCCAGCGTGGCAAACGCTTGTTCTCTCTGGTCCTGATCAGAAATCCTCTCAGCCGCTCGGAACTGGGAGAGATATGGCGAAGGTTCAGCACTTCGCTTCTGGTCTATGTTTGTCGCGGAGATAAAATATAGGAGTCCGATGATCGAAATAAACGCAATGAGAATGGCTTCAGTTGCGGTCCATCGGTAAACGCGACGGTCGTTTTGCCGTTGTGTTCGGTAGCGATGTATCCCGAAGACAATTCCTCCAAGAGTTGATACGCATAGGGTGATATTCATTAAGGTCCAAGTGCGAGCTGCTGACTTCGCGTAAGTGGTGTCATTCCAGTTCCACAAGTCGTAGCAGATCAAAGCGACTGGTATCAATGAAGAGACAAGTAAAATTCTTGCGAGCACTATCAGCCAATCTGGATTCATTCCGCCTGCAGCTTTCATCTGATCTCCGGAACCAGACATATTCCCATCATTGGATGATTCTTGATGCTTGGGTCCTGGTTTGCTAGGTTGCCAAATTCGCAAGAACGACTCCAGGGCGTCTGCAACCTCCCTAGGCGTGAGATACCGCTCATCGGGATCCTTAGCCATCATCTTGGACACAATTGCCACAAGTTCGTTCGGCACATCGTTCCGCAGTGTTTTCAATGAGTCCGGTTCAATTTGCGCGTGGCTTCTGAGTTTGTGCATGACGCTACCGTCGGCGAATGGCACTCTGCCGGATAGCAAATAGTAGAGAGTCGCGCCGAGGCTATAGATGTCGCTGCGGATATCGGCTTGGCGAGCGTCCTCGGCTTGTTCGGGCGAGATGAAGTCCGGAGTTCCCATGATCGCGCCAGCGGCAGTCAAATCACTCCGAGCTTCGGCCGATTTGGCGTCTGCAATCGCCTCCGGCGCGAGTGACGCCAAACCGAAATCAAGGATTTTGACGGTGCCTGCCGCGGTGACCATCAAGTTGTGCGGCTTGATGTCACGGTGGACCATGCCGCATTCGTGTGCGTGCTGCAGTCCGATCGCTGCCTGCCGGATGTAATCGCATGCTTCGGCGACTGGCAATGCGCCTCGGTCTTTGATTGTCCGGGACAAGTCAACTCCGTCGACGTACTCCATCACCATGAAGTGGAAGTCGCCGGCCTGATCGGCGTCGTACGCGGTCACGATGTTCGGATGGGACAGTTGCGCGGCAGCCTTCACTTCACGGTGAAAACGATCTATGGCTTCCCCTTTCCGAACCAGTCCGCGATTGATAACCTTCAATGCCACCGTGCGTTCCATCTTCCGGTGGCGGGCTTTATAGACGTCGCCCATGCCACCTTTGCCGATCAGACCGAGAATCTCATAACGCGGATGTTCGTTCAGAGGTGGAGGAATGTCGTCAGGATTGAAAGACGATTTTGACGTCACACTGTCGTGATCAGCCGTCAGATCCTCGGGCAATCGGCCGGCCTCCTGCAAGAGGCCTGCGAAAGTGTCCTCCGATGACAGCTCAACGATGGTCTCGCAGCAAGGCTCGCATTCGCTGATATGACTATCAATAGCGACCGCTCGTTCCTCCGGCAATTGCCCAAGACTGTAGGCACTCAATTCCTCTCGGCTCGGGTGTGCGGCAGGTTTCTCCATGGGGCACTCTCGGAAATCTGTTTGGTTGTGGGAACACGGATTTGGTAAGCGTCTCTAGTCAGCGGTCGCGGTCTAACCGAAGAACTCGCATCCAATTACCAAGACCCACTCCCGAAAAATCTTGTCAGCTCTTCCTGAAAAAACTTGACGAAGACTCAATCAAACCTGCCGCCTCTTGGCGTAACTTCCTGATAACACGGGACTTAGCGAGGCACACGGCGTTCAGAGAAATTCCCATTTCCTGGGCCACGACGTCCGGTTTAGCCCCCTCCAACGCGACGCGGCGAAATGCCTTCCAGCTATTCGGCTCGAAGTGAGGTTCGGCGAGGGCCATCAGCTGTCGGAGCACATATTGGTCGTGCTCCCGATCCCAGATCCGGCTCATATCGCTAGCCGGGTCGTCCATCTGTGCCAATCTGGCATCGATATCCGAGTCGCCACGCGCCTGCGGACGATGATCCCGTGCTCGCCAAAATTTCCGCAATCGATTGATCAGAATCGCCTTCAGCCATCCACGAAAAGCGCCCGGCTGCCCACGATGCTCGAACTTGCCAAGATCCTTCGATACCGCCAGCAAAACTTCCTGAAAGAGGTCGTTCACGTCGCTGTCTTGGACGTCGTATCGCCGCAACCACGCCCGAATCAAAGGCGTGTAGAGATCCGCTAACCGATTCCATCCCTCGTTTTCTGGCGACTGGCGGAGGCGTTCGAGCAGACTAAGCGAGGTTTCATGCATGCTGGGACGGTCCTTTCCCCATGCATTATCGACTGGCAAGCGGGCCGCGCCAATTCAGCTCGCTTTTCCCTTGAATTCCACACGGTTGCCGTTTTCAGGGGGGTAAGGGGTTCGCTGCTTCTTTCTGCAACAAACAATGAGCAGCGCCAACGCGGATCCGTACAAGCAGCTATTGGCAATCAAGAGAGCCGGAATCATGAATCCAAACGGCCGAAATCTGATGATGAATACAACGACCAGAATGGGAACATTCAGAAGTATCGTGAGCCAATCGGCAACACGCTCCACTAGGGTCGAGCCACTTCCCTCCATCACCCAGAAGCCACCAGAAGTGTGACTGACGCTCCACCAATTGAGTAGCCCGTGGGCAATTGCAAGAAGGATCGCCAAGTACAGCCAGCTCAAAATTCGCGAACGAGACTTGGCGGGCGATGAGGAACTCAGTGTTGGGGATGCGTAAGGGTCTTGATGGATCATGACGAGTTCAATCTGCCTGATTCAATTCCCTCGCACTCCGATTGGATAGAGAGGAAAGCCAAGTGGCGGGATACTCTAATATGCTCCTGCCACCTTCACTTTAGACTGCAGGCCGTTGACTCACAATCCGCTACGGCAACGCCGGAAAAACCTGCACGCCAAGCCTCTGGACCCGGAATCGAACCAACTGGATCCCCGACCGGTCCTGGCTCCCGTCGTTCCAGAGCCAGTACATCGCGAGGACGTGCTTCTCGACTTGCCCAGATCCGACCCCCGCAAGATCCACGATGACGTTGTCCTCGCCGTTGAGCTTCAGCGTGAACGAGCCGTCGGCCGCGACCTCGGCCAGGCGATCCTGCTGATCGACGTCGTTGATCACCGTCTCGGTCGCTTCGTCGAAGAGCGTGACCAGCAACGCGACCAAGCCTGCCTTCAGGATCGGGTCGCCGGCGAGGTCCACAAGCTGGCCGCTGACATTCAGTGATTCGCCAGCCTGAATAATGATCGGGCCCTGGCGAGTCTGGTCCATGAGGTCGATCGTGTTGCCAAGTGCGGCGGTCATGGTGTGACTCCCTGAAGATTTGTGATTTCGGACATTCGCCCCATCGCTTTGTTCACGCGGGCGGTAGCACTGGTCAATCCATTGATTCTGGACGTTGCCCCGACGACGTTCGCGATCCGAACGAAGTCCAGGACCACGGTGATCGCGGTTTGCGATTCACCCGCGAGTGAAGTCTCAAGAACTTGTGCAAGCAGCGTCTGGAAACGCGTTGAGGAATCGCTCGCAACCGCACCGTCCGAAATCCGTACGGCGTAGGTCACAGGTCCGTTGACCAACTGCCCGGCGATCACGTCCTCGATGATATGAGCAAGCACGAGATTGCTACCCGCGGGCAGGTCGCCAGCCAGTGTGCTTTCGGAAAGCACCACTTGAATCTCAGCGGCTGCCCAAGTTGCATCGCCCGCGTGCAGGCCTTCTTGGAACGAGAGTGTCAACTGGGCACTGGCCGACCAAGCTTTACCAGCCGCTTGGCCCTCGCTGATCGTGCCGTTCAACTGGGCTTCATAGGCAACAGCGCTTCCGGCGACTCTACCCTCAACGACCGTGGCGGACACGATCGCAGAGCCTTCCTTCGTTTCGCCGGCACGTAAACCATCAGCGAACGACTCGGTCGTGTCCACGTTGCTGAACCAATAATCGGCTGCCGTTGCGGTATCCGCGACGTTTCCTTCAACTTGATCCTGCTCGATCTGCAGCGTCCAACCGTAATACGACTCACCCGCACCGCCGCCGGAAACGGTCGTGTAGTCCAGAACCGTTCCGGCCGGCGTGAAGGACGAGAAGGCTGCTTCGGCCAATACATCATCGTTGGGCGTGGTGTCGTTAGTCAGGTCCGTGAACAGACGCAGCTTTTTGTCCGACCGGAGCACTTGCAGAACCGTCGTTGCGACGTTGTCGTCGAACTGCGTCTGGTTGTAGAGCTCTTGCGATTGGTCCACCAGCGCGTGGCCGATCGCCTCGCCATCTGGCGATGCAGTGTTGGAGATATTCGTCGGCGTCGTTCGTTTGGAGAAATGCCCCATGAAGAATTGTGGAGTGAAGGACGCTGGGACTGTCGCGGGACCGAGCGAGATTGGCGTGCCGTAGTTCGGCTCGAGCTTGACGCCCTTCCCACCGAGGTTGAGGCAGAGGTATCCGATGAAATCTGTTCCGGACGCCTGATCGCGGATCGTCAGATCAAACCCATCAGGATTGAATGCCGTGACCTCGCCACGCCACAGTGCAGTACCTGTCGTGAATGGCTGCCCGACGAGTCCATCGGCTCGCCTCATCACGCCAGTTCGATTCGATGCCGTACCACGCCCAAGCATCGCCTGAACGATCCCCGCAACAGGATCATTGCATGCCACACCAAACGAGATGATCCCGTTCGATTGATTAGTGGTGTTGGGCTCGGAGCGCGGTCCGATCATGGAGGAAGTGGTTCGCGAGTCGGTCCGTGCGCTCCAGGCCTCACTGGATTTAGAAAAACGGCTGGAAAAGCTGCTGATCCAGGCCTTTCGTGAACTGCCGGACGAGCGTGCCAAAC
>JBGSHS010000041.1:0-63952 GCA_041752115.1 Pirellulaceae bacterium | reverse complement strand
ACCGGCACCCGCCCCGGCACCGGTGCCCGTTCGAGCACCGGCGCGCGACCCTCGGCGGGCGATCTGCAGAACTTCCTGAACATCCCCAAACCGTCCACGGGCGCGATCGGTGGAACGGGAGCTGGCACCCGACCTGGCGGTTCAAATCTAGCTGCGGGCGTTGGCGCCGGAGTTGCCGGTGGCGCTGCTGCCGAGTTTCTTCAGAACCGGGGTACTGAAGGCCGTCCGTCAGCCGGTCAACTGCCCGCTCCCGGGAATCGTGCAGCCACGGCACGCGTCGATAATCGCGCTGACTTGGCAGGAAATCGCACAGATCGGGCCGAGACTCGTACGGACCGAGCCGACAATCGCATGGCCAATCGGCCGGATCGGATCGAGAACCGCCAGGAGTATCGCGACAATCGCGTCGACCGACGAGACGAGGTTCGTGACCAAATCCACGATCACCCGATCCATGACTTCTGGTCCGAGTATCCCGGTTGGGCCGCCATGCGGATCACGCGTCCTTATCGCTGGGCTACGTGGGGCGCGATCACCGGCTGGGTCGGCTATGGCTGGAGTGAACCCGTGTCATATAGCTATGGCGAGTCGGTGTACTACGAAGGCGACACGGTTTACCAAGGGGATCAGGTTGTCGCATCGGCCGAAGAGTACACGCAGCAGGCGGAAGAGATCGCCACTAGCGCACCGGAGGTCGCTCCCGACAAGGCGGAGTGGATGCCGTTGGGCGTCTTTGCGCTGACGCCGGACGGCCAGGCCTCGGGCCCCGATCCCACGCTGTTTCTGCAACTGGCCATCAGCAAAGAAGGCATCATCAGTGGTACGCTGAACAACACGGCCACCGACAAGACGCAGACCATTGAAGGCATGGCGGACAAGACATCCCAGCGCTGTGCCTGGACCGTGGCCGGCCAGACGCGGCCGATTATGGAGACGGGCATCAGCAATCTGACCGAGGACACCGCACCGGCGTTGGTCCACTTTGCCGACGGCCAGACCCAGCAGTGGCTGATGGTTCGGCTCGAAGATCCAGCAGCGAAGCAATAGAGAAAGATGTTAACTCCCAAAAGGGCTAGCGCGTGAACTTGAAGTCGACATGTGCGCGGTCACCATTGCCAACTACTTGCTATCACCCGCAACTGTTACGGTCAAATCGAAGTTGAGAGCCCGCGAGGCGATATCGGTCTCGCGGCACCACAATAGGAGCACGGACCATGGCAACTAGATCCTCACGACAGAATGCTCGGAAGCGGGGCTCCAGTTCCCACCGGCCTACGAAGGCGGGAACACCCGCAACGTCGACGGTCGGGACCGCCGGCGGTGGCGACACGCCTGCCGATGATCCTGGCCCAAAGAGTGGAGCAAGCACGCCGCCGAACCGCCCCGGGAAGGCGAAGCGTACGCTGACCCCTGACAACTTCTTGAAGACGGTTGCCAACGTCATGTCCTCGGGCCCGGTCCTTCTCGAAGCGCTAGTCAAGCCAAATATCTCCGCGGCACTGCGTGAGAAACTGTTTTTGGCCGTGACCTCGGTGAACGACTGTCGCTACTGCAAGTGGGGCCATACCCACTGGGCGATGGCGCAGGGCGTGCCGCTGGAAGAGGTCAACCAGATCCTCAGCCATCAGATCGAGTTGCTGGAGGCAAAGAACCCCGCCGAGGCCGCGGCGATCCTGTTTGCTCAGCACTACGCGGAGGAACTCGACCAGTTCGATCCGGAAGCGATCGAGAACCTGCGCAGGTACTACAGCGATGCCGAGGTGGCCGAGATGCTTGCCTACGTGCGTTTCATCACACTCGCCAACCTGACCGGCAACACTGTGGATGCCCTGCTCGATCGCACCCCATGCCATGGCGGCACCAGCAGCCTTTTCGAGGGAGTGGTGGCTGCGGCCGCCGTTCCTGTAGCGCTTGTGATGACCCAGTTGGCAAAGGTCGACATCGACAAGATGCGGTCGTGCTGGGACGAATCTCGCCGGGATGCCTCGCCAAACCCGGACTCGAAAGACTTGAAATGATTGCACCGATGGAAGATTCTCATGTCTGAGCAGAATGCGACACAGCCGGAGCAAGTGATTTCAGGGACCAAACGCAGCCCGCTACGATGGCTGATCGAACCGAAGCGGACTCTGTTGCCGATCACCGGGCTCTGGATAGTGGCACTGGACTGGTTGTTGTTCTCATCGAGCGCCCTGTCGCTAGGTCTCGCGGCGCCATTTGCCATGCCCATCGGGTTCGTGGTCGGCGGCGCGGGCACGTTCTGCCTCCAACGACGATTCGCTGGCGATACGTTTTGGAAGGCAGCTTTGAAGGCACTGGTTGCAGGCATCTTTGTGGGAACGCCCTGGCCGCTGGCGGGGACCCTCCTCGGCGGTTGGGTACTCCTTGCGTCAGGAATCGCCAATGGCAAGGGCAGACTCCTTCGCGTCTAGCACATTTCATGGACAGGCGGTAACCCGCAGTAGAGATTGCAGAACCGATGGGGACGAAATCGTGTCTGGAGACCATCATGCAGGTTGACGCATACCTCATCACGGAAGATCGTCTGCTCGCACCCGTCGATGTGCAGTCCATGTCCGACGAATGGTTCCTCGATGACACGATCCGTTGGATCAAGATCAAGTCGGCCACGCCTCAAGAGGTCGAGCAGGCCCTGAGGCCACTGGAACTGGAGCCTCGCATCGTCCAGGCATGTGTGCATCCTCAGCCGCCCCAGGTCAAGGTGTTCGAAAAGGTTCTGTTCCTTGCCATGCCGCTGTGGAATCCCGGCACCGCGGCCACTTCGTCCTTGCGGTTCGTGGGCGTCGCCACCACCCTGATCACGATTCAAGATCAGCCGATGGAGTCCATCGACGAAAGAACACAGTATCTGCTCGGCGCCCAGCACCTGCTCGAAGTCAGTGCCTCCGCGCTCGCCCTCGATCTTGTTGAAGCCTTGATGAAGTCCCAGTTTCCTCTCTATCTTACCCTCCGTGCGGATGTGGAGGCCGCGGCCAGTACGCTCGAGCAGTCTCCTGGAGACATCGCAGCAGTCGATATCCTCGCCCTGAAGCGCCGCGCGTCCCGACTGTCGAACCTGCTCGAAGACTACCTTTATTGCCTCTTGGCACTCCAGGAGGCGCGGTCGGAAACACTCCGGCTTGATACGGTCCGAGCAGGATTCCAGGACCTGGTAGGCAACGTTCAGAAAGGACAGAATCTCGTCGCGCGAATCGAGGACAGGATTCGCGACCTGCGACAATCGAGCCTCAGCTACCTCCAGGAATCGACGAACCGGCGTCTGAACATCCTGGCCGTGCTCTCCGCGATCTACCTCCCCTCCACCCTGATCGCCGGCATCTATGGAATGAACTTCGACAACATTCCCATTACCCAGGTGCCACACGGATACTTCATCGTGCTCGCTTTCATGATTGGCCTGGTTGCCGGGCAAGTCTGGTTCTTCTACCGCCGCGGATGGCTCAAGTAGGAACGTCAACGGTGGACCACTTTCGCGTTGTCTTGACAAATAAGGAGCTATCATGAAATCGCTCGCGGTATTCCCTTCGAGTCGCGAGGTTCGACTCATCGACACGCCCGAACCGGTGATCGCGGCACCGACCGAGGTCAAACTGAGCATCCTGGAGGCCGGGATCTGCGGAACCGACCGTGAGATCACCTCGTTCCAGTACGGCACGCCGCCAGCGGACTCCCCGCACTTGGTCATTGGGCATGAAGCGCTCGGCGAAGTCATCGACGTTGGGAGCGACGTCACCGGCCTGGCGCGCGGCGACCTGGCGGTGCTGATGGTGCGTCGTCCCTGCCCGCACGGCCACTGCGCACCGTGCCGCCGCGGCCGTCCGGATTTCTGCATCACCGGTGATTTTACCGAGCGGGGCATCAAGGGGGCGCACGGATACATGACCGAGTTTGTCGTTGACGACCAGCGGTACATGGTCAAGGTGCCGAAAGAGTTGCGGCAGGTGGCCGTCCTGCTGGAACCGCTCACCGTGGCCGAAAAGGCCGCGGAGCAGGTTCGCGCCCTGGCAGCGCGACTGCCTGGCGAACTCAAGAACGATCCCAGCAACCTCCGCGCAGTCGTTCTCGGAGCGGGCCCCATCGGCCTGTTGGGCGCAATGAAATTGGTCAATGCCGGCGTTCACACGTGGGTCTACTCCAGGGACAACGCCGACAGCCCGAATGTGAAGATCGTGTCCGCCATCGGCGCCCGGTTCGTGTCTTCGGCGGAGCACACACCCTCGGAGTTGGCGAAGATGGTCGGCCACATCAGTGTGGTGTATGAGGCCACGGGCGCGGCTAAGGTGTCTTTCGACGTGCTGAGCGTGCTCGGGGTGAACGGTGTCTTCATCTTCACCGGTGTCCCGGGAGTCGTGGCACCGATCGAGATCGATGCAGAACGGATCATGCGTAACCTCGTACTCAACAACCAGGTCATCTGCGGCACCGTCAACGCGGGCCGTGCCGCTTTCGAGGAAGGGGTACAGGACCTGGCCTCGTTCATCACGCGATTCCCTGCCGCCGTTAACGCCATGATCACAGCCCGCGTCGCTCTCGCTGACGCCCGCGACGCGGTTCTTTCCCGTGGCGGAATCAAGAGCGTGGTCGAGGTCGCGTGACTTGTTGGAAAGGAGGATACGATAACTTCGCCCTGGATCGACGTTTCGGTGACGCTGAGAACCGGCATGGGACGAAATGTGGCGGCGGAGAGAACTGGACGCCCCTTGCTTGCCTTCAGCAGCCAGCTTGAAACTGGCGAGCGAGAGCACTTATTAGCGACCGTGAACGTGGTCCCCGTGTTCACGGCCGCTGCACCCGTGTGGCGGATGTTATCCTCGTCCCAGGCGAGGCGGGACTAGCTGGCGGTCCTTGTCCCGATCACAGTCGTCGAACAACGGTCCCGATAGGGTTGGAGTGAGTTTCTCCGAGCATGCAAGCCACCAGGAGGGCAACATACGGTGCTCCAAGCCCCGCCATGTGGTAGGCTATGGTGTCGGTAATCCGGTCTTCATCCAGCAGAAAACCACGAGGAAGCAACCGCTTGCACGAGCGGCTGACCGATTCACGGACAGGCGTCGCAAGAACGAGAAACCCAAAGAAAGAGACCCGGCATGAAACCGAACGCATTCGTTACCGCCTTCAGCCTCGTGCTGGGCGCGGCGGCATTGGCCCCGCAATCCCTGGCGCAGGCTCCTGATGTGAAGCTCGATCGAACGATGCTCCCAATCCCTGAGCCGGATTACCCGCACTGCACGGTACCTGACGCCCGCGACGCCAAGGCCCCGCCGCGTTTCGAGGTCAAGGCGCCCGCGGACGCACCCAACGTGCTGATTGTGCTCGTGGACGATATGGGCTTCGGCATACCCAGCGCCTTCGGCGGACCAGTGCGCATGCCTGCCGCCGACCGCCTCGCCACCCGCGGACTGCGCTACAACCAGTTTCACACGACCGCAGTCTGCTCACCCACGCGGACGGCTCTGCTCACTGGCCGCAACCACCACATGAACAACATGGGCGGCATCACCGAAACCGCCACGGCGTTTCCGGGCAACACTGGCCAGCGGCCAAACAACATCGCCCCGCTCGCTGAGATGCTGCGGTTGAACGGTTACAGCACCGCCTTCTTCGGCAAGAACCACGAGACGGCGCCGTGGGAAGTCAGCGTCTCCGGGCCGACGGACCGCTGGCCGACGCGTTCGGGCTTCGACAAGTTCTACGGCTTCTTCGGCGGCGAGACTGACCAGTGGAATCCCACGATCTATGACGGGATGACCCGGGTCCCCACGCCCCACTATCCGGGCTACAACTTCATGACCGACATGACCGACCAAGCCATCGCCTGGATGAAGTTCCAGAAGTCGCTCACGCCGGGCAAGCCGTTCTTCATCTATTTCGCCCCGGGTGCCACCCATGCGCCGCATCATGTGCCCAAGGAATGGATTGCCAAATACAAGGGCAAGTTCGCTGAAGGCTGGGACAAGTTGCGAGAACAGACGCTGGCGCGGCAGATCGCGCTGGGCGTGGTGCCGCCGGGCACGAAGCTGGCGAACAAGCCGGCGGCTATCAAAGACTGGGACAAGTTGACGCCTGACGAGCAGAAGCTCTTTGCCCGCCAGATGGAAGTGTATGCCGGCTTTGGCGAATACTGCGACCACGAGATCGGCCGGTTGTTCGCTGCCGTCCGCGAGACCGGCCAGTTCGACAACACGCTAATCTTCTACATCCTCGGCGACAACGGTACCAGCGCCGAGGGGGGCATGAACGGCATGTTCAGCGAGATGACGTATTTCAACGGGGTGCAGGAGACGGTCGAGGACATGCTCAAGCACTACGACGATTGGGGCGGTCCGACGACCTATCCGCACATGGCCGCCGGTTGGGCCGTCGCGGGCGACACGCCGTTCATGTGGACCAAGCAAATTGCCTCCAACTACGGCGGCTCCCGCAATGGCCTGATCGTCTCGTGGCCCAAGGGCATCAAGGCCGCCAATCAGGTGCGCCCGCAATGGCACCACGTCATTGACGTGGCCCCCACCGTGCTCGAAGCGGCGAACCTGCCGGAACCCCAGAGCGTCAACGGCACAATCCAGACGCCGATCGAAGGTGTGAGCATGCTTTACAGCTTTGACGCACCCGATGCGACGAGCAGGCACGAGACCCAGTATTTCGAGATATTCGGCAATCGCGCCATCTACCAGGACGGCTGGCTTGCCGGCACCGTTCACAAGGCGCCGTGGGAGGCGAAGCCTCGTGCGACGCTGCTGGAAGACAAGTGGGAACTCTACGACACGACTGAGGACTTCAGCCTAAGGAACGACCTAGCTGCGGCCAAGCCGGCAAAACTCAAGGAGATGCAGGACATGTTCATCAAGGAGGCGATCAAGTATCGTGTGCTGCCCATCGACGACCGCAGCGTCGAGCGCGTCAACGCCGCCCTGGCGGGCCGGCCCGACCTGATGGAAGGCCGCACGTCGCTTACCCTCTCCGCAGGCATGGATTCGATGAGTGAGAATGTCTTCATCAACATCAAGAACCGCTCGCTCTCCATCACGGCGGACGTAGAAATCCCGGAAGGCGTCGCGAATGGTGTGATCCTGGCCCAAGGGGGACGGTTCGGCGGCTGGAGCCTTTATCTCAAGGATGGCAAACCGACGTATTGCTACAACTTCCTTGGGCTGCAGGAATACAAAGTTGCTGCCCCGCAAGCTTTGACGCCAGGCAAGGCCACGATCCGCATGAACTTCGATTATGACGGAGGCGGTGTCGGCAAGGGCGGCACGGCCTCCGTCCTCGTCAACGGGGAGAAGGTCGCCAGCGGCCGGATCGATCATACGCATCCGATGATCTTTTCGGCGGACGAGACAGCAGCCGTTGGGGTGGATGACGCGACACCCGTCACAATGGACTACAAGGAACGCGACAATGCCTTCACGGGCAAGATCCTCAAGGTTGTCGTGGATGTGAAGCCCATGGGCGCCGCAGTCGAGGCGGAGGCGGACTCGGCCCAACACAAGGCCAAAGCAAAGAAGGCCTTATCCGACTAACCGGGCTTCGGTGCAGTCGGCGCGTTCGTACACCTCAAATTCAACGCGCTGCCGGCAATACGGGATGCGTGGGGGCGGATCGAAGCCGGATGCTGCCTGTGGCTGGCCGAAGACGGACCGCAAACCAAAGGTGCAGCGGCCGGCTGGCCAACCTTCGCGCCCGGTGCAAATGGCTGCCCAAACGCGCCCCGGTTGCCCCCACCTTCGCTGTCACGCCCATTCCAGTCGCGCGCACAGGTCACATCCCCCTGCTGCAGTTGGCCCAAAAGCCCAGCGCCATCAGAATGATGCGTCGGTCGGCATGGCTCGGGCGGGCCACCCACATCCGATTGATGGCGCTCCTCACCTATAGCAGGTCTGTCAGACCTGGGTGGGATAGGCCCTGGCTGGAAACGGCGCAAATGGGCGCCACATGTAGCCGCTGGCAGCGTGCCGTGTCCTACCGAGGTGGAAATCACCTGGGCGTGCAATTGGATACGGTTGAAGCGGGCGGCCGATGCAACCACTGTCTCTAAGCGACCCACGGAACTCGCTTCGGTCGCGCAGGCCTCTGCAGCGTTGCGCATCGGTCGCTGCCAGGAAAGCAGCGTGCGGAGACGCACGATGACGCGCGGATGCTGGCTGCCTTCATGGAGGGCATCGAGCAAGCCCTGGCGATGGATCGGGCGGATGTGCGGCGTCGAGCTGCGGAGCAATTCGATATGGATCACGTTGTTGCCTCCGTAATTGCCATGCTGCGTTAAGCCCACGTGGGTGGGAGGAGCCACCGATCGGCCAGGTGCGAAAAGATGAATAGGTCCTTACAATGGAGTGGCATCGAGCCTCAAACCATAGCTTGGGAGGTGTCGCGATGAGCCGAAAAGCCTGGTTGCTGGTCTGCTTCGTTCTCTTGCCCGTGGCTATGGCCGTAGGGATAGGCGTGGGGATGATGCTCCCGCGCGTCAGACGGATTGCTTCGGCCACGGAGAATCCAGCACCAGCCGGGCTCCGTGTCGAGAGACTGGAGGCGGCAGAGAATCTCTTTGCACTCGCGCACCAGAAGGGAGTGGTGTTCAAGTTCTCGGGAGGTGACGTGGACTTCTGGCTTGAGCTGGAAGCCGGCGGCAAGACGGAGAAGGTCCCAATGCCGATGGGCCCTTTGCGGTCGAGAGAATGGCTCGGCGAGGCATCCCCTGCTGCCCCGGACCCCAATGCCCGGGTCGAGGGCTATTTCGTCTGGACCCGTTTTGACCCGGACGACTCGGGCAAGCAATGGTGGATGCTCGGCGCACAGAGGGAGCTGATTTCCGACAAGACAACGGGCGTGGAAGTCTCTACGCCGGTTGCAGCAGGCGAAGTCCGCTTCACCAACACAGGCACGAGCAGCCACAGCACCAGCTTCAACCATCAAGTGCAGCTTTGGACCGCGAAACCCGCCCACGCAGCCCCGGAGCAAGATGCCTCGAAGCCCGACACGTCAAAGCCAGATGAGGCGAAGACGCCACCAGCCAAGAGCGGGGACAAGCTCCCCCTCCTACCTGCCGCCCAACGCGGACGGAGCGACGAGTCCGTGAGTGTGCCGTTTCCACTTCCGACCGACAAGGACGTGTGCCTGAGGACTATTACGGAGGAGCGTCTGGATGGCGAGAAGGTCGTCGATCGTTACGTGATCAAGGTGATGTGCCGAGCGGCGTCCGAGGGAGCGAAGAGCGAAAAGAGCAAGGGAGCAGAGAAGACCACAGAGAGCGGCACAAGAGAGAAACCGGGTCAAAAGGCGGAGCCGGCCGCCAAAGGGGCCGCCCCGCCCAAAGCGAAGACACCGTGACGCGCGCAATCGCAGTGTCACTATCCGCTCGTTCGGGACGCTACTTCCATTCGTCGACTGTCCGCCCGCGGCCTTGCGTCTTCACCCGGTACTCGGCGGTGAGGTGATCGGCCAGCAACCGGTGCTGATTGGGCCGATCACCGAACAGCGACAGGCAATCGTGGTCACCCATCGGTGTGGCAAGCCGAGCGTAAATGAACGACACCCAGTAATGCTCATCAGAGACAACGTGGCGCGTCGCCCGCTTGCCTTGCACATTCGGGATCCGCCAGTTGCGGCCGGCACGGTCCCCCGGCCGCCATTTGCATTCGGAGTATGGCTGGCTGGACGCACCGACGAACCATCGGTGGTTCGGCATGACAATCCCGGCGTGCGTCGACTGCCGACAGAACCCTTAGACGGCGTCGGTCGAGTTGCCCCAGTTGGCGTCGATCGTGCACCGCTCGACACGCAGAACGTCGCCGTCGTTGCGCGGCCAATCGCGGGACAGTCAGGTGCCGGTGAGTCGCTCCAATCCTGCATAGATGGCTCCCTCGAGAGCGGACGTCTTCGTGGCCGCTCCCAGAGTGTGGCAGGCGCCACGCAGTGGGAAGTACGCTCGCGGCTGTTCCGGATACTCGCTCATGTGTGTCGTTCCGGGCGCAGAAGCTGTGTGCCACTAACTGACTCATGACAAACCGTCATGGGTCGCGAATACAAGTCACTTAGACGACAAGAGCGGGTTTATCTGGGGCGAACAACAATCGGCAGTCTGGTACACAGGACGCCCCGTTGAAGAGTAGGGCAGCCAGCTGCCGGCTGCTTGAGGTCGCCCCCACGCGAGCAACAAAACGCGATCCGCCAACTGCAGCACGTCACATCGCCCGGTGCGCGCAAGCTGCGAACCCTGTGCCGTCAAAATGACACGGCCATCGGTAGTGCTATCCGGGTTGCCAAGAATCAGACTGACGACACACGGAAAGTGCAGCAGGTCTGTCAGACGAATGGCACTTATAGATTTGGAGCAAGTCGTTTGCAGGAAACGACATAGACAAAGAGGCCTCGCTTGCGTAAATGGTTTCTTGGTAACAGATCCATCAACGGCAAGGAGGCCACTAGGATGCGTAATTGTAACCCAGGATGGTTTCAGCGACAGGTCACTTTTCTACGACGCCAGTTTCTCCAGGACGCGGACTTGCCATTCACCGACGTGCTCTCGGAAACGATCGTGGCGCAAGCATTGGCAGCTATCAACGTCTATTGGATGGACCGCATCTATCCGCCGCTGGTCACGCTGTGGGTCTTCTTGAGCCAGGTCCTGAGCGCGGACCATTCGTGTCGGGCAGCGGTTGCTCGTTTGCTTGCGCATCGTATCTCCCATAGAGAGGGACCTTGGTATCCCTCGGCGCCGCGAATAGACTCTGCTGGTTGGGATCACGTTTGTCTGGAAAAGTAGACTCTCGATCCCTAATCCCTTCACTCACGGGCCCGGTGCAAGCCGGGCAGCACCGCCGTCGTGGGCTGGCGGAAGTTGTTGTCGTGGACCAGCAGACCGAGTCGGCCGACGAAGTACGTGTGGAAGTCGTCGACGACCAGGTTGTAGGCTTCGGCTTCTGGCAGTTCGTCCACTTGCCGGATCGGCCAGCTGCCGTGCAGAGCATGCAGTAGTCGGCCGCTCGTCAACTCCTTGGCCATGCGCCAGCCATCCCCGCTGACCCAGAACGGATGTCCCAGCGTCGCGGCGATTTCCTCGTCTTCCAGGCCGATCCGCCGCTGCGGGCTGGGCGGGCGAAGCGTCGTCTGCAGGACTGCCTTGTAAGCCAACTCACCCGTGTCCGGATCTTGCGACAAGACCAGGTCGCCTGCCTGGATTTGCTCCACCGGCGTCAACCCGGTTTGCGTCCAGATCGGCGTCCCGCGTGCAAAACAAGACATGTAGGAGTAGGTCACCTGGATGACCGGTCCGTCGTGCACGTACCGCGGGTTATCATAGTCCCGCGTGTACACCGGCTTGTCCGCCATCTTTTCAAACTCGTTGTAGTGCAGCCACCAATCCAGACATCGCTGCGGGTCCGAGCCGGGATCTTCACCGACGAGTTCGTAGAACAACCTGCTTGCGGCGAGGTTTCGCTTTTGGGTTTCTCGGTTGTACGCGTCGGCGCTCTCGCGGGTCGCCTGTGCTTGTTTTCCGTAGGCATTCACGACGCGCCACCTGTTGACGTATCGTTGGTACGGAGTCGGCCCGGAAATCTGGACGGACTGGAAGGCTTTGCGGCCAGCGCCCCTGCTAGTAACGCTCACAAGTGGCGCGTCCGAGAATGCGGTGGTCGCCGTCGACCGAACGATTGTCTTGGCCTGCGGCCCTTCGGTGGTGACCGTCGATTCGTATTGCACATTGCCAAGCGGTCCGACGCGAATGTTCTGCTCCAACTCAACGGGCCAACGCATTCCGGCCAACACGTGCGGAACCGATTGGTGCAGCGGTCGCCGCTTCAGCTCCGCCAACGCTGCGGCACGCACCGCCGCGAAAGGCGAGTCGGTCAATCGAATCAGAGAAGCAGCAGCCTCGTGGCTGCGCATCTTGCCCAGTAACGCGACGACCTCCAAGCCGAGCGGTTCGCTGCGCGGAGCAATCACGGTTTCCAGGGCCGGAATGGCCGCGGCATCGGTTATGCTGCGGAATTGCTCCCACGCGGCCGTGTCCTGACCGGCCTCGCCGCCCCGGCTGAGTTTCGGAGCCAGATCCTTTAGCCGCTCGGTCCATTTGCGCGTGGCACGCCGCACCGCCCGAAGTTCGGCGACCTCGTCGCGCCCGATCAGTTGCCCTTCATGCCAGCTTAGCTTCAACGCGTGCAGGGCCTCCTCGTCATTCGGCGAATGCTCCAGCACGTTCAGCCAATGGTAGCGTTCCCGTTCCGACAGGTTGTGTTCTCGGCACCAGCGGGCCATGGTTACGTGGACCGCCAACGGAGTCATCCGGGCGGCGCAGTCCCCTCGCGTCTGGCGATACCGCCCCAGCAGCGGATCCTCCGCCGCGGCTTGCTGCGCTTCGGCCAGCGTCAGCCATTTGCGCCCCACGCGCACCTGGCCGGTCTGCCAACGGGCCGACTCGCACTGCGGCGAGGACCGCAGGGCTTCTTCCAAGAGATCCTTGCGTTTGGCATTATCGCCGTGCAGTTCGGCTTCGAGCGCCTGTTGGACCAACGGATCGGCTTTCGAACTCCTGGCTTGGCCCGCATCGACTGCGGGCGGTGCCATCAGGACCACGATAACAAGCAGCGTCGCACTCATGTTTTTCGTGCCCTCAAAAGCAGCCCCTGATCTACATTTCACGATAGCGAATGCTGCCCGCATCATCAACAAGAGATGTAACTCTCGACTCTCCGAGGCGGTCGGATGTGCCTCAAGATGGAAGCGACGCGGTTGCTCGGTCGAAATAGCGCGGTACCTGGTATGATCGCTAGTCCGGACCCGCGGCGAGTTTCGCCACTGGCATCGCCCACCGCAGTGTCGCCGACTGCCGTTGTTGCGCGCTCATCCGCCCTCCCCGAACGCTCGTGCCTCGCGTGCGACCCTCCCAGGAAGGTCGTGCAGTTTTGAAGTTGTTGCCCTTCCTGACTTTTGCTTCACTCTCTCCTCTGGGAGAGTCGGGCCAAAGGCCCGGAAAGGGCTGCCGCGCCGCTGGTCGTGGGATCCATTGCCGGTTCGCACGACCCTCCCCGACCGCTACGCGGCCGACCCTCCCGCACGCGGGAGGGTGAAGCTAAGTTGTCATCTCCAAAGGGTTCCAAAACTGCACGACCTCCAGGGGGAGGGTGAAGTTCGCTAAGCAATGGATGGGGCGACGGCAGCGCCCAATTAATCCACCGTGAAACGAATTGAGTCGGCCTAACTCTGCAGAGGCATCTGGCGGCCGATGTGGGGCGGCCGGGCGGCGAGGAGTACAATGGAGCCGTTGGCGCGTCTGGAGAATGGAACGTATTTTGTGAGGGCCTGATCGAGCGTCGGGAATACGTGCCCGCTCCACTTATCCCTTGCAGTCAGCAAGAGTGATTAGCAGTTACTGCACGAATAGTACAGCGAACTGCGAACTCGATGCGGCACGGTTTCGTGTGTGGCCATTGCGCATGGTCGCTGGTTCGATGTGAGAGGTGAGCGTGAGCAAGACAGCGGGGACATTAGCAGTCCAGACCCTAGCGACACCGGTGATTGCGTTATCACTTGCGTTGCTTTCATGGTTCGCCTGCTCGCGGGGCGGTCCGCTATGGCTTGCCCTTCCTTTCCTGTGGTTGGTCGGTTTCTTCGTGATCGGACTAGAGGCACACGGCCTGTTCTATCTATGCACAATGCCGATTCCGAACGCGTTTGACGAGCGGTCGGGCATATTGCAATTTGTCCAGGTATTTTGGTTTCTTCAGGTGCCGTTCTCCATGTTCAACGGCCTCCGTCCCACCGCTTCGATTGTGGCCACGCAAGGGCTGACGGCTGTTATTGCACTGGCATTCATGCTGCGTACCCGCCGAATCGCTGCCCGGCCACGCGAATGGGCCATTCGCGCGCCACCGAGGGACAACCATCCATGAGTTGAACATTCGGCGACAGAGGAGGCTCAACGTGATCGAGTCAATTGCGGACCTTGTTGCTTTCCTAAAACAGTTCCACCGCCACTGGCTCAATGATTCGGTTCTCGACCCGGCGCAGATTCCGGCCGACCTGCCAGACGGACTCGCGGCGGTCTACCGGGACCTTGGCGCGCTGGTCGAGATCAAGCCGGGTCCGGAAAATGGTTGGAAGGCACCGTTCGCTACTCAAGATGCACTCATGCCTCTCAACCGCCTCAAACGCGTGAATGGCATGATCGAGTTCGCTTGGGAGAATCAGGGCAACTGGTCGGCCCGCTGTCCTCTCGGCCATCTCAACCCGCCCGTCTATTCGAACTCGCCGAACTTGTGGGAAACCATGCCCCGGGGGTTCGTCGTCGTTTGTGACTCGCTCAACCACTTCCTCACTACGCTATGCCTACAAGAGGCGGTGATGGGATGCAGTAACCTGGTCGCCCTTCTCACGAGTCGGCCTCTGTATCAGCTATTGACCATCACCCTGCAGCCGCTTTGGCTCAATGGGTACTATGTTGCTGGAGAGCCAGATCACCAGTTTTTCGTGTCCGCACATTCGGACGTGTTGGTCATGGAATGGGATGTAGTTTGGGTGGGATCGTCGCGACACGAGGTTCGTAGTCTGGTGGTTCAAAGCGATGATTGCGGTATATTGCACTGACGCCGATGGAGGCATGGAAGCGCCGGCTTGCGTCCGTTGCGACGTGGCAATTTCATGGCCCGCCGTTTCCAGAATCGCTCGAGGGATGGCCCTACGACAACTGATCGACTGCAACGCAACAAACCACCCTTTTACGGGACCGTCACAGTCTGACGCGTATTGGGCCAGCCAACCCACTTCTGCCGCATCGAACGAACCGTTCAAACCGGTGCACCCAGTGAGCGCCGGTCGCCCCCTTCGAAGCACCAGAACGCGATCTGCCAACTCCATCAGGTCACATCCACCTGGTGGAGCAAACGGGCTGCCATCGGCAGCGCAGAGCGGCCCACGTGTGTCGCCAAAGTGACTGCGCAGTGGGCGACTTTGAGGGAGCTGGCCGTTCCGACTGCAGGAGAGTCGATTGCACCGCCGTATCTTGCTCATCGTGCCTCATCGGCGTTTGCTGCACGCTGGGTCGTTTCATCACGAGATCGTGCGTCCTTGCTCCGAATTCTTGCCCTGGGGTATTGGAATTGAAGCACAAAGAGAACCGACAAGCTCCGACCAAGGACGGCGGGACTGAGCTCTTCATCACGCCCCATGTCGATACCACGATCGTCATCTCTCGGGCCGGACTCGCTCACCCAAGTCGCTGCGGACTGAGGGGAGCCACCTCGGTAACTGAGTTGGAGCGACGGGCACAGGTGGCTGGACTGGCAGGATTGGCGTAGGAGATTCCTCCAATGTCTCGGAGGCCGGCTGGTCCTGGACCGCACCTTCCACCTCCGCCTTGTCCTCCGCCCGTAGCGCCCCCCGTCTCCTCGCCTCCCGGGACCGTAGAGAGTGACGACGAGTGAATGAAGAAGGAGTGGACGGACGAGGTGATCAACAATCGGCACACTCCATCGCTCGCGCTGGTCCTCGGAACTTCCAACACGTCGTGCCGAGCCCCATGAGCATTCAGGCCGATCCCAATCCAGCCCCCCAATTCGACCGTGGCCCGCCACATCCAGATGACTCCGCCCGACCCACAGCAGCGCACGTCATTCGCACACCGCCGCGCTTAAGACCAGCCACAATCCGCCTAACACATCTCACCGTCCGGAATCAATGACACCACTGAACCGTTGAACTGCGATCATACGAGGCCGTACCTCTCCCGACTCGCCAGGCAGGCTGCGTTACTGCCCTCTGGTACTCCGCCCACAGCCCCCTGCCGCCAACGGGCGATTACGACATAATGGCTTGATCGCTGACTGTCTATCTCACCGGGCACCAGAGACTCAACCAGGGTATCAAGATGTTGCGTTTTCTCTGCGAGACACGCACCGGCCGACTTCATGGCGAAAACCAGGACCGCGTCATCGCACGCGAAATTGTCGATGATGGCGAGTGCTTCCTGATCGCTGTTGCTGACGGAATTTCAAAATGTCCGTTTGGTGGCAGCGTCGCACGCTGGTTAGTCAATCAGCACCTGGCCCACGATGACATCTCCATACCAGACGTAGAATTCGCTGACCTTGCCGTGCACACCTATTTAGAGCAGTTACATGCGGAGTTCCGCGTCGAGTTTAGCGATGTCCCGGAGATGCTAAAATCAGGTGCTTGCCTGAGCCTTGCAGTACATCGGGAAGGGAAGACACACGCGTACTGGGTCGGGGATTCGCCGATCTATGAAACGACACGTGTAAATGACCGTTATTCGACCAGATTGGTGTCGAAGCCAGACTCATCCGGAGTCACGGGCGTTACGGACTTCTTCGGCGGTACAAGTCCCTGCCAGATCAAGCATGTACAACTGCATCCAGACACGCACATCGTTACGATTACCAGTGATGGCGCAATCCACGACGCCCATTTGCTTAACAGATCATATCAACTTCACGGATTTTCACAACGTGTGGCCGACGAAGTGTGCCAAGAGGCGCATGCCAACGCGAACGCCGACGATGTAAGCATCGTTGCCATGAGATTGAACATGCGAGCAGATTGTTTAGATTGAGGCGATGGTCAGGTGGCAACTGAGCAACGTGACTCCCCCTGTGTCTGCGTGATTGGCGACACCCATGGGCATCTGCAGCTGGGCTTGTGTATGGCGGCTCGGTGGCAACAGGCACTGGGTTGCTCCTTTGAAGCGGTGCTGCTCTGTGGTGATGTGGGAACGTTCACGTCGGAAAATCAACTGGACAGTACGACGCGCCGCCATGGGAAGGAGAACCCGTGCGAACTGGAGTTCCTTCACCAGTGGTCTGCTGACCCACAGCCTGTGTGGATAAGTAAGATCTTCGACTCCCGTGAGAACCAGGGCCTTGGCCTGTTGTGTCCCGTAGTCATGGTTCACGGAAACCACGAGGGTTTTGCCCACCTGGAAACCTTGATACCGCCGACAAGGCCTGCTGAACCGGTGCGCCCATCCGATTTGCCCACCGTCGATCGCGGCGGGTACGTCCACTATCTGCCCAGCGGCTGGCGATGTAGGACCCCATCAGGCATCGTCGTGGCCGGCATTGGAGGGATTGAGCGGGGACAGCAGTATGCCGACTATCACAGCATGGCCTTCATCGACGAGGAAGCCGTAGCCGGTCTGCTCAATTGTCCACCGAGCGATATACTGCTGACGCACCAGGGACCAAGCAGTCTGCAGGGGGAAAAAGGTTCTGACATACTCCAGTTGCTGCTCGATGCCGGCCTGGTGCGCACGTGGTTTCACGGCCATTCGGTACCCGATCCGGCAATCACTCGGTGCGGACCCGGTGACTGCTCGATCGTGGTTCCGCTCCACGACGTGGCATTCTCGTGCAAAGGCCCGCAGGGCGACGACCCGGGCGTTGACGGCTGGGCCATCTATCACAGAGGAAGACGCGACGTTTCCCGCACCCGTCCGGATTTCTGGCGCGACTATCGCAGACGTAAATGGAAGGAGGTGCAGGGCCGGCAGTTGGTTTCGCCCGATCTCTCCAGATGGGTAACAAGCTGAACAGCTTCAGCGAGTCCGGATAGCGGTAGCGTGTGCAGTCCGACGTACTATTGATACCCCGGAAAGTTCTGACCCATTTCACGGCTGTCGTTTCGGGAAATCCGGGCCTCCGTGGGAGGCCCTCGGTTCACTCCTTTCCTGAAACTCAATAACAGTGCATGCGCCAATGGCTCGGTCCCGTTGGCATACCTCGCCGGCTCTCGACCAGGCATTTCCGCAGGCTGACCGGTATGACGTGATCAGTTGCCGCGTGTCCATCCGTGTGTGCGGCGTAGAGATTGCCGTCCGGACCAAAATCGATGTCACGGATGGTGCTCATTCCCAGATCGGCGAAGAGGCCGGTATACTGGTCGGTTTCAATGTCGAAGGTCAGGATCTTGCCGAAGTGAAACTCCGACACCAGCAGATCGCCCTGGGGATTGAAGGCGAAACCTGCAGGGGAATAGGAGAGGCTGAGGAAGTCGGGGATGGACAGGGACTTCACCAGGTCTCCCGTATCCAAGCTTTAGGCGTATTGAAGCAGACGCGATGCGTCCGATCTCTGCCGACTGGGCAAAGACTCCCCAGAGTTGGCGTAACTGGTATGCGTGGATGGCACGACAGTGGAACGTCCGTGTCGGAACTGCAACGATGACGACACCGCTTTGGTGCTGGCATTCATGCAATGGGATTTACCACTCATGCCCAACCATTGGAACCTTGGCCAAGTTGATGGGTGACTGGAACTACTACTCACCGAAGGTGATCGTGATTGAATGTGACGTCCCCGATCATCTAGTTTTGCTTTCTTCCTATTCACGATGGAACGAAGCGATGGACGATGCGATCGATCGACAATCCGATTCCATCGACGAGGAGCGATTCGCTGACATGTTTGACACTCCTTTTTTCAAATACGATACTGATGACATTCAAGCCGTGGTTCCTCAAATCGAATGAAACTGGATCACAGCCCAATGGTTAAGTTCCGGAATCCACTGGATGGACCACACTGGTTGGTCACGTTCTGTCCAAGCTGCGTGATACCTGGTGTTTTCGTCAGCTCAGAACCAACTGGCGTTTTGACAAGGGTGCTGTGCCAACGGCTGACTCGATTGAGGCTTTCTTCAGCATGGACGTGACATGACATGTGCACATTGCTGGCGATTTCGGCTATGATTTCCATCCGTACTGCCATGCCGTCGTTCATTGGAATCTACTTGCTGAACTGGACTCATGCTTCAGAACACATTCATCCATCTACCGGGTATTGGCCTTCGCCGGGAACACTGGTTCTGGGAACAAGGATGCTTGGATTGGGACCGATTCCTTGCGGCCGCGGAAGCGAGGGAACTCACGGGCAGGACTATCGAGCACATTTCGCCACTGGTGCGGCAATCGGTCACGGCGCTGGCCACGGACGACATGTCATTCTTCGGCGCTCGACTCCCCGGACGTGAGGCATGGCGGCTCTACCCGAACTTTGCCGACCGAGCGTTGTTCCTGGACATCGAAACCACGGGCTTATCGCCTCATGATAACGAAGTGACCATGATCGGGGCCTTGGGAGGCGGGCAGCTCGCGCTGTTCATTAACGGCATAAACCTGGACCAGTTTCCCGCATATGTCGCACGTTTCCCGCTATTGGTGACGTTTAATGGGAGCCAGTTTGATGTCCCGTTCCTGCGAGTCCGTTTTCCCCACGCCCGGTTGGATCAGGCCCATTTCGACTTGCGATTTACACTGGCGTCATTGGGTTATCGGGGTGGGCTGAAGGCGGTGGAGCGGACACTCGGAGTGACGCGTGACGTGGAAATCCAGACGGTCGATGGCTTTGAGGCTGTTTGGCTTTGGTTTCGCTACCTGCGAGGAGACCGAGCAGCGCTCAGAAAACTGGCATTGTATTGCCTGACTGACGTGGCGAACTTGGTCGGCCTGGCAGGGATCGCTGTCAGCCAGAAGATTCATCAGATCGGGTTTCCCCACCCTCTCACTCTGCCGACAACTAATGCCATCGAATCTGTGGAGCCTGGATACATCGACGCTTGGCTGGATCGCAACCTCAATGGCCTCTCGTGAACGAGATTGGCCTCAGCACACTCCATGTAGATTCCGATTCCGCCCGCAGCCGACGCCGTTGAGCGTCGAGTCTTCCGGGGTAAGAAGGTCTGTACAAGTTCGCCGGCCATGCGACTTGCGACTTCAGCGGTTACAGGCTCGCCTAGACAATCTTGAAGCCCTCTTTCAGTCCCTCGATTAGCCTATTCAATACCATGACCTCGTAGAGGTCGGCTGCGAACAGGTGCAAGGGCAGGTCGCCGGAAAGCAGGTCGCCGCGGAGCTTCACGCCCTCGTGCCACGGTTTCCAGGGAAACCTAGCCATTGGGTAGTCCTCGTAGGGCACTCGCTGTTCGAGGGCGTGTTTGGTTTCCAGGACTTCCCGGCGCAACGACTCGGCGTCGGGCAGGTAACGAGAGGCAAAGACTTTGGCCGGCATGTGACCCATCGCGTAATGGACCACGGCGTCATCTTTGTCACTGCACAGGATGATGCCCGCGGGATCGTTCTCGCCCGGCTCCATCAAGTGCTCCTTGGCGTACGTCAGGTACAAGCTCATCTGGCCGGCGTCGGCATGGGTGAATTTGCCAATCTTGAGGTCGATCACAACATGCTGCTGACACCGCGAACGTAGCGATGGTTCGCGTCACATTCCGCCACCTCCCCAGCCCAAAGGTCAGGTACGTCACCCGCGACGACCGTCGCAAGTGGGCAGATGTGTGCAGGCCATGTGCAAGGGCATCGGGTGCAACACCATGGTTCAGAAACAGAATCCTCCCTTGCCGACGGCGATCGTCTCTTGTTGCGATTTGATCGGGGAGTAAGAACTCTTCAGATAAATGTCTTGATGGCGAATGATCTTATCACCACCCTCATCGGTCATCAGCGCGCTGAAGGTGAAAAAGGTCACCGTGACGCAGTCTTTATCGATCAGAACGGATGGTCTCCAGCAAGTCGGCTGGGGCGATTTCCACTGCCATTCGGAGGGTTGCGTGGTGACCCTCGGCAGTCCGAAGTGCTCCTCATCGTCTTCATCGCGCTGTTTCGGGACGGGAAGACGGTCAAGAACTTCATGTGTTCCCCAAGTGATTCCATGCCAGCGTGCACCGAAGTCACCTAATTCGTGTCGTACCATGGACGCCTCCACGTAGGAAGCGGGAGAACCATCGCCGACAATCGCGATCATGCGCTCGAACAGATTATCCAGGGATGCCAAGTCGATTTCCCGCGGTCCGCCCGGCACTGCCGCAATGTCGTGAAGAGTGGGAAGTCGCGTCCCCTGTCGCACGGCTACGACGAAACCATTTCCGTTTTCACCGGCTCGCAGCAGGTAAGCGTGGAGCCTCCAACCGGGACGAATCGACAGATGGTGACATGCTTTCAGGACCTCAATTGGTTCGACTTCTGAATTCCGCCATCCGGTAAGTTCCGGCTCAGCGGCAGGAGCATCAAGGTCAACGGGATTCGGCCCTCGCTTCTCCAACTGCGCCGCGAGTTTTCCGGCATTTGCTCGGAAGTCGTCGATCCAGTCCGTTTCGAAGACATAAATGGCCGGTGTATTTGCCACAGGTTGTCGTTGAACCGATCCTCTTTTTCTCAGGATCTGCGCGTTGGTCGGCACACTGGAATGAATCACGGTCGCGAAGACAATTAAAACCACGAACTTCCTGAGCCAGGTATCTCTCTTGCACATGGTTCGTCCTTTCAACTTCACTCGCGGCCCAAAGTTGCCGCGAATCTGTTTGGCGCGTGTGAAGTTTCTACCTCTCCATTTCTTCCTGAGGGTCGACAATCTCTTCGTCGAGAGTTTCCTCGGAAGCGTCTAAGTCGATGACTCCGTTTCGCACGCGAGTGGTGCCCTGTCTGATGTAACGGACGAAGGTTTCACCGTAATGACGGTCCAATTCGCTCACATCCCGTACGGGGACTCCGTCAAGTCGCGTTACCACATCACCCACCCCCAAGCCAATTTGGTGAAGTGGCGAACCCTCCTCCGGCGGCGACACAATTCGAGCGGCGAGAAAGACGTGTCCGGGTATTCGCATCTTCTGAATGAGAAACTCCGCCCGCAGCGTGTGCGAGTAATAGGCGCCGCTCCGCCTAGGCAACTGTGGACCTTCTTTCGCCTGCACGAGACAGGCGTTCGCTGCCAAGATCAGGATGACAACCGAGAAAATGCGGGTGGTGGTTTTCTTCATGTTCGATACTCCTTCAAACTCGACAGATGGTTCTGACACATCGACTGGTAAACGAGGTCAAACCTCGCCTCCACACTCTAAGCCGGACTTGCGATCAGACTGGTGCAAGAAAATGAATGCGACATGCCGTGTTCCATCACCATGGATTACGCGACTCTGAACGGCTTTCGGCTGCCGACGGAAGCTGAATGGGAGTACGCCTGTCGCGCCGGCACCACGACATCCCGCTACTTCGGCAATGACGAGCAACTGTTACGTAAATATGCCTGGTTCGCAGGAAATGCAGATGAGATAACACATCCGGTCGGGACGCGAATGCCAGACGATTTCGGCTTGTTTGACATGCTGGGCAACGTCTTTATGTGGTGTGGCGATTCGTTTCTCCCCTACGAGGCGGCGGCAAGCGATATCTGGTCGACGTCTTGCGCCGACTGCCCACCACGCCGCGCGAGCAGTTCGTCGACCTACTGCCCCACCGCTGGAAGCCTTCCACAGCCCAACCCGTCTCTCCGGCGGACCAGGGCGGCCAACGCCTAACCCACACCCGCCCACCGGGCTCTGGCACGCCCCGCTCGCACGATCTGGTTGCACCTTCACGCCCGCCCCCCGGGCCACCGGGTGGCACGCAATCCGCCGGACGTTTACTTATCTGGGCTGCTTTGGTCGCGCAGAGCTGGCCAATCCCTGGGGCGTTATCCGGGACGGCGGCAGGAATCGTCGTGGGAATGCCTGCCGCTCTGCTCCCGAGCAGAAGAATCTAACCCCTCATCCTGCAGTCCATTTGACTCGCAGCGTGATCTGCAGTTTCGTTGGGACGATGGCCAGTCGTATGCTCGCCGCTGCGACAATCTCGCCAGGAATATCTGGCAGCCAGCACATCGGAAGGACAATCCGCACGGGCTATTAGTCAAAGTCTGTCGGCAACTCCGGGCATCGATGGTGCTCAAACAAGCGAGCAATCTGACCTGGCGTTAATCTTGCCATTTCGCTGGTGCCATCCGACCCAGCAGCTAGTTGTCGTCAACTTCTTGCGGGACGAGGTGAACCCGCAACTCCAGGTCAAGTCCCATCTCCTTCCAACCGATTTCAAAGATCTCCCGGCGCTGACTGAAATGCAGGTGTTCCGGAGCAATAAGTGTGATCGTTTCGCTGAACTCGAATTCCGCGAGCTCGTAACAGATCTCATCCTCGTTGTCTTGTCCATTCCCATTCTCATGCCGGGGATCCTGGAATGCCACCGGCCAGACTTCCAGCACATGACATTCGCACCCGGCGTCGTAGTAGTACTCATAGTGAGCACCATGCATGCCCCAGCATCCTGACACCGGACAGAGTATCGATTGGAGCACTTCTTCCAGGCGAGCTTGGATCTCCGCGTCATTGGGCTTCATCATGTCGATCTTCCCTCGTTAACGATCTCTCAGAAACCGGATGCCGTGACTTTGCCGGCTAGAACAACTGCTCGTCGTCGTCTTTCCATCCCGCATCCTCCAGGTGCCGAGCCTCATATTCATCAATCGCTTCCGCCCACATCGCCAGGTCTTTGTCTGACAGCAAGTCTTGATTCTCCTCCGTCACCAACAGTCCCGTCTTCTCGAAGGCGAAGATGATGGCAGGGGGAATTCCGGCCTGCTTCATAGCTTCGACAAGGAAATGCTCGGCATGTTCCACAGACGGCATGTCGAAAAAGACCTTGTCCTCCGGACCAGGTTCCCGCTGGTATTGTTCCAGAAACTTCTGCCTCTGCTCTTCAAGTATCTCAGCCAGTTCGTCCGACATGGGAACGGCCTTGAAGACATTGCCGTCCTCGTCGGTCAGATACTCGAAGCCCTTGTCGTAACAGCAGTCGCCGTACGTCTTTCCACTGCCACACGGGCAGAGAACCTGGCGGGGGAGTCTTTCTGGGGACATCGGCGCATCCTATATTCGAATTCTCTCAGCCTACGAGCAGTCGGTGTTATCTGACAGCATACCGACTCCCTGTTCCCTTGGGCACGGCAATTCACGCTTCATTGTGCCATCACACATCGGGAGGGGCGATTCGCAACGCAGCAGCCAGTTGACGGGCGATAGATCCTGCGGGGACGTTGACGTTGTTCATAAGCAGGGGACTTGCACATGGCGCAAGACAGCAACGTGGCTAGGTCATTGACAGTAGGCGGCGGCATCCGCACATCCTCCATCGCCAGAAGGCTACCACACCCCCTCTCGATCACCATTCCCGTCCAGTGCTCTTGACGCTCAGTAGAACGCAGCGGGTCGCGAAAGAAGTCCGCCTCATAGTCCGCATCCGCCAACGGAAGCGCACGCAGCTGCCGCTTGACGAAGACGGAGCCTTTTCCGAGCTTCAGTTTGTCGCTCCGAAGACGCATACTCCCATCCTCAAAGCGGGGATCCTACGATTCCGAAGTTGCTCCCCCAGCGGCAGGTGGACGGTTATTATGACGCGTCAAAGATGCCGCTCGGCGCAGCGCGGCGGAGCCGAATCGCTCTCGGATCTGGTCTCGCATTGCATCCAGGCCAGACTGCTTCTTCCGCTGCTGCTGGTCGAAAAGCAGTCCTTGACGCACGCCGGAATCATCCAGCCCGCTCACCCCCATTCCTAACAGTCGTACCGGCAGATAGCCCGCGGGAAGCCGCTCGCAGAAGATTCGATCCGCCACGTGCCACAGCTCCTCCGTGATGTCGGTTGAGTCCGGCAGAGTCTGTGAACGGGTGATGGTGGAGAAGTCGGCAAAGCGGATCTTGAGGTGGACTACTCGCCCCCGCAGTTCGTGTCGCCGCAGTCGCCAGGCCACTTGCTCCGTCAGATCCATCAGCCAGGCCCGCAGTACGTCCTGATCATCGATGTCAGTTTCGAAGGTGGTTTCGTGCGAAATGGACTTCGCCTCTTGCTCGGGCACGACCTTGCGGTGATCAATCCCATGGGCCAGCTGCCACAGGTGCTCACCATGCGTGCCGAATTGCCGTTGGAGCATTTCCACCGGCCATTGCCGCAGTTGTCCAATGGTGCGGAGGCCCAATCGCTGGAAAACTTTGCTGCTCTGGCGCCCCACGCCCCACAACCGTTCCACCGGCAGCGGATCGAGAAACTGTTGAACCCGGTCCGCTTCCACCACCACGAAACCATCCGGCTTTCTCAGGTCGCTGGCGATCTTGGCCAGAAACTTGGTGGGAGCGACGCCGACGGACACCACCAACTGCGTTTCGTCACGAACTGCCTGTTTGATCTGCTGGCCGATCTCAGGGGCCGGCCCAAACAGCCCCTCGCTGCCCGTCACATCCAGAAACGCCTCGTCCAGAGACAGCGGTTCGATCAGTGGCGTGAACCGGTCAAGAATCCCTCGGATCTGGCTGGAGACTTCGGCATAGTAATCGATCCGTGGAAAGAGGAAGACTGCGTGAGGACAGAGCCGCCTGGCGGTAACGGCAGGCATCGCACTGTGAACGCCGTACTGACGGGCGACGTAATTGGCCGCCGCCACCACGCCGCGTTTTTCAGGCGAGCCACCCACGATCACCGGCTGCCCGACCAACTCCGGGCGTTCTCGCTCTTCCACGGAGGCATAGAAAGCATCCATGTCGCAGTGCAAAATCATCGGCGGTATCTCACGGCCTGTCTTTCCGGATTAATCAGACATCATCGATCAGCCGCGTCACGGCACGACAGTTGGGGCGAGTCGTCGAAGAATTCACTCGGCAGCCATGTAACGGCTTCCCGACACACGGTTCGTGATCCAACCCAAGAGGCGTTGAACAATTCTATCCGGTCCGCTTGATCCCCGCCAGAATCGCTGAAGCCGACCCCACGGATTTGGCTAATTGCCAGTCGCCATCCGCCTGCATAGCGCTGACTCAGACTCCTGTGGTTGCCAAGTGCCCTAAATCGATCCATCGGGACGAAGTATACAGTATCGTTTGGCGAGGGTTCAGCGCGCATTGTGTGGCTCTTCGCCGTTTGAATCGTCGCCGTGGAATCCGCAATGCGCAATCCAAACAACCCGACGTCAGTAGTTCGCTGGTACCGGATCGCCGATCATCGCGGTAGAATGGCCGTCGCCAAGAGTTGCTGACGCTCGTTCCGCAGTCGTGTGCGGCACCTGCACAGATGGCGGACCTCAGGATCATTCTCTATGGCTTCCGACCAGTGGACCTCAGCTCCGCAACGCCCCCGATGGATTATCTGGTGGCTGATCATCGCGCACGTGGCTATTGGACTGGCGGGCGCTGCTGCAATGCCGGCATTCCCAAATTATCGCGATCCAGCCTGGGACGGTGTGTTCGTTGGAAATGTCTACGGTCAAGCGAGCCTCTTAGGGATTTGGGGAGGCTTGGGGCAATGTGTCTGGTGGAAGAGACTGGGTGGTGTCCTTGGCGGGATTGGCTATCTCGCCTCTCTCCTAGATCTGGGTACTTGCGGACCATTCCTTGTCCACCCTTCGCTCCTTGGCCTGACCAGCACGATAATTGCTGCGGTATTACTCCTTTCCCGCCTGTTGCGAATCGACCTTCAACTGGAATCCTCGCCTGCTCCGATAGTGAGCAGAATTCAGTTCACCATTCGTCACCTGATGCTTCTGACGCTCGTGACTGCCTGCGCGATGGGAATTGGGAAAACTGTATCGCCCCACTTCATTTCCCGCCTCGAGTGGGGTGAAATCCTGACCGTCGTCGTGTTTGCCATTGTCGGCGCGATTCCTGTGGGGCTCCTGGCTACGAGATACGCAATGGGGTACGGCCTGGTCTGCATATTGATTGGAGCGACAACTGGCAATTTCGGTTCGTTTTGGGCGGACGGTTTCTTCTTCTTTAATCAAGCATTCTATTCGACCACCTTCGGTGCGGAGTCGGCGACAGTCGTTGTGTCGCTATGGGCGCTGCGCTACGGTGGCTATCGACTCAAGCGATTGCCGCGGCAGCAGCCAACCACAATGGAGCGTTAGATTCGAAACAGGAGGTGTCGCCCGTGCCCTATCGCATCATCTACTCCCTCGAAATCCAGCTCTCTCCCGGTCCCGGTGGCGAACTGCGCGAGCTGATCGTGCCGCTTAAGCCGGATGGCAACGCAACGTATAGCCTGGGCTTGGAACCGCCCAAGCGGCGTGCTATCGATCTGCGGGAGGGCGATCATTTTGTACTTCAGGGTAAGCGTGAGCAGGTCATGGCCATTCGAGCATACCGCGACGCCGTAGCTGAGCAGCTGCCAGAGGGACCGCGAGATGGGTACGCGTATGAAGTGAAGGGGATTTGTCGGCGGACTGGGGTGGGACCGAATCGAAATGGCGAGTTGCGTAATCGATGAGGGGAACCACGCCGCGACGGAGAAACGCGAGGTTCAGGGACATCTGTTGTGTGCGTCTGTGATTGCCCTGCAAAAAGTGGCTTGGCAGTTACTGCTGGGCCCAATTGAACTCGCTTCGCGCGGATACTGGAAACGGTCACTATTTCGCTTCTGGTCAATCATTCCGGTCCGACGCTATCCATAGCAATACCCCTTCCCGTCTCTTGTTGCCATCTTCTTGTTTTACTCGGTGCACCTTCTCCCCGAAATCGACACGACGTTGTCGCAGCAATACCAAGGGCTCCGCCGGTGAACCGGCCTTGGACTCGACGCCAACTCCGGACACGGCAAACCCTGCGCTTTGTTGCTCAGTAAACCAGGGTCGGCACCCCTTGGGGAGACTCACCTTCGTCGTTGCATGACCAGATGTGGACTGGCAGATCAGTTGCCAATCCTGCTGCGGATCGTCGATATCTCTTCGAATGGCACACGTTAAGACTTGTATGCCTTGAGGAAGGCTCGCTCCCAGCTTGGTGTGCTGAGCATCGATACCCGCACCGCCAATTCCATCAAACCCCCAATAGAGAGCGAAATGATCGGCAGGAACGTAGACCCGCCAGCGCCACGTCAGGTCGTCCAAACAGGGAAGTACCACTGCGTACAGTTTGCGCGAGTCAGCAACTTCAAGGTATCCCGTCTCACGCCGCAGTTCGGCGATTTCGTGTCGCAGACGCGCGTTCTCGAGATTTGTCTGACGACGTTTGAGATTAGCCGACCATATGCCGACGCCCAAGCCCGCAAAGGTCACGACCAGGAGAAGAAGGGCCAGTGGGTAACGATACATCGTGATGCGTGACATGCAAATCCACTCCGGCAAATGGGTCTTGCGCCTACCTCGTCCTCCATTGATACCAGCTCGTCCGCCTATAGTCGAACTTCAGCCAAGTCTCCCATGCCTTCAAGGCCGCGCGCGAGTAGCGCCATCGGCGTTTACCCGCCCGCTCACGTCATGCCAAGCGAGTCTGGGGGCCGAGTCTCATCACACGCTCTCACGTGCCTGCCGGTTTCTCCACTGCAGGCAAAAGACCATGGCCGCTCCGGCGAGAGCGCCCGCAGACTCCGCAGCAAAGTGAGCGTAATTCACGACTCCCACCCGGTTCCCAGCCAAATACTGGCCGACAAGATGGGTCAAGAGCGATAGTACTACGCCCAGAACAGTCAGGACAAAGGCGGCAGCGAACTGATGTCGAGGGGCCATTCTAGCCCCGGCCACGACAAGAACGAACCCCCAGGGCACGTGGTAAAGGCACATGCCTAGATAATAGGCGACCTGAGAGTCGTCGACGGCCACCCCAGCGTCACGAAAGATGGTTCGGATAGTGAGTCCGAAGATGAACTGGGTTAAGCTGCTGGCGAGCAGCGCCGCAGGCAGGACGCAAAGCCAGCGTACGACTTCGATGGCTTTCTCTCGGCTGGTCAGGTCGTTGAATCGAGTCATCACGCCCGGGGCTTATCTGCGTATTTCAAATTCATGTCGCTTCCAAAGGGCAAACCATCGGCCCCCCTTGCTTTCCGCGATCCGCTGCCGATTCTACCATGCGCAGGTGCCAGTGAACCAGCAGAATCTCCATCGCCATCGACGATTCCCTACTTGCTGGCGCCGAGGGTCCGTTAATCCGTCAGAGAGATCTGGCCGGTTTCTGCGAAATCACAGTGGCACGCGTGTTGATTCCTCGCGAAGTCAGAGAGACAATTCATGTGTGCGGACTGCTCGTGGTCTTTGCTGGGATGGAGATACGCATAATGAGGCCCATCGCGTTGCTGACTGCACTGGCTGTCGTTGCATTCTTAGGGAACATCGCTCGTGGCGAGGATTATCAGGCACCCTCCCACCTGCACCTGGAAGCTCTGGATTGGCTGGTAGGCCAATGGGTGCACGAAAGCCTGTACCCGGAGGCGAATGCAGGTGAAATTAAGCGGCACATGGTCCACCGTATTCGTTTATGCTCAACGTGGGCGTGTGACAAGCAGGTTCTTGTTACTGTTGGAGTAGAGAGCGTCGATCATCGCACCGTGCTGCACTCGCTGACGCTCGTCTGGTGGCAAGCCGAAAAGGAACAGATTGTCCAATTTGGGATGGATACCATGGGCCGGTACGGGGATGCCACTATTCGCCTCACGGACGACACGTCTGTCGGAAAACATCGCATGTTCTTGCCTGATGGTCGGCTTTTCCAGACCACGCATACGATAGAACGCATCGACCACGAGTCGTATACGCTTCAACTCACAGATTCAACCACCGACGGAATGAATATGCCCGAGGGCCCAATTATGCTGTTCGAACGCGTTCAAGAATGACTCCGGAGGCCCGTTGGTGAACTGTCTTGAACGCATATGGACGAAGTTCTACGACCCGGGAATCGGGGCTTGTAAGAAGCTCCACAGACCGCTAAACATTGAAGCTATCGTAAGCACTCGGATATCTTCCGATTTGGGTGACGCCATCCTCTGGCCACCCATGCATCGAGTCGCTGTTACGCCAGTCACGGTTCTGGCCCTCTATTGGCCAAGAAAGTCAAGCAGTGTGGCCTCGTAGCGGCGAGGATCATAATCATGGAGCGGTACATGGGCGGCTCCGTCGAAAACGATCAGTTGTGCGTGGGATGCAACCTGGTCGTAGACATCTTTGACATCGCATAGGCGGGCGTGTTGATCGGTTGAACCGGTCAGGATCAACACCGGCACGTCCCCTGGGATGTTTGTGATCTGTTCGAAAGGCGAAATCTGCCGAGGGCTGACCGGCAGGAACAGGGGCGACCACAACCGCAGGCCCAAGTACGCCATCGAGTCGAAGATCGGAAGAAGATGGTTTTCCAGCCGATTCCATACCGCACTATCCAGGTCCTTGTATGGTTGCTCCAGGACGTACCCGGCAACCTTTCCGCCCAACTCCTGAGCTGCGAAGATCGCTGCGGCGGATCCGAGCGAGCGGCCAACAATGAAAACCTCTTGACCCGGGCACTCTCGCTTCAGGAAAGCAACCGCCGCGACGACATCGTGCCGGGCACTCCAGCCGATATCGTTCCGTTCTCCGCTTGAGTCTCCGTGGCCGCGCAGACTGATGGCCAGCACGGTGAACCGGGCCTGAGCGAGAAGTTGTATCCCGGGGAGCATCTGCCGGCGTGACTCGCCATTGCCATGAAGCAGCAGAACACACCCCTTGTGTTGGTCACCGCGAACCAGCCAGCCGCCGATCTGCTGCCCGTCGGACGTCTCCAACGTGTGGCCCTCGAATTCGGCCCACCCGACAGTCGGTGGCGGCTCCGGAAAACGTGGCCGGCTGCGCCGCGTCAATTTCCCCGCCACAATTGCCGAAGAACCGAGCCACACGGCCAGCCCGATGACGAGGAAGGCGGTCAGGAATCGTCGTTTACGCTTGGTCAGCACTTGCGGCGCTCTCCACGCTCTCTGCCCGGCAAGCCCATTAGTTCACACAGCCGCACCGGGGTCATGAGTGGTAGGTCCCGAGGCGTTTGCGCAAGATAACATCGATCACGTATCGGTGAGCAGGCCCCTCCTGCGCATTAGGGCCGTAGCCACCCCGCTGATTTCAGCATGTCAATCGTCAGCGACTCGCCCCCGGCAATAGTCAGCAATCCGCGAACTATGTCCGGTGGAGTGCCGGGATTCAGGCGGTATACTTGGCCATTGGCCATCGCCACGCACGGACCGGCACGGTGGCTGCTGCCGATGCAAGAACGTTGTGTGTCGTTGATCGTAAAGGACATGGCATCCCATTCCAGGTCACGTGGCTCGGTCCACATGATATCGGATACCATCGTCTCCACAAGCAGGATCGTGGTCTCAGGTCCATCGACAATCTCAACCAGAGACACGCCGCGTGGGGTCGGCCACGCCGTGTCTGGCCCCTGAACCGCAACAACGTTGGTGGCAAACGGCGACTTCGATGTAAAGCTGCGGCAGCGGAAGAGCCAGGAGAAGTCGAGAGGGCCGTCATACGGCCCAATCGATCTTACCCGCTCAGCGGGCGCATCAAAGTGAAAATGCTGACCGTTGATGAGACGCAGGTTGCCCGCGCCGTCCCAGGGCTCATTCCAGTTGTAAACTTGAGGGAAGTCAAGCGAAAAAGGCAGAATCGCGGGACGCCAGCTGTGAATGGGCTTCGCATCGGCAGCGCAAAAGACGGCAGGCGGAAAACGGTGGTAGGTATCATGGTAGATGTGCAGCCCCAAGGCAACCTGTCTGAAAGTCATCCTGCAGTTCAGTTGGTCGGCGTATTGCCGCGCATAGGGTACGCCGCATACGACGACGCCCACAAGCAGAACTCCAACCGCGACCAGCTTTCGGTATCGAAAGTGAAGCATGACAGAGACCGCTCCTGATGGAATTATTTAGGTCTGCTCGACGCACATCGCCGGCTGTCGAATTCGACTTGCCCCGCCGACGCGACATGCGGTTTGGCAGACACATCCTCGAGTTGATGCGTGCTTCAAGTCCATTTCGATTTATCCGGAGGTAGCAGACACAGCAGCGAGGCCTCGCTGTAATGCGGGAGCTGGCAGAATCGGCTTCTTCTTTCCAGAGATATCATCATCCGCATCGATTCGACCTATGTCGGGCGCGGAGCCACCAGGCCGCTGTAAGTACTGCCAGAGTTGCCAGGAATACGACGCCGACAACTCGACCCGCGGGCGTCAGCTCTACGCCCACCAGACTAATGTATACGCCGGGTTCTGTCTCGACAGTAAGGCACCCGTCTGCACTGATCTCAATCCGCCGGGCCAGTGGGGCGACAACTGCCGCAAGTATCGCGCACATAAAACCCGCCAATAGCAGCGTCTTCAAGCCGAACTGTCGCTTCACATTGGATGTCCTTTGAATTGGACGCATTCTGAATCTGGCCCAATGGCTCGGTTGCGGAGCCGAGCCCAGGTTCGTTTGACCAATGACACGTCGCAGGTTACCGCGCATCTATATACTCGTCGGGGGCGACGCTTGACGGTACGGTGGACTCGATAGGACCCACATTCCTCTCTTCGTGTTCCTTCAACAGTTCTGCCATCTCCGAAAATCCCTTCTGCTCAGCCAAGTCGAGCGGGGTTTGGCCGAACTGGTCCATCGCGGTGACGTCTGCATGCTGTGCGAGAAGAAAGCGGGCCGTGTCAAGTCGGTCATAATAGGTGGCACAATGCAGCGGCGTCATTCCACTGTCATCGCTGGATTGAATGTCGGCTCCGTACTGCAGTAGAACTCCGGCCACTTCGGTCTGGCCAGCAAATCCGGCGAGTGTCATAGGGTTGTTTCCGTAAGCATCCCGTTTGTTGGGGTTCTCTCCGTCCGCCAACATCTCTTCTACTGTCTCGACATCGCCATCCCATACGGCGTTCAGGAACTTGTCCTCGAAGTCGTTGAGGCCGCCACAAAACAGGAGCGGTCCGAGAAAGACTCCGATAATGACACCGGCGAGCACGCCACAAGCGACAGCCTGAATGCGGGCACGTGGTCCGTACTTCCAGAAGATGAGAAACGGAGTTTGCAGAAACAGGTAGCCCAAGATCAGTAGGACGGGATAGCCGAACAGCGGAAAGAAGATGCGGCCTTGTTCCACGAAGAGGACGTCCATGCACTGGAAGAAAGTGAACACCAGGTAAAGTCCCGCCAGACCTACCACGCAGGCGAGGGCCTTCCACACCCAGCTGGCACTCGGCCTATCTGTTGCGCTGCTCATGATAATTTCATCCGCCATCAACGTGGCGCGTCAGGTAGTCTCCCGTGGCCGAATCGCTCTGCTTGGCGACTCCGGAGGCCTCCATCGTCCCGTCCTCGCCCTGCAGAGGCAATTCGCTGCCGAGGTTGCGGGTTTCTGAGAATCGATGAGCGTTCCTATCGGACAGCCTTCATCCACAACTCATTAATCATGACAGCATTGGGAGGCACCTTGTCGCGTACCCCCTCATTTCCGTAGGCGAGATGTGGACTAATCTTGACCTTGCGATAGCCTCCTGGTTGCATGCCAATCAAGCTGTATTCAACTCCGGCAATCACCTGCCTTCGGCCAAGGCTGATCGTCATGGAGACACGGTCTTGTAGGGGATCGCCACGGCTGAGCGAAGCCCGTGATTCAAACGTCACTGTATCTCCTTTGACTGCCGGTTTTCCCGTGCCTTCTATTTCGGCGAGCAGTTTGATGCCGGATTTCATTTGGAAACTCCCAGCATGTCCAGCCTGGGTACCGCAGTTTCCTCACCCCGTGCGCGCCCGTCCTCTGGATATGCGATGTGAAAGTTTTTCAGTGCAATGTGCCAGTTACGTTGCGCCAACTGCCTTGCTGTCTAGTGCTCGCTCGCCTGCTCGGTCACCAGGGCGATTTCGGCTCGCAGTCGCTCTGCTTTCGCCAGCAGCGCAACGTCTGGACTGAAACCCGGCAATCCTGTTGCCTGCCCCTCGTTGACATACTGCTCTTTCTCCCGAAGCGTCTCCACTTTCTGTTGCAGGAGTCTTACACGGTTCTCGTGCGTCTGGGCGAATGCGAATTTCGCGTCAAGGAGGTCAATGCGTGCGGATATGACATCAGGCAATAAGGACGTTCCGATCTTGAATCGCGCCTCCATTGCCTCTACCCGCGACTGCAGCGTATTAATGTGCTCTTGTTTCAGCGATGTGAGCCTGTCGGAACCGACAGTGTCTTGGTTCTGCGCCACCAATGTGCTGGACAACGTAAGCCCAGCGGTGAATGCTACGAAAAGCAACAGAGCAACAACAGTATGGCGGTGCATTTGCGACTCTCCCGTATTGGTAGTTGTGGTTTTCGGTTTCACCAATGGGTGGTTAAGTAACGACAGGCTGCCGACACCGAGCCGCAGGAGTTGCGTGTTCGTAGCAAGGACAAACGGCGCGAGTGTGGTTCAACATTGGCTAAACGGCGTTCTGGCGAAACGTCGGTATCCAGCAGGCTACGCGTCGCTGATACGCGACGTATGATTCACCGAAACGTCCAGCTAGGTTTCGCTCCTCAATGGGCCGCACGACCAGGTGCCATACCAGCGCACCCAGTAATGAGTATATCAGCACCGGAACAGACTGAAAAACCACAGCGATGGCAATGCCTTGGCCAATTCCCGCGATTGCCATGGGATTACGTACGTAATGGTAGGGGCCGGAGACAACCAAGGTGTTGGTTTGATCTAGTGGAAGTGGAGTGCCGCCGCCATCTCGAACCATGAAAAAGGCGCTGGCTAATCCGAGTACACTGCAGCAAAGGAAGAGTAATCCTCCTGCACCAAGGGAGATCCCGAAATCGGGAACAAACAGGGCGTCGAATGCGTCCAGTATCACGTAAGGCGCGGCAGCCAACGTAAGAATCCAGATGCAGACGATCTGGACGAATGTCTTTGCGATATTCCATCTCGGGCCGGTTGATGAAGATCGAAACAGCGACTCGTGGAAACAGAGAAACACATTGTAGGCCAACCCCACTAGCATTAACCCTGCCGGCAAATAACCGCTCGCGGTAAGTACCATGGCATTGCAGCAGTAGAGTGCGGCGTACCCAAACGCCCCCAGAACCATGAATTCGATGGCGGCGACTCGAAGATAGGCACGAATGGTAGACAGGCCTGCGATCACGAGAATGTCGGGGGCAAAGAAGGCCCAAAACGCCGTGCCCGGAATTGAGTCAAATTGAAAGGCCGCGAAGAACTGTCGGCTGGAAGCAAGCCCGACCCACCAACTGCTGATCAATGCAGCTTGAACCAAGTAAGCGGTCTCTTTCATGCAGTGGTCTCGGAGCTACATACTACCAAGTGATGAGAAACTGTGCGTCCAATTTCGGCGGTGTCTCACGACGATACTCTCCGGTGCCAGGTTCTTCCGGGATCAGGGCTCAATCGGCGATGCAAGCACGCCCATCGTCCACCGTATGTGCTGCTGGCGGGAGTACGCTCGATTGTTCCGGCCATTTCCACCGGCAGGTGCCTCTCGTCCTCTCATTCGTCTGTTGCCAATCTCAGTTCACGCGACAACTCCGCCACTCCAACGTACTTCCGATTGTCAGGCCCATACCGACGTGCGTTCGGATGCCACACCATCCGTTCCTTGTTCGCATCGAGCCAAGCTGACAGTGCCGACGAAAGCCGCTGATACGAGTCGGGACGCAGGGGCGCTTCAATGATGTAGTGTGGAGGCGATACATGTATCGAGATGATCCACTCGAATTGCATACCGGTCTTTGCCGTAAGATACTTCATGGTTGGGTACCACAACGGTGAGCCGAGTGAATCCACGGCATTCGTCAACCCGAGACGAACAAGTTCTGCTTCGGTGGTGGTGGCGTGGGTGTTGACGTACTCTTGATACTCCCGCGCGTTTCGCGACAGATTAGCCGACAACAACTCATTCTCCTCCTTTGGGGCCGGAGCCTTCCCTGTCGTCAGCCACAATTTCCAGAGAAGTCCGTCAGCCTTTTCATGTATCCCGTATGACTGAAGGTTCAGCACGACCAGTTCGACCATCATGTCCTGTTGTTTGCCAGTTACATCCCCTCGACGTGTGATGGCTTTGGCCTCTTGTTCGGTCTTGGCGATGTCATGGCTGATTGCCAGCAACTCACCAACCAGAGCTTCGGCTTTAGTGGCCCACTCTTCGCGTGTTTCCAGCGGAGACCGATCAGTTGCGCAGACCGGCGCCAAGTCCGTTATGAGAACCACTAAGATCGCGCAGAGGGCAGGTGGCAACCAGCGTGCAGCGAGCATCGATCACTCCTCCCTCGTCTATCGAACCCCAAGGCCGGTTGGTCAACCACGAAACCTCCGAGGATGGAGTACCTTCGCGGCCAAGTCTGGCTCGACTCGCAGGCTGTTCCTGTCACTCCCCGACTGATCGGACGGTGTCACATCGCAGCAGGTTAGCGTTTGATACCGGTGTTTCATTTCCTGGCAATGGCAGAGGCGACGTGCTCCTGCAATAGTGACTGGGCGAGTTTCCTCTGATCGCCTAACACGCCAAAACGAATGAATCCATATGAAGCCGTCTGGACAATCAGTGTGGGCGACTTCCCTCCCGTCCATCGGTAGGACCTGATGGCGTTCCACGGCGAAAACCACACTGAGTGGACAATACCGTTCTCACGGATCTCCACCGCGAAAGGATCAACGAAGCGATTTGCCAATTCCGCGATGGCAAGAAGCACGGGCACAAGTACCAGAGAAACAGTGGATGGCAACAAATGAACTCCGCCTTCCGGCGCAGCAAGCACATCCCCCAAGACCGCCGCTACGCCAAAACACGCCAAGACGAAACATAGAGCCTGGCCAGTCCGGCGCCATAGTCGCACACCCGGACGAACTACCTTGAGCTGCAGTTCGCCTGCCGCGGCAACCGCGTTTGATCTTCTGACGAACAAGTACGGCAGATACAGCACAATAAAGGAGACCACGCTGAGGGCGAGGAAAAGTAATGGCAGCCCAGCTTTGTCCATCGTCTGTAACAAGGCAACACCCACGGCGATTTCGTTGGACGGCAATTCCGTTGGAGTGAGACACCAGGGGCCAATAACAAGAACCGCTTGCCGCGATTCCGTAACCTCGACGGGCATCAAACCATTTTCTGCTACTCTCCGCCAAAAGGCAATTAGAGCGTCGGCGGATAACGGTGTCCTTTCGCCATGTCGCTGAACCGAGAATGATACCTCGCTCAGCCCGCCCCGCCTTGCCTCGTTCTGATAGTTCCTGAACCCTGTGCCACACAGGGTCGTTTCGTGATCTGCCGGAAGAAATGTCGCCTGTCACGGCTTCTTACTGCTCGATTTCTTCGGCTTTCTGCTCTTGACCATCGCTTCTGCGGACTCCGTCGCAAATACCTGCCAGGTGCCAACTGTCCGTGTTTCGAAAGCGGTCCATTTCTGATCCACATCCACACCAGCAACTCGATGCTGATTCTACCACGTAGCACCGCCTGAAGAACACCAGATTGTTCTCCGCTACCCGAGAATTGTGCCTCACTGAATTCCTAAGTCCGGAGATGTCCTTCCTGTCGCTGGCTTGCGGCCTAATGCAATATCTGGCAGTCAGGGTGCACGTCCTGAAACGCGCGCATTGCATCGTCGGGTACCGTGGTGTTGAAGAGAATCAAGCACTTAAGCTCTGGCATTCCGACGAGGGGCGAAAGGTCGTCAAGGTGCGCCCCCTGCAAATGCACGACGATGACGTTCTGGCAATAGTCGTCGCCAATTATGTCTGCCAGCAGATGACGGCGGGCCGCGTACACGCTGAGGCCCGTGAAGGCACCTTGGAGTTCATAGTCGTACGTCACGTTCCCCCCGTGTGCCTTCACCCATTTCACCGCCACCAACTGCTGCCTTGCCTCCCGCACATTCATCCCCAGCCACACGGCTATGACAAGCAACACCACGAATACGGCCCGAAGACTGAAGCGTAACGACCTCCGAAATAATGCGTTCATGTCGACGAGTCCATCCTGCGATTCGGTGGTCGGCTGGAGCGGAGTCGACCTGGACCATGGGACAGCGAACAGCACCACCACACGTAAATATACCCCATATACGCCAAGGAGATCAGCACAGTGTCCCAGTGATGAATGTATTGAAGGCCGTAGATTACGTAGTGTGCCTCGATAAGCAGCATCGCAACAGCCGTAAATGACGCGGTGAGCCCCCAGCCCCAAGTGAACCGATCAAATCGTGGGACAATGGCAAAGCGGGTAGAGCAAGCAATGCCGAAGACGATCAGGAGCATCGCGACGGGGAAAAAGAGCACTGTCGCCATCAATTGACCGGCGACGCCGACGATGTAAGAATCCGCCGTTGTTCCAAATCCCTGGTGCTCGGCAATGTCCCTGTAGAAGTAGAAATCGCGCCACGGATTGCTTGCGAACAGTCCGATCCCAAGAACGCAGAAAGCGATCTTCGTAATGCGCGAGAACGACGAGGTGTCCGCAGGGCCTGATGGTAACGCGGAAGCGTCAGCTGAGAGGCAACGTGGGGAATCGTATGGATTCGCTGACATCCGCGGGTCCCATTTCGATAAATCGGTGGTATTCGAAGAAATGGTGCCGGCTCGCAGGAGCCTGAGGAGTTATGGCGTCCAGGGAGTCCTTTCGGTGGCGAACAACTCGACGACACCGCAGTTGGGACAGCGGTGGCCATGCAATAGGTACGCGGCGTCGGTCCGCTCACCTGCCATGCCCTGTTGGAACGCTTTCATCGGGTTTCTAGAGGTCGCTTGGCCAGGCACGACAAATATCAGCTTCGGATCACGGGTCAACGGATTACTGCCCACGAGACCCGTGGCGGTTGTGTAACCGGCCTCCATGACTGCCCCGCATCGCACGCAGCTCACCTGCTGAGGGGTTTCGCTCATAATGTTCTATCCTTTTGCGAGTGATAATCGTGGCCAGTGGGTCGCATCGACGGGCTGTGAGTGGGAGTGACATGCAGTCCGCTTACGGAAGCGGAACCACCACTAGCTCGAAGCGCCCTCAAATGTGTCAACGTGTTGCACTCTAATGAGGTTCAGTCCATGGGCGGATCACACCATGTTCTTTGAGATCGATCAACAGTTCGGCGGGAACACCACGAAAGGCGACGATGCACTCAGAATGAAAGTTGTCGTGCGAGCCGAACTTAACGCGGCCATTCTTCTCGATCTGGATGTGAAGGATGTTTTTCGTGAACCGCTTCTTCGGCAGGACCACCTCCAGAATGGGCCGAATTGTCTGCTCCTCCAGAGGAAGCACGACGAAATCCTGTCGCGGATCCATCGTGTTCCTCACGAGGGACGGCGTTTCTTCGGTTACGGGCGTTAAGTCCGACGGAAAGGTGCATCGCGATAGGTCACCCTCAAACGAGATGTGAGCGTTCCCGGCCAGCGCGTGCATCATGGCTGTGAGCAAACCCTGCTTGTCGCGTGCCACGATCCAACGCCGGTCCTTCTCAACATTGCACATGAGTTCCTCACTTCATGATCCGACCACCACCTATCCAGTGCCAGATGCCACTGCAGAGACAGGCTGGTGTCACGGTTACCAGTACCCAGTACGTTGCATCGCAACGCCGGCATGGCCGTCGAAGTAGTAGGTTGCGCCACCGCCATCCGCCTCTGTCGGGCCGTAGTAAATCATCGCGTTCTCCAGCGGCTTCCATCCGAATTGCAGAAAGTCGCGTTCCTGCTCTTCCTTCGAGGCGGGCGAACCTTCACCATACGTCTTACCCCGTGCGACGGCTGAATGCTCGCCATACTCATGCCACAGCTGATCGAGATACGCGTGAAACGCCACATCTGAAATTGCGTATCGTGCGAAGTAGCCATTTGCTTGCTTGTGCATTTGGATGTTGAGCGCAGCAGTTGGTAAATATCGTTCAGCACGAAAATCGTTGACGTCATCGACGGTCGCATACTCAAAACTGCCGAAGCGCATCTGGTCCACAACGGCCATGATGCCGGTACAGGCGGGAATAAGAGCCGCCATCGCGAGAACCGACGAGACCAGAAACGTCTGGCCGCGACGCCACTTCAGCAATGGCGCCAAGACGGAGATGACCACCACGACTGCGGTCAGCGTCCAAAACGCGATTTGGAAAGGAAGGACAATAGGCCAGAGCATTCGATATTTGCGATCACTGCCAAATAAGGCGGGCATCCGCGAATTGTTTCCCGGGGCATCCCGCATCCCGGTAGCACACACGCGAGGATTATCGCATATTTGTCAAGAGGTCACATCACTGTGGAGGCATGTTCCCATCGAGCAGGAAGTAGTGGTCATTTGCGGCACTTCCGAAGTGCAGAAGTGGCAGACCGTTTACGTGTCAACGTACCACCCCCGCTCCGGCGTCCATGAAACAACAAAGAGATATCGCCCATAGTCGCCGTTGGACAGCCGACAACTCGTTCCGCCATCCCAGATGCGGTAACGCCACGGACCGAAAAACGTAGCACCAGGGTCTAAACCCGCCTCTGCCAGAGACGCTGGATACCGCCCGTTCTGTGCGCGATATTGTTGAAGTTGTACCGTAATCGGGGACCCAATGACGCACAGTTCTGATGGCGACGGTGCCAGGGGAAATGTCAGCGCCTGCAAGGGAGAGTACCCCTTCAACAGTCGGGCACTACCGAAGTAGCACGAAGCAACAACGGCGACTCCAGCCAAAAGAAACGCGACCATTCGCCGAGTGATTACGTTGCGGCAGTCCCCTTGGCTGCCTGCCAGACGACGGCTCGCTTCGGTCTTCATGTTGTTGTCGGCGACTGGTGATCTGTTCATGCTCTGCCCGCTTAGCAGTCTTTGAAAGGAGAATCAACCATGGGTCGATATGCGAGGCGCAAAACGAATGGCGTCATCGCCTCTGCTGATTCGATCTCTCGTTGTGTTCGTCTACTTGCCCTTGGCAGCATATTCGTATGCAGATTCGTGACCTGCACTGGCAGTGCACTGCCACTGGTCATTCTTCCTGCGGAAACCGTAGAGGTGGATCGCCTTGTGATCTGGTGTCGTCGGAGAGCCTGGAGTCCAGACCGTGTGGACGGCGGCTTGATCGTGCTTTGCAGTCCGAGCCGGTACGGTCACGCGAAGAGTCAGCGGGCGTCTGCAGCCCATCTTCTCAGCTGGAACCCATCGTTGATCGCGGGTGTCCCAGGCGAAGGTAAGCGACCAGTCGAGTACGGGAATCGCATGGATGTTAAATCCGTTACCACCATAGCCATAGGGTGCCGCAAAACTGCCGTCCTTCAACCACCTATGTTGATGGGGACGTTGCCAGTGCGAGCACGCACCGATTTCGGCAAAGATGGGCGATTTAGACCTCGCATGACCGCAAAGGTACTCGGCGTCGCAAAAGACCTCCGCAATTGCCACCTCCCAAAGACGCGGATCGTCGCTTTCACATAGTAAGATGCCGACGCCCCGGAGGATTTCAGCCCAGGAGTCGTTATGGTCGCTCTGCGCCATAATGCGTTCCTTACAGTACGTTTCGCCTTCAGTCTCACTGACCTTGGTCTCTTTGGACGTACCGTGCGCCGTAAACTCAAGGCAATCCGCCGCCCATGCCGCGTGCCACCCTCAGCCCATCCGCCGAGGAAGCCATTTCTGCCTCCATTATCGATGGATCTGAGACGCCATGTTGAGGTGCCGGCCTAATCGTGCTCAGCACCATTTGTCTCGCGATGTCCAAAGCACCGACATTCATCGCAGATTAGCATACCGTCAGTCACCGTACCATCAATTAGGCCGACGATTGGATGCGGTTTCGTGTGGTCCGAGACCAATCGCCCACATTCCACACATCGACCGAAGTTCGCTTCTGGCTCATTGAGCCAGTCATAGGAAATCTTCTTCATCACCTCAACGGTTGAGTCGCCCGCGAAGGCTCCGAAGACGGCCCATCTGAGTCGGCTCGCAATCTCTTCCAACCTGATCGAGTCACCTGTCTCGCTCGGGTCCACATCCACGACAATGGACGTGCTCAGCACCACCTTGTTCTCCGGGTTCACTATTCTCACACGCCAGTGAAGGCGTGCCTCGAGTTGAGGGAGTGGCAAGTAACGAGGTCATTGCCGCTGCAGTTGGCAGCGTTTCTTCCGCAGTCGGCAGATCTCGCGGCAATACCTTGACCAACAGGATTGCCATGATCCGCCATTCTGTTCTCAGAGTTCGATGGTGTGTTGAAGTATGTCGTTCATTCAGGTCTTGGCGAGAATTCCCATTTTGCTCGCCGCGTCAATAGCAGCACACCGGGAATCCCTGCCAGCAACGCGCCGATTGACGCCACGCCGAAGACTTGCACAATCGACGGGTACTGAATGCGATCCAGTCCAATACGGACGGTCATGGAATCGGTGCCCGTGAAAGCGGCAATCAGCGGCATCGCCATCGCAGCCGCCACGAAAAGCCACGAAATACCTAGCACCCACTTGCGAGCCGTCGGGCTGTGCCGCTTGAGATAGACGCCAGCCCAATAGAAGAAAATGAACGATAGATCAATGTGCATTCCACGTGAGAGCAACAACCCCGCGAACATCGATACAACGGACAACAAAGCAAGAAACTGGAGGTACGTTCCAACCGTTTGGCCGATATCGAGGCGCAGCCGGCCTCCTTCCGCCGGATCGTCAAATGCGCGAGGGGTTTCGTAGGGGTTCAGCATCGTTGTAGAATTCGGGATTTCCCCGGGACACTTCCTTGCCAATCATCCGCTACTGATTCTACCACGCCGAACTCCTGATGAAACAGCAGTATCCTGCCGCTCCCGACTCGCGCGCTCCAGGCCTTTGGCTTCACCCAGCTGAACTCGCAAGCCAAACGCGTGCCCACCGTTTCTCACGTTCTCAGCCACCACGCGGCTCACGGCTTCCCCGCTTCCTCAGGACCCGATTCGGCGTCTCCATCTGAAGTGCGAACTTGGCTTCCACTCACCAGCATCGACGCTACCACCGTTAGAAGAGCCCCGATCATCAGGAATGCCGGATAGATGAAGATCGCCATGTGTGCGGCCGAGTCAGGGTCGGGGAAGCCCCGCGAGACCCGCCTCGCATAGATCTCCACGCCGGCCAAGGATAAGCAGGAAATCCCCAGTAGGAGCAGTGTGCCGCCCAGCCAACTCATTTGAGGATGCCGGTACAAGTGGCCGGCACCGAACAGAACCACGTACACAAGCGTCACCTCAGCCGATGCAAAAAGCGGGTCCGCCAGACGGTTCGACTGGAGGGTGCCAGCGTAGAATGCCAAGAACGCCGTCACCAGACCGCAAGAAAGCGTCAAGTACTTCACAAGCCGTGCTACTGGCTCTCTCTGAGTGACTGACACTGAGTGTCTCCCGTTCCCCATTTACCGTTCCTCAGCCGTCCTCGCATTGTTCCTCCGTCGGTCCGCAATCATCCTAACGTACATCGGATCAGGGCCCCTGCTTCGGACAATGGTTGCCTACAAACGTCACCATATCTCGCACCGTCTTCATGACCGGCCAAGCAGAACCGATATCTACGTGCAGTTCTCGGTCAATATCCAGCTCAACAAAGTCGGCGTCCATGCCATTCACTACGCCGAGCCCAAGATCTTCGATCAATCTGTCATCCGCACCGACTCTGTTCACATCAACGATCAGCACGCGGCCAAGAATGTCGCGAATTCGCGGTGCGACCTTCTGGTGTTTCGGCGGAAAATACGCGCACCCGAACTCGGAAGAGGACAACGGTGGGCGGTCCTTCATCAGCTCCTCCGCATGTCTCTTCACGGCAGAGCTCCGACGTGACATCCGCACGACGCTCGGGATAACGGCCATGAACAACGCCGTCAAGATCACGAGCAACAGGAAATTGGCTGCAAACGTCATCATCGGTAACACAGCAGAATTCCTTCCGTTGCCCTTGATGGCTCACCTCTGGATCGTTTCCGCTCGGCGTCGCACCACCGTGCCGCCTCCGGTGTCACACCGCTCCAAAGTAGATGCCCGCTGTTCATTCTCGGGGACCCCAATTGTTGCCGAGATGGCTACCGTAAATGATCCTGCCGTGCTTGTGAACGGCAAATGGCCCAAGCTCATCTTCACGGTCATGAAGTCTTGCCTGGTCGATTGTGAGGAATCGCCTGAGCACTTCAAGCGGCACAGACGGTGTGAGTTGCCAAACCGCGCCATCGGCAAAAACGACGTGGACCCCAGTTCCGTCCAATCCGCTGGTGACCGATGGTGGAAAATCGCCAATAGTCAAATCGCCGGGCTCCATCCAATGCTCATCGAAATCCGCAACGTCAAGAAGTAAGATCAAGTCGGCGGGCAGGTCTTTTAAGCTGATTTGTGAGCCTTCGTCGAATGCCGTGCCCGGTCCCGTTACTGCGCAGACGTTGGTATTTCTGACACGTGCGCCAGGGGGGAGATCTGCGAGGCAAAACCAACGTGGCGTGAACTGCCGCATCTGAGAATTGATGGCGCTGTCCCACGTTGATTCGAGGTCGAAGTCGGGTAGGTGGCCTTCACACCAGGGAGCAACTACGAGTCGCCAACTGCTCAGCGCGTTACCTGCCTCATCGCGCAGGATAGCTTGTGGAAGACACTGGTGTAGATTCTGATAGCCAGCCAAGCCGCGGTAACATACTTGCAGTTCAACAGCTCGCTTCTGCTCGAGGACGTTGCTTGGCCGTGCCCGCTGAATTGCCAACAGGCCATAGACGCCGATCAGGACGAATGCACTCAGCACCCCGATGACGGTCATGCACCGTGGCCGTCTCACGTTACAACGCGGGCTGATGCTACGCACGAAGGCACGTCCTCCAGGCAAGGTAACAGGAGCTGTTGTCTCAGCCCCATCCCGATAAACCGTCTTTCCACAATGTGATCGATTGCAGGACGAAACCGCCTCATCGATGGCGTCACGGGTACTCAACCGGCTCACGCTTGGACACTACGGTCTCTTTCCGGTGCTCTCGTCATTGACCGTCACTTCGGCGAGGCGATTGGCTGACGTTTGGCCCAGCTTCATCCTGAATCCTCTGAGCGTGCGTGGCGGCGGCGTCAATGCCGTGCTTGATCTGCTCGTATTTGCTGTTGGTATCGCACCCCGAACAAGCACTCGCCAGACTTGCGGCGAGCACAATCCAACTCGTGACCTTGGTCGATCTGTTGCGGCAGCGACTCAACATACGGTATCCTCAGCTCGTTCCCGGTGGCCTCATATCCATGAAGTATCATCCACCCCGTCGCCTCCTTTGGCTATGCTCCCTTTACCACGTCCGTGATCTCGCCCGACTCTGAGACAGTCACCGTCCACATCCCTCCCACCACATAGTGTGGTTCGCCCTGGTCGTTTCTGAATACGAATACGAAATGAACAAGGCGACTCCCTTCACGTCGACTTAACTTGACTTCGACGTCCAGGGGGGCCTCGTTCCTCTGCTTGAGCCATTCGACAGCGGCGTGAATCGCGTTGAGGTCTCGCTGGTCGCTCAGGTCAGCCGAAATGTTAACGCGGTCAACGTGCTGACCGCGTTGTGTTTCCGCAGTAGCGTCTTCCTCGATGACGGGCATTGATTCCATTGCCTTTGTCGGAATCGGACGGTCATCCATATAGCGCTGTGGGTCGTCCCAAAACCTTTGCAGCGTATCCTCACTGGAAAACAAGAGCAGTTGGTCACGATAGCGGAGACCGTGCTGACGCTTTCCCGCGACATCTTCACTGCGTTCTTTCGCCAGGACAATGTCCCTTCCGGCAAACGATGGTGCATATCGCTTCGGGGATGCAAGGAACGTCTCACGCTCAGCGGGGCCGGCAAAAAGAAAAGTCTGTTCGTCGTGCTGTACTTGCCAACGAGTATCACCCTTCTTCCAACGTTCCTGATCGACCAACGTCACCGGACAATTTCCATCCAACGCGATGGGGGGATTGCCACTCGTCGGATCTGTCGGCAACCGCTCAGGGCGAGTTTGTGCATTGTGTGGCCCGTCCAACTCATCGTCTGGGTGAGGCGACGCAGTCTGAGCAGCATCGCTGGGAGCATCTTGTCCTTGCAGAACTTCGCTCATTCCAGAAAAGATCGCTCTGAGCTGCATTTCGGCAAACCAATCCTGAATCTGACTTAGTATAGCGTCGGCATGGCTTGGAGTTGCAGAGTCTACTTTGAGTAACGCCCGATAGATCTTGATTGCCGTGTGTGGATGGCATTTACCGGCATCTGTCGCACCGCTTATGCAACCAATGATGCCCAGGCGCACCTGGTCAGATGGTGCGTGTTCGAACCATTTCACAAGTTGTGCCTCGCGCACTGTCGCACAGGCATCCGACTGCCACGAAATGAACTGAAGCGCCATTAAGCAGCCATTTTGTAATAACGCGTCGGAGCCATCAAAGCTCTTCCAGAACCTATCCTCCAGCATCGGGCCATCCACTGGGGCATCGAATCGTAGGACTTCCAGCATAACCGCGAGGCTGCGGGGCATCGCCAACCGACCACCATCGGGTATGATCTGTTCGCAGTGCTCGGCGTACTTTGCGGCGACTGCGACTCGTTTCGGCACACTGTCACGTATCAGGCTTAGAAAGGCCAATCCGTACAATTCCTCGGCCTGCGTCGCGTTGAGCTGCTGGTCAAATAAGGCAGAGAGCACCAAATCGTACTCTGGGCACGTTAAGACATCGAGGTCTTGATGAACCCGGCGATTGAGCGCCTGCATCTGATCGGCGTCGAGTGATTTTGTTTCGTTACCGGACAATGTCAGGGCAAGACACAACTGACATGCGGTCAGCCAAACGAAGTGGGGTTTTTCAAGTAACGCGGACATGTATTACCTCCATGACGCATGTTCATCTGTCGTGGTTCGTCAGCGGAAGAAGACGTGTTCCGTGACGCCATCGCTCGGCCAGAAGCGGCAGCGTCTCGATGCCCCAGAGGATGATGGCGGCAGTCCAACGGGACACATCGGATCGCCGATGGCCTGTCGAATTACGTCGAGGTGTGCCCATTGGTGATTGCTCCACGATGGAATGCACTCCGCCATTCACCTTCCATCTTCCGGTGACAGTAGCAGCCAGCTGTTCCATTGTACTCTTTACTGCCCAACAGCCACCACCGGACGCCTCTGCTGGGTTAAGTAAGATCGATTCATCGAAGGACTGTCAGGACAAGTCGCCGGCAAGACGCAAGTGCCTCTCGCTTGTGGGCTAGTTTCCCGAAGGAGTGAACTGGAGCGCGCTACAATCGAGCCGAGTAAGCGAGATGGCAACCTCCTCTGGTACCGGCAGACGCGTAGTAATGCACCGGGATGCCCTTCCTCCTTGCTCCCCGTGCACTGGCCAGTTGATACAATGGCCGCATGGGTAAACCTGCTGCCGAATCCAACCTGCCAGAATCCCAACAGCCCAGAGCGTGGCGGTATCGACTGGTTCATCTCGTGTACTTGATGACGCTGCTGGCTGCATCAATCGCCACGTTTGGGGCCGGTGGCATCTTCCTCGCTGTTGGCGTCGGTGTTTTCTGGGGGTATGTCTTCACGAGTCCAGCCCGGCCCCAGGCTTTCCTTCGCGCCCTGGTCGTGGCAATCATCGGTTCCTGCTTGATCAGTGCGTTGCTTCTTCCTCGAGTACAGACGGCTCGCGAAGCGGCACGGCGCATGATGTGCGCGAACCAAATGAAGCAGATTGCCCTCGCGTTGCTCAACTATCACGACGAATACGGCTCGTTTCCGCCGGCCTACCTCGTAAATGAGCGTGGAGAGCCCCAGCACAGTTGGCGGGTGCTGATATTGCCTTTTCTGGAAAATCAGGCACTTTACAACGCCTATGATTTCGGAGAACCGTGGAATGGCCCGCATAACATTCGGCTGCTCTCTGCTATGCCTCCCATCTACGGCTGCCCGTCAACCAGCAGCAGCCTGCAGGGCTATACCAGTTACGTGGCCGTGGTCGGTCCCCACACGGCTTGGCCAGGCTCGTCATCACGAGTCGACAACGAGATGACGGATGGCACAGGCAACACCACTCTTGTATTGGAGTGTAACACGCAACAAATCCCCTGGCTGGCGCCGCAGGATCTGGAACTGAACGAGGCGCTCGACTTGCTCACCGGCAACGATGCTACGAAGACCGGCAATCATAGGAGTGAGGACTTCTTCCACCGGTACTACCACGGGCGAAATATGGCCATGGCTGATGGAAGTGTGCGGTATTCCGGCAACTGTGTGGATCGGGAGACGTGGCAGGCACTGTTGGAGGTGGATGACGGCGCGTCCTGGGATGAAGACAAGCTGTCTGCGACGCTCGCGAGTGCCAGGCAGCTCCAGGTGGGCAACTGCGTACGGCTGGGGATCTTTCTGCTGGTAGTCCTGCTTCCGTTGCCGTGGGTCTGGATCAATCCCTCAAATACTGTTGCCAAGAGTGCATAGTCGCGTCGGGTATGACGACCTGGCGCTCTCAGGCCTGCGCTGATCATGACGCAGAACCAAACCGTGCGGTCCATTAATCAGCGTGGCACGTGCGGGTCCCTGGCGACTCCCGATCTCCTTGTGGGCATGCGTATCGAATGGACACGACGCTCAACCAGTGCTACTGTGACGGGTAGCACGGCGCCGCCGTCTTCCTGTTGGTAGCAGAAAGGACAACCGTAGAAAGGACCTCGATTGCCGTTTCGCCGTACAGGTTGAGCAAATCCACTCTGGGTCTAACTGCGAAGCGACACCCTGAGAACATTCGTCGCGTGGGACGCGATATGCTACCAGGGCACTTAATCAAGTCGCCCTTCGACGCATTCGCTTGTGGCGGGCGGCTTGCGCTCCCAATACCAGTAGGAAGCCAAATCCTAACAGGCCAAGTGTCGACGGCTCCGGAACGGCGCTCACACCACGCACATCAAAGATGCCGCCTCTGACTGTTAGGCCACTCAGATCGAAAGAACCAGGAAACCCTCCAGCCCCACTATCAAAGATTCCGCCGTAAAGCGCAGCCAACTGGTCGGGGTCAACCTCTACGTTGCTCTTCCACTCCCACGCTAGATTAGCGTCGGGAAATTGGTCGGCGAGAAACCGCACGCTTCCGTCGGCCAAGACACCCACCAGCTCAGTGCGAAATGCGAAGTGGCTGTTTCCTGGGTCATTTTGGTTGAGAAAGGTATTGAGTGGCTGATCTTCGAAGAGCAATCTGTCGGCGAGGTTAAACTCAGTAGGTAGACCCGTCCCAGTATGGTCGAATACTGTGCTGCTGAGCCATTCGAGAGACGCAGCTTCAATTGGTGAGAGATCGTCGGTGCTATAGAATGGTCGATCTTCGGGAAGTGTTTCGTTCCAGTAGAGTGGAGAGTCATCAACCAGCCTTTGTCGCCAGAAGTTTTCGGCCTCTTTGATCTTCAGGGTGGTCCCGGCCTGGATCACGTCCGGATCAGCCACATTGTTTATGCGGGCCAGGTACTCCGTCGATACGTCGAATCGTTCTCCTATCTCCGAAAGTGTGTCGCCGGATTCTACCGTGTAGTTGCCAGGAATATCGGGCCGGCTCCACATGTACACACGTTCTTCCGCCGCTGTCTGTGGCATGAAATCAATATAACCACTCAGCGTCTTTGGGATCACTTGGTGAGTGTTAGGATCCAGTGTGGCATTTCGCGAATTGATCAGCTGTTGTTGTTCGGCGAGCAATTCCGGCGCCGTAACACTTGCATCCACGAGCGTGCTTGAGCTGTAATCCGGAGTTTTGATTTCCGATTGAGTCTTTACGGGCACAGCGATCACCTGCTGAAACCAGTTGAAATGGTCAACGCCCAGCGCGTCGGCAAGCTGAACCAGCGGAAGTGCCTGCCCATTGATCTTGGGCGCGAACTCCAATCGCATGGTGGTGTTATCGGGGTTACTTGTTACGGAACCGGCAAGGATGTCCTTGACCGGGATGTACTCGACTTCAATTCCTGCGATCTGGGCTTTTCCAGGTCTCGATGGGGTGCCGTTTGGGTTCCCAAAAGAGGTGCCGTTAGTCCATCTGAAGGAATCGAATGCCTGACTCACGGTTGTTGTTTGACCGCCACTCTCCCAGCCAAAAGTTGGAGCAACTGTCACGGGACCTGCCGGTTGTCCCGCTCCCACGCTGAACTGACGAAATAGGCCGCCATTCGTTTGTGCATTCACTCCGTTTGGAGGTACGACAGCACCAGAGAAAGTGTTGCTGTTACCTGGCGGGTCCGTGCCGTCGTCGTACGCCTGATATCCAAAGATCCTGCTCCTAGCCAGTCCGGTAAAACCACCCAAGACACCAAACGTTGGATTGAAATGCTGGTCTCCGCGATTGCCATAGGCAAACGTAATACTGGTGAAGAAGCCACTCTCAATCTCAATCGTACCGGCTCCGTAAGCGGAGGTAGTGGGATTGGACGGCGGTGAACTCGTCAATACGGTAGTATGGCCGAGGGCGGCAATGTCGGAGTCAATGATGGAAGAGTCCAGATAGCCATTGAAGTACGCCGTCGCGCCGTCCAGCTCGAGCGTGTGTTCGCCAGCCGACAACGGAGTGAGCGCATTCAGGTCGACTGCAATGCGTCGGGTCTGTGGGTTGTACTCCTGGCCGTAATTCGTACCAAGCATCATGAGCATCCAGAACAACGCAGCATGGATCATGACTTTTGTGGACATTCCCTACTCCTTAGGAGGATTAGAAGTTGCCAAATCGTAGGAGTACTTGCAAGATGGTCAATGCTTCGCCCCTAACATTTTTGAGAGCGTCTAACTCTGCGGCGTGATGGGGGGCTGACACATTGTCGTAGCTTCAATAGCTGACGGAGCGTTACGCACAGTTGTCGGAGGTTTCCAGTGGAAGACGTCTGGACTTGCACGCCGCAAATTGTCAGTGGCGGGTTGAGTTGACTGATTGGCACACCAGCTGGTTGGAGTAGCGCGCGACAGCGCAGTGTCGCGGAAGACTTCTGGTTGTGTTTAGCTCGCCTGGCAATCCTAGGTCAGCTAGAACGATGGAAAACAGGCGGCGGATGAGAACCCGGCCTTGTCAACGCTCTCTTAAGCATTCCCGCCATGCAGTCTTGGGCTCGTTTTGAGCGAACACAGCACGAGTCAACTGCCTGCTAAAACCATGGCATGATACCATTGGTTGGCAGGGCCTGCGTCTCTTGTCTCAGTGAGATAGCAGGCCCTCTCAACGTCCTCCCCTGCTAATTCCCATGGACGAAGGGGAGTGTCCGGTGTGTAAGACGAATGGTTTGCGCGTCAGGAGGTACTGATCCACGTCGTACACGACGATGTGGTGGGCGTAAGTGCATTGCACGAATAACAAGTCTCCGTCGGGGCTGAATTCGATTCCTTCCGGAGATCCTTCAATGGGAAGCTGATACAAGAGTCGCATCGGCTTTGACTGAAGGTCAATCACCGCCAACCGAGAGTAGTTGGGAGCGGAATCCGTTACCAGACAGGCTACGACAGCCAGATGCCCTCGCGGATGAAATGCCACACTTTCGAGCCCATCACTGACACCTTCGACAAGCTCCGTTACGGTGGGCTGCTCGAGGGTCATGTCAATGCTCAAGACGTCGTCCAGACGGCCTTTGTCGGCGCCCCCGAATCCGTTTAGTACCAGCACTTTGCGGCCATCGGGGCTGAAACGCGGTGCAAAGGGACCATCGATCTTTCCCAGTGAAGGATCCATGTGCACTTGGCCTCTGTGCTCAATGCGTTGTTGCTCGTAGGAGAAGACGTGGACCTCCATATCCGGCGCCGCGGAGGAAGAGTCGCTAGTCAGTCGGTTGCGTGGTCCAGCGGCAATGATCCGGTTGCCCAGCGGACTAATATCAAACGAAACCGCCAACACCGGCGACTCGCTCCTGGTACACAGAGTCGCTTTGTTGTCAACCATCTCGTAGATACAGAATTCCCGCCCTGTACCCACGACAATGCTCTTACCATCTGGATGTGCCGCCGCCATGAAGGTGAGCGACGGGAGCTCTACCTGATCGACTACTTCGAGCGTATCAAGATCGATGACGGTCAACAGGTTCTTGCGATCCGTTGGCAACTTGCTGAAGTCCGAATCCTCACCCAATGGGGTATCCATACGTGAGCCATGGTTCGTTATGAAGCCGAAACGCCCCTGGACGGCCAGGTATGGTGGTCCACTTATGGAATTCGGTACGGTGCCGTACACGGTGCGCACCTGAGGAGGATTGTTGGGGCCTAATTGAATCACAGTGACGGAGTCGCGAATGACCTCGGCTCTGGGCCATTTGGCTACCGGTGCCATGTCCGCTACGACAGCACCGTCATTGGCGCTAAGAAGCGTAACGGGTGACCGCGACGTTATGAACGGTTGATCCTCCGCAGTTGCCAGATTACCCGCGAAAGCCACAAGCAGCAGGCAGGAGACAAGTCGCATACGAGGTTTCCCTTTTTGTCGAAAGCGGCGGACAAATCGTTTTCCGGCTGTTGGCGTGTGGGGAGAGCGCATCAGATATTTGGCGGAGGCTGCCACCCACCGAGTTCTTTCTCCACGACGCCGGCCAAGGCCACATCCTCGCGCCACGGCCTGGCTGCAATATGGACTCCAATAGGAAGACCCTCGGGTGATGTTCCGGCACGAACCACGGCTGCCGGCCAACCGTCTTAAGAAAATCGCGACGTGAACTGTCCATGGGGTGTCCACCTTTGAGAACGAGATCTTCAACACTCACCGTAGGCTTCGCCATTGTGGCGTTGGCGCTGATCCGTCGTAAAGAGAGTGAGGGTCAATGTAGCCGGTAGCGGGGTGCGCATGGCGAACTGGCTGCCAAGTCAGGGCATTACTATTCCGGCGCCAAGTCGACCAACTGACGCGCCGTTGAGCTTGTGACTCGTTGTGCCGGCCCTTTCACCTAACGGTGCGCGCACGCACACTAGCCGGGATGAAAACGTGTGCACAGGGGGTAGGGGTGAAAGAGAGAAAGAAGAAGAGAGTGTGTTGATAGATATGGAGTTACGCCGCTTGGTTGTTTCACCTTCTTTCACGTTGCTTCACTGTACCGGGCGAACAGCGCAGCGAGTTCGTCCAGAATCTCCTGTCGCAGTGACTCGGGTTCTAGCACTTCCGCTCGCTTGCCGAAACTGAGGATCCAGCGTTTGATTTCTTCCCCGTCACTCAAGTCAAACTCGGCAATCAGGCTGCCGTCGGCCTGGGGCGTCAGTTGCTGGCTCTTGTGCCAACTCGATTCCTGCACGTACCGAGCCACCCGGCGATCAAACCGCACTCGCACATGCACCTGGTCCTGTCCCTGAAACACGCCGAAAGAATGCGCGAGGTGGTCCTCCAGATTGAAATCCGCCGGGCGGTTGAAATGCACCTGAGTCACCTCGGCGTCGTCCAGTGCGTGCGGGAATGCGCTGAGCTACCAATACTCCGCACGGTGTGGACCCTCTGTTGATGGGCTCCAATAGAGGCATACCCTCGATTTGCCCAGTCAGCGCAAGCGTGCATCGGTCCGGAACAAATTCGCTTCTGCCAATGCTGGCAGGCGGCTCCACCGTGGTTGCTCCGGCGCACAGCCAGTATCACAATGGCTGTGCCGATTGTTGCGAAGTGGTCGGCATGAAAGCGAATGACATGAAAGCGAGGTATCATGCCAGTCAGACTCTTAGTTACAGGGGATATCGACGAAGTCAGCCAACTGGCTGTGGAGCTGGATGGCGATGCGCGGCGGCTGCTCGCAGAACTGCGAGGCGGGCGGGTACGGCGATTCCGTACCGCACAGGCCGACGTGCTGGAGCAATATCTGACGGAAAGCGATCTGCTGGACGACGAACCGACTCTCGATCACGTGGCCATTCGAGAGCGAGTCAAACCGCTCATCTTCGATGATTGCAGCAACGGGCTCTTGTCGCCAGGTCGCGTTGATCAACTGGTTGCCCTGATCCTGCAGGACACGGTCTAGGGGGAAGGAATCGTCATTGATGCGCGTGGCCATCGGAGTGTGTCTCTTGGCGTCACGCCCAGAGTAATGCCAGACATCTCGGACATATTCGAATGGCCGGTAGAGGTTGCCTGATCAGCACAACTATCCAGAGTGAACGGCCCGAAAAATGGCGAGTGGTCACGAGACGCTGGCAGCAATCTCGCAGACCCGATTGGCAGGGCACTGAAGCGAACCGGCGGTAGATTCACCTGGCGTTAGAGACATGAGCATTTTCACTGGGCAAAGCCCACGCCGCAATGGGGCGCCGCCGCTGACAACGCTCGCAATCCGCTGGCCGCCGAGCCACAATGGTGAGTGGCGTTGATTGGTGTTCCGCACATCCTTCGGATGTCTGAGCCATGGATCCAACCACTGCATCTTCCGAGTTGACTGTCCGTGATCTGCGGCGCCGCTGGAAGCCGCACAAGGAACGCCTTGGTCAGCACCGGTCGGATCATCCTACCTTGATCCGCTTTCATCGAGCGTGCAGTTGGCTTGCACGCGTGGAACAGATGGATTTCGATCGGGACGCGGATTTCGCCCTCATCAGTCAGTGGATCGCGTTCAATTCGCTTTACGGACAATGGGATTGCGGCAAGAACGAACCACTGGCAGATCGGGAGTGCTGGCGGGTGTTTCTGGACCGTATTCTGATATTGGACCAGGACCGTCTGCTGCCAGATCTGCTCCGGACCCACAAGCCGCTCGTACTGACGCTGCTGGACGACCCATACCTCAGCGGCTTCTTCTGGCGCGACCCCGATATGGAGCACGTGGGACCGGCTCGACGGGACAAACATTCCGCTGCCACGTGGTATCTCGAGAAGAACTGGACATTGATTCTGGACCGGGTGATGGATCGAGTTTATCTGCTGCGCTGTCAATTGGTACACGGTGCGGCCACATACGGCGGTAAACTCAATCGCACCTCGCTACGCCACTGCGTATGGATGTTGCAGCACCTGGTGCACACCATTCTGTTGGTTCTGATCGACCATGGCGTTGACGAGGACTGGGGGATCATGTGTTACCCGCCCGTGAACCGATCTGGCCGAGTAGCCGCAGGACCTGAGTGATGCGCTGCTGTGCCATGATCTGTCGGCGGCGGTTGTAGCGCGAGCGGCCACCGGCGCGGCGCGACAGCGCTTCGGGAGTCAGTTGTGGTTCCGTTGTCACCGCCCCCCTCCCCTACAGTTCCTCTGTTGCACGCTTACCCGGACATTTGGGAACGGGTTGGCTGCGAGTTCGTTCGACGTAGGAACAAGATTCAGGCGGTGGCTGAACGCCGCATGGCCCGTGCGCTCGACACGCGTCCGCCGGAAATCGCACACACCGTGGACGACAGAGTAGCCATGTTGCGCGCGGTCGATGCCCATCACACGAATTTTGCCATTCGGCTGCCCGTCGACATCAAGGATCTCGCGGTGGGGGACATCTACTTGATCGATTGGTGACTCACGCCGGCTATTCCGCCAGACATGACAGGCCATTCGCGCCGAAGAACCTGGCCGGGGCTCCGCCTCAGATTCCGGCGAGACGCCAGGACACGCACCGCTTGCTTCGGCCTGCCAGTCGTCACACTCTCACTTCGCTCTGATGGAGAATCATTCACCGTATCGAATGCTTACGACCGCCAACAGCCTTCCCGGTTCGTCAGGTCCGCGGTAGATGTCGGTCTGTGTGCGGTAGCGATTGCCGCGGCCCACCCCCTCCATACCACGACCGCCGTCCGCCGGACTCGACGGTTTCGTCTGCGGTTCGTAAAATGCCACGGTGATCAGGCCGATCTGGTCCGTGTATGCAGCCTCCGCGGCCAGGGATTCGGAGGCATCGACCATTTTGAATTCGTCGACCTCACCATCCCTTCCCACTTTTCGGTAGAAGCCGGTTACCACGTATTCCTTGTTCGGTGTGAGCGGCCCCCAGGCACGGGCCTCGACCAGATTCACCGGCTGAGCTTGCCGATATTCATTACGCACGGCCTCTTCCACATTAAGCCCTTTCGTTTGCGATTTTTCGGGCAGTGTATTCAGGCCATCCACCAGAACCTTGGCGAACACCCGGTTTTCACTGCGATACTGGATGTGGAAGACCTCATCGCGGTTCAATCGCACGTAGCATTCGTTGCCGCGAAACGTGCCCCGTCGTTCGGAGAATACTCCGTCGGCACCCTTTACCATGATCCTCACCCGGTATGGAAAACGCGGATCGCTCAATGGATGAGCCGCGGAGCCATCGATCCGAGCCGTCTCTCCACCGTTCGAAGAAAGCCCCGGCGCTCCAGGAGGAACCGTCACACCCGGAGAAGGAACTGGTTCCGGGCGACCGCTTGCGCCCTGCATGGCCACTTCGGAGGCGCAGAGTCTCGCCGTACCGCCCGCGATTCCCTGTACGTCGCCTGTGGCCAGATTGAGCATCTTGCACTGCAAGGCGATCGTATTACCTTGCAGGCTTTGGACTTGACCGGCGATCAAGGACGACAAGTCACGGCCCTCAATCGAAATGCCTTTACACCTCTCGGAGCCGAGGTCTTTGCAGGTGATCCCCTGCGCCTGCAACAGATCCCGTACCGCATTCGTGTTCAACACGCGGTAGTCACCGTTGGATTTGACGGCGAGTCGATTCGCCAGCTCGACCGGGCACAGCGTGGCTAACGCCCCGTACTCACGGCCCAATGTCTGGCCCATCACGTCGCTGGCAAATTCGGGCACGATCCCCACCCGCTCCAATTTACCCAAACGAATCTCCACGTCCATTTGCTCGGCCATGTCATCCAACAGCGTCTTCAGGTCAACCGGCTGCAGTTGCAGGATCACGTCCTGACTCACGTTGGGTCCTTGAAGGCGGGTGGGCGTCTGCTCCCGGGAGTTCAGGTTTTCAGCCGTACGTCGTACTTTGCGCGCAACATAGTCATCCAACTCATTGAGCGTGATTTCTCCCAACGGCTCGCGGTCGGCGTTCCCGCACAATCCCTGTGCCAACCAGTAGGTGAAAATGGACTGACTCTTGGCTGGCCAGAGGTAGCTCTGTTGGTCCCCCGCACAGCTGGCCAACGTGACGAGCCCTTCGGTTTGGCCGAAGAAGTCCTTGAATGCCTCGGCCGTCACCACGCTCTTCGCGGCCGCCCATCGGGCATTCCCGGCATGGCAGGCATCGAGCACAAGCAGCTTGGCACGCGCAGGACACTGCACCAACTGCTCGCGCAACCACGAGATCGGGACGCCGCCCGGCTTGGGGTCCTCTGGGTCGCAGTTCTTTGCCGCCAGATAGAGGAGGTTTTCGCCGTCCCGAAAACCGTGACCACTGAAGTACAGAATCACCGAATCGGCTTTGCTGCGCTGTTCCAACCAACTGGCAATCCGCTCCTGCAACAACTCGCGTTCGGAGCGTTGGCCGACGATGGAAACGCCATCGGTCGCGGCCGAGTTGTATACGGTCTCGACCGTGTAACCGCCCCGCTTGTGCAGCGCATCGCGCAACGAATCGACGTCGTTCTTGACACCCTGCAGCTTGTCAGCGTAGTCATAATCCTCAATGCCGATCAGCAGAGCATGGCCACGCAATGGCTCACCAGCAGAAGAATGTGTCGCTAGGATGAATTGCGATGCGAGCAATAGGATGGACACGGTAGTCACGGACAACGGTGCACAAACAGGTTTGGTGTTCATGATGGTAGTCCAGCAATTAACGCAGTGAAACCGATTGGATTGCGGGGTCGACAACTGGATCCAATTCATCATGGCGTCCCACGAGGTTCACCTCTGTGTTCCGCGACGCGACGTCGGAAACCGAAATGCGGTTGTTGTGCCAAATTCGGGTATTTCCACCAGCCCAGCCGACTGCAGCAGTCCTGTCGCGAGTTGCAGCTTGAGCAGGGAATCAGGAAATGCCTGTCGAAGTACGTCGACCGCCTGATTTGCCTGATCGAAGGCACGATGTCGCGCGAGAAGACATATTAGTTCGGGCCAGTCCTCAGATATGCCGGGGTCTTTAGCTTCGAAGCATCGCTTCATCGTGTGAACCACATCCTCGCTTCGCCCCACCTCCACCAGTGCCATGCACACTTGCGTGCCACCTTGATTCGGGAACTCACCGCCAAGTACGCTCGCTATGGTCTTGTCAAGTGTCTGACGCGAGGCTGCCGCGTTACCTGCCTTCGCCTGGATGACAGCAAGGAGTGCGGATAAACCCTGTGCTTCAAAGCGTTCATCTGTAGCAGATGGAACCTCAGTCGACAGTCTATTCAGTGTCGATCGTGCCTCCTTAACGCACCCCGCTTCCACCTGTGATTGGAGGACGGCGAGGGAGCATTCCAGAGATCGACCCATTGAATGCACTTCGTGGATGGCGAGTTCGAACGTCCTTGCCGCTTCCGCTCTTCTGCCCAACCGGGCCTGAGCCTTGGCAACATGAGCGATCGCTTCGGCTTTCGTGGATCCATGTGACCAGCCAACAGGTTCAGTGGTTTCAGAGCCCATCTCCCTGGCAAATGCGAGGCCGGTATCGCAATGGCCAGCGTCCGCGAGGGTTCGCGCAAGGCGGTCACGCAGCCAATCCGAGTTCTGGTCCATGGATTCTACGACGTCTCTCACGCTGTCGATGTCTCCGATCCGCGCATACGCAATGGCGATACGGAAACGTGAATTGAACATCTCAGGGCAGCTCCCTGGCGGATCTGAAATGCTCCGCGCGGACATAAGTGTCGACTTAGCCGCATTCACGTTGCCCTGCTGCCCTTGAGCAACGGCGATTTCAGCCAAGACAACCGCCTTGGCATCGGCATGCTCGATCCGGGTTGCTGTCTCGATGGCATCATCTGCAAACCCTGCCCTCGCCTGGCCCTCGGCAAGGACCTCGAACGGTCCGCGTTCGACCGAAGAATAACCGAAACGCCCAGGTACCGTTTTCCCCTGCTTCAACCGCTGTGCCGCCCACTCATGCGCGAGGCGGAAACTCGACCTGGCCGCCTCGGTATCGCCAGCGAGACCCTGCAAGGCTGCAATCTCCACCAGCACTTGAAAACGGTCTTCTCCTTTCAGGGATTCGCTGAGCGCTGCCTCCTGGGCGCGCTTGAGGATATCCTGCGGAACTGGAGCCGATGCGGCAACAAGATCGAAATCACCGGCAAGTCTGCCGAAGAGTTCCGGCGTCTGCAACTCCTTCCACCGGTCTGCGACACGACGTTTGGTATTCAGGTGGGCATATTTGTAGAGTTCCAGCAGGGAGACAATGTCGTTATTGTCTCCCACCTCCCTATCGGCCTTTCCGGAAAGTCCTTCCAGCAAGCAATGCATGAATACACCTTGCCGTAATCGGTCATCCTCCCACGAGATCTGCCCCTCCGTACAACTTGCCAACACCAGCACGCCCTCAGGCGGGCGCGCCAATTCGCGATTGATGCTCGCAACATCTTTACTGCGCGCCGTTCGGCTACCGCTGCGACGTGGCTCGTTGCGACATGCGTCCACCCAGAACATCCTCTGCGACGCCTTGCAGGCAGTCAGCTGCTGATACACCCACTGCAGTGGAATCATGGTACGAAGCGGATCGTTCTCATCCGCCTCGGTGGGGCACAGATACGTCGTACCGTCGACTTGTATCCCATGTCCACTGAAGCTGACGAGCACCATGTCGCCCTCATCGGCCAGACCGAGGGTCAGCTTCACAGCCCGTTCGAAATTGGCTTTGAACGGTTGGCCTTCCACGGCCGCTGCGCCACTCGTGATCACTTGCACGTGCTGTTCGGGAAATCCTGCGGAGAGAAGCGTTTGCTGCAGCGATTCCGCGTCACGTTGGCAATACTGCAGGTCATTCAATTGAATATAGTCGTTCACGCCAACGAGCAGCGCCCACCGCTGCGGGGAGTGTTCGTCGGCGGAAATGACACACGAGCCCGTCAGCAGGAATGCACGAATCACCCAAAGGCAAACGGCTACTGCGTACCTACCCATTCTCAACCTCTCGCCCAATACTCAGTGCATCGTCAATCGCTAACATCATAAGCGGAATCTGAACGCAAATGGAGCAAAGAAATGGCCAAGTTCTGACGCCAAGCCGTGGCCAAGCTCCGAATCCGATTCAATTCTGGGCACTGTTCACCCCCGTATGCTCAGGCGACCTCGGCACAACGGACCGCGTCAGCCGGGGCCTCGTTCCCGTATACGACGGACAGAATGGCCGGCGTGTAACGGCTCAGCATCGACAGGGCGGTCGAGAACACCGTCCCAAACAGTCCATCGTCGAGCATGTCCCCACACAAGATGTGTGCCACGTGGAAACGAATTACCCCCTCGGCGAAGTCGAGTTCGAACTTACCCACCTTCAGGCCAGAGTTCGCACGGATAATCGTCTCAGCCACTGCCGGACGACAACCCTCGGGCACCCGGATCGGGGCACAGCCGAAGACCTGGAATAGCGAGTCTTCGACGTCCACCCAGGCAACGAACCGGTACACACCGTCCGGCACCCGCAGGTAAGCCTCAACCGCCTCTCGCTCGGCATATCGACGATATAACACGTCGTTCTCGTCGAGGTGTTGCAGCAACTTCTCAAATGCCACGGTCATTCCTGCCTCCTTTCTACGCCATCGGCGGAAAAAAACGCGTCCCGGCGGCAAACAGGACCACTCCAGCAGATGCTCACCACACGTCCACTGCGCGTTGACGTCACAAGCTGTGTGTCACCCCGAAATGGTCGCGTGAACCACCCTTAAGACACGCCGAGAAAAGAAATGTTGCGCGCGTGTTGCGAAAATCTTCCCAGAGCAACGAAACCAGCATCATGATTGTTGCCTGCTCAGGATTTCGCGGAGCGTCACCGACTGCCGAGTGCCTTCTCGATTCGCTGGCGCAATGCTGGATCGGTGCAGAGAGTCAACGCTGTTTCGAAGCGACGGCGTGCTGCATCGCGCTGACCGAGCCTGGTCAGACAGATGGCCAGATTCAGATTGGCATCCAGGTCGCGTGGCAACAATTCAGCGGCTTTCTCGAAATGCGGCAGGGCCTGCGGGGCTGCGCCCTCTTGACCTGATTGAAACATGGCCAGCCCTATCCCCGTTTGAGCCAAAGCGTTGGACGGGTCGATGCGCTCGGCAACCAGAAACTGCTCAAGAGCCCGTGACGGTTGCTGCTCAAGCAGAAATTGACCGAAATTGAGCCGCAGCTGCAGCGTGTCGGGATGTGCGGCGACCGCGGCAGTGAAGCTGGCATCAATGAGCTGCTCGGCGGCATCCATTGAGGGAAGCGATTTCTCGTATGACTGACCGTTCAGCTCGAAGCCATAATCCACCAGCGTCCCTTTGACAGCCAGGGCATTCTCCGCCGCAAACCTGCGCTGCGCCTGAATGCGCAAATTCGCCAATCGCCCGGAACCCGCGCCCTTCTGACGCGCCGCCTCGACAATATCTTCCACGCGTTTTACATTTCCGTCCTGGATGCCGCGCCGCGCCGCCTGGTACCCCGATTCCTCCAACAATGCCTTCGCTTTCTGCAGGTCGCTGCGCGACGCCGTTCCCTCTTTCTCCTTCAGATACTGTGACACGCGCTCGAAGGCGCGCGCCGCATTTCCTTCGTTGATATCGCGCTGCGCGAGAGCCAGCAGCGCGTCGTTGTCGCGACTCGACAGGACCCAGAAGACGCCAATCAGCAGACAGGCGGCCAGGGCTGCTACGAGCCCGGCCAAGCGGCGGCCGCGCGTCAGAAATCGTGCGGGCGGGGCGGTCGCGTGTACCAGTCACGGCCCGTGCCCTGCGGATTTGCCCCGAGTCAGCGCGGAGACAGGGCTTTGTCCTGTTCAGCGGGTGTGCTCCCCAGATCCGTCGAGCTAGGGCCAGGCGGAAGCCGGGGTTGTTGTTGCGGTTGTCGGGCGTGGTCCTGTTGCGGTTCGCCGAGCGGCAGTTCCTCGGATTGATGTTCCAGCTGCCGCCGCGATTTATGCGATTGGAGCCTTGTGACCACCTACTAGCGTCCGTTGAAGCATTTGCTGGCGAAAGTGCCTGCTCTGAAGTTCCGGTGTGCAGGTGAAGGCACCAGCGAAGTGGCCTGCTGCGGGAGATGCGATTGGCTCTCCCCGCAGGAACCGGCTTTCCAGGATCAGCAGCTTGCGGCGGAACCGCAGCCGGCTGCGACGATTGAGCGTCAGATGTTCGAGTTACACACGGCAGCCCAGGAAATCGACACCAAGGCCACTGTGGTTGAGATAGCACGTGCGTTTGAGACCCAGTTCCAGCTCGTTACGCAAGAACGCCCGGGCATTTTGCCACACAGTTCGCAGCGCCGACCGGGAATCGCACCACGCGAGCATGTCATCCATATGGCGCGCGTATCACTCCGCTGCCGCACGTCGAGATGCTCTGCTTGTATTGCCTAATTGCCAGACGGATCTGCAGCGACGCGATCGAAATTCCCGCCATTCGAAAATCGATGGTCCGCATCATGACGAAACGTCAGGCACATGGATCAACTCCGTCTAGCAGCAGCGGAAGCACTACCATGGTAAGCAGCTTCCCACACAAAGCGTAAGCAGAATTCTGCACCGGTTTGTTTACGAAGTCGACTCGGACTCTGGGGAGGCCTCCTGCACTTCCCAGGTGGCGGCAACAGCCCCCCCGGAGAGCGTCAGGGCAAGCAGACTGCTGTTCGCCCGGTAATCGCGGATGGTCATGGCCGGTCAAGACAAAGCGCAATTTGCCGTCTTAGCCGTGCTCTTCCTTCCAGTGTGACATGAACATTGTACTAACCGGGAGGGTTGGCATGCTCTACGTTTCGTTGGTCTGGGCAGCTTCCGCTTGCCACCTGCTCGTCGGCGATCCGACAGGCCCGGGTACCGTTTCGGCCGAGGCATTTCGACCCACATGGAATCTCGGCGACCAGTGGTCGGTCGAAACCGAGAACCAACAGCAACAGATCGCTGCCGTTGCGCAGAAGTCGCGCGTCGCGCAGTGGCGATTCTCGGTTCAGGCTGTCGATCAGTTGGGTCAACGACCCTGTTGGCGGCTGGTGATCCAACCGCTCGAGAGCGACGAACCACGCATGACCGTGTGGGTTGATCGAGAGACGGCCGCCATCCGCCAGATCCAGTCGCAGCTTCCCACGCCTGAAGGCTATCAGACGGTTACCGAAACCTATCAACCCGAATCGGTGGACGCTCCTGTGATCGGGTCGAGTGCATTGGTGCCCGTGGCCATTCCCCAGTTCCCCGACGGCAGCGCGAAAGGACTGGACGTCTTTCGGTACAACACGCTGTCGGGTATCGAGGGCACCAAGGCGGTTGGTGAGTTGGAATTCTCGACCGAAGTCAGGCAGTCATTCGTGCAACCGACCGCGGAACGCTTGAAAGGGGTGCTGGACGAGCAACGATTCAAGGACTTGGAGAATCGTCCCTTGGTTGAAGTGGTACTGCGATCACCGGACGCGGAAATCCACCAGATTTGGGCTGCGGGATCGCCGTGGCCGATCTGGTCCGACAACGGCTCGACCAAGTGCCGCTTGATCGACGTGCAGCCGGCGTCTGGTGAGCCGGCGATCAAGGATCTGGAAATGCCCGCATCGAATGCAGCGCCCGCGATTCCCGTCCCGAAGACTTTGGAGGTATCGGATGGCATCGAGCGAGGGCGCGCGAAGTACGTGCCGTGGTCCGGCTATTGGTGGCCCATTGGCGAGGGGCGGCTGCTCATCCCGCTCGGCAAATACGATCGCTTGACTGACCATGCGGCGGCGGCGTGGGAAAAGGAACACAATCCTCCGGGCCCCGATGTGCCACACTGGTTCGGATACTGCCACGCCTGGTCCGCTGCATCTGTGCTGGAACGCGAGCCTGAGCAAGGTCGCACATTCCGGCTCGCGGCGAGCGCTGTCAACTTGGACGTGGGCGACCAGAAGGGACTGGTGACGGCCTGCCACACGGAAGATCTCGCGAATTCGTGGGGCGATCGGCTGGGAGACGGCGCGGGGAGTGAAGACTCGCAGGACATCCGGCCGGATCTGCTGTGGCGGTTGCTGAAATTGCACCTGGGTCAGCAGGGTGTGCCGCTCGTGCTGGATATCGAGGCCGGGGAGGAAGTATGGAACTATCCCGTTTATGCGTACGAGGTCCGCTACAAGCCGGTTAGCGACGAAGCGTATCAGGCTCAGCTGACGCTGTTGATGGCTGATGACTCGGTGCCGCCTTCGTACCAAGGAACAAGAGTGGCCAGGCAAACTTATCTGTTCTCGTTCTCGATGAAAAACAGCAAGGTTGTTGCCGGGAGCGGCCGGTGGCTCGGGCGGAGCGCGCAAGATCACCCGGACTTTGCCTGGTATCCGTTCAAGGCGGTGGCGAGCAATCCGGAAGTCGTGTACCCCAAGGTCCAACAACTCGTCACAGCGCAGGCAACTCCTGATAGCCCCGGCACCACCGAACCACAACCTGGCACTCCGCCCGCAACCGGGGCGCCACCGCCGACCGAGCAGCCCG
>JBGSHS010000040.1:0-15383 GCA_041752115.1 Pirellulaceae bacterium | reverse complement strand
CCACGTCGCGCGCGGGCGCAGCGGCAGCATCCCCGACTTGAGTCTCCCTGGCTGCCAGTTCGGCGGCCCGAAGTTCCGCCGATTCCGCCGGCTGAACGTAGAGTTGGCGCGTGGGAAAGGCGAATTGGATTCCCGCAGCGTTCAATTCCCGCTGGGCCGCCGTGTTCAATTCGTGCACCGTCGCCAGCCGATTCTCCAGGTTCGGCAGATAACATCGCAGCACGATATTCAGCGTGCTATCCCCAAAGGACTCGAACGTCACATTGGGTGCTGGATTGTCGAGCACGACCGGATGCTGCTGCGCGATGTCCAGCATGATTCGCCGCACCAGATCGGGATCGGTGCCGTAGGCGACGCCCACCGTGATCATGACCCGGTTGACCGTATTGGTCAAAGTCCAGTTGAGCAGTTTACCGGTGATGAACTCCCGGTTCGGCACGATATACTCCTGATGCTCCCAGTTCGTGACCGTCGTCGCGCGCATCCGGATACGAGACACGACGCCGGTCATATCCCCGATCGTGACAATGTCGCCGACGCGAATCGGCTGCTCAAACAAGACGATCAGACCCGATACGAAATTGGAAAAGATCTCCTGGAGACCAAATCCCAGACCGACCGTAACAGCGGCCACCAGCCACTGATAACTCGACCAGGGTATGCCGATCGAACCAAAAGCGATGATCAACCCCAGAATGATGATGACGTACCGGCAGATCATGATCAGCGCATAGCGATTGCCCGCGTCCAGTGGGAGTCGCGACAGCAGCAGGATCTCGAGCAGGCCTGGTATGTTGCGTGTGGCAAGCACGGTGACCATGACGATCACAGCGGCAATGACGATGTGATTCACCGTGATCTTCGAGGTCGAGGTTCCCGTCGTTACCGTCCACAGCTCGAACCGATCGAAGAAGCTCAGTGCAGGCAGGACATCGATCCAGACAAACCAGAGTCCCACCAGCGCGGCAACGATCAGCAGGAAGTGCAACAGCTGCCGGCTCTGGTCATTGACCCGTTCCAGATCAGGAGCGTGTTCATCGACCGGAATCGTCGCCATATTACCCGCCAGATCTCCCTGGGTGGCGCCCGATACTCGCCGCTGTTGAGCGCGCTCGATCGCCATCCGACGGCGTACGATGACCAGCCAGCGATGGACCAGCGACATGGCGACCGCCAGGATCTCCAGGAGCAGGAGCGTCTCAAAGGAACGCTGACACAACCGCGCAGCGGTATAGTCATAGCCGACGACCGCCAGCGTCAGCAGGGATGCCAGCAGCAGCATGATCAGCGTGTAGGCCACCTGCCGCAACCGATAAATGGCCGACTCAGGATGTGTCAGCTCCAGAGCTCGAAACAACGGCCCTTCCAGCCGCAGCGTCCGATGGACAAAAACGAGAGCCGCCAGGAGCGTAGCCAGTGCGAACAGGCGGGCCAACGATTCCTGCGAAGTACTGATCCCCAGCGTATCCTGTGTCCGGCTCTCCGCGTTCGAATAGAGCATCACCGCCACAAAGACCATCGGCGCACTGACGGCAATCAACCACCTCAAGTTGCCCCGCAAGGCAGTCCGGGCGCCGGGTGCCCAGCCGAAGTGGGCGTCGGCCAGACCGCGGGTCCGACATGTCTGCCGCAAAAACTCTAACGCAGCAGAATAGACTCCGGCCGCCGTCAATCCGGCGCCAGCCGCGCGAGCAAAACTGGTCCCTCCTGGAGCCACGGTCAGCCGCCAGGCCACCAACAGGATCAGCACCGGCCAGAGCACGGTGATCAACAGAGTCCAGGCCAGCGCCATCACGGTCGGCGCGAAACGGCGGCAGCTCCCGCTCGCCGCCCGGTTCCCCAGCTGCGTAATGGAACTGCGCAGTCGCGGCTGCAGGAGCAACAAGACGAGCCAGAGCACGGCGCTCAAACCTGCCGAAAACACCTGCTCCCCGAAGTCCGCCCCCAGCAGCCGCACTGTCTTGATCCACTCTCTGGCGTCGACAAACCAGTTGAAAGCCGCCACGCTGCGGCGAACATCGGCCGGGCCTAACACCTCGGAACTGCGAATCCACAACACGCGTTCGTCAATGTACTTCTCGTATTCCGCGACGGCCTTGAGTAATTGCTGCTGCGTGCTCTCCAACTCCACCAGCCGATCGAAATACGCGTTCTCATTCTGCTGCAGCGTCGTCAGCAGCTCCAACTGCTTGTCCACCAGCGTGCTGACAGCGCGGGTGAACTGCTCGCGCGCGATGCCCTGAGGCAGCCGCGCGATGCCGCTGACATACGATTCCACGTAGTCCACGTCGGTCAGCCGGCTGCGCTCTTCCGCCAGCTCGATGGTCCCCAGCTGCACGCTGCGAATGAGTTCGTTACGCTCCCGACTGCTGCGCCGATAAGTGCTTACGTCGGGCAGCGCGGCATCTTCTTTGCGGAGCAGAAGACCAATCGCGTAGCTGAGTCCAACTCGATCGACTTTCTCCCTGGTCATGTTGAACTGCTGTTGAGTCTTCTCCAGCACCGCCCGCGACTTGTCGAGCTGACGATTCGTCTCCTGAATCTTCTCGACGAGCTGGCTGCTGCGCTGAGCGAGTTCGCTGTTGCGTACCGCCAGCGGCTTGAGCACGCCCGTTGTCTTCTCCGCATCGATCCGAGCAAGGGCCTCCTGCTGCTCGACATCGCTCGCTCGACGCTGCTCAACCGTCTCGCGCCATAACGCCACTCGCTTCTCAGCCAGCGCAACAACACGTTGGGCCAGATCCCGTTCGGCCGGCAGCAGTTCAGCCGTGGCGGCGTAGGTCGCCAGCTCCTGATCGTACAACTGCTGCTCCCGATCAATGGCCAGGAGCTTCGCTTCCAGTCGTGTGCGCTGGGCAATGACTCCCGGCTCACTGGTGGCCGGAAGCGCCTCCAACTCGCTGACCAGCCGCTGCCGGTTATCGTGCAGCACTTGAAGTTGGCCCGGAATCTCGGTGCGGCGAGCCTGCCGGCGACTCGGTTCGGCGTCGAGCCTTTCCTTCTGCCGTTTGGCTGCCGCCACTTTCTCTTCCGCTCCCTTGAGCAGTTCCTCCAGGTTTGCCAACGTGCTGTCGGGCGGCACATCGATCGTCACTGACGTCCCCAGTGCCGACATCTGGCTCTTGGCCGTCTGCAGCCGCTGGGCCACGTCCTTGGCCAGTTCGACAAATGCCGCTGTCTGCTGCGCAGACTCCGCAGCCGCCGCGAGATCCCGACCTGCTTCCTGGTACATGCCCCGCAGCTCATCGCGCTTCGCATCGTCCAGGCCCGGCAGCGTGTCGACCTCCTTCAGACGTTGCTGCACGACCTCAGGCGACAACTGCACTACGGGAACCGCTGCCGCGGGATTCTGTTCGGCAGGGAGGGTCTGTTGAGCCGGAATCGGCTCACACGCCATCAGAAACAAACCGAGAATGGCGAGGGCCCCCGCCGCATGAGTGAGACGGCAGTGCCCGGAAAAAGAATATCTCATCGCTGTTGTCCGTCAGCCTCCGTTCGATCGCCTCCGTTCCATCGCCTCCGTTCCATCGCCTCCGCTCCATCGCCTCCGCTCCATCGGCCGATCCGTTGCTGGGGGCGTGCGCCCTGTTTGCCTCTGCGGCGCCGCCACTTTTCGGGTTTACCATCCACCAGGGTGTCCACACCGCAAACCAAACCGCTCGCCACAGGAACGTCTGGTTCGCGCTTGCGACAGGAGGGGCCGCCGCAGTGCAACCACCAGTGTACTGCCCTTGGCTTGCCAGTGAAACCGCCGCTTCCGATTCCGCACCGCTCAACGTGGCCGATTGGCTCAACCAATGGCGGAGGGTGGACGCTTGTGCGGGCGACCATCGACGGCACGTTCAGCAGATCCCCCCAGCGTACCCTCTGGCCAGTTCCACGTCGGTAAGCGCTGGCCCGACCAGTTCTTGTTGCAAGAATGGGGCAAGAGGATTAACATTTGGGACGAGTCAGGATGATCTGCGTGCCCCCTTCCCACCGCTCCGGTGCAATCTGCGGCGGGGAGAACGTGGCCCACAGAGACGACGTGGCCAACCGACCGTGTGGCCAATCAACACCGTGGCGACGGGAGTCGGGCCGTCGGCCAACCTGACTTGAAACAGGTTGCAGTTTACGATCGGGCAGTCGCAACGCTGCACGCTTGGCCTCGAATTCGGAGTCGGGCTGAGGATTTTCTTTGTCGTTGGGCTGGGATGTCGCTGGGGAACACTCGAACGCATCTAGCGGTATCGATGCGCGCGGTGCCGAACTGCGCACCGGCACTCATGCCACCTGCGCGGAGAGACTCCAGGACGATCACCGGCCGATGATCGAGGCACGTGCGGGCGGGTTGATGTTGGCTTCGCTGAGCGGTGCCTGTCTGGGTACTACAGGGCTGGGTTTTCCAGGGCTGGGTTTTCCAGGGCTGGGTTCTCCAGGGCTGGGCAAGTCCGATTCCTCGAAACGAGCGGTGACATGAGTCAGACTATTGACGTATCTCAGGTGTCGAACGACGTGCTGGACGGGCCACACGAAATTCCGCGGCAGGAAGCGCACGAGCTGCGGTTTCAGTACCCCGGTATCCCGGTGACGTGTGACGGTGCGGAGGCCGTGGCGCACGTCGAGACCAACATTTCGCAGGGCTCGGGGGCCTATCCGATCACCAGTTCCACGACGATGGGAGCGGGCTTCAACGTGGCCGCCAACAACGGCCGGCAGAACCTGTGGGGTGACCAGCTCGTCTTCTTTGAACCGGAAAGCGAGCACTCGGCAGCGTCATTTTGCGAAGGATTCGCCCTCGCCGGTGGAAGAGTCACCAATTTCACATCAGGACAAGGACTGGTGCTGATGAAAGAGGTACTCTATACGATTTCCGGCAAGCGTCTTCCGATCGTCTTCAACATTGGCGCTCGCGCGCTGACCAGCCATTCGCTGAACGTGCATGCCGGCCACGACGACGTGATGAGTGTTGCCGATTGCGGCTGGGGAATTCTGTTTGCCCGTAACGCACAGGAAGCCGGCGATCTGTGCCTGATTGCACGGCGTGCGGCCGAGTCATCCGCGACCCCTTTCCTCAATGTGCAGGACGGGTTCCTCACGACGCACACGGTCGAGACCGTGCGACTTCCGGAACTGGAATTCATGAGGGAGTTTGTCGGTCCGCCCGGCGAGAAACTGGTCAATCTGATGGATCCGGCAGCACCGATGATGTCGGGCGTAGTCCAGAACCAGGACTCGTACATGAAGGGCAAGATAGCTCAACGCTGGTACTACGATCAGGTTGCTCCGGCTTTGGCCGAGGCCTTCGCCCTGTTCCAGGAGAAGTCCGGGCGATCGTACGATTTCGTGCGTCCCTATCGTTGTCATGATGCCGAGTACATCGTCGTCGGCATGGGCAGCTATATGGAGACGACCGAGGTGACCGTCGATTATCTCCGCGATGCACTTGGCGTCAAAGCTGGATGCGTGACGATCTACTGTTTTCGTCCCTTTCCGATGCACCCGATCGTGGCGGCCACCCGGCACTGCCGAGCGATGACGGTGCTGGAACGAATGGACGATCCACTTTCGACCACCGGGAATCATCTCACGCGCGAGATTAAGGCAGCCTTCTGCGATGCTCTCAACGGCCAGCTGGACCACGAACGGATTGACCGTATCCCGCGCATCCATTCTGCCGCTGCCGGCTTGGGAAGCCGCGATGTACGTCCCAGCGATATTATTGTGACGTTCGAGAACATGGCCAATCAGCAACGAGAGTTCTTCTGCCTGGGAATCGAGCATCCGCTGGCGCTCAAAGGAACCAACGACCCTGACCTGCGCCCGACAGGCGGTTTCTCGATGCGCGGCCACAGTGTCGGCGGGTTCGGGTCGGTCACCACAAACAAGGTAATCGCCACGATCGCCGGCGATGTGTTCGGCAAGGACGTGCAAGCCTATCCCAAGTACGGGTCCGAAAAGAAAGGGCTCCCCACCACCTATTATCTGACGGTCGCTGACGCGCATATCTGCACCCACAGCGAACTGGAGCACGTCGACCTGGTCATCTTGAACGACGTCAACGCCGTCTTCAGCGGAAACCCGCTCAACGGACTACTGAGAGACGGCGCGATCTTCATGCAGTCCGCTTTGACCGATCCGCGAGATGTCTGGCATCATCTGCCTCCTCATCATCGCCGGACGATTCGCGAGCAGAATATCCGCGTCTATTTCGCTGACACCGTGCGAATTGCGCGCGAAGTCGCTTCGGAGCCCGACCTGCAGATGCGCATGCAGGGCATCGTCACATTGGGCGCGTTCCTCAAGCTCACTCCCTACGCCACGGGGAGTGGCGTTTCGGACGAGGAAGTGCTCAAAGGAGTTGAGAAGGCCTTGCGAAAGTACTTCGGCAAGCGCGGCGAACACGTTGTGCAAGACAACCTGACCTGCGTGAAGCGGGGATTCCAGGAGATGCAGGAAATTCCACGCAGCCTCGTGCTGGAGAACTGACCCGCCGCCACCGTGCGCCCGGTCGACGCGTTCTCCACCGTCCGTTGTTGAGAATACCGATACCCAGATAAGGCAGTTTTCGATGGCTACGGTTCACCCGATGCAGTCCATGAACGAAGCAAGCGATCGCGATCCGTACAATAACAACTCGTATGGCACGTTGATTGACGCCGACTATGCGCCCGCTCGTCCTGAATCGCTGGACGTACGGCAGTTCAACGACCAGGTGATCCACGCCTACGAGTTAGGGACGGCCGAAAAGGGCCTGGCCGCCGATCTTCCGATCGCCCGTTCGCTGATCCCCGCCGGCACCGCCTCACTGCGTGACTTCAGTTACGTCGCTCCGGAAATCCCCCAGTATCTGCCCCAGAATTGCACGGGCTGCATGGACTGTGTCACCCTTTGCCCCGATACCGCCATTCTGGGAAAGGTAGTCGGAGAATCGAACTGGCACTCGAAACTCGAGCAGATCGCCGATCCGGAGGATCGAACCCTGTTCGCTCAGCAATGGTCGCAGCCGCGCAAGTACTTTGATGGTCCCAAAAAGAAACTCGGCGAAGGTGGCAAGTTCACCATCATGATCGACCCGAGCAAATGCAAGGGATGCGCCGAATGCGTTACCGTCTGTGACGATGATGCGCTGAAGATGATCCCCAAGGACGATGCCATCATCCGCAGCATTCGCAAGAGCCACCGGATGTTCAAGGAATTTGGACCGTCCGACGAACGCTTCGTCAACGACAACCTGCTGATCGACATGATGCTCAAAGAACAGTCGCATGTGTATGTCGGCGGAGCGGGCAGCTGTGCCGGATGCGGCGAAGGAACCGCTTTGCGCATGTTGTGTGCGGCCACCGGCGCCCGCTACGGAAACGACTGGGGAATCCTGGCTGCCACCGGCTGCAATACGGTCTACACGTCGACCTATCCGTACAATCCTTACCTGGTCCCGTGGAGCAATTCGCTGTTCGAAAACGTCGCCACGTTCGCCGCCGGCGTCCGCATGCGGTGGGACCAGATCGGCTGGCGCGAGAAACCGCTCTGGTGCCTCGGAGGCGACGGGGCCATGTTCGACATCGGGTTTCAAGCCCTCTCACGCGTGCTGGCAGCCGGCTTGAACCTGAAACTGTTCGTACTCGACACCCAAGTCTATTCCAACACGGGTGGGCAAGCTTCGACCAGCTCGTACACCGGGCAGAACGCCAAGATGAGCGTCCACGGCAAGCGCATCCAGGGGAAACAAGAACGACGCAAAGAAATCGCGCAGATTGCCATGATGCACCCCCGCACCTACGTCGCTCAGACAACCTGCGCCCACACCAACCACTTCTACCGCAGTGTGCTGGGGGCCTTGGAGTTTGACGGTCCCGCACTCGTCTGCTGCTATACCACCTGCCAGCCCGAACATGGTGTGGCCGACAACATGGCTACCGACCAGGCACGCCTGGCAGTCGATACACGCGCCTTTCCCCTGCTGGTCTACGATCCACGCAAAGGCGATACCATCCGCGAACGACTCTCCCTGCAGGGGAATCCTGCCGCCACCGAAGACTGGTGGACCAATCCGAAGACCGGCCAACAGGTCGACTTCATCGAGTTCGCTCGCAGCGAGGGACGATTCGCCAAACACTTCGACCGCCAGGGGAATCCCAGCTCCATGCTGATGCGCACCAACCAGGATCGACTGGAAAACTGGCGTCTGCTGCAGGAACTGGCCGGTATCGGTCAGCCTCAACCTGCTTCCTCTCCCGCCGCACCGACTTCTCCGGGAAACGGCCAGAGCCGATCATTCCAGCAGAGTCGATCACTCCAGGCGGGCGATCGCATTCGATACAACGACGGCACGAAATGGATCGCCGGTACCGTCGAGTCGATCGATCCGGCGTGCTTGACCCTGGAAGACGAGTCCCAGATCCGCGTCACCGCCGAGATCCTCAAGCAGGCCGTGGCCAGCGGTATCGTGGTCGGGGCATAGGGCCGCAGTTCAGCAGTCCGCGCTGCGGCAATCAGGCCGGTCCGAAGTGAGGGGGAGGTCCACGCTCGGGAACTGCGTGTGGACCGATCAGGCGACTGCCTTGCGCGAGGTCGCATTGCACAACAAGGTTTCGACAATTTGCTGAGCATCGTGACGCCGCCGCCAGTGCTGGGCGAACTGCGCTGCTGTCTGGCTGAAATGGTCATAGTGCTCGCGCAGATTGCGCACCAGGTGAGGCAGTTGGTCGACGTCAGCGAACACCAGTCCCACGCTTCCCGCCGGATACGTGCGCGGCGCAACAGCAGGTCGCTCCAGATAGCAGACGCGCGTCGCACCCACTTGGATCGAGGACGAATCGTATGCATTGCAGATGCGCAGTCGAATTCGCGTTGTGCCCTCTGGCAGAGGAATGAAGGCGGCCCCCACCTCGTTGGCCGGCCGAGGCGACAGGATACTCGTCACCGGAGCGGCTCGACCGCCGTCGGAAGTTGGAGTCGGTTCAGCTGACAGGCGCAAGTAGCTGCCCGCCCGATGCTCAGACCGCCACTCGAGCGACACGAGCAGGGCGGCCGCCTGCGGCGGCACCGCGATGTCACAGGTGGCTTCGCGCGATCCACCGCTCAGCATCACACCGCTCAGCATCACACCGCTCAGCACAGCATCGTCCAGCACAGCATCGTCCAGCGGAAGGCCTGCTGATTTCCTGTCATCCGCCGCGTCACCTTCTCCCATCCCTACCTCAACCCGCCACGGTACTTCATCCTGGAGCAGAATCGCCCGGCGACCCAACTGCTCAAGATGCGTGTGAATCGACTCCGCCACCTGATCGGCCAACCACGATCCGGCTGGCACCAGCACTGGCACTCCCGCGGCCAGCATTTCGACCAGCACACCGCTGCAGCGTGTGTAATACGCAATGCCATCGTGAAGAAACAGCGCGATGTCGGACGCGCGAATCAAGTCCAGGTACGCTTCGCGAGTCAGTGGGTGACGCAGCCAGACGATGGCGTCGCTGCCAACACCGCGCAGGCTGGTGCGGAACCGTGGCGTCTCCATGGCCTTCTGAGGCAGCATGCGGCGCGCCTGACGCTCATTGGTCTGCACAACCAACTGGATATGGCCGGGAGCTAACTCGCTCTCCCACAACCGGTGCACCAGCGAACTGGCCCACATTTTGCCCTTTTCCCGACGAAGATATCCCGCGCAAGTCACACGCAGCTGCTGCGGCGACTGTCGCGCTGGTTCTCGCTGCAGGGCACGGTGATCGACCGGAAACGGCAGCACGTCAAATGGCACGACTCCGAGCCGGTTGAACTGACGGGCCAGCTTGTCGGTGGTCGCATAGAACCGAAACCGATTCTGTGAAAAATGCTGTGTCACGTAGTGAAGTTGCCGGCAAATCTTCGCCTCCTGCACCGCCTGAGCCGCATAGTCGGGCTCGCGCCCCTGCAAGAAGCCATAGTGAAAACAGACGTGCCACACCACGTCGGCTGGAGCCTGCCGAGATTCCAGATAGCGCGCCAGCCCTAACAGATCAAACAGCGACACGGTGGGAATGAAGACCTGATCCCCCTCACGCAGCCCAATGGCCGATTCCAGTCTGTGACAGGCCGCCGCAAACCGCTCGATACGCCGCTCGCGCGACCGCCGGCTCCAGTAATCACGCAGGTGTCGGCAGCAGGCGGAAATCCCCGTCATCGCCGAGGCCCCGGCGGCCAAGGTACGCTCTTCCAAGGGTCGCCCGGACAGGTCGAGCGGATACTCCGCGAGACAGTCACACGACTCGTCAGGAAACAGGGGCAGTATGTGCCAATGACTGGGAAGCAGGTACCGCTGCGAGAAAAGCCGATTCGTGACCAATACCGGATCGAGCCCGATCGCTTCCGAGGCGCGCAGAATCAGCATCGCCTGCTCGTAATGGTGACCTCCGACACGGGTCAGTGAATGATCGAGAACCACAAATCGAGCCATATTTCGGGCATTCCTGCGAGAGGGGCATCAGGTCAAGTGGCTCACACGACCTTCCCGGGAGGTGCGATCGTAGGCCCCGTGCGTGTCGACGTCAACCTCAATTAACTTCCGACCCGTCTGGCCCATTCGTCTCGGAAACGATTCGGCTGCCAAATCGAGATTGACGACCGGGAGGGAATGACTTAACCTCGCCCCCCAGCCTGGGAGTCGCACGGGCCGCCGTCACAGTCACTGGCTATTGCCCCCAGGTGGACGGGCGGTCCGGCCATCGTATCGACTCAACTCCTCACCCCGTTCGACTTGCGAGACTTTCATGCCGACCCCATCTCACCAGGACTCTCCGGTCCACCGCATCCTGCTGGAGTGCACTGACACGTATTTCACCCAGCTGAGCGCCGGTATCCAGCGCGTGGTGCGGAGCGTGGCGAGCGAATCAGTGAACCTGGCTGAAGAACTCAACATCCCGTGCCAAGTGGTCTTGCGACGTGGAGCGCAGTTCTATGCCACGGCGTGGCGCCAGCCATCGGTGACGAAGCCAGGCACATGGCTCGCCGGAGCCACCAGCAAGGTGTCAGGCCAGCCCACTGAGGGGCCTCACGGGATCCCTGGCACGGCGCTGAGCATGGTCTCGCGGGCGAACCGCTTATTCTGTTCGGCCAAGCGTCGCATGCGTCGATGGCACAGCCGATTCGCCGGCCGTTCAGTGACCCCGTCGCCCGGCGACACCCTGGTGCTGCTCGATGCCTGGTGGAATCGCGACCTCTGGCCGGCGGTCGAAGCAGCGAGCCGTGGGGGAGCACGTATTGGCGTCGTCATGTACGACCTTCTGCCTGCCACTCATCCCCAGTTCTTCCATGCCAAAGTCCATGATCAATTCACGACCTGCCTGCATCTGGCGTTAGAGCACGGCGATTATTTCATCGGCATATCGCGGGCAGTACGAGACCAGCTGTACGAATACGCACAACGACATATCCCGCAGCGGTCATGGTCACCCAACGTTTTCCGATCGTTCCGACTGGGAGCCACGCTGCCGGCGACGGCAATCCAGGGGCCCGTACGTCACGAGCTCGACCGCATCTTGGGCGGAAACCGGTCCCGGCAGGCCTATCTGACGGTCGGGACCATCGAACCACGCAAGAACCAATCCCTTCTGCTCGACGCGTTCGATCAGATCTGGCACCATTACCCAAACACACATCTGGTCATCGTCGGCCGCGTCGGCTGGTTGTGCGAGGCATTGCTCGACCGTATTCACCAGCACCCTCACTATGGGCGGACCCTGTTTCTGTTCCATGATCTGGGTGATGCCGAATTGGAGTTCTGCTATCGGCACGCCAAAGCATTTCTCTTCGCTTCACATGCCGAGGGTTTCGGACTACCGGTTGTCGAAGCGCTTCATCATCAGCTGCCGGTACTCGTCAGTGATATCCCGGTGCATCGCGAAGCAGGAGGAGAGTTCTGCACGTATTTCGATCCGCAGTCACCTGAGCAGCTGGCACGCCTCGTCTGCACGATCGAGGCCACGGGAGAATTCCCTGCCACACGCAGCCCGGCTCAGTTCGGCCTGCCCGACTGGACACAAAGTACGCGTGAATTTCTCGGGCAATGTCTGCAGGGATGCAATCACAAGTTGTCAGAGGACCCGCGCCGTGGCCAACCTGACGACCGTCGGGACTCCACTGATGGCAGCTGCCAACGAGCAGCTTGAATGCCGCGGCCATTGCATGTCGGGACGAAGCGCGCCGCTCAATTTCCTACTTGTTCCTGTTTGCTCACCGACTCTCCCTCATCCGGCCGCGCGCAGAGCCCGCTGTGCGACCACGTCGCGCCGGCCGAGAAACGCGTCCAACCGCGATTCCGCGCGGGATTCATGCGCGGCGAACCAGTCCGCGTCGGCATAGCGGCGCCACTTTCCAATTCCCTTGGCGTGCACCAGATGTGCGATCTGAGCGGCTACCTGCTGATCCCAGCCAAGTTGGTCAAACAGCCGGCCAATCGTGCCCCTCGGTTCCGTCAACAGTTGTTCGTACGACAGCGACAAGTGGCTGTACGACTTTCCCCACACGTAGGAGAGCTTCCACAGCCGGTAGAACATCTCGTAAGGGTGTTCGACATCGTCCCAGTCGAGCAAGGGGAACTGGGTCGACAGGTCCTCCACCCACTCGTTCATGAAATAGAGATCGTGAGCTGCGAAATCGTCGTTGGCATCATGCGGGCCGAAGGACGCCGGATCACGCAGTACCGACAACCACTGATCACGCGGGTTGCGGAAGAGATGGATCACATGCGCATCGGGGAAAGTATGGCGCAGCCACTCCAGCCGAAAATCGACTCGATTAAACTGCAGCACCGGCACTCCGTCCGCTGCATCGATCAGAGTCTGGATATAGCGCGCCAGTTCCGGCTGCCAGCTCAGCCTATCCAGGTACAGGTTACGGCGATGCCACGGCTGCGTGTAGAGATCGGCCAGACCGGGAATGTGCCGATACTCGCTCCAATACTCCTGGACATCATCATGCGTGGGATCCACACCCGGCCATTGCTCGCTGGGACGACTGAGCGTGGCGTGCAGCGGCTCGTAGTAGGCAGTCACCCCGGGCGTGTTGCGCAGCAGGTTCCAGAGCATTGTCGAACCGCTCCGAAACCGAGCCGTGATGAACACGCTGCGGTGTCCCCCGACAATGCTCCGCATACCGGCGGATGCCAGATCCGGGTATTCGGTGGCCGCCAGGTTTCGCAGTCTGCTCCAGTCGCTGTGCGCCAACTGCGGCGAATAATCATCCTCCGGCTCGGGAGGCACAATGATCACATGGGGACCGCATTGATGTGCGTGGCGTCGAGCCTGCCAGGCACGGATCAAAGCACTGAAACGACTCATGGTTTCCTTTCGCCCTTACGCAGCTCGGCGCTTTTCCGGGCAGTCTGCCCCGGCCGCCAAACGGTGACATTTCTGCAACAGGATGCGGCTTCCCGTGATCCAGTCCATCGGCTGATAACCTGCCGGATCTCGCGCCCCCTTCAGTCGCCCGTCTCTCTCGAACTGCTCCACCAGGTCGACCAGTGTCTCCGGACGCTGCGGATCGAAATACGCGGCATATTCTCCGGCGACCTCACGATGAATGGGAATGTCGCTGACCAGGACGGGCAATCCGTGCTGCAGCGCTTCGGCAATGGGCAGCCCATAGCCTTCGACAAAGGACGAGAAAAGAAAGGCCTTCGCGCGGGAATAGGCAAAGGCAAGTTCCGTGTCGGTGAGATCGTTGAGCCAGAACAAATGCCGCCCGAGCTGGGGATGCTGCCGGATCCGTCGCACCAGATCCTCGACCAGCCATCCTTCACGTCCGATCAGGCAGAGCCGTGCCGTGCCGCCACGCTGCCAGACACGCTCAAACGCGTCCAGCAGAAAACCGTAGTTCTTGCGCGGTTCGATCGTCGAGACCATCATGTAGGGCCCGCCGGCGCGTTGCAGCTCCAGCACGGCAGGCGTTTCCGCAGTTGCCGCGAGAGCAGCTTGGGGCTCAAACGCCTCCTGTACGTGCGGCCGGATCGCACCGGAACTGTGAGATTGATCGAGTGCGACCCCCATCGGAAACCACTCGAATAACTCCGGCCTCAAACCACACGTGGAAAAACGTGCCATCGCGTAATCGCGAAACTCATCGCGTACCGTGCGAGAAATGGCCACAAAGAAATCCATCTCAGGAACGATGCTGTCCAGCCACCCCTGGAAGACGTGGACGTGCTCTGCCCCGACGAACTGGGGATGGGTTGTGGGAATGATGTCGTACACCAACAGCCCGATCTTCACGCCAGCCTGACGGATCTTGGCATAATCGGGCGGATCGGTATAACACCAGGTCGCGTCGGGCAGGAGCAGGATATCACCAGGCTGGAAGGTTATCCGTCCGTAGCGCAGGTGCCAGTGCGTGTGCCGAACCCACTCGCGAAAGCGTGACGCAACGTGCCGCGAAATGAACGCCTTGCGAAAGCGAATCCCGGCCCATCGGATCACCCCCCATGCCCCCAGGAGCAGTTGGCGAGCCAGACTGGGCGGCCCCGGATCGGGCTGCTCAGACTCCTGCAGATCTACCTGCGGGTGCCATTGCAGGTCATACCACCGCCCGGCAAACTGACCGACAGGCCGACAGTTGATCCCGGTCAACTGCCCCGACCGGACCAGATTTCGTACCACCCGCTGAATGCCCGTCGTGTGACGTGAAAAGAAGGTCCCGGTACAGTCCATCCAGACTGTCGAACGTGAAGGGGTACGCAGCGTCTGATCGACGGCAGCCCGAGTTTCCGCATCTCGCATGGTAGATCCTGGCCCTCCTTGGCAGCAGGCAATCGGTCGCCAGTGGCGGCAATCGATTCGTGGAGCGTCCACCCCCTTTGCGGCAGGGGATCACAGGCCCACGTTAGCCGACAAAGGGAGACGCTGTCAACTTCGATTTTTGGACGCGGGCGGGCAGGGTGCCGCCACGACCGACGCGATGGGCCGCTACAGACAGGGACATGCCGCAGGGTCGCTGCCGACAGGGACATGCCGCAGCGAAGTGGTAGGGGAATAGGGAATGCGACAATGCCACAGTGCGACAATGCGGCAATCTGCCCGCTGCCAACACCACCCGACTTCCTTACGGGAATTGCGCATTGCTGCATTGCTGCATTGTGGCATTCCCTATTGCCCAACCATTTCCCGACGGCCGGCCCCGGTGAAGAACGGCCAATGCGGCCCGAAGCGCAGGGTCGCTGCTTTCGGTTTGACGACCGACGCGATGGGCCGCTACAGACAGGGACATGCCGCAGGGTCGCTGCCGACAGGGACATGCCGCAGCGAAGTGGTAGGGGAATAGCTGCCATGGGGGAATTGACGTATTATAGTTCGGCGCGCACGGGTAGCGCTCCCGCGGAAGGCGGTTTTTTGTGAGGCTCGGCTTGACGGGACATGTCCCACACGAGCGATCTC
>JBGSHS010000039.1:0-23505 GCA_041752115.1 Pirellulaceae bacterium | reverse complement strand
TCCAGCAAGCGAGCTCGCAATACAAAACGAACAAAGGCCAAAACAAAAAAACAAGCTTAGTACCATTGAGCGGAGCTCGTGGGGGTCAGGGAGAGAGGGGACGAGCGGCGCCGTAGCTCACCATCTGCTTCACCGCACGAGCGGAGCTCGTGGGGGTCGGAGAGGGAGAGGGCGAGCGGCGCCGTAGCTCACCGTCTGCTTCACCGCACGAGCAGAGCTCGCGGGGGTCGGGGAGGAGGGGGCGAGCGGCGCCGTAGCTCACCATCTGATGCACCGCACGAGCGGAGCTCGTGGGGGTCAGGGAGGAGGGGGCGAGGCGGCGCGGTAGCTCACCATCTGATGCACCGCACGAGCGGAGCTCGCGGGGGGCGGGCCAGCGTGCTCAGACACGGGCGCGACGATCTACTACGCGAGCTTTGTGATCTCCGACTCTTCCCGCCGTGTTTCAGCTCCCCCACGCGGCGAAGATAAGCTGCGGGCGTCTCGCTTCGCGATTCACACCCGACGGCAATTCACTCACGCCGAGGCTTCTTGGGAGGTGGCTTGAGCAACCAGCCAAAGAACTGCAGCAGGGCAAGGACCAGCAGCAGAGGGCCAAGCACGACGATGGTACGAGGCCGAATGACCACCACCACGCCGATCGTGGCTATCAGCGCCAGCATAACCGGGGAGACGTGTGTGGTGAATTTCAGCAACTGAGGAAGGGCCAGCCAGACGGCGCCCATCACAAGCCCGATACGCCAGCACGAATTCCAGATGTAGTCCAGATCGGTCGACTCCAGTGCGAAATGCCCATAGCCTGCGATCGCGAGCAGGATGAGCGAGAGGATGCCGAGCAGGTGGCGACGAAGTTGTTGGTTCACGAGCGGAGTCCCGGCAACAGCGCATAAGTCCGCACCCAACTGTACGGTTCCAGCATGCTCAGCACAATGACCCCTGCCAAGATGCTGGGAGATGGTCTCTGGATGCAAATCGCTCTGTTTTCCATTCTATTGTGTCCGCGTCCGGCGGCCTGGCGTCACGCGTGGAGTCGCGAAACCGCAGAACATCGAACATCCAATCGCAGAATGTTTAAGGAGGACGGCAATGAGCTCCGATCCGCCCCCCTTTGAATTCAGCTGCGTGACCTGTTCTAATTCGCATCAGACTCCGCCGACTTGCGGCGCCGCGGTGCACGCACGGCATCGCCGGCCCAGGGCTGATGAAAGAAACCACTTCGCAGCAGGATACTGCTGGTAACGGTCGATCGTTGGCCCATCGGACGGGCCGAGCGAGCGGGTGGATCCGCGTGGAAATCGAGCGACTCATGTTGGCCGCTCACAAGAACAACGCGCGCAGCGCGCGTGCTTCAGTCTTACACTCGAAAGGAGAATGAGCCGTGGACAAGTGGCCCATCGGAGTATTCGCCAGCGTTGACGCGGGGTTGGGAGTGAAGTTGGAAGTCGCGCATGAGCTGGGAGTTCCCACGATTCAGCTGCACGCGCCGGCCCAGTCGACGCGCACGCAGGAGAACGCAGAGAAGTTTCTCGCCCGCCTGAGTGACCTGAACATCACGCTCACCGCCGTATTCGGCGGCTTTGAAGGGGAGAGCTACGCCGATATCCCGACCGTCTCCAGAACGGTCGGGCTGATCCCTCCGACCACGCGTGCCGCTCGAACCCAGGAAATGAAAGAGATTGCCGACTTCGCCCAGCTGCTCGGCTGCCCCGTCGTTGCTCTGCACCTCGGGTTCATCACCCACGATCCGACGTCGTCCGACTACCGCGACGTCATCGCGATCACCCGCGATCTGTGTGACCACTGCGCCGGAAACGGACAGGACCTGCATCTGGAAACTGGCCAGGAGACCGCGGATGGATTGCTGCAGTTCATTCACGATGTCCAACGGAGCAATCTGTTCATCAACTTCGACCCGGCCAATATGATCCTCTATGGGACTGGCGAACCGATCGCTGCGCTGCGCCAGGTCGGCAAGTATGTGCACAGTGTTCACTGCAAGGATGCCACCTGGGCCGCTAATCCGGGCCGGGAGTGGGGCGCCGAAGTCCCGCTGGGCGACGGAGCGGTCGGCATTGAGAACTACCTGCGCACACTCGCCGACATCGGCTACACCGGGCCCCTGACCATCGAACGCGAGATCCCACAGGAACCGCAACGGCAGAAGTCCGAAATCGGACACGCCATTAACCTGCTTAACCAGCTCAAGGCCAAACTCGGCTGATCCCCCGCGTTTGCCCTTGGCGCCATGGCTTGAGGTCTATTAGCTCACGCCAAGGCGCAAAGGCGCGAAGAAGAAAAGGCGCGATGTGGAGAAGGCACAAGCAGGAACGCGTGTCGACAAGTAACGCCGCTCGACCATCCGAGGGTCGAGCGGCGTTGTGCATTCCATTCAGAAGGATTCCCCAACCGCCGTCAGCTCGATTTCTTGACCAGGCGAGCATATTCGTCGGCCACAACGCTCCCGTCGGGTGTCGCGTCGTCGTGGATGTCGTACCAGGCGTCCTCGAACTTTATGTAGCCCCCCTTGCCTTCGTTGGCCTGCCGGATGGCGGTATTGGCCGTCAACGCGATCACCGCGTCACCCAACGCCACTTCCGGCTTGCAGCGGGGGACATTGTTCGGGTCGCGATTGCGAATGCACCAAGCCCAATGCTCGATCTCTTCGGTGTACCCGCGACTGACCGGTCCGCTGGCCGCCGCCTTGGCAACCGGGCCGGCGGAGCCGCTGGCCTGCGTATCCAGTGTCACGCCACCTTTGCCTTCAGTCACCGCGACCGATGACGAAGTGGAGGATCCAGCGTAGAGCATCACTTCCTGCTCCTTGGACAAGACCAGCGTCCCCTTGGTCCCCATCACGACTTCACCATATCCACCGAAGCCGTTTCCGTTGATCGACGAATAGGTGACCACGATCTTTTTGTTGGGATCATTTTCGTAGCCGGGGATCCCCGTTTTGGGATCGGGGCAGTGATTGACTTTGTCGATATAGCCGACCGGGAAGTCGGGATCGTACGCCGGGCCGGGGAATTCGAACATGCAGTAGACGTGGTCTTCCGCCTGCCGCGGGTTCGGGAACAGGTGGCGTCCGCCGACCGCGTGCACCGACAGGGGATGTGCTTTCTTGCCGTCTTTGCGCAAGGCACTGACGAAAATGCCGGCCGCGTCAAGCTGATGGCTTCCCAGTTCCGCCATCAAGCCGCCGCCGGTGCGAGCCCACAGACGCCATCGCACCAGTTCGGCCAGTGCCGATACCTGCTCCCCGTTGCTCAGTGTGAAGTCCTGGTAATCATAGGCCTTCGGGTCGATCGTCTTGTCCGCATCGAGCGCTTCCATCTGAGCTAACTGTTTGGTGTACAGCTCAATGAGCTTCGGGTCCTGCTTCTTCTCACCCAGCTTCTTCTTCAGGCCGGCAATATCCTTGGCGATTTCGTCAATCAAATTCTTGCCGCCAATCGGAATTTCGCCACCAGGAAGAGGCTGAGTCCAGCTGTCGTTGCCCGGCAGATTGCCGCGGTGCCACTGGGCCTGGATGTAATGCAGTTGCCCCAGCACACCCCAGCGGATCAGGTTCACAGCATTGTCGTACAGAATGCTGTAATGACGCTGATGGCCCGTCGCCAGCAGCTTGTCCGTTTCTTCCGACACGCGGCCCATCACCTTGCACTGAGCGATGCTGTGTCCCATCAGTTTCTCAGTCAGCACATGCTTGCCTTTGAGCATGGCCTCGATGGCCACCGGCGCGTGCAGATGCAGCGGCAGAGCGATGATGACCGCTTCGACATTGGGGTCATCGAGCAGGGCTTGATAGCCTTCGCTATAGATCTTGACGTGTTTTTCGGCTTCTTCCCGGGTACTCCAGCCATACTTGGCCATCAACCCCGGCCGGGCGGCCAGCGCCGCGGGGCTCGACCAGTCACCGTGAAAAGCGCGATAGACGTTATAGGGGCGGATGTCGGCAATCGCGACGACCTGGACGTATTCGGGATTCACGGCTCCCAACAGCACGCTCCCTTCGTCCCCGGTGCCAATCACACCGACGCGGACCGGATCGGTGACTTTGCTGTAGCCGAAGTACATGGCTCCGAGGCCTGCACCGGAGACAGCACCCGCAGCAACCACTCCTTTCAGGAAATCGCGGCGGGACACGCCACGCGCATCCGCGTAGCCGGACTTGTCCATGGCGCCCATGGCTTCATGGTAGTTGTCTTGTCCGACTTGCTTTTCTTCAGGCGTCAGGTTCATTGATTCTTTTCCTGCTTGGTTCCCTTGGACTTCGACCAAACGCTGTACAGGATGAAATCCAGTCCCGCAAACTGGCCGGCAGCCACGGCCGCCAGAACCAGCATGCTCAGCATTTCAATCGTTTGATAATAGACCGGTTGAGCGCCGGGACTCCCCGGCCACTGCGTCAGAATGATCGAGAACAGGAACCCTGCTCCTGCCAACGCAGCAATGCGCGTGAATAACCCCACGATCAACAGAGCACCAACGATCGTGTCAAACCACGGCACAATCCGATCGATGGTGTTAGTATCCAATAAGCCGACCGCCGGCTTGCCTAACTGCACCGCCCCACGCTGCCTCTGCTGGGGCGTCGCAATGGCGTTGAGCTCCGACTCGTAGCCCGCCCACAACTTGCCTACCTGGTCCAGCCACGGTGCCCGAGCCGCTACCAGGTCCGCTTCGATCTTGGCCGCCTGACCACGCAGCGAATCAACTTCCTGCCGAGCCTGGTCGGCACGATTCTTCGCCCGCCGATCGAGACCCTGAAAGTACTCGAGGATCTTGTCTCCATGCTCGGCGAAATACCACTCCAGCTGCTTCTGCCACTTCGTGGCACACTCGACCGCAGCGTCCTGTTGAGCTGAATCGAATTCGTAATAGTCGACCACCTTGGCTCGATACTGGTCCCACAAGGTGATCGTCTGGTCCAGGTCAATGGTCGGTCGATCCGTGTCCGACTTCGCGTAATTCAGACGAGCACGACCATCGACGTCCCACACCATCGATTCAAACAGGGGCTTGAGCGGCCCGACCGATCCGGTGAAGAAGTGAGCCGCCGTCCACTGGGGATCGTGAACCTTGGTGACTCCTTCCTGAAAAAAATGCCACCCGACGGCCAAACGCAATGCGACCAGTGTGATGACGGCCAGCGTTCCCAAGCGATATCGTGAAGTAGACAGGGGAAGATCTCCTACAGCGATAGGCACTCGTTGAGCACCTGACAGGCGGGAAGATAGTTGCGTGAGTGCCGCCAGTTCGCCCAGTCCCGCTCCTACACCCCCACTCCTGTGGATTCACAGCGGGTGGATTCTCGAGCAAACCATACTGACACTTTCCTATTATGGCCAAACTCAGCTCCTACGCCAACCTACCTCAAGGTGACTTTCTTGACATCCCGCTCTTGGCCCTCTCGTCGGGTGCCCACGTGCGGGGGACCGATTCCGGTCGAGCGGTGGGCGAGTAGAATCAGGGGCTATTGGCGGCGGAACGCCTCCCACTGTTCCGTGCCGCCCCCCTGTCCGGAAAAGCAGAGCTGATCATGCAAATCGTTCTTTGTTATCAGGTCGAGCAACGACATATCGATCGGATCGCGGCCATCGCACCCGAGGCAACGCTCCTGAGTGCCAGCCAGGAGTCGATCCCCGAAGAGATCTTCCGGGCGGATCTTTTCTGCGGCCATGCCCGCGATTTCCCGGTGCCGTGGGATCGAGTTGTGCAGCAGGGACGGCTCCGGTGGATTCAGTCCTCGGCCGCCGGCATGGACCATTGCCTGGCTCCTTCGGTCGTCCATTCCGAGATCCTCGTCACCAGCGCCTCCGGACTGTTTGCTGACCAGGTTGCCGAGCAGACGCTGGCCTTGCTGTTGGGCCTGCTTCGCAGCCTGCCGGCCTTCTTCCGAGCCGCTCAACGCAAGGAATTCAAACGGCTGCCGACTGCCGACCTTCATCGCACCACCGTCGGTATCATCGGATTTGGCGGCAATGGACGACGCCTGGCAGAACTGCTCGCCCCGTTCCGCACGCGATTGCTGGCCACCGACTACTTCCCGGTCGACTGTCCCGATTACGTCGAACAGCTTCTGCCCCCCGAGGGGCTCCACGAAGTGCTCCGCCAATCCGACATCGTGATCCTCTGCGTGCCGCTGACCCAACAGACACGCGGCATGATCGATCGCAGCGCGCTGGAGTCGATGAAACCTGGAGCCGTGCTGATCAACGTCGCCCGCGGCCCGGTGGTGGTCGAACAGGCACTGGTCGATGCGCTCCAATCCGGACACCTCAGCGGCGCCGGACTCGACGTCACCGAAATCGAACCGCTGCCGATCACCAGCCGACTCTGGGACCTCCCCAACGTCATCATCACGCCTCACGTCGGCGCTCAGTCCAAGCGACGCATCGATGACGCTACCGATCTGTTCTGCGACAATCTACAGCGTTACCTACAGGGGAAACCGCTGCGCAACCTCATCGATAAGCAGCTCGGTTTCCCACGCCCTGCGACTTGCCAAGTTTCGTGATGGGGGGTCGCACAGGCGCCGGCCTGAGGCAACGTAGCGGGCTCGATCCAACAACACTCGCCGGATGATGATCGGCAACAGCAGTTTGCAGCTGGCAGATAGGAACGGAGGATTCGCGGACCGCCCTTACCTCCTTGGGTCTTTCCCATTCCCCTGCGCGTTATGCGATTCCCCGCGCCCCTTCGTCATTGGGTATCTCGTCATTCGTCATTGGGTATCTCGTCATTCGTCATTGGGTATCTTTGATTCCCCCCCCCGCGCTTTCGCCGCGCGAGTCATGCGAGCGATGGGATTGCCAGCGGAAGCCCTACTGCAGGTGGATGCTTTGAAAGATCGTCTGGACTCGTGATCGATCGGGTCGGTAGAATACTGCCGACGTTCATCCTTCTGGCGAACCGTGCCTTGGGGCAGTTTGAGATATCACATGCTGACGACCACCATCACCGGACTCAATGCGACGGTCACGCGGGGTCGAGATCCGGCCGATCCCGGACCGCAGATCTTGCTGCAACGTTACCAGGCCATAATCGCGAACAAGCGGCTCAACTGGACATCGCATCATCGACTGGAGCGGATGCTTGGATCGGGCGGGCAGGGCGTGGTTTACTTGTCGGAGCGACGTGGGACCGACGGGTTCACGCTGCCGGTGGCGATCAAGGTGTTTTCTCCGGATCGGTATGAGAATGATCGGACGTACGACGAGTCGATGCGGCGAATCGCCGACGTGGCGGCTCATGTAGCGCAGATCCAGCACGACAACCTGCTCGACGTGCACAATTTTGTCGACCGTGACCGGATTCGCATGATGGTCATGGAGTGGGTGGATGGTTACGACCTGGCCACGCTGCTGGTGCCGGAGCGGCTGAGCAGTGTGGAATCGCGTGTGAGCCAGAAGCGATGGGAGTACATCAACCGAGTGCTGGTAACCGCCGGCCCGGTTCATCCGCGATTCAAGGCGGGAGTCGCCATGTCCGTGATGCGCGGGTGCCTCGGAGCGTTAGGGGCTTTGCATCGCGAGGGGATCGTGCACGGCGACATCAAGCCGTCCAATGTGATGCTCAAACGGACCGGGAATGCCAAGATCGTCGACATCGGCTCGGCGTTCGCCATCGAGGCGCCACCGCCTCATTTCATGTGTACGCCTCAATTCGCTGCGCCCGAGGTGCTGGAGAACAGCGAGTGCACGCCGCGCAGCGACCTGGCGTCGCTGGGGTACGTGTTCATTGAAATGCTGGCGGGCCAGAGCCCGTTCGAGAACTGCAATCCGCGGAATCTGCGCGAGTTGCTCGAACTGAAGCGGAGCCTGCCGCACCGGCTTCACGCCATTCTGCCTTATGAGGTGACGGTCAATGAGTTGCTGATGAATTTCTGCCGCAAGTTGATCGCCCCCGATCCGATGCAACGTTTTCCGAGCGCCGAAGAGGCGGATCTGGTCAAGGAGGGAGCGGCCGCATTTCATCGCCAACTGGTCATGAGCAACTTGGCGGTGGAGTACGAGAACGAGATCCGCGTGTGGCTGGAAGAGCTGCGAGAGCTCGAAGACGTGCAGCTTCGCAAGCCAGACGATCCGACGCAGATGTAAGTTGCCGAGTGTCGGGCGGCCAGACAGCAACGGTCGACCGTCGTCAGAATTCCAAGAACTCCCGCCGGGCCGATCGGCTGCTTTCCTGCGCCGCCAGCACGATCCGCAAAGCTCGGTACGCATCCTCCAGATCACTCGTTTTGCGCACGAGGCTCGTGACCGCCCGGTGGAACTGCATCAGCATCTGCTCGCCCACCGGTCGTTCGCCTCCGAGTGATTCCAGGTGCCGCCCCGCTTCGTCGAACCAGACGAGCGTGGCTGGCAGATCGACAAATGCTACGCCGTTCTCGCAGCAGACTTGCAGCTCCGCCGGCGGACGAAACGATACCGATTCGTGCCAGTCTTGTCGCAGGTAGCGGCTGCAGCTGATCTGAGCCAATGGTCCCACGCCGACTTCACCGTGGGGCGAGAAATCCAGACTCATCATCTGATAGTCGACTCGCTCCGCGTCCGGATGATGCACAGCACCAAAGACGGAACCCGGCTCGTGCCCCACCACATAGCGACACCAGTCGACCAATTCGAGCATATCCCGCACCGACGACGGGCATTGGCAGTTGCCGCGCGGGGAGCCGTTACGCTGCTCAGTCACCTTCTGACGTTCGTGGCAGAACAGCAGACGCGGCGCACCTAGCCGCGTGGCAATCAGTTCTTTGAGCCGCAGGGTGGCCGGAGCGTGGCGGCGAGGAAACTCCGCCATGAACGCCACTCCCGACTCTTCCACCCGCTTCTTGATTTCGCTGGCCCGTGCCGGCTCGATATCTAAGGCGGCCGCACAATAGACGGCTTTGCCCGATTCACACGCCGCCAGGATCGGCAAGGGGCCATACCATTCGGGACTGAGAACGAGCACCGCGTCGACGTCATCGCGACCGGCCAAAGAGCGAAACCCATCCACAGGCGTGGCATCGAACTCGGACGCAACCTGCTCGGCGCGCGCCGCGACCTCGGCACACACGGCACGAACGTCGAACCGATCCCCCAACGCCAGCAAGGCGGAACGATGCCGCAACTGCCAATAGTTGCCCAACCCCACTAGTCCCACGCGCAGTTTCATCCTGGCTCCTTATCACAAACCCTTCGGCCGCCGACTTGCATCACTACCCAAGGTAGCCTCCACGCGTGGCTCGCTCATCGCCGAGTTCCGTTGGGACATGCCTCGAATTATATCGGCTTTTATTCCTGACTCAATTTCGTAGAGACGACTGACCCCGGCGCAAACGCGCCCGCTCCGCTTGGAAAACCGCCCCCTTATGAGCCTGGTGGTATCAACCAGAAGGTACCAGTTACCCTGGGGCCAGCAGTCGCGAACGAGCGTTGTTTCGCACCAACGGAACGGACGAATATCCTTGTGCGTTGGAGGTTTGCGTCGCGCGAGCGGAGCACCGTGACGGAGTCGACGCTGGATCGGCACTTCACTACCTCAAGTCCGACGTCGAGCGCCAATAATCCAGCATCACCGGGCGAACGTCAATCAGATAGACACAACATTTGTGTTATTTGTGTTTCCCAGCGCGCCTGCACAGGCGATTTCGAGGGGCACGAAAAAAATCCCCCAAACGAGCCAATCCTGGCGGATCCCCGCAGAATTCTCTCCGCGTGGCTGACATCCGGAATTGGTTGGCTTATATTCGGAGTCCTCCGCTCAGGAAAGTCGCTTCATTTCACCCAATCAACTTGATCGACAAATTCTCACAACCAAATCAGGATCGTGCGTTGACGCGTGAGAGCGACAGAGTGGGGCCTGGCGCGTGAGGCGCACGCAGTCTTGGGAACTCACGAGGTTTCCAGGTCCTGGGGTCCTGGGGTGCTCTTGGCCCACCGATCGACCGTGTTGAGACCGCCGAGCGGTCTCAGCCGGGACTCTCTCTGCGCATTGCCTGGCAGGTTGTTGAGTTCAACCGGCGGAGTATCCGCGAGAAGGACAGAGGAGTGTGCCGCATTGTGGTTTCGAAGTCCGTCGCAATTCGGACTCTCGATGGCAATACCAGCGCGATCACACAACACGGAATCTATTGCTAGGAGGAGTAGGAAATGGTCGGACTAACCGCGGCCACGTTGTTACAGGTGGCATTGCTGACTGCAGCAGGGGACGGGTATCAGGAGGCGTATCAACGGGCCGAAGAGGAGGGCAAGCCATTACTGATTCTCGTGGGGACGGAGTGGTGTCCTGGTTGTCGCGTGATGAAGGGCGAGAACATACCTGAACTGAAACGAGAAGGCGGGCTGGGCGACGTTGTTTATACGGAAGTCGACGCGGATACCAAACCGACGTTGTCGCGTCGCCTGCTGCGTGGCAATTCGATCCCTCAGCTTGTGCTCTACATGCGGGTCGGTAAGCTCTGGCGACGGGCCCAGCTGACGGGCGTGCATTCGCCGGAGGAAGTACGAGGTTTTATTCGACGAGAGGTTGCGGCCGGCCGCTCCGAGACAGCCAACAGTCAGGCGGGCCAGAGCACCACGGGGGCCAAAGCTGCTGGCCCGGCGCAACGCTAGCTGGCGAGTCGATGCTGGAGCAGTTCCATCGCGGCCCGCGGCCACCTGCGGGCCGCGTCGCGAAGCAGCGCATCAGCCTTCGCGATCGATCTTGTAGCGTCTGAGTTTGCGATCGAGGGTCGAGCGTTCGATACCGAGGATCGCGGACGCTCGGCTCTTGTTCCAGCCGGTCGACTTGAGAGTGGCCAGGATGTGCCGTTTCTCCATATCAGCCAGGGACACCGGTTCATAGACGGTGCGACCTGCCATGGAATCGGCTGATTCACCCTGTGTGGACAGCGTGGACATTGCCAGGTCATCGGCATCGATATAGTCGCCTTGGCAGAGTACGACGGCGCGTTCGACCACGTTTTTGAGTTCGCGGACGTTGCCTGGCCAGCGATAGACGCGCATGCGATGGAAGGCGTCGGGAGTGAAGCCGCGAATGCGGCGGCCCGTCTCGGCATTGAATCGTTCGAGGAAGTGGATGGCCAGTTCGATCACATCCTCGGGTCGTTTGCGCAGGGGCGGGATATAGATCTCGATGACTCGCAGGCGGAAGTACAGATCGCGGCGAAACTTCCCTTCCGCCACGGCCTTTTCCAGATCGCGGTTGGTGGCGGCCACCGTCCGGACGTTCACCTTGATCGATTGATTGCCGCCCACGCGTTCGAACGGATGCCCTTCCAGGACGCGCAGGAACTTTGCTTGAATCGACGAACTCATCTCACCGATTTCGTCGAGCATCACGGTGCCCTGATGGGCCGCTTCGAACTTACCGATCTTTCGTTCGGTGGCGCCGGTGAACGCGCCCCGCTCGTGTCCAAACAGCTCGCTTTCCAGCAGTGATTCGGTGAGCGCCGCGCAGTTGAGGCAGACGAAGGGGCCTTTTTTCCGCGGCGACGCGAAGTGGACCGCGCGCGCAACCAGTTCCTTGCCCACCCCCGATTCGCCGCGAATCAGCACGGTCGCTCGGCTCGACGCAGCCCGCGCGATCTCCTGCTGCACGTTGGCCATCAGCGGGCTGCTTCCCACAATCTCGCTTTCCGCTCCCAGCCGCAGTCGCAGCTGCTGGATCTCGCTTCGCGTGCGCGACAGGTTCTCGGCCAGCTCCTGCTGCCGCTCCAGGTTCTTGACGGCCAGCGCGACGTTATCGGCCACGGCCAGCGTGAACTCCAGATCCTCGGGATCGGGTTGACGCTGATCGCCGGTCGAATAGAGGTGTATCAGGCCGATGCAGCGATTCTTGCCTTCCCGAATCGGCGCACAGATCACGCTGGTGGAGTGGATTTCACCTTGGCTGTCACCCGCCCCCAGGATGCTGTCGTCGAGCACATTGCGAGCCAGCACAGCTTCCCCTTCGCGCAGCACGGTGTTGGCCAGGAACGCAGAGACGCGATGGTACCGCGGCTCGATATCGGTGCGAGTGGCCACGACGTCAAGATCACTCGCCTGGATCGGCCCCGATTTCTCCCGGGTGGCCAGCAGGACGGCCCCCGCGTCGACCTTCGTTCCTTCGAACAAGCCTTCCAGGGCCCGATTGGCAACCGCCACGACGTCGGTCTGTTGAGCCAGTTCGAAGGCCAGTCGGCAGAGCATGGCAGCGGCGTTCCCCAGCCGTGGCGAGGCCGCCTCTTCCGCGCGCGGTTTGAGATAGCGCGTCTGTCCTCGCCGGTGCGTGATCGTGGTCGGCTCGCTGGCCTCGTCGACCGAATCGAAGTCGGCGGAACCTCCGATCCCCAGGTCGGCGCTCTCGTCACTGGTCAGTGCGACGCCGCGGTGGGTCGGCGGATCGTCGCCCAACTCGTGGTCGTCCTCGGTTCGAGCGCCCCCCTTGGACTCGGGGAAGGCCTTGGACAGGTCGTGCACAAACGCCAACTGACACTGGGCGATCCGGATGATATCGCCGGGCGTGAGCGGATGATCGCCGTGGACCCGCTGGCTGCCGATGATCGTCCCATTGCGGCTCTCCAGGTCCCGCAGCGTCCACTGTCCCTCGGTCAGGAACACTTCGGCGTGGCTGCGACTGGCACGTTCGTCCTTGACGATGATCTGGTTCGTCGCCGCCCGCCCAATGGTGACGGTGCGACCCGGGATCAGACGGAAGACATCGGTCCACTTGGTCCCTTCGCGAATGACCAAGTAAGCCAGCATCTTCTCGTGGCCTTTATTCATCTCGGGCAACCCTCTGCTCTTTACGGGGCCCTGGCGAGGCCAACGGCTGAGTGCAGTAGCCCCCCGCGTCTCCGGGCACCGTCACCGAAATGGTACGGGGGCTGCCCCGCGGTCCAGAGTTGAGTGACATCGCGGCGAACAGGACGGTGAGCGGGCCGCGTCAGGATAGCATCTCTTCCAACTTATCGCGAGCAACCATGACACGACAAGTCGCAAATCATCTTTCTCGCCGCCAGCGGGGGTGAGAAGGCGTGAGTCGGCGGGCCTGGGAACCCTACTTTGTTGCTTGAAATTGCCCGAACGCAAGGTTATTGTGGAGTAACCGTGTACTCATGCGCTCGGATTGCACCCGTTCCGATCAGGGGTCGGATCGACTCGTCCGCGCTGGCCAGCATGCGTTTCAGCCGCCGAGTGGAGGCGGTGTGTGAGCAGTGTGAAGCGCGGTGACGGAATTCGGGGCGCCAGATCCCCGCTATTCAGCCAGATCCCGACAGTTGGTATAAGCGGGCCAGAATATTTTCCCAGGGGGGAGCGACTTTGCGTCGCCGCCTACGTTTACAGAGGAGTTTTCGCATGTCAAGTCGCACCGTTGTGCGTGCCTTGCATCGTACGCTGACCATCCTGCTGATCGTCGCCCTGTGCGCCTCGCAGGTTTCGGTCGCGTGGGCAGGCAACTACCGTATCGGGGCAGTGGGTGGCGTGGTCATTCAGATCGACGGAGTTGTCCGCGATGCCACGGTCGATCAACGCGCCGCCTTGGCCAAGATGCGCCGCGAAGAATTCAAGGCGCCCGCCACCGACTTGAAGCAGGCAGTCGAGATCCGCAAGATCTCGCTGCGAGCACTCGAGTCCGCCTGCCAGCATTATCTGACCGAAAACAGCGGCAAATTGCCCGACGAAATCAAGTACCTGGGTGGGCTCCAGCGGATCCAGTACGTGTTCGTGTATCCCGAACAGAACGACATTGTCCTGGCCGGTCCCGCCGAAGGCTGGAAAATCGACGATAACGGCTACGTCGTCGGCGAAACCACCGGCCGCCCCGTCCTGCAACTGGATGACCTGGTCGTCGCTCTGCGGACCGTCACCAGCGCTCGCGAAGCCGGAATCAGCTGCTCGATCAATCCCACAGAGGCTGGCATGGCCGCCCTCAACCAGCTGCTGGAGACACAGCGGCAGTCGGGCCAGACACTAAACCGCTCCAAGCTGGAACCGAAGATGCAGGAAGCGTTCGGACCCCAGCAGATCGCTTTGACCGGAGTGCCGGCTAACAGCCACTTCGCTCGAGTCCTGGTCGCCGCCGACTATCGCATGAAGCGACTCGCCATGAAACTGGACCCCGCCCCGATCCGAGGACTCCCCAGCTATGTCGATCTGCTCAGCGACAACAGCGCGGAAGTGGAAAACGTCAATCCACGCTGGTGGTTGGCCTGCAACTATGAGCCGGTCGCCAAGAGCGACGACAATCTGGCCTGGGAACTGCGCGGACAGGGAGTCAAGTGCTTGACCCAAAACGACGTCATCGCGGCTGACGGCACCGCTCAGGCCACAGGCTCGAGCAGCCCGCTCGCTCAGAAATGGGCCGATATGATGACCGACAAGTTCGAGGCACTGGCCGCGGTCGAGCCGATTTTCGGCGAACTGCGGAACGTGATGGACATGTGCGTGGTGGCCGCCATCATCGACCAGTATGAATTGGGCGCCACGGCTGGCTGCAACCTGAACCTGTTCACTCTCAGCAGCAGCGAGCTGATGCCCGAACATTGGTTCGCCCCCAAGACCGTCCCGCCGCAGTGCAGCTTCCTGAAGACGAAGAGCGGATGGGTCGTGACCGCGTCGGGCGGTGTGCAGATCGAATCGTTCCGAGTGGCCAGTAACGTCGAAGCCAACGAGTCGATTCAGCAGGTCCGCACCAGCGCCGGCACCCCGAACGGAACCAGCTGGTACTGGAACTGAGCCAGCCAGCAATTCTCCCAACCAGCAACGGACGAGGCCACGCCACACTGGCGTGGCCTCGTTCACTATTCTGCGGTTGGGTATCCGTTCTGGCCCTGACGGGATGGAAATCAGTCATCCTGCTCGTGCTCCTGCTCGTGCTCGTAATCGAAAGATGTAACGACAACCGATCCGGTCTTCGATCACGACAAGCTGGACACTTACCACTTGGCTGTCGAGTACGTCGCGGAGTCCTTGGTGATGGCGCAGAGGCATTCTGGTCTTCACGGCGTCACGCGCGATCAATGGTTGCGTGCGGCACAGTCGATCCCGCTCCACATCGCCGTTTCCGGCGGGATCGATGCCGCGACGGACGTTCCACCAAAAGCCAAGCTGAAGCGAATCGTCGCCATGGTAACCCGACTGGCCCTGCGGTCTGATCGCGTGGACGAGTCCGCGGCATGGTATGAGCCGAACATCGATGACGAGCACGAGCACGAGCACGAGCACGAGTACGAGTACGAGCACCGCTTCGCTTAGTACGAGTGACGCCAGCGTCACCTCGCGATTCGGGCCGAACTTGGTTTTCCCGTGTGCCTTTGGATTCTGCCGTTTGCGTGAGGGAGACCGGTCGCCAAATCGCGATCGGTCATTTAGGCCGGAAACAGCTCCGTCACGACCTGGTGAAACTGCTCGGGCGTACTGACGTGCGCAACACTGGCTCGGAACAGCCGAGCGCCCGGTCGGCCCTGGGCGTAGCAGCAGGCGTATTTGCGCATCAGCATCGTGCCTTTGTCCACGCCAAACCGGTCGACAATCAAGTCATAATGCCTCAGCAGGCAATCGCGTTGCGCTTCGGGTGACGGATCGGGCAGGGGGGGCAGTCCCTGCAGCAGCGCGGCAATCTGCTGAAAGATCCACGGCTTCCCCAACGCAGCGCGCCCGATCATCACGCCATCCACCTCGTAGCGGCGCAGGCACTCCACCGCCTTCTCGGCGGTATCCAAGTCGCCGTTGCCGATGAGCGGGATGTGACGCAGATGGGTCTTGATTTCGGCGATGCGGTCCCAGTCGGCCTGTCCCCGGAAAAGATCCTGAGCCGTCCGGCCATGGACCGTCAACGCAGCCGCTCCGGCCGCTTCGACGGCCAGCGCCACGTGATTGGCAGTGATCTGATCGCGCGTGCGGCCCAGCCGGATCTTGGCCGTCACGGGGACTGGAGCACACGCCTCCACAACCCGCTGGACAATCGCTCCCACACGCTGCGGATCCTGCAGCAGATACGAGCCGCTGTGAGCCTTTTCGGTCACCTGCTTGACCGGGCAACCGAAGTTGATATCCACCACGCTCACTCCGTACTCCTGCACCAGGCGACGCCCCACTGCGGCCAATGTCCCGGGATCATTGTCCCAGATCTGAACTCCCAGTGGACGCGGCTCGTCCGCCACACCCCACAGCCGATCGGGCGACTCCCCTTGCTGGCCCATCCAGGCAAAACCGCGAGCACATACCATCTCGGTGAACTGCAGCCCAGCTCCACCGTAGTCGCGCACGACGCGGCGAAAAGCCAGGTTCGTGAAGCCAGCCATCGGAGCTTGCAGCACCGGCGGCGAAATCGTCAGCCGGCCGATCCGCAACAATTGAGTGGTGGGATTCTCGACAACCATACCGTACCGCCTGCCCCCTGACCAAATTGAACCCGCTCGAAACCACCACAGTCCGAAGGAAACGACGAAGGACCCACGGAAATGACGAATGACGAAATACCCAATGACGATCGGAAGGACGAAATCCGTCAGTTGTCATTCATGGACGGTTTTCTTCTGCAACAGCTTCTGCTTGTGCAGAACCAGTTTGCCCGATTTATAGCGCCCCCAATACAGGTCCAATGCGCGCCGCACTCGATGGCTGAGCATGGCGACACCTAGAATGTTGGGAAATGCGAGCGACAGGATCATCAGATCGGAAAAATCCTTGATGTTGGTGGCGGTCACGATCGACCCCAGCACCACGAACACCAGGAACAGGATCTTGTAGATCAGGTTGGTGCGGGTACCAAACAGCAGTGACCAGCAGCGTTCGCCATAATATGACCAGGAGATCATGGTGCTGTAGGCAAACAGGAAGACAGCCAGCGATAACACGTAGGGGAACCACCAGCAGACGCTCGCCAACGCGCGCGAAGTCAACTCGGCCCCCCTGTCCAACTCCACCAGGGGAGCATATTCCGGATTCTCGTACACTCCCGTGATCACGATCACCAGACCGGTCATCGTACATACCACCACCGTGTCGATGAACGGTTCGAGCAGCGCTACGATCCCCTCACTGATCGGCTCTTCGGTCTTGGCTGCCGCATGGGCAATTGAGGCCGAACCGATTCCCGCCTCATTGGAGAATACGGCTCGTTTGATGCCGATCACCGCCACACCAAGAAACCCTCCCCAGAGAGCATTGCCGGTAAACGCCTGAGTCAGAATCTTCTCGAACGCCGGCAGGATGTGATCGTAGTGATAGGCCAGAATATACAACGACATGAGGACATACATGGAGCACATCAGCGGGACGATTCTTCCGGCCGTCGCGGCAATGCGACGTATGCCGCCGATAATCACGACCCCCACCAGCACTGCCATCACGATGCCATAAATCCACGGGAACCGGTCCAGAAATCCGATCTGCTCGCGGATCGGCCCCATCGATTGCCCCACCTGAAAAGCACAGCCGCCACCAAACGACGCTCCCATGCAGACCAGCGCATAGAGCGTGGCCAGCACCGCTCCCAATCGGCCCCAGCCAATATCACGCAACCCGTCACGCAAATAGTGCATTGGCCCACCCGATACCGTTCCGTCGGGGCCCACCTTGCGGTACATCTGCCCCAGCGAACACTCGGCAAACTTACTGCTCATCCCGAACAGCCCCGCCAGAATCAGCCAGAACACAGCGCCAGGACCACCGGCCCCCACAGCAATCGCCACTCCCGCGATGTTTCCCAGCCCTACCGTCGCCGATAGCGCCGAAGCGAGCGCCTGAAAATGGGACACCTCCCCCGTCTCGCTGGGATCGTCATAGTCGCCGCGGGTCAACCGGATCGCATGCCAAAACCCGCGAATATTGATGAACGACATCCGGACCGTGAAGAAAATCCCCCCCATCAACAGCCACAACACCACAAACGGCACGCTGGGTGCCAATACCTGGTACTCCTCCAGGCTCAGCTGACCGTCCTTGTCCCTGTCCAACTGGTCGAAGGCCCGAGCCAGCCGCCCACGTGCCTCGTCGCGACTGATCAGGCCGTCACCGTTCGTGTCCTGCTTCTTCAGGAAGTAGAGCTGAAGATCGTGCGTCCAGAAATCGAAGAACAGCACCCGCGCCAGCGGCTGGACCAGATAGGTCCCAAAGACGCCGTCAACCCGCGTCATCCAGTCCGCCTCAGACGCCGCTGGCTTGCTGGCCGGGATCGGCTCGCCCAGTTCCCGGTCAATCGTCTCCATCTCCTGCGCATTGCGGTCCTGCGGCGTTGGAGAACCGGCGGTTGCGCCCGTCGCTGGCTCCTGAGCGGCTCCCAGGCTGGTGAACTGCTCCAGCGGGACAAACACCAGAGCTCCCGGCAACAGGGCCAGGAACACCACCATAACCCAGGTGCGACCTTTCAATCCCATGCTCAGTTCCCTTGTTCGTGCCCCGGTCGGTCGATCGGACAATCTGCTGCCGGCAATCCGCCGCTACCTACCGTAACTTGCAGTGAAGCCTGAGTATAGTGCAAACACAGCCGCGCGGTTCCAGCTGCACTGGCCCGAGCGCGCACCGGCGTGGGCAGCACCACGCGGCCGGGTGGCTGCGGATCTCAATCCGCGCGCCGCCCCTACTCCTGTCCCCCGTTGGCCCCCTTCTAGCCGACCACCCCCGAGAAGTCAATCACTTCCATCGATTCGCTCGGCCGATACTTATCGCTCGCTTCGCCCGCTATCTGGTCGGGCCGGTTGGCAGCTGCTAGGCGACGAAGAGCTGTGCCTGGCTTCGACTGGTGTGGAGAGTGGGACGAGAGCGACGAGCGACGAGCACGAGGTGGAGGAGGAGCACGAGGTGGAGCACGAGCACGAGGTGGAGCACGAGCACGAGGTGGAGCACGAGCACGAGCAGGAGCACGAGCACGAGCAGGAGTACGAGCACGAGCAGGAGTACGAGCACGAGCAGGAGCAGGAGCACGAGAATATCGGGGGAAGTGGGGACGCAGCCCCCCCGAAGGAATTTTTGAGATATTTTTCAAACAATAAGTTGCTAAAATTGCGATTAATGCATATAGTACATCAGGTGCTCATGATACTAAGCTGAGCTGGGACAGAGAGCGACAGCTGAGAAAGGCAACCATGACGGACGAAATCGTTGCTTCGGACATTGCGATTGTCGATCTGCTTCGCAAGAGCAGCTCGATGACCGTAGTGGATCTGGCAGCGGCTTTGGACGTGACGGCCACAGCCGTGCGGCAACGACTCACCCGTCTCATGGCTCAAGGATATCTCGAACGCAGGGCCACTCGAGCGGGACGTGGCCGGCCAAGCCATCATTACGCATTGACCACCAAAGGTCGGAGGAAGGCGGGCTCCAATTTCGGCGACCTGGCGGTTGCTCTTTGGAAGGAAATCGTTGCGATCGAGGATCCGGCGGTGCGACGGACCTTGATCCAACGAGTTTCCCGCCGATTAGCGGAGTCTTATGAAGGGGATGTAGAGGGGCAATCGGTGGAACAGCGGATGGACCAGTTAGCCCTGCTGTTTCGCGATCGTCGAGTTTCGTTCACGGTGGACCACGGGGGCAGCAAGCCGCGTTTAACGGCTTTGTCCTGCCCTTACCCGGATCTGGCCAACGGGGATCGAACCATTTGTGCGATGGAGAGGCAACTCCTTACCAAGCTGCTGGGCACGCGTCTGCACATGTTGCAGTGCCGCCTGGACGGCGACAACTGCTGCTCGTTCGAGCCGGAGCTCATGGAACTCGAGGAACCAACAAGAGAGGTGGCTGCTGGGGGCTGACTTGGTGCGTGTCGGCCTCCGGCGGCTGCCTATTTTCCTCGCCTGCCGGTTTTTCGCCTAACTTGGCGCAGTCATCGAGCATCTTATGGGATGGTACGCTCTGGATGAGAGGCTAGATCCAGGGCGCCCGATTAGTGTATGCTTTAGGGTTTGGTTCCCGATCGCGTTTCAGGGTTTCCAGCCAGGACATTGAGCGTCATGTTGCAGCCGTGGATCGAAGCGTTGATGGAGGAGAACGTCGTCACGACGACGGTCGAGCAGGCGATCAACTGGGCGCGTCAGAGTAGTATTTGGCCGTTGACGTTTGGCTTGGCCTGCTGTGCGATCGAGATGATGGCGACGGGAGCCAGCCGGTTTGACCTTGATCGGTTCGGCGCCGGAGCGTTTCGTGCTACTCCGCGTCAGGCGGATCTGATGATTGTGGCGGGCACAGTAACCTACAAAATGGCCAGCCGCGTGCGGCGGCTTTACAACCTGATGCCTGAGCCGAAGTATGTGATCGCCATGGGCGCGTGCACGGTCGGTGGCGGTCCGTATTTCAAGTGGGGTTATCACGTGGTGAAAGGTGTCGACCTCGTGGTACCTGTGGACGTGTACATTCCCGGCTGTCCGCCCCGCCCGGAAGCGCTCATTGAGGGGCTGCTTCGCGTGCAGGACAAGATCCGCGGTCACCGGATCGCGAAGCGCCCTGGTGCGCCGCGTGGTTTCAAGGTTCCTGATGAGCTGCCGATTCCACACCACACCGGCTATGTGGCCCCGCCCGACGAGCAGCCGCCGCTGCGGGGTCATCAGAAGATCACTGGCTGAGAGACGAAACGGTCTTGTGGTCACTGCCCTGGCTTATCGAAGTCGCAGTGCCGCGCGATCCGAGTTTGTGACAACTGGAACAAGGTGGGGCAGTCGGGTGAATACGGCGGCCGCGGCGTGCGGCCAGCGGGGGCTCAGGCGGAAACGAAGGACCCTTTGGGGGTGGCTTGTACATGGCCTGCACCGTGGTCCGTCGAGCCTGGCTGGTCGTCGCGTCCGCAGTACCGGTTTTTCAGATTGTGAAGGCTAGCTGAGGCTGGTCGGCGCGCTAAGGTGACACGTAGCAGCGGTACAACGCAACGGTTCACCGCGGTGCGGCGTCAGGGGAGTCCGGCGGCCGAGGGATTGTTGCGGATTTCGCTCCGCGAATGCCGTAGGGTTGAATGTGCTGACACAGTGTTCCGAGTCGTACCCAGAAGTACGACGAGCCTGCGAGAATTGTCATGACCGACACGTTGAAGATCACGGGTTTGCATGTATCGGTGGAATCGAAAGAGATCCTCTGCGGCGTGGATCTGGAGATTCAGCGAGGTCAGACTCACGCGCTGATGGGGCCGAACGGGTCGGGCAAGAGCACGCTCGGGCTGGCGATCATGGGGCATCCGAAGTACGAGGTGACCAGCGGCAGCATTGAGCTCAACGGGCACGATGTGTTGGAGATGTCGCCCGACGAACGAGCTCGGCTGGGGATCTTCTATGCCTTCCAGCGTCCGGTGGCGATTCCGGGGGTGAAGATGGCCGACTTCCTGCGACATGCGACCACGAACATCCGGCATCCGGAGCGTAAGGAAGGGGAGGAGTTGATACCGATGCGTCAGTTTCGCAAGGAATTGACGTCGCGAATGGAACAGTTGCGGATGGATCCCCAGTTCGCACGACGTTATGTCAACGATGGTTTCTCCGGTGGCGAGATGAAGCGGGCCGAGATTCTGCAGTTGGCGATGTTGCAGCCGAAATTCGCCATCCTGGACGAAACGGACAGTGGTCTGGATGCAGACGCCGTCCGGTTGGCGAGCGAGAGTATCGCGGAGATCGGTCGCGAGAAGATGGGACTGCTGATCATCACGCATCACGACAAACTACTGGAACACAATCCACCCGACTTCACTCACGTGATGCTGGGTGGGAGGATTGTCGAATCGGGGGGTGTCGAGCTGGCCGAGGAACTACATCAGCACGGCTACGACCGGATTCGCAAGGCGTATCCCGAAGCGCACCGCAAGAACGAGAATCTGACTCACGAGGAAGTCGCGTAAGCCGAACGCTCGCCGCCCGTCTGCCACCTCCCACGGTGGCTCGGCGAACAGGTCGGAACTTACCCACTCACTTCACTATGGCGGACCATGACATGGCTACTGACGTCCGAACAACCACGACGAAGAAATCTGACGATCAGATCGGAGTCATCAACAAGTATGACTTCCGCACTCAGACCCAAGCTGTCTTCAAGGCGCGTAAGGGCATCGACGCAGAGATCGTCAATCAGATTTCCGACATGAAGAACGAGCCCGACTGGATGCGGCAGTTCCGGCTCAAATCGCTCGAGATCTTCAACTCCAAGCCGTTGCCGCGGTGGGGTGGCCGGATCGGCATTGATTTCCAGGATATCTATTACTACCTCAAACCGACCGATCGGCAGGGTCGCACGTGGGACGAGGTACCGCAGGAGATCAAGGACACGTTCGACAAGCTGGGGATTCCCGAAGCGGAGAAGAAGTTTCTGGCGGGGGTGAAAGCGCAGTTCGAGAGCGAAGTGGTCTACGGCTCGCTCAAAGAGGAGCTGGGCAATCAGGGAGTGATCTTTACCGACACGGACACGGCGGTCCGCGAGCATTCCGATCTGGTGCGCGAGTATTTCGCGACGGTGATCCCTCCGCACGACAACAAGTTCGCCGCCCTCAACTCGGCGGTCTGGTCGGGCGGTTCATTCATTTACGTTCCCCGAGGAGTCAAGGTCGAATTCCCGCTGCAGGCCTATTTCCGGATCAATGCCGAGAACATGGGTCAGTTCGAACGCACCTTGATCATCTGCGACGAAGGGGCCTCGATGCATTATGTCGAGGGCTGCACGGCTCCGATGTACAGCACCGAGAGTCTCCATTCCGCCGTGGTGGAAGTGATCTGCAAACGAGGTTCCCGCTGCCGCTATTCCACCATCCAGAACTGGGCCAACAACATTTACAATCTGGTGACCAAACGGGCGATGGCCTATCGGGATGCGACCATGGAATGGGTCGACGGGAATCTGGGCAGTCAACTCACCATGAAGTACCCGGCGGTATACATGATGGAACCGGGCGCTCGGGGCGAAATCCTGTCGATTGCGTTTGCGGGCGAGGGACAGCATCAGGACGCCGGCGCCAAGCTCGTTCACTGTGCACCCAATACGACGGGTCAGATCATCTCCAAGTCGATTTCCAAGAATGGCGGGCGCAGCAGCTATCGCGGGCTGGTACGGGTGGAGAAAGGGGCGCACAACGCCAAATGCAATGTGGTGTGCGACGCCCTGATCTTGGACGAACAGAGCCGCAGTGATACGTATCCGTACATTGAAATATCCGAGCAGGACGTGTCGATCGGTCATGAGGCGAGCGTGTCCCGCATCGGCGAGGAGCAGATGTTCTATCTCACCAGCCGCGGGCTGACCGAATCGGAAGCCAGCACGATGATTGTCAACGGCTTCATCGAGCCGCTGGTGAAGGAACTGCCCATGGAATACGCCGTCGAAATGAACCGCCTGATCCAGTTGCAGATGGAGGGATCGGTCGGCTAGGATGACCGAGCGCGATTCGTGACTTATGACAAGTGATCAGCAGTCGATGGAAACCACCACTCAATCAGGCTTTTCCCGCTCCACCTTCGAAGCGTTGCTCGAGACGCGCCGCGAACCCGACTGGGCAATGGAGCTGCGGCAGCAGGCCTGGGACACGTTCGCCGAGCTGGGGTGGCCCATGCGCAGCGATGAGGAATGGGCCCGC
>JBGSHS010000038.1:0-15186 GCA_041752115.1 Pirellulaceae bacterium | reverse complement strand
AGTACCCTGGTGGGGGAAGCGAATTCAATTTGTGTTCGGTTGAGCCTCGCATGGTGTAAAGTGACCAACTAAAGCTGGGTCCCCGGTCGAATCCTCGCCATTTCTTTAGGGGATTTCAGGTCCATGGGAATCCAGGCTAGGGTGCCGATCGTGATTCCTTAATGCGTACACTGTCGGCTGGGCATGGCGCCCGCTGACGTTAGCACCTAACAAGGCCGTCAATGCCGGTTGTGCGATCAAAGTCTCTGGGCAGCCGCCCCGTTACGGCTGCCGTTATGCCACAAAGACATGCCCGACGACTGCCATAGACAATTTCGTGAACGCCTTGAACGACTGCCTTACGCTGAAGTTCCGGCGCCGTGGCGCGTCGTTGGCGGTTCCGGAATAGGGGCCTAACTGAAGGTGGATTTGCCGACGGCTCAGTCGACCTACTCGTCGTGTCCCACCGGGGACGTGGCCTTTTCGACTGCCTGACTGGCGAACGACTTGCACGCGACCAAGAAGAGTGTTTCGAGAATGCAGATGATTCCGGGCTGACTGCACCAGGAATCGGTAGGCACAAAAAGACTATCTCTAGAATGGCGGGGTTACACGGTGAAGGGCTTTCAACATATACCCTTGACGGTTGGGGAATACACGTTGTCCATCTGCCTTGGCCAATTCATGTGTTCTTCCTGAACTCAAAGTACAGAGAGCTCAACGACGATACTGGACACATCACAAAAATATGTAACGATGAACCGTGCTCCTATCGTGCTGCTGGATTCTCTCCCACTGGTCGTTCACTAGTGATCGCGACATCCTGCGAGCCGACAATCTATCCGATGCGCAAGCACCATCGCGTTGCCCCGCTCTCGCTGCTCCTGTTAGAATGACGCCAGCAGAGGCATTCTGGCACAGTATCCACATAGGTTGTTCCTACGCCGGAGCCAAGCGTCTGGTGTTCAACGCCCAGTCTATCCATCCGACGACGGCTGGATAGATTGCAATTCGTTCCGCAAGAGCGCCGTCATGGTAGATTCTCGTGTCAGGACACTATACGAGACGACTCATCTCGTCCGTTTCCCATGAGCGTACATACATACTGCGCGATTCGCGTTGGAGATGATCTGATGGCTGATTGTGGCCGTGCGGTCGGGACGTTGTTGGTCTCAGTGATTCTCGCCAATTGTTCCACGATGGGATGGGGGCAGCAGCCGAAGACTCTAACTGCCGCTTCTTCCGCAATCGCGCATTTGACATTCCCGGAAGAGGGACAGCAGCTAACATCGCTTAGTTCCGACGGCACATTGCGGACCTGGGACGTCAGCTTGCTCAAAATCATCACGACTGATCACCACGTCTACGGCCACGTTGCTAGTTCTGATGTTCTTTCACCCGACGGCAAGTTGTTGCTCGTTTCGGAACCAGAGCGGTTGCGCGTGATTGACGTTGAAAAGAAGCTGCCGATTCAGTCGATATCGTGCGAGACCGAGCATTCGGTAGCGCTGTCACAGAGTAAGAAGCTGATCGCCGCCTGTGGCAAAGATGGGCGAGTTCGCCTATGGGACGTTGCGATGGGAGAGCTGATATGGGAATTGCCGGAACTGGAATATGACGGCCGTCACGTAGCCATCGCCCCGGGCGATGCGGTGATTGCAACGGTGGAGTCGGTCGGTCGCGTCAAGTTGTGGGAGATCAATAGCAGGAAGGAAATGGAGGACGTCAGCAGCTCACTCCTCGACCTTGACGGATCGGTCCGCGTGTGTTTTTCACCGGACAACACCCGTCTTGCAGCTTCCGGCGCTTTTCTGAGCGTGTTCGACCTGCGCACCAGGACGAGCAAATCGCTGGATGGTGTACTGATTGATACTATGTGTTTCTCGCCAGACGGCTCTTTGCTGGCAGGTGGAGCATCGGACGGAGAAGTCTGTGTGTGGGATATGACAACGGGTGAGCAATTGGCCGAATTTCCTGGCCAGCAAAAGGGACAAAGGATCGAATCCCTGGCGTTCTCGGCCAAGGCTGAATTCCTTGCCGCGGGTGATTGCCTCGGCATGATACGGATCTGGGAATTCGCCAAGTACAGGGAGCATTTCCGGCAGCAGTTGCTGGAATCCAAGTTCCACAAATTGGATGTGGACGGAAGTCGCTCGCTGTCGCGGAATGAGTGGATGAACTCGTACGAAACCGGTGTGGCCTGGGCCGACACGGACCTTGATGAGCAGATATCGCTCGATGAATACTTGCAGTGGCAGCAGGTGAAGCCGACCTTCAATCAGATGGACTTGAGGCCGGTGTCTCTCAGTTTTGCCTGGCCGGATGGGCTGCGATTGCAGGTGACAAGAACTTACAAGCGGCAGGATCACGTGATTGGTCAAACAACGGAATGCTCGGATGTCTGTCGATTTCTGCTCGTGGGAGAGAAGGCTGAAGAGGGCTACAGGATTACGTCGCAGGAGTTCGAGGCGGTACGGCCTGAACCACGTCCCGAATCCAAGGATCCACTCGTGCAACTCGACTATGAAGTTCGGCGGATCGAGCAGCGATGGCCGTCGTTGACGATCAGCGACCCGTCGGCGCCGCCATCCGTCGTCGGGTTGGCGCAGTTCGTTGTCCGAGCCGACGAGCAGATTGGCAAGATTCCAGGAGCCTCGGATGATCATGTATTCCAGCGACTATCACAATCCATGTTGGGCGAGCAATCCTGGCGGAAACGCCTGTTGGAGGATTGGGACTACATGGTCCGCTCCTGGAACGGGATGCGAGAACCGGTGGGAATCTCCGATCTGCGGAGAGTGGTTTCCGAGAGTCCAACTTCCGGGAAGATCATGAGCTCGACGCGGTTCCTCATCGAGCGGCAAATTGCTCCGAATCATATCAGGTTGGTCGTGAGAAGTGAGCCCGATCCGTTGGCCGCCCGTGCCATGTTGCTGCCACTCTGGAACGCAAGCCCCGCCGCAGCGCGGTTGCGCCCCAGCGAGTTGGAGTGGGAGTTTAACACACTGTATATAACGGATTGTGATCCGGCGACACTGATTCCTCAGCGGTATGTCAAGACTCGTACCTGGCAAATCGGCGGAAGAGACTCCGACGGCAAGTCGAAACGAATTGGCCGAACGGAATGCTGGACATATCAGTTCTCACAAATCCATTCAACCCCGTGATGCTTCCTGAGATACCAGCACGATGACCGGCAGGCAGGCCGCACCAGGGGGATACACGCGAGCGGCGGTGAGCGCCTCAAGTGTAATCGTGGATCACTGGCCGCCGCCGCGTGATCCCGGTCGTTCGATTGACTGACCATGAAAATGTTTCAATTAGACGGCATCGAAGTTCACACCTCGTATCTCACGCAGATGGCGTTTCGAGCCGCGTGCTGCGAGTTGCTGGTCAGCGTCACGCCCGAGAATCAGACCCAGGCGCTCGAGGCATTTAAGAAGGGAAGCAACTTCAGCGGACTTCGAGTGTCGGGCATCGCTGACTTGAGCTTTCTTGCCGACTTCCCAGACCTGCGGTATCTGGAGGTTGTCGATCAGAAAAGAGTCGATACGCGGCCGATAGGCGGACTGTCCAATCTTCGTGGTCTTCGATTGGAAACGCCCGGCACAGGTGTCGACTTCTCCTGCTTTCCCCAGCTGGAAGTGTTTATGGGCGATTGGCATATCGACAATTCCAATGTTCACCGCTGCGAGGAACTGCGGCGACTCCGGGTTTGGCAATTCAAGCCCGAGTCGCTCGATCTAAGCGACCTCGCCAATACGACGCGGTTGGAATGGCTGAACCTGACGCAGACCGGTATTGTCTCGCTCGCCGGGTTGGAGACACTGCCTGACATCCGCTATTGTGAGATCGCGTACGCGCCAAAACTGGAATCGCTCGAAGCCCTCACCTCGGATCGAATTGAGGTTCGTGAACTCAGTTTGGGAAAGGCGAAGAAGATCGCGTGCTATGAGCCAATTGCTGCCCTGCGCTGCCTGCGACGGCTAAAGCTCTCCGACTCTGCATCGATGCCGGACTTGAAATGGACGAAGGGGATGGACCAACTGGACTTCTTTTCGTTCGTGGATACAAATGTCGAGGACGGCGACCTTTCCCCGTTGCTTCAACTCCCGAAACTCCGTTACGTCGGAACATCAGATAAGAAGCATTACAACCTTAAGTTCGCGGCGATCAACGAAAGGCTCTCCCAACATACAGAAACGGACAATCGAACCAAGCGGTGAACGTGCGGACTGGAAATGGTTTGCGGACAAGCGGGAGGAAACCCTGCAATGGTAACTCTTGGCCAGAGGCCCTGAATCGAGTGTTGCCGCCAGGGGAAAGGGCCCTGGCGCTGAAGTCGCTGGTTGAAGCGTACACAGAAAGGACGTGACGATGAATGGACCGGGCGTGGTTGTCCGGACGTCAAGGGTATTGAGCTCCGAAATCTTGGTACCTCTCGGATCCTGCCCCAGGTGTGTGCATGCCTGAAGGCAACATCGGTGGCCGCGTCAAGGCGAGTGGTCATCGGAGACCCGGAGTCGAAGGCCCATTCGCGCGTCACATGATGTCAGCAAGGCAACCAGTGAGATCCACAGAGTTCTTGAACAGTCGTGATACGCCACTCTCGAAGGATTGAGTATGCCCAACGAGCCATCGTGATGATCCTGGAGCGGATCCACGAGGTAGAGTTTGCGGACATCTCGCACGGATTTCGCCCTGGACGCTCCTGCCACCAGGCCTAGGGTGTGCTCGGTCAGATCATCGCCACCAGACGCGTGAACTGGATCTCCGGCGCAGGCATTCGTGGCTTTTTCCGATCACGTGTGCCACGAGAGGATGGTCGAGCTACTGCGCCCGCGGATTGCGGACGACGGGCTTGGGACAAGTACAATTCCGCCAGTTGATTGAGCAAGATGGGTGATTCGTTGTCGTAGTGACATGGTAATGTCACTCAGAGTAGCGGTGCGCGTTACGGGGTATTCATTGGCAGACGCCCGCCTGAGTGAAGTGGTGGGAGTCCATCGCACAGGAGGCCAGGATGCGGTCGTGCCCATTACTCGCACCCCACCGTCCATCCCACGGTCAGCCGCCGCATCGCATTGCTGCTTGGCACTTACGGCGAAACCGACCCCACGATAGCTCGCCTGTCACCGCCGGTACCTGTTGCCGGGTGTGGGGTGTGCCATCGCTGGCAGGTAAGCCGCGTACCCGCGGCGAGCGACACCCCGCAGCCCCTGGACTGCCGCATCTGGTGGGGTCGGTTGGCCGATTCGTTCCGACGTTGTCCATGGCAGCAGACGGGATGAACGGGATTGCCAGGATCGGCGCAATCCGTGGTCTGATAAGGAGTCCCGACCGTTTCTGGGCCCTTTTCTGGACCGTGGCTAAGCAGCTCGACGGGGAACGGGCACGGGCCGCTCAGCGAGTGCGATCGCGGGTTTGAGCGGTTCGCCTGACACCAGTGCCGGTCGTCGGAAAAAAATGGTGCTGATACACCAAGTGAGAGCGAGCGTGCCTACTGCCACGAACAAACCAGCGAAAAGCAGTAGCTGGAGCACTCGCTGCCAGAGACGCTCAGCGGCGCTCTCGACAATTCCGTGCAGCGCTCCACCTCGCTGGCCGACCAGCGCATCGATCTTTGCGATCGCATGGCCCGCAGTTGCTTCCAGATCACGATTAAACGCTCGACGCTCGTCCTGGAATGTCTGGAGGATCGCCGAGCGTTCCTGGCGAAGGTCGGCCACCGTCGCGCTACGCAGTTGGTCGATCTGAGCCATCGTCTCGATGCGCTCCGCGCGCACCATTTCAAGCAGCGCGTGGCGCTCGCGCTCGACCAACTGCGGGATCGCGTCGCCCGTCGCAGCCAGTCGGTTTACGGCTTGGCTGGCCAGTCTCAGGTCCTGCAGGGGTTGAGCCAACACGCCTTCCTCCTGCGTTGCAGCAAGGAGCAGCAGTTCGGCTTGCCAGCGCGCTTGTTTCGGTACGAACTCCGCGTAGATAGCCGAAAGTTTCTGCATCTCTGCGAGGCAATCGCTGAATTCCGCTACCACACCCGACATGTCGCGCGTTCGCTCCTTCACTTCCTCGATGAAGGGAGCGGCCAGCGAAGCGCGGTCAAAGTAAAGGCTGGTGATCGGGTGCTCACGCGCGAAATTGTCGACAAATCGGGCGTCGAACCGGGTGTTGGCGCGTAGCAGGTCCTGTATCTGCCCAAGCGGCGTTTCGAGTTGCCGCGAGGTTTCCAGTGCCTGGGCCTGCCAGGGTCCAAACACCGAGTTGCCGCTCGGTTGCTCGAAGAACAGCGTCATTTGCCGACTGAGAATGCAGATATCCAGATAAGCGGCCAACGGATCCGGGCGTGATGCGGCGCAAAAACAGGCAGAAATCGCGTTGCTCTTCCACAGCAGGGCGTTGCGACGAATCTGCGGGTCAGACGCCTGCGACAAGATCTCGTCGGCCGTTTGTTCGATGCGATCCGCGAATCGCGGCACGTAGTCCGTTAAGAGGACTCGCAGTTTTTTCGAGCTCAAGTTGGTGGCCGGAGCCGATTGCTCCAAGAGGCCGTTTTGCGAACGGACACTCATACACCCGGCAAATGTGCCGGCTGTCACCGCCAACACAGCGATGATTGAGATGTCGCGCTTCAGCATGCCGCTGGACCAGCGAGAGTATGCAAATGGCAGAAGTGGCAGGCCCGGCGCAAATGACAAGACTCCGACAGCGCCGAACCAACATTCATTCATCGGACGTCCCGCCGACCGTGCATGAAGAAATCGGCCAACTGCAAGGGGCCAGGGAGTGTGCGGCGGCAATTTGGCGAGTCTAAGCAATCAGCGTGCGGCGTCGCTGCTCAACGCCGCAACCGTCGGCAAAGGGAAACCCAGCCTTGTCGAAAGAGGTGTCGAGCTCGCAGAAGATGTGGCCAAGCAGGAAGGCGCGCTGCTTCGGCCGGGACACCGCAGGCGATCGCATCATCCATGGTTTCGCCTGGGAAGAACAAAGCTATCAGGTCACTTTTCTCACCACGACGGGAATGGAGAGGGGTGTATGGCCGAGGCGAACGGCATGGGTACGCGGTCAGGGATCAGGAACCGGTTTCCGGAGGTCGCGGCTGGGTTGCGGAGCAGGACGGACAAGGACATGGTGGCCGGAGGTTCTTGTTTTGGGAGGCAAGCGAATTGCGGGTAAGGGAATGTGCGGTCCGAGCATCCCAGCAGTGGCACCGGAATCCATGCATGTCCGTCTTCCGCTTCCCCGCCTGTGGCGTCCACCGTCCGCTTGGCTGCAACCGCCGGTCTCAATCCGCAAATCCCCCACCTCAGCCCAGGTCGCAGCACAACCAATTCCCTCGCCATTGGTGGAACGAATGGCGGGCATCGGCGCTTGGTTGGCCACCAATGGTGAAGGTATCTACAGCAAGCGCCGGTCGCCATTCAAGACTCTGCCCTGCGGGAAGTGTACAACCAAGGGGCAACGGTTCGTTTGTTCCGGAAGGCATTTTCTCTGCTCTTCCTCGAATTCAAGAAGGCGCTGGCGGCCCAGCGGCCCTTTGTGGCTTCAAGGGCCAGAAGAAGGTAACGGAAAAGTCCCGTGGCACTATTGACCTCCAGCGTCAGAACTCTGGTCAGCCATTATCAGGCCCAAATCTTGGCGGGAGCATAATGTCCTTGTTGTCGGTAACCAAGGGTACTCGTTCCGGCGAAAACAGGTATTTCCGTGCGCGAATCGAACTGTCCCCTGCCCTTTCTGGACGACGGGATTGGGACAGGTACAATTCCGCCAGTTGATTGAGCAAGATGGGTAAGTCGTTGTCGTCGTGACATGGTAATGGCACGCGGCGTAGCAGTGCGAGTTACGGGTGGTTCATTGGCAGACGCCCGCCTGAGTGAAGTGGTGGGAGTCCATCGCACAGGCGGCCAGGATGCGGTCGTGCCGATTACTCGCACCCCAGACAGCCTCGTTTACCTCGCAAAATGTACCTGTCCCCGTTCGCTGGACTGTCCCCATTCGCTGGACCGCAGTAGCTTCTGTGGTGTGGCACTGGCTTTGCCAGTGCAGCGGCGCATCGCCGCCCCCTGGTTCGACCGCAGCGGCGCCGGTCGGGCTATGCCGGGGCGATCATTGGGGGATGCGATGGCCAACTGGTTCTGCGATCCGCACTTGGGTGTACGAAGACTTTGTTCGTGGGGTCGGGATAGGGCCGACCCAGCTCGTCGGCCTATCCGGTGCATCCTTAGGGGCTTATCCAGGTCGGCCTATCCCGGCGGCTTGGCAATCCCACCTCAAATGTTTGACAGGCCAGGGCTTGGGTCGATAGTTTAAAGTCAGTTTCGGGCGGGATAGCCCGTCGCGCCGGTCGGCCTATTCCCGCATATCGTGCCTGTGATAGGCCGTTCTGGACAATCACTAGTTCGGCTGGCGGAGTGTTGTTCACCACTGGCCACTGGAGAGTGGCTCATTGATGATTGCACCTTTCAACCCTCATCCACACCCGAAGCAGTGGGCGATTGTCCTTGGTCTCCCCGTCGTCGCATTGGCGACGCCGTTCGCGCGCCGCGATGACAGGATCGGCCAAACGGCGTTCCTGGTCATCGCCAGCCATGCCGTTTTTTAGTGAGCGGTAATGATGGTTGGCCTCTCGTTGTGGTTAATGGAATGGTATCGCGGCACGGAGGACTGAAACGCTACTCATCACGCAGAGGCAAGCGGCAGCATTCATCGGCTCACCAACGGGCCGAGACGAACACCGAGCGAGACAGGTTCATCGGTCGGACCAACCCCGCGCCATTTCACAGCCAAGCGGGGGAAGGGCCGTGCGGGCCCGGGTCCGCACGACCCCTTCTCGTGCCGCTGGGGGCGTTGAATCCTGTCGCTGGGGCCCGTAGACTTTGTAGTGGACCGTGCTGTCCTGATTGAGCCAGAGCGGGGTACCAGTGCAGGAGCCGTTCTGTATTGTGCGGTTTGGAGGCCATTTTCATGGAGACGGGAGATGTCAGCCGAGAGTATTTCCATTACCGTCGATGCCGACGCAGCTCGCACTTTCTGCCAAGCGCCGCCCGAAGAACGCCGCAAAATGGAAATCCTTCTCGGCTTGCGTTTGCGTGAACTGACCTCGAAAGACGCTCGCTCCTTGAAGAAGATCATGGATGAGATCGGCGCGCAGGCGGAGATCAAGGGGCTTACCGCCGAAACCGTGGAGTCGATGCTCCGTGACGAGTGATTGGCGGACCGTCCTCGACACTGGCGTGGTTGTCAGCGCCGTATTGCTCCCGCGTTCGGTGCCGCGGCAGGCATTCGATTTGGCCATGGCAAGGGGCCCGTTGCTCGTGTCAGAGCAGACGATCGACGAACTGGACGAAGTACTCCGCCGTCCCAAGTTCGACAAGTATGTATCGGAGTCGCAGCGACTGGAATTCCTGGCCGCACTCCTGCGAGAGACGGAACTGATTGAAGTGCGTGACGTCGTGACCGAGTGCCGCGATCCCAAAGACAACAAGTTCCTGGAATTGGCTTTGAGCGGCAAGGGCAGTCATATCGTCTCGGGAGATCCGGATCTGCTGGTGCTTCACCCGTTTCGCGGGATTACGATTATGAGCCCACAGTTGTTCCTGGCAACTGCTAGCGCGCAAGGCCCCAGGGCCGAACCAGGCGATCAACCCGACCGGAGTATGCCCGGCGAAAGCGGTGAGACGAAATGAGTATTGTGTCCGCCGGCCATACGCCGGCGGGTTATCGCGATCGTTCAACGCCCAATCTATCCATCCGACGACGGCTGGATCGATTGCTATGCGTTTGGCGTTGGAGGTTGTAGATGATGCTCGAAGAGTGGTGGAACTCGTTGCCGTTGCCAACCCTCGAACAGACGGGCCGGTTCGCCGACCATGTGGCCGATAGCCACAGCTGGTACAAGCACCTGCCGTTCTTCCCGCCGGGGGCATCGTTTGTATTGTTTCCCAACCCTCATGCCGGCCGCGGCGTGCGAACCGACGGCGATCGGTTCGTTGTCTATGACGTTGATCGGGCTGAGTACTTCGACCACCCTAGCCGGCTCGCGACGTCTGTGTACCTTGCCCAATTCGGGCACTGGGACTACTGGGTCGATGACAACCCCCGCGTCCCCGACCGTCAACCGGGTCCATGGCTGTATGATCGAGACGGCGGCCGAGAATTGCTGGCGGACGACCTCAAGCGGCAGTGGTCCTGCCGGCTGACCGCATTCCTCAAGCCTGCGCCGCCGATGTTCGGCCTCCGGGCTACCGAGTTGCAGCGGGAGGCCGACGCATTCGCCGCCGCCAGCCGTTCGCCCTGGCGCAGGCTGCTGGATCTATTCGGCGGGCAACGGAACGAAAACACGGTCGTCAGAAGGTATCGGGACGCAGCCCCGGCGATCCGCCGAGCCGCCGGCACTTGGGGCAACGCGTCCCTGCACGCGTTCATGGAGTCAGAGGAACGCGCGCAGCGGGAGCTGCTGCTGAGTACGCTCCAGCGTGTCCGTGCAGCCTGGGCCAGCGCCCAAAGTGGCATCGCCGAACCAGGGAATGCAGGCGAGCGGGGGTAAGGTCGGTTGCCAGTGGTTGGCTTTTCCCGTCCCCGCCGGCTGACCGCCGTCGTTACGGCAGAAGGATGGTCAGACTAGATGAAACGATCTGCCTACCTTGAGTCAACGGTCATCGGCCACTTGGCGATGCGCAGCAGCCGGGACGTCCGCGTTGCGGCAAACCAGCTATCGACGCATGAGTGGTGGGATGTCCATCGACAAGGATTTGACATCTTTGTTTCGCAGTTTGTGATTGACGAATGTGACCCGGGGGATCCATCGGCGGCCAGTGAGCGTCGTATTTACTTGGACAACATCCCGGTACTCGACATGAACGACGATGTCGAGGCACTCGCTGACGTGCTTTCGACAGAGCTTCAGATACCGCCGAAAGCTCGCATAGATGCCTTTCACATTTCCATGGCGGCTGTTCATGGCATACAATTCCTGTTGACGTGGAATTGCAGGCAGATCGCGAATCCCGAGAACCGTCAAAAAATCGAACGTGCCTGCCGTGATCGAGGAATAGAACCGCCGTTGATTTGCACGCCGTTCGACTTACTGGAGATATGAGATGTCTGATCCGATTGTTGATGAAATTCGATCCACGCGTGAACGACTTGCGATGTTGGCAGGTGGAGACGTCCATTCCATTGCCATGGCCGCGCGAGAAAGGCAGAAGCTCTCTGGTACCACAACAGTGACACGCTCCGCACGTAAACCGGAACCAAGCCGTAACAAACCGTTGCAGCCAAGCGGCGGATCAAACGTTTCGCCAACAGAGACGTCTTCACCCGCCGCTGGCTGAACGGCGGAGAACGGTATGGGGACAGGTACAATTTCGCCAGTTGATTTAGCAAGATGGGTAAGTCGTTGTCGTCGTGACATGGTAATGCCACTCGGCGTCGCAGTTCGCGTTACGGGTTGTTCATTGGCAGACGCCCACCTGAGTGAAGTGGTGGGAGTCCATCGCACAGGAGGCAGGATGCGGTCGTGCCCATTACTTGCACCCCAGACCGCCTCGTTTACCTCGCAAAATGTACCTGTCCCCGTTCGCTCGGCAGGTTCGTTTCCGGCAAGCAGTTCTAGATAAGTTCTGGTATCAACGGCGCCGATTTGAAATCCCATGTTCTCGGCGCGGATCACGAATACACGGTCGCAGTAGAGCACGTGCCGCATGGACTCCTTGCTGCCGCTCTCCCACGCGCATTCACTCCGCCGGAACGAGGGCCACACGGTAGCCCAGGTTGTCGCCCTTGGCGTCCGGCGCGTGTCTGAAGCGACCCGCCGACCGGCAGTAAATCGGGCCGCGGCTCCAGCCACCGCCCCGATCCACGCGGTACGAACCAGACGGAGGCCCCGGGGGATCGTCCCGCGGCGACGTCGCGTAGTAGCTCTCACCATACCAATCCGCGCACCATTCCCTCACGTTTCCGTGCATGTCGTACAGCCCCCATGTGTTCGCCCGGTAGGAGCCCACCGGCATCGTCATCTTTACATACCGACCTTTCATACCACCACCGTAGGTGCCATTCCCGTTGAAGTTCGCATCCTGCTCCGACGAGAGCGTCTCCCCAAACGCAAAGGGCGTGGTCGTGCCCGCCCGACAGGCGTATTCCCACTCCGCTTCTGTCGGCAGGCGGTAGAATCGGCCCTCCTTGGTGGACAGACGCCGGCAGAACTCCGTCGCCTCCTCCCAGCTCACACTCTCGACGGGAAGGTCCGGGCCCTTGAAACTCGAGGGATTTTTCCCCATCACCTCCTCGTACTGCCCCTGCGTAACCTCGTACACCCCGAGGTAAAACGGCTTCGTTATCCGCACGCGGTGTTGTGGACTGTCGATCGTCTGCCTAGTAAATTGATGCACTGTTTGTCCGTGCTTGTCCATCAACTCCCCAGTCAATTGGGTCATGGACTGGGGAGGTTGCACATTTTGCGATTTCACCAACCGAACGTGATACTTGAAATTCGCGCCGATTTGCATTCGAACGCCATTGCTTGCGAGCTTCTCCTTTGTCATTTCCTTAAATGCAAGACCTATGTGGCCTGGTAAGGTATCAAAGCCCTCCAACGTCGGTTCGACATTGGTTTGGTTCCGCTCCTTAAGCGCATTGACGAGTTCAGCCGCCATGGCCTGAACGGCGTCGCGCATAACAATGACGTCTTCACTGTCTGGCGAACCCATCAGAAACTCTCCTGCGGGAATCAACTTGAGCTGCATCCCCAGCGTGTTCGTGATGGTCTCCCCCTGGGTACGGCTTATGGGTGCGGAAGGACTCGTTGCTGGCGGTTTGGCATCCGGCATTACCGGCCGCACGTCGAGACGTACCAAATCAAAATCACCGGTCACCCGGCCAAACAGCTCCGGGGTTTGCTCTTTTTCTCGCCGGTCCGCCACCAAACGCGTCGTCTTGATGTAGGCATAGTTGTACAGCTCGAGGATCGAGACGCAAGCGTCACGGTTGCCCTTCTCTTCCGCATCCGCCTTACCCGATAAACCCTCCATCAGAAAATGCATGAACACGCCGTGCCCCAGTTGTTCATCTTCCCACGAGATCTGATCGGTGGCACAACTGGCCAACGTGAGAATTCCTTTCGGGGTCGCCGCCAAGGACTTCACGAGCCCTGCCACATCTTGCTCATGCGCTCCGGCACTGCGCGCTCCTGACGGCCGAGGATCGTTGCGGCACGCATCCACCCACAATAACTTGCGCGACGCCTGTGACTGCTCGAGGCTGCGGTAGACCAGTTGCAGTGGAATCATGGTGGCTTCCGGGTTATCCAGCCGCGCGTCGCTGGGGCACAGGTACGTCTGGCCTGAGATGCAGACACCATGCCCGCTGAAGCTCACCAGCACCAGATCACCCGGCTTAGCGACCTTCAGTACGATCTTGAGCCGCGTCTCGAAATTGATCTTGGAGGGTTGGTTCTTGGCGTCAGCCGCACCGTCGGTCAACACGAACACACCATCACGCGGAAAGCCGACCTTCACAAGCTGTTCGGCCAGCGCCTCGACGTCCTTCCGACAGTATTGCAGGTCCTCCAGCTCCGCGTAGTCGTTCACGCCCACCAGGATCGCCCACAGGTTGCCCTGCGCGGCCGGCGGTGAATCTTGTGCTTTGGCCGCCGAGATACCCAGCGTTACCCACGCCATCCACACCAAGCTTATCGACCGCATACCCATCCCGTTATTCGTCATCAGTTCCACGTGAGCGTCTCCCGACCGGACGAAATGGCCCCGCGCATCGCATCACCCGTCAGCGACGATCGCCGAGGCCAGCGGTATTGACCATGATAATCGGGAGCGGCGCTCCAGGGGAGAAGTGCCGCTCGCGGGTTCATTCAGGTAAAGGGAAGACACAGCGGAAGTATGGCAAGAAAGCAACCGATCCACCTGTTATTCGGTGATATAGTCAAACGAATCATCGATCCTGACGAGGTGGCCTGAGAACCCCAGATACGGCTGCCGAGGCACCGCCGGGCCGTTTGCCTGCAGCGATCTTACCGCCGACAAACTGGCGACAACGAAAGTCAGTCCCACCAGCCACGGTGAATGCGCGCGGAACATAGCTCAGTCTCCTGCTGTTCAGTATTTCCCGCGATCGACCCTTTATCGAATGCCGTCAAACAGAAGAGACACCCCGGACCCGAGAATTGCGCAATTGCCTCGTTTACGACGGCCGCCTTTTCAGCCACATTGTCGACCCGCCATGACCCCTGCACGTTTCACTTCACTAGTCCCAATTCGCGCGACGCTGCTCGTCAGCGACACGCTACTTGTTGCCGTGTCGTTCCACTTCCCATCGCACGGAGTTCCCCCCGCGACTGGTTGGCGTTATGCCCATGTCATAAAATGTGTCTACGGTGACGTCGGCTCGGCCGTCTTCGGTCTCCGTAACGGCAAAGCAGATCGTATTCGGCGGCCATTTCGCTCGGTTCGTGCCAAAAGCATCCTGCATTATCCGGTACGAAGTTGGCTGTAATTTCCCGCCGCGAACCCGCCACGCATATTTTGGCGTGCCTGGTTCCGCAATTTGTTCTGACGGCCACTGGTACACAACGATCGCACCGTCTGACGACGAATTGCCGCCTTCTTCCGATGAACTCGCGATAAGTTGCCCGATGGTACGGCCCAGAGCAAGATCGCTATCCTCTTCGCAACGTGTGGCGGGAGAGTTGCGAAAAACCTCAATCACTTTGACACCCTCTCCGCCGTGATCGACCGTGGACACGCCAAAACGTCGACTGGATGCGGATGAATTCAGTTGAGTTTGCAGTGCGCGGAGCTGCCCGGTCCGTATATCGACAACCGTGAATCGCATCAGCGTCGGCGAATGCCGGACCGCTTCCAGCAGATCCTGTCCGCTCTTCAGCTGCTCGCCGTTCACCGAGAGAATGATGTCGCCGGACTCCAGCCGGATTGACTGCTCCGCGAAGGCTTCCGAAGTCTGGCACACGATGCCAAACACGATAGCAGCGCCCCAACCCACGAGACGATCTATGCTCGTTGACATAGCCGTACTCCTCGCTACTCGGAATGACAAGTGCGGGGGCGCAAATTAGCTGACCGGATCAACCGGCCGATGGTTCAGATTATTTGACCCCGCCCGAGCCCGTCGCTATCCCGCTCCTGACCCCGCTTGCGTAGATTACATCTCGGACCCCGCCTCTTCGAGTGGCGCGGC
>JBGSHS010000037.1:0-25491 GCA_041752115.1 Pirellulaceae bacterium | reverse complement strand
ACAAGAAGCAACTCCTCACCTATCTTCGACTGACCGGCCTGAAGCTTGGTTACTTGCTGAACTTCGGCGAGACACTGATGAAGGACGGCATTACTCGAATTGTCAACGGTGAACTCTGACACTCCCTCCGTGTCTCCGTGAGACCCCCATCATCAGACGTCGACGACGGGAATTCCAGCAGGACAAGCTGATTGTGCTGGACGTCCGCGGCGCGCGACTCGGCCGGCCGATGGCTGAACATCGAGATGCAGGTATCGATCGTCCCGGGGCTGCTGCAGCGGCTGGTCTACTATGCCTGCGCCTTGTATGTGGACCAGCTGGAGGCCGGCGGCAGTCATGCCACCCTGCGACCGGCCATTTCCATCTGCCTGCTTTCCAAGGTTCTGCTGCGGGAGGTGCCCTTTGCGCATCACCGGTTCCGGCTGGTGGACCGGGAGCATGCCCGGGAGTTGTCCGACGCGGTGGAAGTGCACACGCTGGAGCTGACGAAGTATCATCTCAGTGAGTCGACCATTGCGCACGCCCCGGCGATCGAGCAACGGGCGTTCTTCCTGCTGTTGGCCGACCGGTACGAGCCAGCTCGGTTACAGGAACTGCTTCCTGGAGCGGCATTTGAGCAGGCGATCACCACCCTCGAGTCGTTCGCATCTAAGACGGAGGATCGAGCCAAGTACGACCCGCGAGAGAAAGCCCTACGCGATTACTGCTGGCAACTCGACTGCGCGCGGGAGGAAGGGCGCGAAGAAGGCCGGGTGAAGGGACTTGAGGAAGGACGCCAGGAGGGACGGGATGAGGGAGCGGTGGTGGGGGAGATTCAGTTGCTGCAGCAACTCGTTGGCGGAACCTCCGATTCGATTGCCAACCTGCTGCAGCGACCGAGCAGCGACCTCGATGCGCTACTGGCCGATCTGCAGCAACGACTCCGCACGCGAGAACAGGTCGATCCGAACGAACCGCTTGCTTGATCTAATTGCCGGTAGCAAGAGGAGTTCCTTCGAAAAGCAGCGGCTCATTCCGCAAGCCTCGAGCGCGGCATTCCCTCTTCGTATCTCGTCGATGCCTCGATGCCTGGGAAAATGTCGGGCTCAAGCCGGATTGATACGGTGAGGCAGTCACCACGTCATTGCTGAGAGTCGTTCACTACGGATGAACAGAGAAGCGGCAGCGCAAAGCCAGGCAACACCCTGACCTAGAACCGCAAGTGCTTATCAAAAAGGGACTTACAAAAACTCGCGTGGCGAGTCCCAAGCTCTGCGCGAACGGGGACACCGGCTGCGCGAGCGGGGCTACGTCATGTCTGATACAATGCGTGCTGCGGCAGCGCCGCGCGGCGGGATGGGCGGCCCCACCAGTGAGAGCGGACTGATGGCCCACGCCCAGCGGGGCGGCAACTGGCATGTGATGGCTATAAAGATAGAAGGCCAATCGGCTCGTGCACCACCACGGGCCGAGTGGTCGGGTGGGGCCAATCTTGGGGCACCCGCCTGGGGTGCCATTTCGTGGCTGCAGAAGGTGTACCTCTCTTTCGCTGACGCGGGAATGGTTCGCAGCTTGAGGTCAGGTGTTGGGAGTCAATCGGATGCAGCAGCGTCAACCTTGTGTATGGATGATGGTCGCCATGGTGTGCAGTGCGGTGGTGATCCCGGCCGCGCAGGCCACTGATTCAGCAACACCGGACTCAGCAGAGAACAGCTGGCCGCTGTACCGCGGCAACGCACAGTCGACGGGGGTCGCTCAGAACGTTTTCCCGGAGAAGCCGGAGGTTCTTTGGAAGCATACGGTTGAAAATGGCGCTTTCGAAGCGACTCCGATTATTGCAGAGGGGGTGGTTTTTATTGGGGATCTGGATGGCAACATTCTGGCGTTGGACCTGGAAACGGGTCAGCCGCGCTGGCAGAAGAAGCTTGACACAGGATTTACCTCGGCGGCGGCCTTCGAGGATCAGAGGCTGTACTTCGGCGATATCGACGGTCGGCTGCACTGCCTGAGAGCGAGTGATGGCGAGAGCCGTTGGAATTTCGAAGCGGGCGCGGAAATCAGTGCGGGGGCGAATTTCCACGGCAGTCACCTGCTGTTTGGCTCGCAGGATGGTTCGCTTTACTGTCTGGACGCGCCGAGCGGCGAGCTGCAATGGAAGTATTCCATTGAGAACCAGATTCGGTGCACGCCGACGGTGGTCGAAGGGCGAGCGTTTCTGGCGGGCTGCGACGGAGCGCTGCATGTGATCGAGTTGGCCAAAGGGACCCAGCTGGCCAGCGTCGACATCAAGGCCCCCACGGGAGTGACGCCAGCCGCCCAGGGAGATCACGTTTTTTTTGGCACGGAGGGGGGCCAGTTCTTCTGTGTCGATTGGAAGAAAGCGTCGATTGTCTGGACCTTTGAAGACGGTTCGCGGCAGCAGCCGATTCGCAGTTCACCAGCCGTCCGAGGTGAATCGGTTGTGTTTGGCGGTCGAGCCAAGAAGGTCTACTGCCTCGACGCGCGAACCGGCGAAGTGAAATGGGAGTTTTCGACACGTCAACGAGTCGACTCGTCGCCGGTGATTGTGGACCAGCGTGTGTTCGTGGCGGCCGCTGACGGACGATGCTATCTGTTGGATCTCCAGTCGGGCAAGGAACTGTGGCAGTACGAAGCAGGCGGCGGGTTCACCGGTTCGCCCGCGGTAGCGGGCAAGCGGCTTGTCATTGCCAGTGATGAGGGGGTTGTCTATTGTTTTGGAAGTAAGACACCTTGAATCAAGAAGCGAGAATCGCTCGCGTCCCCCTGCCCTTGCTCATGACGCATGACGAAATACCCAATGACGAAAGAAGACGGCTCCCCTCGGTTCCGATCCCCGACTGAGCCTTCAGAAGACGACAGGTGACATGTCAAGCGAAACCACCAAGACCGAAGTGGGGAATTACTTCATCTCGAACTATCCGCCGTTCTCGTGCTGGCAGAGTGATCGGGTGAGTGAAGTTCTCGACGCCATGCGTCAGCGTCCGGCGGATGTCCCGTTGGGTCTCTACCTCCACATCCCCTTCTGCCGCAAGCGATGCAAGTTCTGCTACTTCAAAGTCTTCACGGACAAACGAGCTGGTGAGATTGAGCAGTACATGTCGGCGTTGGCTCGAGAGATCGAGCTGGTGAGCCGATTGCCGGCCATGGGGGACCGGCCGTTTCGGTTTGTTTACTTTGGAGGAGGCACCCCCTCGTTCCTCAGCGTGCGGCAGCTTACGTCGCTGGTTGACCGTTTGCGCGCCAATATCGACTGGACACGGGCTGAGGAAGTGACGTTTGAGTGCGAGCCGGGGACGCTGTCGGAGCCCAAGATACAGGCGCTGCGTGAATTGGGTATGACGCGACTGAGCCTGGGCGTCGAGAATTTCAGTGATGAGGTGCTGCAGGAGAACGGCCGCGCCCACCTGTCGGGCGAGATCTATCGTGCATGGGAGTGGATTCAGGCCGCGCAGTTCCCCAACGTGAACATCGACTTGATCGCCGGCATGGTGGGGGAAACGTGGGACAACTGGCAGGACAACGTACGTCGCACCATGGAGCTGTCGCCCGATAGTGTCACGATCTACCAGATGGAACTTCCCTTCAATACGGTCTATTCCCAGGACATTCTGGGCCATCGGAGCGAGAGCCCCGTCGCGGATTGGCCGCTCAAGCGTGCCTGGGTCGATTACGCATTCGAACAGCTTCTGGCCGCCGGCTACCACGTGTCCAGCGCTTACACGATGGTCAAGGATCCGGCCAAAGTGAATTTCAGTTATCGCGACAATCTGTGGCGCGGTTCCGACATGCTGGCCACCGGCATCGCCAGTTTCGGGCACATTAACGCCGTGCACTACCAGAACCTTCCTCAGTGGGAACAGTACGTGGGGGCGCTGCTGGAACGCGGTGAGCTGCCGATCGGTCGCGCCCTGCGTCCCACGCCTCACCAGCGTCTGGTCCGCGAGATGATCCTGCAGCTCAAGCGAGGTTACCTGGACATCGATTACTTCCGCCACAAGTTCGGCACCGACATCGATTTCCAATGGCAGGATGTGTGGCAGCGTTATTTGGAGGAAGGCTGGTGTACCATGGACCCGCAGCAGATCCGATTGACCCGCGAGGGGCTGCTGCGAGCGGACGGATTGCTTCCCGCGTTCTTTGAACCGGAGCATCAGGGAGTCCGTTATACATGAGCGAGCTGATCTTCATGATGGGGGAGTTCGCTGCCTCGATCCCACAGGACCGCCGTTACTGCGCCAATCACATGTGGGCTCAAGCAACGGGTGACCGATGGCGGTTCGGGTTCACCGCGTATGCCGTACGCCTGTTGCAGGACGTCTATTTTCTGGAGTGGTGCGTGGAGGACGATACGTACGTCGATCAGCGTCAGCAGATCGGAGCGATTGAAAGCAAGAAGGCCGAAAGCGATCTCTACGCGCCGGTGGCCGGCAGGCTGGTTCGGTTCAACGCGGCGTTGATGGACGATCCGTCAGCGATTAACGTGGACAAGTACGCGGCGGGCTGGCTGTTTGAAATGGAGACCGGCGGGGAAGAACTCCTGTCGCCGCAGGAATACGTGAAGCACCTGGACAGCGTGTGGGATATCACGCAGCGCACCATTAAAGGGCAGTTGAGCTGAAAGCGGCTGGCTGACCGCCCCGGTCAGGCAGGGCTGCTTCGCCCGCCGGGATGGCGGAGACATCGGTCGCGCCCGGTCGGTCGGAGGGCGGTGCGAAGAGCAAGTCGCCGGTTTTTTCTTGAGAGAGTACTTTGATGGCACAGCGCATGTCGGTCGTCCTCTCGCAGGGCCAGAGCAACAATCCTCTCAAGCGGCAGCTGGAAGAGACGATCGTGGCGGAAATGATCATGACCGCTGGTGTCGAGATGCTGGTGATCCCGCATCTGTACGATCTCAGCGTTGAGGGGACGGCGGTTCTCGCACTGCAAGGACTCTCGGACGATTTCATCCTCCTCAGCTGGCTCTACCCGCGTGCCGCCCACTGGACGCTCGACCGCTTCGACGTCCGCGGCCGGATGGGCGAGACCGCCATGAAGTCGGCCTGGGATGAGCGGAAGCAGAAATGGGTGAAGAAGACGGAGGCCTATCGCCCTACGGAAGGGACGCCCCGAGTACTCGATGAGCGTCCATTGCCGGAGCGAACCATCTACCACCTCGACCTGCGTATGGAGGACACGCCGAAGGTCTACCTGGACGAAATCCGTCGTCTCATGGCCGAACGGTCGACTCGTGTTGTGGGGCTCGCCGACGGACTCAACGGCTCGTCGCACCCTTCGGTGGACCCCGCCGCGGCTGTCGCCCTGCCGATCGTCTCACCTTCTTCGATCTCGCCCGCTCAACCGCGGGTGGTGGAGGAGGCGAGCACTCGCCGCTGGTATCCGGTGATTGATTTCAGCCGCTGTACGAACTGCATGGAGTGCATCGATTTCTGCCTCTTCGGAGTGTACGGCATCGATCAGCAGGAGACGATACTTGTGGAGCAGCCGGACAACTGCCGCAAAGGCTGTCCAGCCTGCAGCCGCGTCTGCCCGGAGAACGCGATTATCTTTCCCCAGCACAAGACTCCCGTGATCGCGGGTGATCCGAGCATCGGGGGCGAAATGAAGATCGATCTGTCGCAGTTGTTTGGCAAGCCCAACGATCTGGATACCGCTTCCCGCGAGCGTGACGAGCACTTGCGACTCGCCGGACGCCAGCCTGTGGGAGCGGCCAGTGCTCCACTCCGCGAGAGCTGCGAAAACCAGGCGGCTCCCGCTGCAAAAGACGAACTCGACGCGCTCATCGACCAACTGGATCAGCTGGATCTGTAAAGCTCCCTGCCGCCGGGGCAGCCTCGCGCTTCACCCCGCGGCTTCCTTTGCTAGAAGAGACGACCGGATGTATATTCGCCTGGCCAAACGGATGCTGCTGGAAACGAACAAGCGACTGCTGTGGAAACTGGCGTGGAATGCCGGCTACAAGGGTATTCGCTCGATCCGTCACCACAAGCGGCGGCTGGATCGGGGCGAGTTCTATCCGCCGTTCCTGTACATTTCGGTCACCAACAGCTGCAATTTACGCTGCCAGGGCTGCTGGGTCGATGTGGCCGCCAAACAGGAGAAGATCGAGGCCGATGCGCTGCATCGGCTCTTCAACGAGTCCCGGGAAATGGGAAACTCGTTCTTCGGCATTGTCGGCGGCGAACCGTTTCTGCACCCCCAGCTGCTGGATATCCTCGCCGAACATCCTGATTGCTACTTCCAGATCTTCACCAACGGACACTTCATCACGCCGGCCATTGCCCAGCAAATGCGCAAGCTCGGCAACATCTCGCCTCTGATCAGCGTCGAAGGCAACGACATCGTCAGCGATCAGCGACGTGGCAAGCCGGATGTGCTGAGCCGCACCATGCAGGGTCTGCAGAATTGCCTGGAGGCTCGCCTCATCACGGGAGTCTGTACCAGCCTGTGCCAGACGAATCTCGATCTGCTCAGCGAAACCTGGCTCGACAATCTCATTGAGCTGGGTGTGCTCTACACCTGGTTCCACATCTATCGGCCCGTCGGCGCAGCAGCCAGCCCTGAACTCTGTCTGACTCCGGATCAGCAGAAGCGGGCTCGGCAATTCGTCGTCGAGATGCGCAACAAGAAGCCGATCATCATCATTGATGCCTACTATGACGGCGACGGCTATGCTCTCTGTCCCGCCGCCACCGGCTTCACGCATCACATCAGCCCGTGGGGAGACATCGAGCCCTGTCCGGTGATCCAGATCGCGCGGGATTCCATCTACGACCGTCGCCCGCTGCGCGACGTGCTGGGGAAGTCCGAGTTCCTGCGCGACTTCCGGGAAACGGCCGCGACCTATACCCGCGGCTGTATCGTGCTCGAACGCCCTGACCTGCTACTGCAACTGGCCGAAAAGCATGGCGCGAAAGATACGACGGTCCGCCAAACGTCTCTGGAAGAACTGCGGACCATGCAGTCGCGAGCCAGCCAGTTCAACCCGGGCCACGAAGTGCCCGAACAGAACTGGGTTTATCGCATCTTCAAACGCCTCTGGTTTAACGACTACGGAGCCTACACGCAGCACTTCCGTCGTGACGACTGGCTCGATCCCCGGGGAAAGACCTGAAACGGAAGGCGTGAGAGGCGGTGGATCTTGCGGTTTCCGGATCACTTGATCCCCCGTTGGGCAAGCCGGAAGACCAGACACCCTGCGCTGCGGGGCCCCCGCGGCGGTGTGCCAACGGTCATTGATTCACCGGCTCTCAAGCCTCCCCTCTCACACCCAGCTCGGTTTGTAGCTGAGCCCGAGCTGCAGAATGAGCTGTATCAGACGCTCGTAAGAAATGCCGATCGAGTGAGCTGATTCCGCGAAATCCTCGCCATAGGAGAGATTCGGGTTCGGATTGGCTTCCAGGACATAGACTTTCCCCTCGGCCGTCATACGCAGATCCATGCGCGCATAGCCGCTGAGGGAAAGAACTCGAAAGACGCGTTTACAGAGTCGGGAAATAGCCGTCTGCTGGCTCTTGGAAAGGCCTCGTGCCGCTCGAGTTTCAACTCCCAGCCGTTTCTGATAGGCCGCATCCCACTTGACACGTCGCGTCGCGATATTGGGCACGTCATCCGGCAGGTTCTTGAAGATCAGCTCCCAGACCGGGAAGGTCTGCAGCCGCCGGTTCCCCATCACTCCCACGTACAGTTCACGCCCTTCGATATATTCTTCGACCAGCGCATCGGTCTGCAGCTCCTCGTGCACATAGGCGATGCGATCCCGAAGTTGTTGGCTGTCGTAGACAATCGACTTGCGGCTGATTCCCAGTGACGCCTCTTCAATCGCCGATTTGACCAGCAGCGGATAGGGGTAGCGTTTGCGCAGCTTGAGGCCGCGTCCCCGCTCGAAGACGCTGAACTGCGGGGTCAGAATCCGATGGTACGAGAGGATCTTCTTGCTCAGCGCCTTGTCGTGAGCCAGCATGAGTCCCCGGGGATTGCTCCCGGTGTAGGGGAGCTTCATCAGTTCCAGAAAGCTGGCGATATGGGCATCAAACACCGCGACGCCGTGGAACTCCTCCAGCAAATTGAAGGCGATATGAGGTCGCCACTCGTCAATTGTCTTGCGGACCACCCCCAGATCGTCGCTCACCCCCAACGGCTCAGCACGATGTCCGAGGTCGCGGAGTGTCACCAGTACATCGTACTCGGTCTTCCAGTTGAGCATCTCCTGGTCGCTGACGCCGTCAATGCTCTCCGGCGGAACAAGCTCCTCATCCATTAGGACCGCTACGCGGAGCTTTCTCATAACACGATCTTGTGATGCCCTCGGTGCAGATAGTTCATCGTCTGGACGGTCAACATCACCTGCGCATCGCGCTTGGCCACTCGTTCCGGCTGGAGCACTCGCAGACCCAACGCATGACAGCGTTCGATCATCTCGCGCAAGACCTGGTCAATCGTGTACTTGTACTGACCGGTCCACTCCGCTGCGACTTGCAACAGCTCATTCCGGTGGCGACGCAGGAAAGCGGCAGCCGGCATGCGTCGAGCGTACTCGGGGGCATCCGAGAACAGCCGAAGCAGTTCGCGGTCAAAGGAATAACTCGCGTCCAGACCGTACCTCTTTCGCTTGTCAGCATAATGGGTCCGGAGCGTCTTGCGAATCTGCCGTACCGATTCGACCCGCTCCCGGGAAACCACCACCGGCCGCTGCCGACGGACCTGAGCCAGAAGTTGGTCCACAAACTCCAGCTTTCGCAACGCTGGCCACCCCTCATATTGGGTGCGCCAATTCGATCGCGGCTTGACCCACACGGCAAACGTCTCGGCAAAATCTTCGTCCGGATGGCTCTGAGCGTACCAGTTGTCCAAGTGCCGGACGAAACTCTTGCTGTAAGGCTTGGGAGAATAGTCTTCCGGGTAGGGGAGCGACGACTTGCCGAACACCGCCTGCCAGCGTCGAAGCCGATGCAGCCCGTATGCCGTATCAATGGCGTGGCCTGCCTCGTGGCGCAAGATCCGCATGCACCATTCGGGCGTTCCCCCTTCCACTTCCAGCATCTGTGCCCGCTCTAAACGGGCCAGGCGGGGATGAGCCATATAGAAGGGAATCGCGACTCCCGGAACACCCTCCGGCGAGAACCAGTCATCCGACAACCAGCAGTGAGGACGGAACGTGATCTCACGCTTCGCCAACTCCCCATAGAGTCGCTCGATGTGCTTCTCCAGCACGCTCCCCTCAATCTCGAGCCCCAGATCGCAGATCCGCCAGTCCAGCAACTCATCATCGGGGAGCCGCACCCAGAGCGGTTCGCCCCGCCTACTCCGACGCTTCGTCATCGCGTATCGACCGCCATTAGAGTTCTGTGAAGCCATGTCCTACGTCACTCACTTGCATCCGCGCCATTGAAGTGAGTTCCATCAGGTGAGCAGTCTTCCTGTTCAAGCCTACTACATCCTCACGCCGTGGCAGAAATCATGCGACTATTCTATTCGCGACCGCCAAGTCATCCAGTGGAAAAACGTCTCTTTTCGCAACTTCATCTTCAAGTTGTCGTGCTGCAGCATGCAGTGTGTGTTCGCAACTTGGTCACGTCTTCACTACCGAGCTCTGACAAAACCGATGGTCCAACACGCTGCCAGCTGAGTTCACCTCCCTGGCCCAGTCGATATCCACGTTTCGTTAGAGCTCCTACGAAGGTGTGGACGATGCATCGTCCGATTCACTCGCGACCAGTCGCCTGTCGACCGCAGTCCCGCGAACCTCATCGGCTTGAGCCACGACCTCCCACCGGTGGCGCGTGGACCGGAGCGTAGACCAGGACGGCGAAACAATGTGCTCAGGAGTAGACTCGCACCAAGTCCAGCAGGCGCGTGGCGTCTTTTTCGAGATCGCAGGATGAACCCACGATGCGACACCGCACCAACTCGATAGCTCTTTCCGAAAATCGGCCGGTTGAGCGCGGGACTTGACTCCATTGCCCGTTATCGTCCGCAATTGCGTCGCATTCTCCCCAGTGTCCGTTCGTGCAGAGCCACTCTGGGCGCCCGATTCGGCGCAGCTGCCGCCGCGTTATCTTGGTCCACCATACTGGACAAGAGATACAGCGCCCCTACACTGGCAATCGGCCCGGCCGACAGGCGTGTTGCGACGTCTGTGACCGCTCGACTCAAGGCCTCGGTGCAGGGCCACGTTCGGCATGGAGCAAGCGGTCCCGCGTCACGAACGCCGATCGCTGTCCAGGCGGGCAAGAACCAGGCAATTTTCTGCGGTTTTCGACTCACCGATGACGAATCAGTTCACCTTTGACCCGACTCGACTGACTGCCGCCCTGGTGCAGGCGCGGTCCGATTTACTCGCGGAACGCACGGCCGACGGGCACTGGGTGGGTGAATTGTCCACCTCGGCCCTTTCGACTGCCACGGCGGTCAGTGCGTTGGCTGTTGCCGGCCGCGAAGCGTCGGGGCGCCGCGAGCCAGACCACGCTCTGGATCCATCCGATTCGCGGATGATGGCGGGAGGCCTGTCGTGGCTGCTGGCACACCAGAACGCCGATGGCGGCTGGGGCGACACGGATAAGAGCTATTCGAACATCGCCACCACCATGCTGGTCCAGGCGGCAATTCACCTGGCGGATCAGACAGCCCCCTGTTCGTCTGCGCTGGAGCGGGCCGAGTCGTATCTGAAGCGTCAAGGTGGAATAGCCGGTTTGCGGCAGCGTTATGGCAAGGACAAGACCTTCGCTGTTCCGATCCTCACCAACTGTGCTCTGGCCGGCCTGGTTGACTGGACGCAAGTCTCCCCCCTTCCCTTCGAGTTGGCTTGCATTCCACAACGTTTCTATCGATGGACTCGGATGCCGGTCGTCAGCTACGCCGTGCCGGCTTTGGTCGCGATCGGACAAGTGCATTTCACGCATCGCCCTCCCCGACCATTTCCCTTACGGTGGCTCCGACAGGCAGCGATCGAGCCGAGTTTACGGGTTCTGGCTCGCATGCAGCCGTCCAGCGGCGGATTCCTGGAGGCGGTGCCGCTCACCAGCTTCGTCGTCATGAGCCTCGCTGCGGCCGGTCGTCTGGATCATCACGTGACACGGCGAGGTCTGCAGTTTATTCGTGATTCGGTTCGCCCCGATGGTAGCTGGCCGATCGATACGAATCTGGCGACCTGGACCACATCTCTTGCGATCCACGCCCTGGCGTGCAGCGGCGACGATGTGGCCGCCGAAGCGCATTTGCCCTGGTTGCTCGGCTGCCAGCATCGTGAACGTCACCCGTTCACGGGTGCTGCACCTGGGGGCTGGGGCTGGACGAACCTCTCGGGAGCAGTGCCGGATGTGGACGACACGTCGGCCGCGCTGCTGGTTCTGCATCAGTGGGCTGAATCACGTTCGTGCGAGCAGAATGACCGTCCCCGGATTGAGGTGGCGGCGCGGCTGGCAGTCCGGTGGCTGCTTGGTCTGCAGAACCGCGATGGCGGCTGGCCGACCTTCTGCCGTGGCTGGGGAAAATTGCCGTTCGACCGCAGTGGTGCCGACTTGACGGCACACGCGATGCGAGCGCTGCATGTGTGGCGTCATGTGAGTTCCGGGCCGGTGGAACGGGCGATCCGGCGCGGGTGGCGGTACCTGGAGCGGCAACAGCGTCCCGATGGGAGCTGGGTTCCGCTGTGGTTTGGCAACCAGGATCATCCGGCCGAGGAGAACCCGGTTTTTGGTACGGCACGCGTCCTGCTGGCCTATTGTGACCTGGGACTGAGCGAAACTACGGCCGCCAGCAGGGGTTTCAGGTGGTTGGAGTCCATGCAGCAGGCCGACGGTGGTTGGCACGGAGGGTGTTCCTCGTCCAGTGGCGTCAGGGCGACTCGTCCGAGCAGTGTGGAGGAGACCGGTCTGGCTATGGAGGCTTTGCTGGCAAGGGGGTGTCCAGGCACGCAGGACGGTGGCCCAGCGGGTTCTGGAGCCACGCTGCAAGAGCCTTTGGTCCAAGGACTTCAGTGGTTGACGCAGGCTGTTCTCAGTCAGCGCCACCGCGAAAATGCCCCCATCGGTTTCTACTTTGCGAAGCTATGGTATTATGAAAAGCTCTATCCTCTGGTATTCGCGGTCGGTGCCTTGGGTCGGGCCGCTCGCCGCGTCGGACTGGAGATAGGCCGGAAGCCCGCCCCCGATCAATGACTGAATGTTGCAGCGTGGAGCCGGAACGGCCGGCGCGACTGGTGAGCGAGTGGTGCGATACCATGGCACTCTCTCCTTGGCGCATTGAGGCTGGCGTGCGGCAGAATCCTGCTTGCCTGTTAAGAATCTGGGACGAGGCTGTCGGGGACCACGCATCGCCCTGCTGCCCCGACCTGCAGTCACCCTGAGGACACGAGACAGGGACAGCCCGACCGAATACGCACCACTGACATCGCACCGCCGTATCACCGCTCCTGTTCCCCAATCCGAGGACTCTATCTTGGCCAGTGCATCTGTGACGCCCTCGACGGCGCCCCCCTCGACGGCGCCCCCTTCCACATCCTCTGGCGATGCAGCCGCCGTGTCATCTGCCGCCAGTCGTTCGGTGCGGCGGCGCAAGACTGCCCACCTGAAGCACGTTCCAGAGCCGCGGGAATTGCGGGATCGGATCCGTCAGCGATGTGACGAGGTGGCTGCTCAACTCGACAAGTCACATCCGATTTCCAAGGATGTGATGGAGTCGATTGCGCGGGGCACGCTGGCCGATCTGGAGTTGGCCGAAGGGTACCTGGGATGGACCATGGTGATGCTGGCTTCGGCTTTCTGGCGCGATCAGGTGGCGGCGATTCCGCCAGCGCGCCGCTTGCTCCTGCTCCCGCACTGCCTGAAACACACGCAGGAGTGCACGGCCGAGTACAACGAATTCGGGCTGGACTGCAAGCGATGTGGGGCCTGCAGCATCGGCGACTTTCGCTCCCTGGCGGAAGAAATGGGCTATCGCGTGCTGGTAGCCGAAGGGTCCCCGATCGTGATGAAGATCATCCTGAGCGGCTACATCGACGCGATCGTGGGAGTGGCATGTCTCAACGTCCTGGAAAAGGCGATTGATAAGGTCCTGCTGGCGGGCATTCCCTGCCTCGCCGTCCCGCTGCTGTCGAGCAACTGCAAAGCCACCTCGGTTGACGAGGATCTCGTGCGCGACATGTTGCTCCTGCGGCACACCGAGGCAGCGGCATCGACCACCACCTACGTGCACTTGATGCGTGCGGCCTCGAACCTGTTCGAGCCGCAGCGGCTTGAACAACTGGTTCCACGCTTCCGCGGTGGCCCGCGACTCTCCGAAGTCAACGGCGAGGGCCTTGCCGCCGTGGAACCGATCGCTGCCACGGAGGCCATGGCCTACGACTTCCTGGCGCGCGGAGGCAAACACTCGCGTCCCTTCATTACGCTGGCAGTCTACGACGCGCTGACGGGCGGCCAGGGTACGTCGCCTCAGGGTGCCGAGCACGTGGCGTCGCTTCCCGATGCCGTCTTTCGCGCTGCCATGTCGATCGAGACGTTCCACAAAGCTTCGCTTGTACACGACGACATCGAAGATGAAGACGCGTTCCGCTACGGCGTTCCCACGATCCATCGGCAATATGGCATTCCCACCGCCATCAATGTCGGCGACTACCTGATCGGAATGGGGTATCGGTTAGTCAGTCGCGAATCCAAGACGCTGGGGCCAGATGCAGTCAGCGATATCCTGGACTGCTTGGCCGACGCACATACGAAGCTGTCCGAGGGTCAGGGCGCGGAACTGCTCTGGCGTGACGCGCGCGACAAGCGCCTCACACCGCTCGACGCCCTCAAGATCTACGCTCTGAAAACGGCGCCGGCGTTCGAAGCCGCCCTCGCTGCTGGAATCCGCATGGCAGGTCCGTTGGAGCGTTACGCCACCCCCGTCAAGCAGTTCGCACGTAACCTGGGAGTCGCTTTCCAGATCCTCAATGATCTGAACGACTGGCGCGAGGATGAACACAACAAGCTGTCACGCGGCGGAGACATCCTCGGCGGACGACCGACCGTCTTGTGGGCACTCGCGCTCGACGGGCTCGATCCGGCCGCTCAGGACCAGCTGCAGCGTCTGATCGGCGACGAAGGGAGTCCCGCCGAGCAACGGATCGCACGCGTCCGCCAACTGTACCACCAGGCGAATGTGTTCGAGAAAGCGTCTCGGCTGGTCGACAAATACGAACTGCGGGCCCAGGAATTGGCCGACCAGCTACAACCAGCGGAATTGCAACGGCTCCTGCACTACCTGATCGACGTCGTGCTGGATCGCCCCGATCTGCCGGCGATCAGCCCTGAGACGCCTCCACTCCTCACCCAACTGCAGTGAAGTACCACGGAAGAATTTGTATCGGATTCCTGTGAATACCCAACCGCCCGTCATCCCCGATCTTCACAGCCTGGTGACGCTGTTCAGCCCGACCATGGATGCGGTCGGCAGCTTTCAGGAAGTCCCTGCGGATGACCTCCCCCCCTATTACCGAGGCCTGCTGGACCATCATGAACATATGACGGTCACGCAGGAAGCCGTCCACGGGTGCACGGTGGCCGTCGAGGTAAAACGCCGGCGACTGTCCCAGAAGCACTATGAACGCAAGAGCATCTTGCGAAGCACGCTTGGTGGCCAAGTGCTGCAGTATTGCGTGGTTCGCCTCCGCTTCGCCTACCTGGACCGCTCCGTCCGCGAAGAAATCGAGAACGAACAGATCCCACTCGGCCGAATCCTGATCCACCACAACGTATTGCGACGGGTGCAGATGTTCGCCCTGTGGAGAATCGTCACAGGTCCGGAACTTTGCGCCACCTTCAGCCTGACCCAGCCAGCCACCACCTACGGCCGTACGGCGCTGATCTACTGCAACGACGAACCTGCCGTTGAGCTGTTGGAAATCATCGCTCCGCAACGAACCTGACGGGCCACGCGAACTGGTGTGGACTGAGCAAAGGTGCCTTGGAGACTGGTCAGTCCGTTCCGCGTGGCCAGGGAGTTTTCGTGTGCGTTGTTCCACGCGCCGGCCCCGGCCGGGCCACCATCGGCGACGCGGCCAGCGGGAAGCACGGAGTGACCGCCCAGCAGCTGGGGACAGGCCAGACGACGGACGGCGAGAGCCCCCCCGGTCAGAGGAAGAGGCTGTCCCTTACGTCTGCCAACAGCACAGCGTTCGGCTTCCTCCACGTCTCCCTCAGCTCTTACACGATCGGGTCGGAGCGATGGCTTGCGTTTTCGAGCGAATTGCGTAAAATGACCGATTCTCAAACTTGAGCAGTGGCTGAAATGTAACCGACAAGTTCGGAAATGATAAGTAGTTACATTCATTGAACGAGTGAACATGAAACGTACAACCAGGCCCCGCAAGCGGTCCAAGACACGCGTTCGCGGAAAGAAAAAGGATCCGATTTTTGTCGATGGCCAGCGACCGCGGCCGATGTATGTCGACTACAAGGACGTGGAACTACTCAAGAAATTGATCAACCGTCACGGCCGGATTGTGGGTCGTCGCAAGACCGGCTGTTCGGCCGCGAGCCAGCATGCGGTGACGCGAGCGATCAAGCGCGCGCGTTTCATGGCGCTGTTACCCTACACGGGCGAATAGTCGACCAAGCCAGATCCACTAGCCTGTGGAACGGGAGACCGCCGCAGGCTTGTTTTATGCGCTTGGGTAGCACCGTTTGGTCGGGATCGGGGTCCGCCGCACTCGCGACCAGCCGCTCGGCAAGACCGACGACTGCCAGGCAGATCACCGGAGCGACGACCGGTCCCCCAGGGTGGTCCTTGGAAGAGCGATCTGTCGCCCACGTCCCCCAGCAAACAGGACCGGCCATGCAGGCACCCTACCGAACCTGTCGTCGCGTGGAGTTCCGTGACACCGACGCCGCCGGAATCATGCATTTTTCGACCTACTTCACCTACATGGAAGAGGCCGAACACGAACTGCTGCGGGCGCTCGGCACCAGTGTCGTAGTGCCCTTCGAGGCATCCCCCGCTGCGGGTCACATCAGCTGGCCGCGCGTTGCCGCGGAATGCCAATACCAGGACTCGGCTAACTTCGAGGACGAATTGACGATCGAAGTGCGAGTCGTTCGACTGGGCCAATCGAGCGTTACCTACGGATTTCGATTTGCTGTTCAGGGCCGGGCCATCGCGTCGGGCAACCTGACCGCCGTCTGTTGCCGCATGGTGCCCGGTCAACCTCCGGTACCCGTGCCGATCCCTGACACTCTGCGGACCCAACTAGCCGAGCTGGTGGAAGCTTCACCGTGAAACTGAGCTATCTCCAACAGCTGACGATTCGCCTGGGCACTGGTTTGGAGCAGATCCCGGAAGCGACACGTCTCCGTCACGGCGAGTATCTGAAGCGTGCCCAGCAGGCAGATGGTGGTTTCGCCGGTCGGATGGGCTCGAGCGATTTATATTACACCAGTTTCGCTCTGCGCGGATTGGCTATTCTGGGCGAGCTATGTGGAGAAGTGGCCGAGAGAGCTGCCGAGTTTTTGCGCAGCCGTCTGGAGAGCGAGGAGAAGCTGATCGACCAGATGTCACTGATCTTCGCCGCAGCGTTACTGGATGCCGCCGCGGGCCTGGACGTGTACGGCCCGCACGGTGACGACTGGAAGAACGCGTTTGCCGCGAAGATCGAGCTGCTGCGGTGTGACGATGGTGGCTACGCCAAAGGCCCCGGAGGCACCGCGGGCAGTACCTATCAGACGTTTCTCAGCTTGCTCTGCCTGGAGCTGATCCAACGCCCCTGGCAGGACCCGAACCGGATCCTGGAGTTTGTCCAGTCACAGCGATCACCACTCGGTGGATTCCGCGAGATCCGAGTCAGCAAGCGGGCTGGCACCAATCCGAGTGCGGCCGCCATCGGCGTTCTCCGGCTGCTCGACGCGTTGGATGACTCGACACGGCGATTAACTGCCGAGTTCCTGTGCGATATGCAGGATGAGGAAGGGGGACTGCTCGCCAATTCGCGCATCCCGATTCCCGACCTGTTGAGCACGTTTACCGGCCTGATGACGCTGGCAGATCTTGAGCAACTGGAGTCAGTGGACCTGGAGGCCGCACGCCGCTTCGTCGGTTCGGTCGAGCATCCCGACGGTGGATTCCTGGCGGCGACCTGGGACGAAGTCCGAGACGTCGAATATACCTTCTACGGACTGGGGTGCCTCGCCCTGCTCGCCTGATGCACTCACCGAGCATCCACTCCCCTGGCAGCAGTCCACAGAAGAACCGCAGAGCATCCCACACCCAGCCGCAGAATGGAGAAGGACGAGACAAGCAGAGTGCGAGCAACCGTCGAGCGACCGTCCGAGCGATCGCGAGAGACGGTACAACGTGCCTCCTTCACGGGAGAATCGGACCTTCCTCGCTCGATGTTCTGCGGTTCGATCGCATGGATGAAACACGCCGCCTCGCGTGAAAACCGGCTGACACAACGCGGCCTCAACGGGTACGATAAGGGGTTGATCCAGCGCATACGATTGCCTGGTGGTCTTTGGGGCGCGTCGTGTTTGGTGGCCGGAGACCGCCAGCCCACTGAACCGACTGCCCAATCATGCCAATTTGTCGAGCAACTGAGATGCCTGACCTGATCTCCGAGAGGCCTGACCTGATCGTGGAACATGTTGCCAAACAGTATCCGACTCGATCCGCACCATTAGAGGTGTTGCGCGACGTGTCGGTGCAGCTGTCGGCGGGGGAGAATCTGGCGATTTTGGGCCCAAGCGGCTCGGGAAAGAGCACGCTTTTGTACGTGATCGGCACATTAGAGCCACCTTCCAGCGGCAGTGTCACGCTTGGTGAGCAGAACCCGTATACGCTGTCAGAACCGGAGTTGGCGAGGTTCCGCAATCAGCATGTCGGGTTTGTGTTTCAGGATCACCATTTGCTCCCGCAGCTCTCGGTGCTGGAGAATGTCCTGGTCCCTGCCATGGCGGATGGGCCGGTCACGGATGCGGTGCAGGACCGAGCGACGGACCTGCTGCAGCGAGTGGGACTGGAGGATCGATTGGATCATCTCCCATCGGAACTATCGGGGGGTGAACGTGGTCGCGTGGCAGTGGCTCGGGCGCTGATCAACCGACCGCAGCTGATCCTGGCGGACGAGCCGACCGGTAATCTTGATCGCACCAGCGCCGCCTCGGTCGCTCAGCTCCTGCTGCAGCTGCCACAGGAAGAGAACACGATGCTGATCGTCGTGACCCACAGCACGGAACTGGCCCAGCGGATGCAGCGGCGGTGGCAGCTGGACAACGGACAGTTGGTGTCCGGAGAGTAACGAAGACCTGATAGCGAGCGATCTGTGACCTTCCTCAAACTGGCCATCCGCAGCTTGATTTACTACTGGCGCATTCACGCGACCGTAGCGTTGGGCGTGGCGGCGGCCACGGCCGTGTTGATTGGCGCTCTCGTGGTAGGAGACAGCGTACGCGGGAGCCTGCGAGGGATGACCCTGGATCGCCTCGGCCGCATCCACGAATTGCTGTTGAGCGACCGTTTCTTTCGTACTTCGTTAGCCGACCAACTGCCGCAGCAAGCGGAGTTTCCCCAGGACTACCAGCTCGCCCTCGGGCTCATGCTGTTCCCGCAGGCAACGGCTGAGCGACCAGGCGACGGACAGACCACGCGCGCCACCAATGTGCTGGTCGTCGGCAGTGAAACGGACGCCCGACAGGCTCCGCAGCAAACCGATTTCTGGAGTCTCGGTGACAGGTCATTAGCCCCCGCTCCGCTTCCACAGCCGGGTGAAGTGGTCCTGAATCGTCGTCTGGCCGACGAGCTGCAGGTGAAGGTCGGAGACCAGATCACCTTGCGACTTCCCAAGCCCGAATCGATACCGGCCGACAGTCCGTTGGGAGAAAAGACCGATCGCATTCGCAGTCTTCCGCAGCTGATGGTCGTTGCCATTGTGGAGAATCGCGGACTCGGCCGGTTCAGTCTCCATCCCAGTCAGAGCGAACCGCTCAATGCGTTTGTATCGTTGCGGCAGCTGCAGGACGCTTTGGACCAGAAAGACCGCATCAATGCGCTGCTTGTGGCGGGTCCAGACGTGCTGCCGGCTCCAGCCGACGAAGCCAGTCAGGCACTGGCGGCCGCTCTGAAACCGTCGCTCGAAGATCTTGGTTTGACGATCACCCATCCGCGTCTTTCGTACACGTCGGCCAACGGTGACGAGGTGGTGGTCTACGACTATTTCAGCGTCAGCAGTGATCGCATGATTCTGCCTGCCGCGGTCGAGCGCGCCGCTGCCCGAGCCTTGGGTCCCTTGGGTGGGCACCCCGTATTGACTTACCTGGCCAACGTGATGGAGCCTGTCGTGGCAGGGGATTCCCCCACTGGCATTCCTTACTCCATGGTTACGGCCATCGATCCGACCAATCAGTTCACGCTGTTGGATGCCCAGCAGCAACCGATCGGCAGGCTGGGAGATTCCGAGATTGTGCTGACCAGTTGGGCGGCGGACGACCTGGGAGTTGGTCCAGGAGACGAAGTGCGGCTGACCTATTTTGAGCCTGAGACGCGAGGGGGAGCATCCGAAGAATCCTCGGCCGTTTTACGGGTCCGAGCAATCACACCGCTCACCGCCCCCTCCGAACCGTTCTTGCCGTCTCAACAACATCATTTCATCGAGACTCCGACGCTCGCCAACGATCCGGATCTGACACCGAAGGTCGAGGGGATCACGGATCAGCGTTCGATTGACGACTGGGAGGTACCCTTCACGATCGATTACAGCCTGATACGCCCGGCAGACGATCAGTATTGGGAAGAGTACGCCACAACCCCCAAGGCCTTTGTGTCGCTCGCCACGGGCCGACGCTTGTGGGGCAGCCGCTTTGGCGCGACGACTTCCTTTCGCGTTCCTGCCACAGGGCAGTTGACGCAGGAAGAGGTAGAACGGCGGCTGATGGCCGAGCTGTTGCCCGACAAAGCAACGTTGGGATTCGCCTTTCGCCCCCTGAAGCGCCAGCAACTGGCGGCATCGGCAGGGAACACGCCTTTTGACTGGCTGTTCCTGGCCCTGAGCTTCTTCGTCATCGCCGCGGCATTGATGCTCGTCTTGCTCCTGCAGCGGCTCGGGTTTGAGCAGCGAGCGCAGCAGGTGGGTCTGCTGCTGTCAGTTGGCTGGAATCGGCGTCAGGTGCGGCACCTGCTGATCTACGAAGGGCTGGCAGTATCCCTGATCGGGAGTGCACTGGGCGTCTTGATCGGGCTCGGTTACGCCGGGTTGATTTTGGCCGCGCTGCACAGCAAGGCATGGTGGTTGGGAGCGATCAGCACTCCGTTCCTCGAATTCCACTGGACGACCCGAAGCCTCGTGATGGGGTATGTGTCCGGCACGGTGGTGTCGGTCCTGACGATCGCCTGGTCGGTCTGGCGAACACGCCACGTTCCAGCTCGACAGTTGTTGGCCGGCCGGGTGGCAGCGGCCGCATCCACGTATGCTGCCCCTGCTCGATGGCCGCTTCTGGTCGCCCTATTGCTGGTGTCAGCCGCGGTGGGATTGGCTTTCTGGGCGTTTGGCCTGACGGGAGAACAGCAGGCGGGGAGTTTTGTTGGATCGGGGGCCATGTTGCTGACGGCCCTCCTGATCTGGTGCTGGCACGCTTTGCGTCAGGGTGGACGCCATCTGGCGCCACTGACCCGCCGCGCTCCACTGGTCATGCTGGCCGCGCGCAGTGCCGCGCGGAATCCGACGCGCAGCACGTTGACCATCGGCCTGATTGCCACTGCCAGCTTCTTGATCGTGGCCATGAGCGCCTTCCGTCTCAAGCCGACCGAAACCGGTACCGGCGGGTTCGCTTTGATCGCCGAGTTGTCGCAACCGATCTTTGCCGATTTCCGTCGCCCGCCGGAGCGTGAAGAGCTGCTAGGGGACGAAGCAGCGGCCGTGCTGCGTGGAAGCGACCTCTTCACGTTTCGAGTCCGCCCGGGCGACAACGCGGGCTGCGGCAACCTGTACCGAGCTCAACAGCCACGCATCCTGGGTGTGCCGCCGGCGCTGGTCGAGCGATTTGACGATCCCGACGCGGCGGGCTTTGCCTTTGCTGCGGCTGCCGACTCCCCGCAGAACTCTCACAACCCCTGGCATGTACTGTCCGCCATAGCCACTCCCTCGGGCGAACCGATTCCGGTCGTGCTCGACAAGGATACCGCTCTTTACAGCCTGCAGCTCCTCGGCGGAATTGGTCAGGAGTTCACCTTCGTCTACGACGACCGACCGATCACCTTCCGCGTGGCCGGCTTGCTGGCGCTGAGCGTGTTGCATGGAAATCTGCTGATCTCGGAGGCCGATTTCCGGCAGTTGTTTCCCGATATCAACGGATACCGCTTCGCACTGGTCACGGCCCCCGCTGGCCAGGCCGAGCAAGTGGCCGAAGTGCTGGAGGATCGTCTGAGCGACCAGGGATTCGATGCCCTGGACACGCGGGTCGTCTTGAGCGGACTGATGGCACTGCAGAACACCTACCTGCGTACCTTCCAGATGCTCGGCGCCCTCGGTCTGCTGCTGGGGACATTCGGCCTGGCGGCGGTGCAGCTGCGAAGCGTCTTGGAGCGGCGTGGAGAGATGGGACTGCTGCGGGCGGCGGGATTTCGTCGCAGTCGCCTGGCACAGCTGGTACTGCTGGAAAACCTATTCCTCCTCTTGGCTGGTCTGGCGGCGGGGGTGCTGGCGGCTTTGGCTGCCGTACTGCCGCACATGTTCCGTGGGGGAGCGGCGGTCCCGTTTGCCGAGCTGGCGATGATGTTGGTACTGGTCCTGCTGGTCGGCATGGCGGCCGGATACTTGGCGTCACAGGCGACCCTGCGTGTTCCTGTTCTGGCGGCCTTGAGGGAGGAGCGGTGAAGCTCGGTGGCTGGTTCGCGTTGCCATTTGACAAGCGTCGGCAGATCTTGTAGACCTCTGGGTGCCTGGGGAACGGTGGGATCTCATCACACACGAAATGGGAAGTGAGTGTCTATGACGAAAGTTGCGTTTGCCGTGGCGGCTCATCCGGACGACATCGAGTTTCTCATGGCGGGTACGTTGCTGCTGTTGCGCGACGCCGGATACGAGCTGCACTACATGAACGTGGCCAATGGTTCGCTCGGGACAACGCAATTCGATACGACCACGATCATTGGCATGCGGCGGCGTGAAGCCATGCAGGCGGCGGAAAGCATCGGCGCCGTTTACCACGAGAGCATCTGCGCCGATCTGGATATTTTTTACGATCGTCCCACGTTGGCCCGCCTGGCATCCGTGATGCGGGAAGTCGCGCCAGATATTCTTCTGACGCACTCCCCGGTCGACTACATGGAGGATCATGCGAATACCTGCCGACTGGCAGTGACGGCGGCCTTTGCCCGAGGCATGCCGAATTTTCCGGTCGTTCCGCCGTCCGAGGCGATTCTGAAGCCGGTGACTGTCTATCATGCTCAGCCCTACTCCAACCACGATCCGCTGCGACGGCTGGTGTATCCTGAATTCTATGTCGATGTAACGGATCGCGAAGAGGATAAGGTGGCGATGCTGGCTCATCATGTGAGCCAGAAGCAATGGCTTGACGAAAGCCAGGGACTCGACTCGTACCTGCAGACGCTCCGCGACCTCGATGCCTCAGTCGGACGGATGTCGGGCAAGTCTCAGTATGCCGAAGGATGGCGACGTCACCTCCACCTGGGCTTCTGCGGCCCGGCAGACGACCCGCTGCGCGAAGCGCTGGGCGCGCGCATCATCGATGCCGCTTCGTGATCTCCAGGACCTGCATTCATGACCAGTTCGGATATCGTGACTCAGTTCCGGTCCAGCCTGCAAGACTGCCGGCGGCTGTACATTCAAGCCGCCCGCGCCAGCTTGGAAAATCATCCCGATGCCGACGAACCGTCGCGACAGACGCTGATCCGACGCATGGTCGATCTGCACAAGGGCCTGCTGATCAAGATCTACGCCACAGTCGCCAGTGCCGATTCGCGATGGAGCCGTACCGAACGAGAACTGGCTGCCGAACTGATCGACCATATCTGGCAGCAGCGGCTCTCCGACGACGAACTCGCCGAAGTCGCTCGACGCATGTTTGAGGACGCCGGCCGACTGAATTGGTACAGCCTGGTACGTCCCTTCGACCAGATCATCCGCATCCGCAATCTGGCGGCCGAACTGCAGACGGTCGCCATGCGTCTGGCCAACCTGGTGGCCAAGGCCGATGGCACCGTCACCAGCAGTGAAACGGCGGCGCTGCGTACGATCCAGCAGGAAATCGATATCCACCTCAACCGACTCTCGCTCGACGACGAACCCTCGCAGGGCCAGGCACCACGCGGCAGCGAACCGACCAGGATCGTCTATCAGAATCAGCCACTGCTGCGCACCGCCGCCGAATCCGGCAGGCACGGCTCGCTCCGCAACCACGAAGACACTCCGCTCCGGTCCGAAGGAGCGGGCACGACAGGCCGATCGCACGACTCCAACGCGTCAGTCGATCTGTCCGATTCGCTGGAACAGGCACTCCACGACCTTGACCAACTGATCGGCCTGGATGAAGTCAAGCAGGAGGTTCGCACTCTCACCAACTATCTCCAACTGCAACAGCACCGTCGCGCGGCCGGACTGCCCCAGCATCCCCTCAGCCTGCACATGGTCTTCCAGGGCAATCCAGGCACCGGGAAGACCACCGTCGCCCGGATCGTCGGCCGCATCTTCAAAGCCCTCGGCCTGCTCCAGAAAGGACATCTGGTAGAAACCGACCGCTCGGGACTCGTCGCCGAATACGCCGGCCAGACCGGCCCCAAAACCAATCGCAAGATCGACGAGGCGCTCGACGGTATCCTGTTCGTCGACGAAGCGTACAGCCTCATCTCCGCTGACAAACCAGACGCCTATGGCCTGGAGGCCATCCAGGCCCTCGTCAAACGCATGGAGGACCAGCGCGATCGCCTGGTGGTGATCCTGGCCGGCTATCCGGAACCGATGGACCAGTTGCTGCGCAGTAATCCCGGGCTGAGTTCTCGTTTCAACACTCAACTGCTCTTCGCCGACTACGATCCCGTCGAACTGGGACGCATCTACCACCGCCTGTGCGAGGCGAACGAGTACGTCGTGCCGTCGGTCGCCCGCGCCAAACTGCTGCTCGGCTTCCACTGGCTCTATACGGAGCGTGACGAACACTTCGGGAACGGTCGACTGGTCCGCAACACCTTTGAAAACTCGGTCCGTCGACTTGCCAATCGCGTCGCAGCAATCACCCCGGTCACGCGCGAGTTGCTTACGGTGATCACCAGCGACGATATCCATCTCGACCAGGTCCCGCAAGACGCTTGGCACTCGCTGGAAAATCCCCGCACACGGTTTGCCGTGACCTGCGAATCGTGCGGCAGGACGGCCCATGCGCGCGCCAATCAACTGGGCGCTCGTCTCCGTTGCCCCCACTGCAAACAGCGTCTTATGGCCGAATGGGGTTCGCCCGTTATAAAGTCGTAGCTGCTCAGGCGACCGGCCGCTCCCAGGCACGGTCGGTGTCTCGGCCGGCGGTTTCGAGCGCGGTCCGGGAATTCAGGAAGTTTGGGCGGCGTGGCTCGGACGCGGCTCCCCCGCTTTCGAGTAGCCGCGGTCGCACAGACCGCGGGGAAGTAGCCGCGGTCACGCAGACCGCGGGGAAGTGATTTGCGTATGGCGATTCTCCCATGCTCTGCGCGAGCAGGGCTACGGCGCTGCGGGAGCAGGGCTACGCTGGGTGGCCGCGGTCACGCAGACCACGCCGGGCCTCCGATGCAAGAGCTCTCCAGTTGAGGAGCTTGGGCCCCTGTGCAAAGACCAGTTTCCATTCGTTTCGGAGTTGATGACTTATGAAAGGTTTCTTTCTGATCGCCACCGGTATTGCCATGACGGTGACCTGCTGGGGCGTCTATGGGCCGGCCTTGCATGAAGGACAGGCCGGCCTGGGTGGAAATCGTCTTAAGCCCTTGATTTGCGTCGGGATAGCGTATTTCATCGTCGCGATTCTGGTTCCCACAGCCATGCTGGCATCGCAGGGTCAGCTCAAGGGGGACTGGAGTGGTTCCGGGATCACTTGGAGCATGGTGGCCGGGGTGGCGGGAGCGTTGGGGGCGATCGGGACCATTCTGGCGTTGACTTCCGGGGGCAAGGCGATCTACGTGATGCCGTTGGTCTTCGGCGGAGCGCCGATCGTGAACACATTCCTCTCGATGTATTGGAGCAAGTCGTGGAAAGAGGGGATTCATCCCGCTTTCTTCGTCGGCCTGGCGCTGGTGGTGATTGGTGCGGCCACCGTATTGACTTTCGCCCCCCGCCACTCCAAAGCAGCGGCACCGGCCAAGGCCGCAATCGCCGAATCGACCGCTGAGCAGCCTCCGGTCATGCACTGACCGGGAGAGAGCAGGAAACGGACGGCAGCCACCCCTGGCGGCCGCTGGGAGCTGCCAGACACCCACCACGGCGCAGGAGGCATGGAGCCGGTGGGGGCGATCCTCTAAGATTGCGGAGTCCCTGCCGCGTCGTGCGGT
>JBGSHS010000036.1:0-17168 GCA_041752115.1 Pirellulaceae bacterium | reverse complement strand
CTGCGGCTGGTGCCGCCTATGACCTGGCGCGTCCAACAGCTTCAACGACATCCACACCCGCACACTCCGCCCCACCAATTCCGCCACCGTCCGTTCGACTGCCCCCAACGTCACCGTCCTGTTTCGCCGGTGGGACCTGTGTGAGTACCTCGTTGGGAGAACGACCGATTGAAGGCATGCGCGTCGGTGATCGGATCGACTGTCAGAGCCCGGACGGGACGACCGTGACCGGTACCGTAACCCGAACGATCGAAGTCGAGGTACCCAGAGTTATCGATGTGGTCATCGAACAGGAAGCCATTCGTACCACTGCACGACACCAGTGGTTCATCATGGGGCTAGGATGGACCTGCACGGAGGAACTTCGCGAAGGACACTGCGTTCTTCGGCAAGACGGCCGTTGGGTCTCGATTGACCACATACATTACTTAGACAAGTCCACCGTGGTGTACAACTTGGTCGTCGAAGCCCATCACAACTTCTTCGTCGGTCGCGGCAAAGTTCTTGTTCACAACGGCATGAAGTACTGAATGTCGCTACGTGACTGGGATAGGTCGCGATCAGGGGGAGACCGCTGGCTCAGCGAGGGCCGAACGCACTCCCCAAGAAATGCCCAACTTGGCAGGGAACTGTAACCAGAAACACCCAAAGCTATCGAGCCGATTGCCACCGGCACATGGACCAGAAGCCATGAACCACACATCGCTGTTTCCCGCAGAGACGCACCAGAGTGAAGCTGAGATATGCGCACGATTTGCGAGATTCCACGTTACTGCTGCACAGGATGCCCGCCTGTGCCATTCCCTGCTCCTTCCAACAGGCTACCGGCTGTCGCCCAAGCCTTCCTCAGGTCAACTCCGGCGAACGGGTTGGCTTCCGCTGAGCCACTTCACGTCCGATCATGAAGACGCCTATGACGTGTCGATCGCGTACTGCGATCTTAGCCGTGACGTGAATCCGGGGGACTGGCTTCAGATCGCTCTCGAAAGCGAGGGAGCATCGATCTTGGATCAACGGGCACTGGACGGTACTGGTGGCTTCTGGCACGACCTGCTGGCCATGGGCTCAGGAGAAACCGGTGCGCGGATCGGACGCCACTTCATTGTGAGGGCTGGATCGCGATTGTTCTGGCTGGAGGCCTCGGCGCCGCAAGCAGTGTTCGCCCGCGTCTGTGACGACGGCCTGATATCGCTGTTGTCTCTTCATCTGCCCTATGCCGATCGAGAATCGTGGGCAGAGGACCGGAATTCGCACGCCGTCGAGGCTCCGCATGGTGTGCGTTTCGAGTATCCCAGGTCGTGGCATGTGTTCAGATCGGAGTATGGAGCACGTGAATGCGTCCTGGAGCTGAGAACTGCAATCGAGGACCGGGAACTAGGACGCATCACTGTAAGTACCTGTGAGGCTGGCGAACACTCGGATTTCTTGTCGCTGGCTATGCCGTACATCGACCAAGTGCGACAGGCCGGCACGTTCCTTAATGGCGCGCCGGTGCTTCCCGTGGAGCCGCCTGTCGGCTTTCACAAAGCTGCCATGGCCAATCTGACAGGTACTTTTCAAGGATCCGGTGTGAGCTTGGGGATAGCGCTAATGGCACATCAGGACATCCACGTTCTGATTAGCGTTCTTTCTCCGGCAAAGAGCGAGTCCCCCGAGTGGTGGGCGATCAACAAGCGGGCTTTTGAGATTGTGCGCGATTCGCTGAGGATAGGGGAATCGCCGGAACGCTGATGTACAAGGAGCTGAGTGATGTTGGCTGTGGTGACGATCGATTCGGGAATGGACTACGGGCGCCGGGTGTGGCTGCGCCACAATGAGGTGGTGCGGGTCGGGCGGGGTGGGCGCGCCGATCTACCGATCGAAGGCGATTCGCGTCTGGCCGAGGTGCATTTCAGGCTGCGCGCCGCGCATGACCTGTGCTGGCTCGAAAATTTGGCGAGTGAACTGCCCGTCTGGATCAATGGCCGGCCAATCCAGGGAGAAGAGGTCCTGGAGCATGGTGACGTCATTATCGCGGGGCAAACGCGTTTCCGCGTGACGCTCGAAGACGCACAGGGACGGCGTGGCGTTCGAGCACCAGGCGAATCGGCCGCGACCGCCGCTGCGGCTGCGGTGCGAACGCCCACCATCCGCTACCGCGCCGAGCGGTGCGCGTCGGGACTGATGCGGTTTGTGGGCGACGTGCAGGACCATTCGCTACCCGACATCGTTCAACTTGTCGCCGCTCACCATCAACGTCCGCATCTGGTGGTGAACTTCCGCAACGCGCGCACGACCCCGCCGCGGGGGCTGGGGACCGACGGCGATTTGCTCCGGCACCTGTCCCCAAGCCCGCGGGCACGCCATCAACTCATGCTGATTTCGCCGTCGGATGGAGCAGAGAGGATGCCCGAGCTCGAGCCACTGTTGGGAAAAAACGCCGTGTGTTGCCTGTTCTGCGACCGGCCCAAGAAAGCCCTCGCCCAGGCACTCCGCCCGACCGCAATTTCCTTGTCGGCACCCGATATCCTGGATGCTCAGTTGGCAACCTGTCCCACCAGTTTCGTTCGCCGCGTATTGGCACCTGTTGACCTGATCCTGATCGAATCGCACGATGGGAGTCAGTGGCACCTGTATCCCAATGTGGATAAGGTGCCTTCGTGGCGGGAGATCGGGTTTCCAAATCCGCCCGTTGCCGATGACCTGAACGAAGAGCCTCCCGAACTAGCGTCGATGCCTCGACGCCCCGCTCTTTGCAGTGCATGAACGAGCATTTCGGGACCCGGTACTCAAGGTGTTTCGTGACGTTGGTAAGATGGAGTTAGGCGACGAGTGTGACGCAGGGTCTCGCACTCGTCACAGGTTGATTCATTACGCCCAGGTGAGCGCCGAGGCGGCGAAAACAGCGGAGATAAAGGAGACGAATATGTGGGGTGTCATCGTCAGAGGAATCGTCCAGTTGTTACGTTCGGTTGCCCGATTGGGGCCGACGGCCGCGCCACGGATGATGGCCGTCTCCAAGCTGGGGAGAATCTCGTTTGCAGGGCTCATCCGCAATCGACCGCTCGCCACCTTGACCCAACAGGAAATCCGCAATTCCTTTGCACAAGTCGGTTTGCGGGAGGCTCACAACAGCCACTTCATCAGCCGACTGATTGAGCGGGGCTCGAATTACGGCATCCATTCACTCGATGACTTCGCACGACTGATCAACAACGGAACGATGCGGGTGGGAGCACAGCCCAATACTGTCGAAATCGTGGCCCCCGGCGCCAATGTGGCCGTGGTGGTGAACCAGATGGGCCATCTGATTACGTTTCTACCACTGTAGGGCGCGACGGTTGGCACGGTTAATACGCATTGCTTGCATCCGTGCGTTCATGGAGAGTCGCCCTCTTGGAGCAGGTCAGGGCGATCCACCCGTCGCTGTCGACCCACCGGTGGATCAAACGTGGACATGAGTGAAGAGTAACGTCGGCGTTTCTCTCGTAGCCACGCTCGCGCAGAGCGTAGACTACAGCCGGTCCTCCGTCTGGAGACGGAAGCTGCGATCTCCGAAGTTGCCGAATCCCGCGATTCCAGGGTAGGGCTGATGGTATCGCGTTAAACGTCGTTCGTGGGACGGGCAACGGGATCAGCCGTTGTCGGCCAACCCTCCCGGACCGAATAAATTCCAGCTCTCGACAATCATCTCCTCGCGGATGCGCACCATCTGCACTCCTCGCAACGTGACGGGAGTACCGGTCGGTGGCAGGGACAGCCTGCTTGACCTGGGAGTGCCACGATATGCCACTCGACTGGCCACCATGTCGCCCTCGGCCACCTGATCTTCGACGGTGGCATGGAGCCCCTCCCAGTCGCTTCGAAGGGCGGTGATGAGCTGCCGCACTCGCTCGATGCCTCGACCGCCAGGCTCTGCGCAGTCGTGGTTCAGGTGGTCGGCCGAGATGAAATCGGACAGAGCCTGGTCCTCGGTCTGATTGACAACCTGGTGGAAGAATTGGCGCACGAGATCTTTGTGCCGCTGCAGGACCAGCGTCCGGCCCTGCTCCCGCAATTTGCAGCGGATGTCGCTCTGACCCTGGCAGATCAACAGTCGAGCTGACTGCGGCGCGATGGTCTCAAAATGCGTTTCTGTTTCGATGACTTTGCCGGGCCAGCAATAGACGAAATAAACGTCCGCTTCGCGCTCCGTCGTCAGGTAGTCGCCGCACTGGATCGTGGCGTCGAGATGGAATTCTGCCAGGAGCTGGCGTGATGTCTCGGCCAGCTGCGCATCAATCTCGATGCCGTGTGCGTGAAAGCCGAGGATGTTGGCCAGGCCTGTGACCACCCCCAACCCGCTCCCCCATTCGCAGAATCGCCCCCGCGGCAGGGTGCTCAGCACCGTCCACGCCAGCTCGTAGTCACTCGGCACGAAATCGAAACAGCTGACTGTCTTGGCAAGTGAACGCCCGCGAGCGATCAAAGCGATGGCTTCATCCGACAGCGGCACCGTCGATGTTGACAGCGTTTCCTCGATCAGCATGACCACCTCCCCGGAGCACGTGTGGCGCCTATCCACAACTTGAAGGTAGCTGAAACCAAGATTCTCGGCACTTCCACCTCACGTTCGCAGGTTGGATGGAAGGCGGATCGCATCTGCGGCGAACGAGTCACACGTGCCGGATAATAACACAAAGGCGGTCGCACAACTACGACCGCCTTGGGTAGAGCTGGAAACTTGTCGGGTTGCCGTCACCGCGGGGGAAGGAGCCACCGCGGAGCCCGATGTGATCAGATCAGTAGGTCCATTCCAGACCAAAGTATGGGGTAATACCGGGGGAGAGTACCGCAACTTCCTGAAAGCGTTCGCCGCCGATGTTGTCGTAGGGCAATCGCTGGTTCAGATGTTCGAGATAGCTGCGATCAAACAGGTTGTCGACGCCACCCACCACGTTCATGTTTTCGGTTACGTTGTAGTACCCGCCGAGGCGGAAGACCGTGAATCCGCCGGTCCGCGATTCCCAGTTGGGATCGAGTCCATCGACGTCCGTGATGCCCAATCGGAGTGAGGCCGTGCGATTCTGGCTGGCGACCATTCTTGCAGCGAATTCCAGACCCCAACGGCGGCCGCTGTCGGCATCGTGGATTCGAATGCCGACGTCGCTCGAGATGGGGAAGATTCCCATTAACGGCAGATCACGGTATCCCACGCCATCGACCAGAATGTTGGAGTCTTCACCCCAGACATACCGACCCGTGGCAAAGGCCGTCAACATGTCGGAGAGCTTCCATTCACCGACGGCTTCGAAGCCGTTACGAATAAACAGATTGCCGTTGATATACCGGACCAGGTACGCACCGGTCGGGTCGATTACCGGTGCTCCCAAATAGGTGATCGGGTCGTCAACCCAGCTGTAGAAGCCGGTCAATCGGCCACCCCAGCGGTCCCATTGACCTTGGAGTGTAGCGTCGATCTGCCAGACTTTCTCTGGTTCGAGCGTGGGGGTACCAAGTACGCGCGTCAGTCCGTTCTGTGACGTACTCACGAATACACCGTCGGCGTACCGTTCCAGAGTCGTGGGGGGACGCTGAGAATAACCGCCGGCCAGGCGTACGGTCCAGTGACTGTTCAGCTCCATTTCATTTGACAAGTAGTACGAATGGAGCACGTCGTTCTGATCGAGCTGAAATCTGTAGTCATACAGATTGTAGTTCGGACGGATTTCGGCGGCATCGGCGGTCGTGTGGACCCAATCGAGTCGTGCACCGACTGTGGTGGTCACGTAAGGGAGCCAACCGAGAGTCAACTCGCTGTAGATGCCGGGATCCACCAGTGAGCTGTTAGGCAGGTTTGTGTTGATCGGGGGAAGGCTGCCACCGTTGAGGTCAATGAACCGCTCATTGATGCGCCGTGTCATGTATCGCACGTCAGCCCCGAGCGAAAGCAACGTCGCATCCGGGTCGCCGTATGTCTTGTTGACGCGTGCTCCCGTAATCATCACATGGCCCCCGGTCCATCCCGCCAGGTTCACGTCGGTGTTGGGGAATCGCTGTTCGAGGGACGCGTTCACGCGATCGATGCTGTAGTAAGGAGAACCGAACTGCGCTGGAAACGTATCACCGTGAAAGCGGCTGCGGGAATACCATCCCATCATGGAAAAAGTGCCACATCCGCAGGGGTCTTCGGAATCGTAATGGAGGCTGTAGGCATCGACTCCCATGTAATCAACATCGAAGAACTGTAGCGGGTACTCGGTGTCCGTATCGTCGAGGCGACGGAAACGGAATTCCAGATTGGACTCGGGGCTCAGGTCGAAGCCGACTTGTCCCAGCAGTGACTGGCTTTTGTAGCTGCCGGGTACGGCCGGTTGAGTGGAGTTTCCCCCCGGATCGTAGTCGCCACCGACTCGATTTCCGTAGTTGATAATGTATCCCCAGTCACTGCCGCCACCGTAGACGGTCTCGCGACCGTAGACCTGGCCGCCATTGGTCCGAGTAGAAATACCGGTCCGGAAATGGGACTCATAACCGTTCGGATTACGCGGCGTGTCCTGGTTCAGAATTCGCATAAAGGCGAACGCGGGCCCATAGCGCAGTCCGTACGGACCGGCCAGAACGGACAGATCCTCATACATCGACGGATCGAGACGATTCAGCATCGAGTCCAAGTCCGGCCGAATCGGCTCCCAATACAGTCCATCCGACAACATGTAGACGTCCGGACCTTGATAGCCGCGAATGTTCGGCTCGAGCGATAACTGTGAACGCTTCTGGAACTCCGTCGTCTGAACACGTTTCGACTGCTGAATCACCTGAGAGATTTCAGGCGCCTGAGTCAGCTTGAAATTCGGTGGCACGGTATTCTGACCTGGTCCATCGCCAGGTTTCTCGCCGCCGGTGGGAGGAGTTGCGGGGGACGCTGCACCAAAGTCCACCAATTCGAGGAATTCAGCGACGTCCTGAGATCTCTCCCCGCGGGCTGGCTGAACGGCCCCGGGAACGGTCGCGTCCTGGGCCCGAACACTGACGGCGAGCCAGTCAGTCGTTTCAATCCACGTATCCCATTCCGGCGGAGGCAACAGGTCCGACGAGAAACCGCGGCTCGTGATCAGAGTCGGGAGAGCCAAAGCGAATGCGAACCCGATGCACCACAGTGTACGGTGGCTGGCTGGCATGGTCACCCCCCCCGGAGTGTGTCGAATGTGAGCTTGGATGCTGTGGTTTGTGCGATGTGTGGTACTCGCCACGTCCCAAAGCGGTGGGTGATGGAGAGTTACTTCAAGCGGCTATCCCGTGCAGTACGTCCGACATGGATGCGCATTCGTCGCTCGCATAACCGAACTGCGATGCACAAACGTCAGAACCTGTACAGGACTAATTGAATCTTCGGTTGTCCGAAGAGTGAACTTTATCCTGAGATTGCATCCCCCCCCGGCAGATTCGCGATTTTACTGAGCGAAAGAGGATGGGCTGAGGTGGTTGAGGGGATGGTGCTTGAAGTGAATTTGGTTCGTCCGAGGCCGCGCCCCCTGCGATACCGAAACGTGGACGATCGTCGCGAGTGAACTTGATGAATGTGTCGTGAGCGGGGGGGGCTGTTCCTGTCCCAGAACGGACGGGAAAGGTTGAGGACTGGAGGAAGTTTGGCCGCAGCCGATTCGGAGCAGAAGTGCCAAACGCGTTTCGAAGATTGCCATTTCTTGCAGATCTTGGAACCGATTGCTCCAACTAGTGCAACTGCACCCTTGTCGCGAATCTACCATGTCTCGTCGCTCCGGATTCCACGAGCGATCAGCGCTCACCTCGCGGCGTCAAGTGCTCTCCGGATGTCGCGAATCTTCTCACTGACATTAACCAACTCGTTATCTTCTAGGAAGTGTCTTCTCTCATCCATGCCCCAGTCCCAGTGTTCCAAGCTCACCTCCGAAAAACTCCGCAATGCATCGCCTCGCTCATTCCAGACCCGATGTGCTCCGCTTATCTCCCTAAAAACCCCCTCAGCAATATTCCAGAGCTGCTGCCGCTCGTTCACCGGGATCGACCTGTCCTTCAGAATCTCCAGAATGCAGTTAACGCATCTCAGACTAAGGTACAGCCTCTCCGTCCTGAATAGATCGTTAGACACTTGAATGTGCTTAATCGCTTCCTGCCCTGCGCGTACTGCATCTAGACGTCGTGTAACGTCGCCGCGTAAGGCACCCAGTTTGGACCACATGACCAGCGCCTGCTGTCCTTTGAGTCGAGCGCACCAGATCCCTTCCTTGTCGCCGGACTTGCCGCACACAGAATGGATGGCACTGTCGAGGATGGAGTTCGCCTGTTGGAGGATACCGTGATGGCCCCCTTGGGTGGAATCGTCCGGCACATCTTCCTGTAGGAAGCGGACGCACATTAGAGCTGCAAACGCCTGAATATCAACATCGACATCGGCTATCCGCGATCGGAGAGAAGACTCAAGCTCGACCACTGCGGATTTGAGGCCATTTCGCTCCCCAGGAGAAGAGTTGAGGGTTGGGTTCCTGGGAAAAAAGGCGTACGCTTTCATTAGTTTCTGCAAAGATTGTACACATCGCCACGCGGAGCTGCGGGGGAGCAAATCATCGCTAACGCGGTTGCTGTGAGGATCGGTTAGCACCTGTACTTCGATCAATTCGCGCGACAAGCGAATTAACTTGGAGTTGAGACGAGGTACTTCGCTCGAGTCACTGGTCGTGCCGAGCAGAAACGAGACGGCAGCCATCCAGCTCAACTGGTAGTCGCCCCAAAACACCTCTGGCAATTGGTTTTCCCTCGCCAAAGTTACCGCTTCTTCGATCAGTCTCTCGGAAGTCACCAGATCGGCACGAAACGCTAAATCGGATCGATTCGTCCGCACCTTAACCAAACCAAGTTGCTGATAGACCATCCCCTGGTAATACGTTGCCTCGACGCGTGTCACCAGAGTGGCATACTGCTCGTTGTCCGCAAGGGACAAGACACTTAGGACATTATTGAGATCATTCAATGTGCTTTGCGTCGGGTGTGTAAACGCATTCGTTTTAGCGTCGAGTTGTCGGTATGTCGCGCGGGCTTTGCTCAAATAGCCCTGGTAAAGGTCGTTATTGGCGACTTTGTGACTTGTGGAGAGCGACTCTATGACCTTTTCGAACTCCACGATGGCGTCACCATATTTGGGGAGATCGTTCAGAAGCAGAGCCTGGTCTTCGAGTGCATTACCCCACACAAGGTGAATCAGAGCCTGCAGCTCGACTTTGTTCGTCAGATGGGATGCTCGCTCGGCATAACTAATGGCCCCGGAAAGCAGTTCGTCGATCTTCGCGTTTTGCGCCTCGCGGTCCGGCAGAGCCGCCAAGAGATTGGCCAGTTCGACACGTGAGGTAGCAGCTCCAACTAAGAGGTCTGCCAGACTTCGATCAGTGCCGCCAGACGCCTCTCGGTTTTCAATCGGTAGTGGAGAGGGAGCAGGAACTTGAGAAATCGGTTCATCGGTCTCGTTGGGCGAGGCAATTTTCCGCGCCTTGTCGTAGGTGTCGACCGCCTGCTGAAGAGAAACCTGCTTCGCGTTGGCGTCCGATGTCAAGCGGGCTTCGAGCAGATGGTAGCGTGCTTTCAATTTCAGAAACGACAGGTTGTTCTCGCGATCGGGTGAAGCGGAACTTCCACTCTCGGGTCGGTTAATGACTCGACGGAGGAACTGAACCTCCACGGCGGCGGGCGGACTGGTGCTGCGGTCACCCGAAGCAGCGGTGAAGGCGCTGCGGAACCGGAGCGCCATCTGTACGAGGAAATCATCCTCCGAGGGCGCGAGTTTCGACGCGACATCGTACGAGACGAAGGCTGTGACATCCGCGTCCTGGTCGCCACCTGCGGAGTCCAGATCGGCATAATCGCGAAAGTAGAATCCTTGAGCCGCATAGATCCGTGCAATGTCGTGCGACAGCGAGTCGGTCACCCCCGTCAGTTGCGGCGCTTGGGGCTCTGTGGATGTGTCGGCGGTGGCAGAGGCCAGCAGTGCGCGTGAAGCACCCTGCAATTTTTCGATTTGCTTTCCCAGGGGCGCGGCGGCGATGGCTTCAATGGCCGGCTGCAGCACGTTCTTAAGAAAACTGTCGGACTTAATCTGCGCCTGGGCGCGGAAATTGTTGTCAGTGAATAGACGCGCTAAGTGAGCGGAGCGGGCACATGCGGCTTCAAAATCTCCCTCTCTGTTGCGATCCCGATACGCTCTTGAAGCGATCAAGTAGTCACGGACAAGCTGTCGCTTCTGGTCGGCCGACAACTGCTTGGCCGATTCCGGATCGTCCGCGTTGAGCAGCGTTCGGCATACCTCGGCTGCCTCGATACAGCGGTCGATGACGACGCTGAAGCGCTGTGGATCGGCAGTGCGGAGCTCCTGAGCGTGGTAGTAAGCGGCCTGGGCGAGCAGATCGTAGTATTCGATGTACTCGGCTTGTTCGGTAAGTCTGCCGTAAAGGAGCTGAAGAATCCGGTATATTCGGCCGGCGCCACCCGGTGGAAAAGGATCGCGCAGTTCGTCTGGACTTTCCAGGCTTACCGAGACTTCCTGTGTGGGCAGGGTCGACTTCACAGCCCGCAAGAAAACTTTCTGGCAGAGCCTGAGGCGGTCTGTGCGCGAGTCAAACAGATCGAGATCGCCCGTGCGTGACGGGTTCTGCGAGAGCGTTTCGACCGCTCCCACAAAATCCTCGGACGCTTTGAGCAGCGAGTCGGGTTGTCCGCTCAGGGCGACAAGTGACTTGTCGTAGTTTCGTACGCAATCGGCAAAGCGGATGTAGGTGCGGTATCGCTCTGGCGGATTCGGCAGAAGGCGATCGAGCGCGTCGTTCAACGGTTGCTTCTGGTCATCGGGCAGTCTCCAATCAGGCTCGCTGAGATGAGACTGAACAAGACACTCGACAGCGCAGATCTCCACCAGGTCCCGGAGTGTCTTGTCGATCTGGCTGATTCGTCCCGTACCGCTGCGGAATCGATCGCACAGCTCTTTCCAGTCAGGATACTCCACCTCGGGACGGAAAACGGAGTCGGCAGCCCGGATGCCGTCCCACCAGGCGAGGTACTCGGATGTGCTGTGTTCACCCAGGTCAAGGTTGAGGGATTGGATCTTCTGCAATGCCTCGCTGGTTGCCGTAATATCGAGCCTCGGCGCGGGCGCCGCGGACGCTTCTTCGCCTCCCTGTAGCACTTGACTCTGCGCACGCATCATCAACGCTCCAAGGAGGTCACTCTTCTCGCAGAGACTATTCTTCCGATCCAGTAGCTTCACCAGGGATGGCAGCAATTTGGTGGGATCCGCAGTGGTGTCGCGCAGGCAAAGCAAGAGGTCCACTTCGTCGATTGACAGGACCGATTCGCTATCCGGCGCAAGAGCTAGTTCGCCTGCCGTGGAACGAGCTGACTCGATCTTCTTCCGTGCATCGCCAAATTTGTTGGAGTCGATGTACTCCAACGCTTCCACCAAGATGTTGAGTATCTTGATGTCTTTGATGCCGGTAATGGTCTCCAGCCATGCGATCTCATCGGTCGCGAACTTCCGTGTCTTACTTTTCGCCTGGTACTGCCCGAAAATGTCCCTTTTCAGGTCCTCGAGTTGTTCCTTTTCCCAAGTCGCCAGTTTCTTCATCTCGGGATCGTGTTCGAGAAGTTTGGCGGTGGGCTCAAGAACAGACCTTGAGAGCACATCGTCAGGTTGCGACTTGCGATTTCGACTAGCATGGAGTGCGTACAACCCTGATTCCTGAGCGTGTCCTGACCAGGAGGAATCATCAAGTGGCGGGAGGTGGGTGAAGTCATCTCCGTCACTCGCCGAATCCTGTGCCATGATCAGATGCGCCCTGCAGCGAGCCAACCGGAAGGAGATTCGCCACGCTTCTAGTTTCTGCTTGTCCGATTCGATCTTCTCCCAGATGTTCGTTGGCTCGAGGGAGCTTGTCACGAACTTCTCAATACACTGTTGAGCGCTCTCAATTTCTCCATTCAGCATCTGAGGTACGTGCGAAGATACAAAGTCGCACAGCCACTGATTCGGCACACGAAGCAGATCGTATTCTGGCGGCGTGTAAGGTCTGCGGGCCAACGTGTCGATGCGGTCGCGTGCCGTTCCAATCGTCGATATTTGTGCCGCGGAAATGGCCGACATGGGGTCGTCCGGCAATCCATTGAGCTCAGCAAGTAGTTTCTCTATGTCCTTATACTCTTTGGTCTCGACAAGTCGTTCGTGTGGCTCGATTCGCGGTGAGATGATGCGCTGAACAAGCTCGCTGGGCTTGGGGGTTATTCCGGAGTACTCCCAGCCGCCGATGATACCGGCCAGGATCAGTACGGCACCGGCCAGGGACCCGATCACCTTGCCCCACTTAATCGGTTCATGGCTCAATGCCTCCACCATCGCAGCGCAGGAGGGGTAGCGGGCGGCGGGATTGACTGACGTGGCTCTGCGAATCACCGCCCGCTCTCGCTTGGGGAGGCGATCCAGAAACAAATCGCCAGTGAGCTTGGCTCGGTCAACTTCGCGCCGAGTGGCTTTGCGGTAAGGGAGTTCACCCGTCCGCATTTCGTAATACGTGACTGCCAGGGCGTACTGGTCGCTCGTAGGCGACGACAGTTCCGGCGCTGAGTAAGCGGGTGATCCCCCTAATGCCTTGGTTCCGCGTATGTCATCCGCGTCGCGCGCCAGATCGAAGTCGGACAGTTGTGCTTCCCCGCCAATGATCATGATGTTGGCTGGCTTGACGTCACCATGCTCGATCTTGTGGGTCAGGTTCAGGAAGTCCAATCCCTTGGCCGCACCGGTCATGAAACGCAGCAGTTCCTCGCGAGGAATGCCATTGGACAGGTCTGTCTTTCCGGTGGATTGCCGGCCCGCGCCTCTCTGTTTCTGGTGACGCTTCAAGCGATGCTCAAGCGTCTCCTCAGCCAGCCCCATGGCGATCACCAGCTGCGCAGGGCTGTTTCCCGTATTGGGGGTTTCGATGATGGTTCCAACTGGCCCGTCGGGCCCGTCGGTGCCCTGATCGGTGCTGGTTCTTGGCCCGTCGGTGCCAAAAAAATCGTCGACACCCATGGTCTGGCGAGGTTCGTCCTCAGGGGTGTCGTCGACAGGCGGACTGATCCAGGAACTGACCGAGTCGTCCGAGAAATTTGGATCGACCTCGTCATCCAGGATCTGCCCCTGATCATCCTTGAGCCAGAATCCGTAGATCTTCACCAGGTGCAGATGCGGGAGGTTCTTGACGAGCTGCAGTGCCTTGAATGCCGTGCGACCCGATCGTCGGTCGATCTCCGACAAGATCTTCATGGCGGCCAGAACACCACCCGGACCACGCGCTTCCCACACCTCTCCGAAATTCCCCGCTCCCAGAAACTTCGTCAGCATATAGCCCGGTACCGGTTCGTCGCCCGGTTGGAACCGCAACTCTATCATCAGATCGATTCTCCTTCCCGCTGACAGACACCGCCGAATCGGTGCCGCTGCACGAATTCTGGCTCAATGACCCAAAGAGTCAATCGCGTGGAGTCGGTGCGACCTCATCCGAGCTGGCCGGTTTCTGCCCGTTAGATCGCTTGCCGGCCCCGCCCCTTCCGCTTACAGATCCACTACGCTGCCGGCTTCCGCAGATGCTCGAGACTCGACGCTTCGCAGTGGGAGTGGCACTACGTTTTCGCCCCGTGGAAACATACCGTTCAAGCTATTCCACAGCGGCCCGTAACGCAACTCATATTCCCCTAAATGGCAGGGCCGGTAGGAGCACATCAGGGGCGTTTCGTTAGTTGCATGGGACATGCAGGCTGAATTCGTTCCCCAGATTCTCTGTCTTCCTGATTCACTGCGACCACACTGGGGAACCACCCCAGCAGGATCGGAGTGGCCGGCCGACCGGCGCGCGGAGCTGCAAGAGGCACGAGGCCGCCATGACCTGGCGACAACGCAGTTCGGGAAGGACTGGTCGATCAGTTATTCGCGAGCCGGTCAAAGGCACCTTGCCCGAAGCTCGGCAGCAGTCTGGTGGCATCGGGTTTTCCAGCGGCTGCGGGACGCTACGGAGTGGGCGCCAAATACTGGGCTAGTGCTCTGTGACAGCTAAGAACTCGCGAGCGACTGGCTTTGCCTGTGCTCTTTCGGCCAACGGGCAAGGCTACATGGGGCAGAGCCAGTGCCACCCAACCCGAAAGTCAAGCCGTCTTAACCCATTTGGTCCCAGTTCCGCGCATCGGCCCGGTGCGGCCGAATAATGGGTGTGATCGTGGCAACATTCCTGCACTGACTCCCGTTCCCAGAAACGCTCTCCGGCAACGGACATCGGTACATCGCCGCGCCCGAAGTTCAGCGGCGCCGCACGTGGCGCCGCTGAGGTCTCAGGCGGATCGGAGCCAGAACTTGGATGCCATGCCAGCCCCTGGCGTTATCGCCTGCTTACAGTTCCTCGGAATTCCAGGCGTCGGCCAGGATGTCCAGAGTCGATTCGTCCAGTGGGGCACTGGGAATGTCATCCAAATCAATAAGTTGGAAAGTACTCAGCGCGCGAGACTCCAACAGGGTCTGTGTCAACTGATCCGCCGCCAGCGCGGTCGCGGTGCCAATCGGAATGACCTCCATGCTTTCGAGTGTGGCGATGCGAATGGCGACTTGCTGAAGCCGCTCCGGTAAGCTCCATACGTACTGCGTGGCCGGTGTGTACTGGCCACCGTTGAGCAGCGCTACCGCCCGGTTGGACTCTGTCGCACTGAGCAAGGAAACGCTCTCGCCTTCACCTTCAGCGCCGCGGTTAAGGGCGGTGATCACCAGCAAGGCGTCGATCGGGGAAATCCGATTGTCTCCGTTGACGTCGACAAAGAGTTTTCCCGAGGATTCTCCTTCACCGTTTGCGCCGGAACCGCCAATACTACCGCCATTATTGAGGGCTGTGATTACCAGGAGCGCATCGAGCGGGCTGATTCGGCCATCATCGTTGACGTCACAGGCAATCCGCGGGTTGTGATACTCGGCTTCGCCGTCACCTGATCCCGAGGTGGGACTCAGAGTCATGAGCGTTGGTGGCGTTGTCAGTGCAATCAGAGCGTTGAGTCTGTCACTCGACAGCACATCGGCCGCTGTCCCGCCACCACCGATTCCTTTGAACGAGGCATAGAGCCACGCACACACATCGATCCACGGTATGCCGTCGGAGAAGATAGCAGTGTAGCCACAACTCGTAGAAATGCAGTCTGAGCCACGCGAAATGACGACCGCACCCATGCCGCTCGAGAAGGAAACAATGTCGCCGTTCGACTCACTGTCAGCGATGTTGGCGATGGGGTCCGAGCCAACCGGCACTCCATAGGAATCGGGAAGATAGGTCGCATTGTTGCCGGAGCCAAACAGGCCATCAGCGGCCGCGCCTCCCAAGAGAAAGGCCCCATCGGCTCCTCCGATAATCGGCCCACCAATCCGATTAGTGCCCGTGTCCAGTTTCCCAGACGTGCGACCGTTTACCAACAAATCGCTGCCACCGTCTCCCTCAAGTACCGTCTCCGTCGTCGATGACCCGTCAGGTTGGTACTCATTCGCTTTGTTGTAGAGAACATCATTTCCTTCTTCGCCCTGCATGCGAATACGTTGCACGTTAGCGAGCTCAAAGGGGGATCGAATTGTTTCTGTACCGCTGCCGCCCAACACACCGACCGTGCGACCTCCAATCCGATCGACAACGATTGTGTCACCCTCAGTAGATCCCTGGAAATCAATATAGTTGTCGTCTCCACCTCCACCATCGATCGTAATGACGCCTGGCAGCCGGTTCCCCACGGGGTGCGGCATTTGTACTTCGATAATGTCAATCTGCAAGCCAGCATCAAGATCAACATTCTCGGTTGCCTGCCACGCGACACCGGCGAAGGGACGAGCGGTAGGGGTGGTCGTGATGGTCAGTTGCATGGCATCTGAACCAGTGGGTGAGAATTCGTACTTGTTTCCCGCACTCGCGTATGTGCTGTCAAACAGCTCCAGCGTGTCGCCAACATCCTGGTGTGCGACGGTTTCCACAAAAGCGGAATCGCATGCGCCCGAGCCACTGCTGACTAATAGGCCTCCCGTCGACACGTAGCGCTGAGCAGCGTCATTGGCGCCACCGTCAACTGTGACCTCGCCTTGGATTGTGTCGAGATTCATGGCTTGCGGGCTGATGCGGATCAAGTCGTTGCTGGCACCGCCGTCAACCGTTGTCGTCGTGCCCGCAGTCGTGCCCATGATGTCGATTTGATCGACGCCGTCCTGCCCGTATATATCCGCGCTGGCACAGAACAGCACGATCAGATCGTCACCTTCATTGCCCTCCAGATGATCATGGCCGGCTGTCGCAACTGGGCCCCCGGCTCCGGCATAAATCGTGTCGTCACCTGTTTCACCGTACACCGTATCGCTGCCCCCATCGCCATCGGGGGCGCAGCCAATCGTTTGGGACGCGTCTGACAGATCTGCGAAAAGCGTGTCGTCTCCGTCATTGCCGTGAATGGTGTCATTGCCAGCGCCGCCATAAATCGTGTCGTCGTCGTCGTCGCCGGTAATGGTGTCGTGGCCGCCATCCCCATGGATGGTGTCGTTGCCCAGCCCGCCGTGGATGGTGTCGTTGCCGTCGTCGCCGAAGATCAGGTCGTCATCCGCGTCGCCGTTGAGCGTGTCGTGGCCGAGTCCACCGTGGATGGTGTCGTTGCCGTCGTCGCCGAAGATCAGGTCGTCATCGTCGTCGCCGTTGAGCGTGTCGTGGCCGCCATCCCCATGGATGGTGTCGTTGCCCAGCCCGCCGTGGATGGTGTCGTTGCCGAGTCCACCGTGGATGGTGTCGTTGCCGTCGTCGCCGGAGATCAGGTCGTCATCTGCGTCGCCGTTGATGGTGTCGTTGCCGAGTCCACCGTGGATGGTATCGTTGCCGTCGTCGCCGAAGATCAGGTCGTTAGCGTCGTCGCCGTTGAGCGTGTCGTGGCCGCCATCCCCCTGGATGGTGTCATTGCCCAGCCCGCCGTGGATGGTGTCGTTGCCGAGTCCACCGTGGATGGTGTCGTTGCCGTCGTCGCCGAAGATCAGGTCGTCATCTGCGTCGCCGTTGAGCGTGTCGTGGCCGAGTCCACCGTGGATGGTGTCGTTGCCGTCGTCGCCGAAGATCAGGTCGTCATCTTCGTCGCCGTTGAGCGTGTCGTGGCCGAGTCCGCCG
>JBGSHS010000035.1:0-34955 GCA_041752115.1 Pirellulaceae bacterium | reverse complement strand
CGTTCATCTTCTTGGGATCGACTGCAGCCTTGGGCTTTTCCGAAGTAGATCCCCCCGTGGCAGTCGGAGCGTTTCCGCGCGCGGCGGCCAGGATGTCCGCCACACTCATCTCCTTGCCAGAGGCAGGGCTTTTCGCGGCAGGGGCTGCAGCCTTGGCGGGCGCAGCAGATGATGACTCGGTCGATGGCGCTGTTTGCGCGGGACTGGCCGCTGCCTTGCCACGCGCGGCAGCCAGGATGTCCGCGACGCTCATCTCCTTTTCAGCGGCGGAGCCCTGTGCGCCAGGGGCTTTGGTCTTCGCGGGAGCAGCAGATGACGACTCGGCACGCGGCGTTGCTTGCGCGGCGCTCGAAGCCGCTTTAGCGCGGGCGGCAGCCAGGATGTCCGCCACACTCATGCCACTCGTGCTGGCCGGAGCGGGTTTCTTCGCAGGTGCAGCCGCTTCAGGGGATGGCTCGGCTTTCTCTTTCGCGGACGACTTTTCCGCCGCGGACGACTTTTCCGCCGGGGGCGACTTTTCCGCCGGGGGCGAACTTGGCGTCGGCGATTTGGCACCCGACGGACCGGCCCCGGCCTTGGCTCGAGCCGCCGCCAGCACGTCATCGACCGACATCCTGGTGTCACCCGCTTTCGCTGCTGAGGGCTTGGCTTCAGGCACAGCCTTCTCAGCTGTTGCAGCCTTGTCGACAGGCGCAGGGGCGTCGGCCGGAACCTTGGCCACGACTTCACCCTCGGTCTTGGCGACCGATTTGGCTTCTGACTTGGCTTCCGTCGCCTTGGCTCGGCTGGGCTTTCGTTCGACCTGAGTCTCCTGCGGCAACGGCTGATCGATCACCTTCAGATAGTCGACATCGATGTCATACCAGCCGATATTGTTGTTGCCATCGAACTGGACCAGCGCTCGACCGCTCATATTGACCGTCTTCACTGTCCCGGTGAGGCCCTTGAACCGCTGCAGCTCGGGTCGCTGAGCGTCGACCACCACGTATTTGTCCGTGTACTCTTGCTGCAGCTTCTGGATTTGTTCAAAGACCATGGTCGGCGAGTGTCCTCAATCAGCTTGTCCGGAAATGCATTCGCAAGAGTTGGAAAGGCCGGCGGCAGCGTCAAGCGTGCTGCCGGTGTGAGTTGCCGCAATATGGCAGGAATAGCTCGTGAAGCCCAGCCAACCACCTCGTACCGACGCGGTTGGTTCCCCCCGCACCGACGCTGTCCCGACTCCCTGCGCAGACCCGTATTCTCGCGGTGGACGAGTCCGAAATCAAGGCCGCGAATCAGGCTCCGTCAGCAGGCGGCGACAGCACAATGTCGTAGCACCAGCGGACGGTCCGCCCTCCGCCAAGTGTGGTCGGACGCACGATCACCTTGTCATCCAACAGGAGGGCCTCAGCCTCGTTCTTCTCCAGCCCCTGCGGCACAAGCCGGCACTCCAGCTGATCCACCGTCGCATACAAGCTGGCCGAATCCACCGACTTCTGCCAGCGTGCGACCGGCAGATAAGTGCTCATCAAACGGTGGCCATCCGAAGAACAGCGGCAGGCGATATCCAGACGGAGCGTCAGGGTGGCGGCCAACGCTTCCACACAGACCGACCAGTGGCTAGTCCCCGCCATGCCGACCGACATCGCTACCGGAACACCGCCAGGCCGCGGCTCAATCACCAGCTGTTGCAGAGGAGGACTGGGCGGGAATGGTTGCTGGTCGTCCCCCTCCACGGATTCCAACAGGGGCACGCCCCGTCCCTGGGCCAGCACGCTGATCTGGTGTCCCCACCGTGGCCCTCGCCGCACAAAATCGATGCGCAGTCCCGTTCCGGCTGTGTCGAGTGCTTCCAGACTTCGGAGATCCATATGCTGCTTCACCGTCGTAACGCGGGCTTGAGCCCGCGAACACCTCGCGTTTGCGTGCTGCCACTGGCAGAATCGTGGACAGGGCAAATCACGCACTGAAGTGCGTGCTACATGCTACGTGTTCGTTCAGTGTACCCGCTGTCCCGGCTCCGCGCCGTCGGCCACTCCCAACAGGAACACATCCGCTCCGCCAGGTCCTGCTGCCAGGATCATGCCCTCACTGGTACCGAACTTCATCTTGCGGGGAGCGAGATTCGCGGCCAGCACCACCATGCGGCCCACCAGCTGAGCTGGCTCATAAGCCTGTTTGATGCCGGCGAACACGGTGCGTGTGACGTTTCCGCCCAGATTGACCGTGAGCTTGATCAGCTTCTTGGCCTCAGGCACATCTTCGGCCGACACGACGCGCGCAATGCGCAGGTCCACCTTGGTGAAGTCATCGATGGTGCACTCGGGGGCCAGCGGCTCTGCGAGCAGTGTTGGGCTTTCGACCGCCGATGACGCGGTGGCCTCGGGTGTTGCCGGAGCAGCTCCTTGATCTTGGCTTTCGTCGATCATTTTCTGCACATCCTTCTTGTCAACGCGTTGCAACATGTGTTTAAACGGCGCTACCGGTGTACCGGTCAGCGGCACTCTTGACTCATCCCATCGCTCGATCGGCTTGCCGAGCAGTTCAGCGGTCTGCCGGGCCAGACGCGGCAGCACCGGTGCCAGGTAGACTGCCAGCTGACGAAACAGATTCAGTGCCACGGTGCAGACGTCCTGCAGCTGTTGGGCTTTGGCCGAATCCTTCGCCAGCTTCCACGGCTCCGCCGATTCCACATAAGGATTCGCATGATCGGCCAGTTCCATGACGAGACGCATGGCCCGATTGTAGTCCCCTTCTTCGTAGGCGGCAGCGATGTCGTCGCCGGTGGCAGCGGCACGAGCGAAGAGCCCGCCGTCGTCGGGATAGGTGGCCGACAGTCCGGTCGCTTCCGCAAACCGAGCGCAGCGGCTGGCCAGATTGACCACCTTGCCCACCAGGTCGGCATTCGACTTGGAAATGAATTCGTCCAGGTTCAAGTCGAGGTCGTCGAGTCTCGATCCCAGCTTGGAGGCGTAGTAGTAGCGCAAATAGCTGGGATCAAGGTGCCGCGTATACGTGGACGCCATGACAAACGTCCCCTTGGTCTTGGACATCTTCTCGCCGCCCACGGTCAGAAAACCATGGATGTGGACTTTCGTCGGCAAGGAAAACCCGGACGACTGGAGCATGCCTGGCCAGAACAGCGTATGGAAATAAGTGATGTCCTTGCCGATGAAGTGATGGATCTCCACCTCATCGCTGCGCCACCAATCATCGAACTTCTCGCCGTGCCGATCACACCATTGCCTGGTCGAAGCCATGTAACCAATCGGCGCATCGAACCAGACATACCAGTAGTTGCCCGGACTGTCCGGGATCTCGAAACCAAAATAGGGAGCCGGTCGCGAGACATCCCAATCGCGCAGCGGTTCATGCAGAAAATGCCCTTTCAGGTAATTGGTCACCTCCGCCTGCAGATGTTCACCCGATTGAATCCATTGGGTCAAGAAATCATGGAGTCGATCGAGTTTCACAAACAGATGCCGTTCGCTGCGCAACTCGGGCACAGCTCCTGAGATCGTACTCACCGGATCCATCAGATCGGTGGCCCGGTAGGTACTGCCGCATTTGTCGCAGTTGTCGCCATATTGCTCGGCAGCTCCGCACCGCGGGCACTTCCCTTTCACAAAGCGATCGGCCAGAAAGGTACCGGCCTGCGGGTCGTACAACTGAGCCACATCCGCCTCGACGATCAAATCGCGCTGGCGCAGGGCCTGCCAGATCTCCCCACACAACTGTCGGTTCTCGTCGCTGTTGGTACTGCCGTAGTTGTCGAATTCGATATCCATCGCCTGGAAGTCGCGCAGGTGAGCCCGCTGCATTTCGGCAATCAGGTCCTCTTCACTGCGGCCCTCCTGGCGTGCACGGATCATGATCGCCGTGCCATGCGTGTCGTCGGCACAGATGAAGATACAGCGGTGGCCCCGCAGCTTCTGAAACCGCACCCAGATGTCGGTCTGAATGTACTCCACCAGATGCCCAATGTGGATCGGTCCGTTGGCATAGGGAAGGGCGGCGGTAACGAGCAGTTTTCGCTGGGACATGAGCACTCCATCCATCCGATCCGTGGGAGCAACCTCCCTGAGGCAGCCACAGGGTAATCGCGACATTGTAGTACAGACCCGCAAGGTGCGCGAATGCGGGGCGAGGGGGCTCGTCGGAGCGCGGCGCAAGATCCGACCGAAGAGAAAACCCTGCCCCTGGGCCGAGCCGATTGGTGACATCCGCCCAGGTACCCCGACCGGTCGAACCTGTTGTCAAGGACCAGGTTGCGTCACCTCGCTCCCAGCCGGCTCCACGCCCCCACGCATCGGTCACCAGTCACCCCGGGAAAAAAATTGGCCTTGTGCGATTTGACAATCCTGGCCAAAGTGTCCCAGCCTCAGACCCAGGCTTTGCATCCGGTGGACAAGCTGCAGCATGGATTCGCAGTCGCTTGTCCCGAGCGCGACGGTTCGTCATGCCAACCGACCGGATCCCCGACCCGCTTGCACATCGAATCCAGGAGGGAAACGATGGCGTCGCTCCACGTACTCGTGCTGGCTGCTGCGCTGACCAGCAACAGCGATCTGGTATTGCTCGACTTCAGTGCCGACTGGTGCGTTCCCTGCCGCAGCATGGAACCGGTCGTGCAACGACTGCAGGAAGCCGGTTATCCGGTCCGCCGAATCAACATCGACCAGCATCCCGAACTGGCTCGCAGTTTCTCCATCGGCCCGATTCCCTGTTTCGTGCTCGTCAAAGAGGGACGAGAAGTGCAACGCATCGAGGGTGCCACCAGTATCGAACATCTGGTCGCCCTGTTTCAGCAGGCGGGGCAGGGGCCCCTGGCCAGCGTGGACCCGTCGTACCGCGGACAATCCCCCGATCCACTCGCAACCGGACTCCAACCCCTACAGACGTTCCCTGCCACCTCCGCGTCCGCTCCCCAACCCGGCAACCCACCGATTCCCGACTCCGCCGCCACACCTGTGCCTCAATCGGCCCCTGGAGCTCAGACCGTCCAGCAAATGGCGCTGTACGCGACAGTCCGGCTTCGCGTAACCGACGCCACGGGGCAGTCGCATGGCACCGGCACGATTATCGACACGCACGGCGACGAGGCCCTGATCCTGACTTGCGGTCACTTGTTCCGCGAATCCCAGGGACGAGGGGAGATCTCTGTCGAGTTGTTTATCCCTGGAACACGCGGCCCATTGGCCGGCCACCTGCTCGCCTACGACTGCGACAAACGCGATTACGGACTGGTGACGTTTCGTCCTGACATCCCCGTCAGGCCGGTCCGAGTCGGCTCACCCGACTGCCGCCCGCGTGTCGGAGACGCGGTGTTCACGCTGGGCTGCGATCATGCTCAAGATCCAACCGTTCGCGCCAGCTCGATCTCGGCCATTGATCGCTACAGCGGCCCACCGAATATTGAGATCCTGGGTCACCCGGTGGAAGGACGTAGCGGCGGTGGGTTGTTCACCGCCGACGGCACCCTGATCGGCATCTGCAACGCCGCCGACATGCAGGAAGATCGGGGGCTCTTCGCCGCACTGGCCACCATTCACGATGCGTTGGCCCGAGTCAACTTGCAGCACATCTACCTGGCCGCATCAGCGACACCCACCGTTGCTCCCGCCGCGACCACACCGCGCGAACCCGCCACGCAAAGCGTTCCTGTCGTTCCCGCATCGGCCACTAGTGACGGCCGCCTTGCATCGGATGCCTCCCTCCCAACCGGCGCGGAAGTCATCTGTGTCGTGCGAACCCTCGACGACCTCCGCGACAGTGGACACGTTGTGATCGTGAAGAACCCGTCGTCTGAACTGCTGAGACTCCTTGCCAGTGAGTCCCAGCGTGCAAGCGACGTCCGGCCCGCGCCGACGTCACCACGTCAACCGCTCGACATGGTTCGACTCCCCACGGCACCCGTTCCGCCCGTCATCCGCGCTCAACGCTAGTGCTCTGTGACAGCGACGGCAGAAGGGAAAAACAACTTCGGTGTATTTCTTGCAGCCACGCTTGCGCGGAGCATCGGAGTCCGGCTTACCACGGAAGTTTTCATCCCGCGATCCTGTGAATTGACGTGCCACTGGCTTTGCCAGTGCTCCTGCGGCGATCGGGCAAAGCTACACGGGCGGAGCCAGTGCCACCCAACCCGAAAGTCAAGCTGTCACAAACGCTCGTCGCCGCGCGGTCTCTCCACGTGAACGCCGCCCCCATCCGGCTGCGCCCGTAACCTACAGTTGAAGATGTAAGCGTCCTCTGCGGGGCTCAAGGGGCTCACCATGTATAGTGCCACATTCGCACTGACCGCCATAATCGTCATTGCCGCTACCAACCTGTTTCTCGGCTTCGCCGCTGCGCTCTGGATGGGCCGCGGTCCGAAGAGGTGGTCGGACGTCGATCGAACGATCGTCCTGCAACCCTTTGCGCTCGACCTGATCCTGCCGCACCGCCGGCCCAAGGTGCAGCGAATCGAAGTGCCTAACCGCGAACTGGGAGCCCGGCTGCGCGTGGAACTCGATTCCCCGACTGGGTCACCGCCCGCAGCACCGGGGCCTGACAGGCCTCGGCGAACTGACGTCACGGCTGCTCCCGCAGCACTTCCCGCGGCAAACGCCATGCCTCAGAAATTCGTTCTGCCGTCCGTTGGGCAGTGCTCTGAGGACGAAAATGATCCACCTGATGTGATCCTGAATCGGCTCCTCGATGCGTGGCGCCAGGGGGACCTGCGCGATGAGACTCCCAGCCTGTCGGGCCTGTTCGTTGACCTCGACTCCACCGGAATCGACCCGGCCATCATCGTGCGTCTGAAGTTCGAGTTGAAAGCGCGTATTTCACGCCAGCTGCGAAAAGACCGTCGTGTGCTGGAAGTGTCCCCCTTGCAGTTTGCCTGGTTCTCGAGCGATGTGGCGCCTGGAGATGCTCTGATGCCCGTAGAACGCATTCGCCAGATTCTCGGCAAGACAAAATTCCATTGCCAGGGTGAGCCAATTCCGCTGACCATCCGAGCGGGCGTTGTGAAAGGCCTGCACGACGACAGCGCAACGAACGTCGTACAGCGGCTGCAGGCGGCCTTCACCCGCGCCAAGGAAGAGGGAGAAAGCCCCACCTATCTGGACAAAGGCCAAGGCCCCAAACCCGTACCCCCGTTCTCCCTGGAGATCGAGGAAACCGACTGTGATCTGGGAGCGTAGCACCACCCGTAACGATTGCCAGCACGACGCGAGGAACGACAAACCGTCATCCTCTGCGGTAACAATCCGCTCGTCGAGCTCTGCTGGCAGCAGGGTTCGTCATTCCAGGCGTCATTGGGTACTGCGTCATTCGTCATTGCGCCCACAGGTAGTTCCGACTCGAGAGCGCTTCGTCAGTCTCCCCACCATGCTCGCAACAGCATGCTGGCGGCCACGATCAGCAGGAACCAGCCTAGGAGTCGTTTCAGTCGCCGCTTGTCCGCTCGCACCGAAATGCGACTGCCAATCTGCCCGCCGGCAAAGACGGCTCCTGACAGAATCAACGAGTGACGCCAATCCCAGTGACCGTTGACCAGATGGCCGGCAAATCCCGCCGCAGCGGTGACACCAATCATTACGGCACTGCTGCCAATGGCCATGTCGAGCGGGATGCCGAACAGTAGCACCATCATCGGTACTTTCAGTATGCCACCTCCCACACCCATCGTCCCACTGATGAGTCCGGCAAGCAACGATAAGGGGAGCGCAACCAACAAACTGACGCGGTAACATTGGTCTCCAACACAGCGGTGCCAGATCAGGAAGTACCAGCCTTGCTGCTGAACAGCAGGAGTTCGCGCGCGGTCGGCAAGCGGATGGATCATCAGCACGCCCGCCACGATGACCACTCCGGCAAACAGCACGCTCAGCACGTTGCCCGACCACCGTGCGGAGAGAAGCCCTCCCAGAAAGCCACCCAACACCGTGGCCGACTCCAGCACTGCCGTCAGCGGCCAATCGATCTTCTGCGCCTTGCGATAGACCAGTGACGAAGACAGCGAGACTACCATGATCAGAAAGAGACTTGTGGCAGCCGCCTCGTGGAACCGCACACCCGCCCAGACCTGCAACGGCGTGTAGAGGACGCCGCCCCCCTGGCCGAGCATCGAAAAGATGATCGATCCAACGAACATCAGGATGGCCAGGAGCAGGAGCATAGAAGATGAGCAGGCCTCGAACGTCAGCGGATCAGTCGACAAGTTCGAAAATCGCTTCGATTTCGACCGTAATACCCGACGGCAGCGAATTGGCCCCCACGGCACTTCGAGCTCCCACGCCCGCGTCAGGACCAAACACAGCTGCAAAGAGCTCACTGCAGCCATTGATCACCGCCGGCTGCTGTTGGAAGTCCGGCACACAGTTGACCAGCCCCAACAGCTTCACCAGGCGTTTCACCCGATCCAGACTTCCCAGGCCACTGCGAAGCGTAGCCAGCATCGCCAAACCGGTCTGCCGTGCCGCCTCGTAACCCGCCTGCTGGTCCACATCGCGGCCGATACAGCCGGTCAACAGCGATCCGTCCGGTTTCAACGGACCATGCCCGGACAGGTACGCCAGGTGACCGACCACGACGATCGGTTTGTAAACGCCCATCGGCTTGGGGGCCGGTGGGAGTTGCAGTTGCAGCGCCTCAAACCGCGATTCATGTCCGTTCGACCCTGTCTGCATGGCTCCTTCGTCTCCTCTCGGTCAATCGACCTGCCTGTAGGGGAAATGCTGCGCTCGGGCCCTCGTTGGTGAACCCCAGAATAGCGGCTCGGGCCAGCCGCCGCCATCCGCTCCCTATCATACGCCGGTCGCACCTAAGGCACTGGGGAACAAGAAATACCGAAGTAATTCTTCCCGCGATCCCAAGGGGCGGCGACTGCAAGACCGGGCTTATCACGTGCTCGTGCTCAGCGCCAGCGGTACTCGTGCCAGCGGTACTCGTGCCAGCGGTACTTGTACGCGAGGGCAACGATCGGCCGACGCTCCCCGCGTGGGAACGGGATGACCGGATGGACGAGCAGGAGCACGAGCAAGAGCGCGAGGGAAAAACAAATACCGAAGTTGTTTTTCCCGCGTTCCCCAGGAGGGACCAGAAGGATGGTGCCAGCTCCTCCAACCGTCCTGGTCCCTAGGGGCCATATAACAAGGACTTTCCTGGACATTCTTTGAGTCCGACAAACTCAATGGCCGATGATTCTCGACGGTGAACAGTGTGAAGGCCGCGTCCGGAACGTGGACCGACGACACTCCGCCACAATCGTCCCAAGCCGGTGGGGCACGTGGCTCGCTGCAGACTGGAGTGGCCAGGGCGTCGTTGTTGGTTCGCGCTGCGGGGCGTGGCGTGCCTACGTGTGGCGATCGCGGTGGCGCCGTGCTACCGTCTGCTATGGAGGACCGCTGCACCGTAACGGAAGTCCCGTCACTTTCCTCCCGAACACATAGCAGGTGTCCCAGTGGATCTTTCCCTCAGCGTCGTCTTGCCCGTCCATAACGCGCAGCACACACTGGCCGACAACGTTTCCAAGCTGCTGGAAGTACTCCCTGACATCACTCCCCGGTTCGAGATCCTGATTGTGGACGACGCCTCGACCGATCAGACGGAAGAGATCGCCCACGAACTGGCCCTCGAATACCCTCAACTGCGAGTCACCCGGCATCAGACGCGACGTGGCCCCAATGCGGCGGTTCAGACGGCGATGACACAGACTACCGGCGACATGGTGTTCGTGCACGACGAAACCACGCCGATACGTGTTTCCGAGCTGCGTCAACTGTGGAACCTGCGCAACGATCGGCAGCTGGTCATGGCCCGGGCCCAGACGCCCCGTCGGTCCCTCAGTCCCCATCTGCTCGAACGCCTTTCGACCTGGGGCGAGCAGCTGCGAGCGACGCAAGATGAACCGGCCCAGGGGGGGCTGCAGATGATCCGCCGTGAGACCGTCGAGCAGCTTGACCAGCTCGACTCATTACATCCTGGCAGTCAGGTGAGCCACGTCACGGCTCCGCTCTTCCAGTCCGGCTGCTCCAGCCCGATCGGCGTTTAGAGACGCCGGAAAATCCCGAAAAATCGACAGAATCCGGGAACTCTGTCCACTCCGCGCGCGTCTAAGGGGCGTGTTTATCTGCTGCGCGAACCGGAACTCCGCGGAAAGAGGACAGGCAACATGGCAACGGTAGATTACTTGGCGATGCCGACTGACGTCATTGCCACGGGCCCCGACGGCGAGGGGAGGGCCCTGAACGAAACCGATCATCCCATTCAGGGACCTCGCATGCACCGTATTCGCACGGTGCGACTTCAGCAAGGCGCTTCGCTCCGCAGCGTCGCCCGACAATCGGGCGTCGACGTACGGCAACTCCGCCTGCAGGAACAAGAATCAACCGATGTGCGACTGAGCGACCTGCATCGGTGGCAGAAAGCGCTCGATGTTCCGCTCTCCGAACTCATCGAAGAACCAGACTCGTCCCTCTCCCGACCAGTCATGGAGCGTGCGCGGATGGTTAAGCTCATGAAGACCGCTGCTGCTATCCGTGAGCGAGCAGAGTCGGTCAAGATCCAGCGGATGGCTCAAATGCTCGTCGAACAGTTGACGGAGATCATGCCGGAACTGCGCGACGTCAACCCCTGGCATGAATTCGGTCAGCGTCGAGGCCTGGAGGAGTATGGTCGGATCGCCGATCGTACGATTTCGGACGAACTGCTGAATCACCATGCCTACGACTAAGGGCTCGCACAGGCGCGACGCCAGCCACCGCAGTTAACCTATCGCGGGGGAAACGACCCCCGCCGATCCGCTTCGCCCGCGGTCTGTTGGACTGCGGGCGTTGTGCTGCGCATCGGAGCCCAACCGGGTCCAAACCTCTCCGGCAACGCCCCACTCTGCCACGATCTATCCCGCCACGATTACGCCAACAAGACCGCCTGGAACTGGCGGTGACAGGCGGCCACCACGGCGTCGCGGACCGCATCAGCCTCTTCGTTGGTCAGCGTCCGCTCCGGCGAACGGAGTGTGATGGAGAACAGGAGCCGCTTCTTGCCGTCACCGTCCTTCTTGGGATCACGATAGACCTCTTGAAACTGCAGGGTCTCAAGCAACTCACCTGCCATGTGGCGGATCGTCTGCTCCAGGTCGGCCCACGGCAGGCTCTCGTCCACAATCAAATTCAGATCACGGGCAATCGCCGGATAGTCGCTCAGGGGACGCTGCTGAGGAACCAGCTGGGCTGCCGCGACCAGCACCCCCAGATCCAATTCCAACACGGTGGCCGCTCCGCGCAGCGAAAACTGTTTGAGCCCGGTCGCCGTCACTTGCCCCAGATAGCCCAAGAGCTGATCTCCCAGCTGGAAACGGCACTGCTGATCACTCTCAAGCAGCGGCAGCTGTGACGGCGCAACCGCCAGCGGATCCACGATATGGAGCATTTCTCGCAAGGACTCCACCAATCCTTTGACGAAATGGAACCCGCGTCCTGACACTACTCCCAGCGCCCATAACTCGCGTGGGAGTCCGGCCGACTGCGAAAGATACACGCGCGCCGTTTCAAACAGCTCAATCACGTCGTTGGCAACCGCTTCGTTGCCGCGCCGCACATCGAGCAGGCTGGGAATGAGGCTCTTGCGCAGCCGGTCCGCCCCTTTGAGCATCGGCGTGCTGCAGCAGAGCGGTGGCGAGTCGCTCCAGGGACTGAACGCGTCACACCAGGCACTTGACACCATACTGGCCGTCATTGCCTCGTCGATCCCGGCAGCCGACAATCCGTGACGCACTTTTTCCAGGACCCGATCGGCGTCCGAGCGGTGGGAGGGAGCCATCGGAACACCCACATCCTCCGGAATCTGCTCGTAGCCATGGATGCGTGCCACTTCCTCCACCAGGTCGATCTCGCGAGCCAGATCGCGGCGCCAGGTCGGCGGAACCACCACGATCTGCCGCTCGTCGCTCCGCACTTCCACATTCCCCAGCGCGGCCAGGATGCGACGCACTTCGGCCACCGGAACCTCGATACCCAGCACCCGCGGCAATTGGCTCAGCCGCAGCGTGATCTCCTCACGCTGACGGATCGGTGCCCCTTCGTCCAGCACGCCCGGAGCAAGCGTTCCGCCGGCCAGCTGCAGAATCAGTTCGCAACAGCGTCGACTGGCCCAGTCGACGCCGACGGGATCCACGCCGCGCTCAAATCGGTAAGACGATGGACTGTGCAAAGCCAGGCGACGGGCCGTCGTACGAATGGACAGCGGAGCGAACTCAGCCGCTTCGATCAGCAGGTCGGTCGTACCACGGTTCACCTCCGAATCGACCCCACCCATCACTCCGGCCAGTGCCACCGGACGCTCCGCATCCGCAATCACACACATTCCTCGCTCAAGCTCGTACAGGCGATGATCAATGGCCTCAAACGGCTCACGATCCCGCGCTTCGCGAACAATGATCTCCGGGCCCCGCAGCAGACTGAGGTCGAACACGTGCAGCGGCTGGCCACACTCCAGCATCACATAGTTGCTCACGTCCACCACGTTGTTGATCACCGCCACGCCCACGCTGCGCAGCCGATCGGCCAGCCATTTCGGACTCGGACCAATCGTCACTCCGCGGAGGACGCGGGCCGTGTAACGATAACACAGCTCCGGGCATTGGATCGACACCTTGGTCAGCTCAGCCACTCCCGGCCCACTCTCAACCGGAGCCGGCTGCGGGACTTGCAGCGGCTGATTCCACAACACCGACACCTCGCGCGCAATACCGAGGTGGCCCAGGCAGTCGGGGCGATTGCTGGTCACTTCCAGATCGATGGCCCAGTCGTCCCCCACGCGCTCGGTCGACTCGTGATTCAGGCCGGCCATGGCCAGACGCTGCTCCAGCTGAGCAACATCCATCTCCAGGGCCACATAATCTTTCAGCCAATTCCAGGAGACTATCATCGGGCAGCTCGATCTGCGGTGATTGAAGTTGAAATCCGCTCGACAGCACCCCGCGCGGCGCGTCGATGCGCGTTGAGGTCTAACGTCGGGCTAAAACTGATGCAGGAAACGCACATCGTTCTTATAGAGATCGCGTATGTCCGTAATGTTGTGTCGCCGCATGCACAGCCGTTCCACACCCAAGCCAAAAGCAAATCCTGTGACCTGCTCGGGATCGTAGCCAACCGCCCGCAGCACATTCGGATCGACCATGCCGGCCCCCCCGAATTCGATCCAGTTGCCATTCCAACTGAAATCAGCCTCCACACTCGGTTCCGTGAACGGGAAGAACGAAGGGCGAAAACGAATGTGCACGTCGCTCCCTAAATAGCTGGTCGCGAACATCCGCAGCACGCTCTTCAGATCGGCCATCGTCACCTGACGATCGATCAACAGACCTTCCATCTGATGGAACATGGGATAGTGCGTCGCGTCGGCCGTGTCAGGACGATAGACGCGTCCCAAGGAGATGATGCGGACCGGCGGCGGCGTCCGTTCCATCACGCGAATCTGAACCGTACTGGTCTGGCTGCGCAGCAACAGCGTGTCGCCTGCTCGTCCCGCTACCGACAGGTAGAAATTGTCGAGCGGATCACGCGCCGGGTGCTCCAACGGAATATTCAGGGCCTCGAAGTTGTGCCACTCGTCCTCGATTTCCGGCCCTTCAGCAGCCGAAAAACCGAGCCGCCCCATGATCCCCTTGAGCTCCTCGATCGTCTGCGTGATCGGATGCAAGTGGCCCCAGCGGAGCAGACAGCCTGGGAGCGTCGTGTCGAACACATGCTTCTTGCCAGCTGACACGCCAACCGCACCACCACCGACCCGCTGCTGGGCAGCAGCCATGATCTGCTCCAACTCGGCCTTCACCTCGTTGAACCGCTTGCCGGCCAACGGACGATCTTCCGAGGCGACCTGGCCCATCGACTTCTGGACCGCCTTGAGCCGCCCCTTCTTGGCCCCCACAAACTCCACTCGCGCCGCCTCCAACGCCGCAGCATCCCCCACCGCGTCGAAAGCCGCTCGAGCCGATCCCGCCAGCTCGTCCAACTCCTGGAGAAACTCGGAGAGTGCCATACGTTCACCGCTCGTTCAAGAAGCACAAAAAGAGACAGGTTCGAGGATCGCACCTGCCTCTTGTTCGTTTGTTCACACGCCACGTCAACAGAGAAACGGTGATTCGTGTTGCGCGCGACTCTCAGCAAACCGACGCCAGTGCAACCTACCGAACCGGATCCGGACTCTCGCTGGCTCAGCCTGATCAAGCCGCCAACTTCGCCTTCACCTGTTCGATCACCGCATCAAAACCGGCGGGATCATGAATCGCCATCTCGGACAACGACTTGCGATCCAATTCGATCCCCGTCATCGCCAAACCATGGATGAACTCGCTGTAACGCAATCCGCGCTCGCGTACTGCTGCGCTGATACGCGTAATCCACAGACGACGAAAGTCCCGCTTGCGTGCCCGACGGTCGCGAAATGCAAACGCGCCTGCTCGCAGCAGCGTTTCCTTGGCCGATCGCAACAAACGGCGACGACCTCCCGTATAACCCTTCGTACGCCGGTAGATCCGGCGCTTGGCTCGCGTACGAGCCGAACCTTTCGTCGTTCTCATCGCTTGGTTCCACCCATGTCCAGGTCCACCAGGCCCCCTCGACCAAACCAGGCCGAAGATGTTGAAATCGCCCGTCCCCCGGAAAATCACCTCATATCGAGTTCGATACGTTACCGATCACGCCGGAGAATCGCAGCCCACCACCCTTGGTAGCTCGGCATCGCTCCAGATACCGCCGGGCAGTGGCGATCCGGCACGCCATCACACAGAGTCTTCGTCTTCCAATAGCCGGTCTTCTAATAGCCGGTCTTCCAATAGCCGGTCTTCTAATAGCTGTTTCCGGCGAGCGCTCGCTGAATCGAATCGGTCATGCAATCGTCCAGCGTGGTCGTTCCACGCAAATTGCGCTTCCGCTTCGAGGAAACCCGCGTCTGCAAATGACTCGTTCCCGCCTGACGGTGCTTGGCCTTGCCAGTGGCGGTCAACCGAAATCGCTTCTTCGTTCCCTTGTGGGTTTTTTGCTTGGGCATGTTTTGACCACTTTGTGCTTGTACGAACGCGTGTGTATTTCGTGCCGACAGTCCTGACTGTGTGAGGGTTCGCCGACTCCATCGACTCGCCAACCCGCCCGAATCCCAGAGCGACCCGCACAGCATTCCACCTGGTCCGCCCGCGCAGTCACGACACGTCGGAATTTCCGCTACGTGAAACCTCACATTCTAGGATCTCCCGGTCAGCATGCAAAGGGCTCTTGGTCGATTTCCTAACCCGTTGCCAATTCAAAGCTTCCGACAAAGGGGACGCGTTCGCGGCGGGTGGCCAGAACTTCCAAGACGCAGAGCCCGCGGTCTATGCGACCGCGGCCACCGGCCGTAGCCATGCTCGCGCAGAGCGTAGCCATGCTCGCGCAGAGCATGGGAGAATGGCCCTACGCTCGACAACGCACCCGCGGTCTACGCGACCGCGGCCACCGGTCTACGCGACCGCGGCCACCGGTCTGCGGAAGCAGGGGCTTTGTTGGCCGGGCCATTGGCACGATCGTGGGTAGGGACTGTCACGCACTGAAGTGCGTGCTACATGCGCGCGACATGCGGGCTACGGCCGCAGCTACTGGCGGCTGACCGGCATCCGGCTAGAGTTAAGGGGAACGGCCGTCGGTCGCTGCGAGGCCCAACGGAAGAAAGCTCACGAGCAAGGCCATCTGCCCCACAACCGGCTGACATGTCAGAACCACCCCCTCTACGAATCACGTATCTCACGCCCGGTGCGGCCGGCATGTACTGCGGCAGCTGCATGCACGACAACACGCTGGCTCGAGCAATGATGCAACTGGGCGTGGACGTGCAACTGATCCCGCTCTACACCCCCATCCAGACCGACGAGACCGACGTGACGATCGACCACGTCTTTTTCGGCGGAATCAACGTCTTTCTGCAACAGTACAGTCGGCTATTCCGATACATCCCGAAGGCCTTCGACCGACTCCTGGACCGACCCGGCCTATTGCGCTGGATCGGCTCGCGCGGCATCGAGACGGACGCGTCCCAGCTGGGTGACATGACGATTTCCATGCTCCGCGGGTCAGCCGGCCATCAGCGTAAAGAAGTACAACGACTCTGCCACTGGCTCGCGGCGGAGCCGAAACCGCACCTGATCAACTTGAGCAACGTGTTGATTGCGGGCTGCGCACCCGACCTTCGTGCGGCGCTGGGGGTGCCCCTGACCGTCACACTCCAGGGCGATGATGTATTTCTGGAAGGACTGCCGGAGAAATACCGTCGAGCGGCCATCGACGAGATCCGCCGCCTGGCCGACACGGTGGAAGCATTTCTGGTCCATAGTCAGTACTACGCCGACTTCATGGCGCGCTACCTGGGCATTCCGCCTGCCAAATTCCGGCTGGTCCCCCTGGGCATCGACATCGACGGATACACACCTCGATGGTCCGATCCGACGGCAGCCACCCCGGGCGACTCAGGGCCCTTGCACATCGGCTACATGGCTCGACTGGCGCCCGAAAAAGGGCTCCACGTGCTGGTCGATGCCTTCCTTCTCCTGCAACAGAAATCCCAACTCCCCCCCACGCGACTGCACATTGCCGGTTGGCTCGGCAAACAGCATCAGGCATACGCCCAGGTGCAATTCGAAAAACTGCGCAGCCATGGGCTGGGTGACTCTTTCGAATACCTGGGGACACTCAGCCGCCCCGAGAAACTGCGTCTGCTGCACAAGCTCGATCTGTTCTCGGTACCAGCCATCTACGGTGAAGCGAAAGGGCTCTACGTGCTCGAGGCCCTGGCGGCGGGAACCCCGGTGGTCCAGCCGCAGATCGGGGCGTTTCCCGAGCTGATCGCTGCGACCGGGGGCGGACAGCTCACCGCCCCCAACGATCCGGCTGCGCTGGCCGAAACACTCTGCCGCCTGCTGCTCGACGCACAGCTGCGGCGCCAGCTCGGACGGACCGGCCAGGAGACCGTTCACCGAGACTTCAATGCCTTGTCGATGGCCCGCCAGACACTTGCCCTGTGGCAAGACATTCTCCACGCCGCCTCCGCTCCCAGCGGCAACTAGCTGGGAGCAGATCGGGAACGACTGGGAGAAAGCTCAGAACAAATATCCTGCCCGCCACGGCAGCGACGTAGACCAAGCAGTGTCACTTGGGGGCGACCGTACACATCATCCGGCGCCCATGCTGCTGGGGAGCGATCTCGACTTTGCCGTACTCGGACAGCTCCTCAATCACGCTCTCCATGATGCGGCGGCCTTCGTCGACGTGCGCCATCTCGCGACCCCGAAAGATGACAGACACCTGCACCTTGTCCTTGTGCTTCAGGAAGCTCAAAGCTTGCTTAACCTTGAAGCTGACGTCGTGTTCTCCGGTCTTGGGACGCAGACGGATTTCCTTGGTCTTGGTGTGATGCGTGTTCTGGCTGGCCTTCTTCTTCTTCTCGTACTTGTACTTGCCGTAGTCCATGATACGGCAGACCGGTGGCCGTTCATTCGGAGCCACTTCCACCAGATCCAAGTTGGCATCGTAGGCCCTGGCGATCGCTTCCTGGGTGGCCAGTATGCCTAACTGCTGACCATCTGCACCAATTACTCGTACGGGGGTCACACGAATCTGCTCGTTGACCCGGGTCTGAATGCGGTCGATTGCTGCTACCCTTTCCTGCTAAACCTGTGAAAAAATACGAGTGTTTATCACCCCTGCGGACACGCGCCGCAGCGTCAAGGCCGGGACAGATTACCCCACCTTCGTAACCAGTGAGTATTGACGACCCTAATCCGCTCAGTCAACTGGAGTTTGGCAAAAAAAAACCGACCCCAGCAGGACCAATCACTGCCACCAAAAGCATAGTTTGCTATCGGCCAAGAGGACGGCTGGCGGCGAGTCGGTACGATGCGATTTCTGCACTAGTAGGCATTGACCGCACCTCGGTCGGCCAAACCTGCATTGCCCCCGAAAGTCTGTCGCACGGTGCGGGCGGCAATCTCCTGCTGGAGCTTCTCGATCGCCGCCTCGACCTTCATCCCCCCCAGGTCGCCTTCGATGCGGTCGCGGACGCTCACCTCGCCCATCTCCATCTCCCGCCCCCCCACGACGAACATGTAGGGAATCAGCTCCAACTGGGCATCCCGAATCTTCGCGCCAATCTTCTCCGGTCGGTAGTCGCCACTGACCCGCAGCCCGGCCGCCACTAATCGCTGCTCGACCTGACGGGCGTACTCCTCAAACTTCTGGCTGACCACCAGCACCCGTACCTGCTCGGGAGCCAGCCACAGTGGAAACGCACCGGCAAAATGCTCAATCAGCACTCCCATGAACCGCTCCAATGATCCCAAGGGAGCCCGGTGAATCATCGCCGGGCGATGAGGATGATTATCGGCCCCCACATACTCCAGATTGAACCGCTCCTCGCTCGGCAGATTGTAGTCGAGCTGAACCGTTCCTAACTGCCACTCCCGACCGATGCAGTCCTTCACCACGAAATCCGCTTTCGGACCGTAAAACGCCGCCTCACCCAGCTCAATCCGTGCGTCAATCCCTAGACTTTGACAGACTTCCATCAGGGACTGCTGCGCCCGGTCCCAGTTCTCCGGATCCCCCACGTATTTCTCACTCGCCGGATCCCGGAACCCCAGCCGCACGCGGTAATCCTTCAGGCCCAGGCAGTCGAGCACGAACTGAGTCATCTCGATGCAGGCCCGAAATTCCCCAGGGACCTGCTCGTGAGTGCAAAAAACGTGCGCATCGTCCTGAGTAAACCCACGCACGCGAGTCATACCCGACAACTCTCCCGACTGCTCGTATCGATAGACCGTGCCGAATTCCGCCAGTCGCAGGGGAAGGTCGCGGTAACTACGCGGCTTCGATTTGTAAATCATGATGTGATGCGGGCAGTTCATCGGCTTGAGCAGATACTGCTCGCCGTCCTCCAGGACGATCGGAGTGAACATGCTGTCCATGTAATAGGGATAATGCCCCGAGGTCTTGTACAGCTCGATCTTGCCGACATTCGGAGTGTAGACCGGCAGGTATCCGCGACGCTGCAGCTCTTCCTTGATGAAGTTCTCCAGCACACCCCGCACGATCGCCCCCTTAGGCAGCCAGAGCACCAGCCCGGACCCGACCAGTGGACTGATGGTGAACAGATCGAGCCGCTTACCCAGCACACGGTGATCCCGCTTCTTGGCCTCCTCGACCAGCTGCAAGTGAGTCTCTAGCTCCTGCTTGCTAAAGAAGGCGGTTCCGTAAAGCCGTTGGAGCTGCTTGCGCGAAGCATCTCCTTTCCAATAGGCACCGGCAACCGACAGGAGCTTGAAGGCTCCGATCGCGCCAGCCGACGGGACGTGGGGGCCGCGGCAGAGATCAAGAAATTCGCCCTGACGGTAGAACGACAGGTCCTGATGGTCGGCCAGTCCCTCTTCAATGTGCTCGACCTTGTACTGCTGCTGTAAGTCCTTCACGATCTGAAGCGCCTTGGCTCGCGGTTCGACAATCCGCTCAAACCGCTCGTTCTCTTTGACAATCTTCTGCATTTCGGCTTCGATCGCCGGGAAATCCGCTTCCGAAAGGGGTTTTTCCAGATCGAAATCGTAATAGAACCCCCCCTCAACGGTGGGCCCAAAAGCCAACTGCACACCCTTGTGCAGCCGCATGACGGCCCGAGCCATGATGTGGGCACAGGAGTGGCGCATCACGTCGAGCGCTTCAGGGTCCTTTTTGGTGAGCAGGCGAAGAGCCACCTCGCCGTCGGCAGGGAGCTGGTGATCGAGGCCTACGATTGCCTCGTCGACCTGAGCCGCCAGAGCGGCTTTTGCCAGCCCTGGACCGATTTCCGCGGCGATTTGACCTGGAGTTGCAGATTGTTCGTACTGTTTGGAAGTCCCGTCCGGAAGATTGACCTTAAGCATGAGTTTCACTGGATCCTGCAGAGTGCGGCCGTGCGGAACGGCGTCGATACAGAGGACCACCTCTCATTTCCGCCCGGCATGTAGCGCGTAAAGTACACCATGATGGACACTTCCAGCAAGACAGGGTTCGCCCCATCCCAGCGGCAGGGGCAAGTTGCGCTGCCCCCTGCCCGCGTGCCTTCTTCTGCAGTCGGTGATGGGAAATCCTGCGGTTGACAGCGACGCGGTTACCCCGGACAAGCGAGCCGTTTGTTGGGTGACTGGAACGTACGGCCAAGACATTTGAACCGCAGAATATCGAACAAGGAATGTCCAGTGTTGAAGTGAGGATGCTATGGCTTCGTGACGTAAAATCCACCAAATGGTTCTTCCGTTGCGGGCCGCGATTCGCTACCCTGAGTTGTCTCGTTTGGATGGGCCGTTAGCTCAGTTGGTTTAGAGTGCTTGCTTGACATGCAAGAGGTCACTGGTTCAAGTCCAGTACGGCCCACTCGACTAAGTCTTGCCGACAGCAGAAATTGCATCTCGCCCTATGGTAGGGCGGCGCGGCGCTTGAATGCCCCGAAAGGTGAGAATTCTCACCGGAAGGAGTTTGTCATGCCCCGCACGCCCCCAATTCTCCGCTACGGTCGCGACCGTCAATACGCTCGGGTGAGAATCAACAGCGGCAACATTCACCTCGGCCGCTACGGGTCTGAGGAGTCCGCGTCCAGATACCGACGCCTGATCGCCCACTGGGCCAGCCACCAACCGCTTGCGCCCCTGCGGACGAACTCCCTGCGGTGGCTGAGGTTTTGGAGGCCTATCGCTGCTGGGCGGAGCAGCACTAGGGGAATGTGCCGAGGGGACAATACCGGAACCTGCTGCTTCCCATCATTCGCGCCGTGCGAGAGTTGTTTGCCGATCTGCCGGCTCACGAATTCACTCCGAAGAAGCTGAAGACCGTGCGGCGGGTATTTGTGAATCGCGGAAACGTCCGTAGTGTCGTCAACCGGTACACTCGGCAGGTGACTGCCATCTTCCGTTGGGCCGCCGAAGAGGAAATGGTGCCGGGGTCTTTGGTGCACGCTCTTGAATTTCGGAGCGAAGGCGGTTAAGGCTTGCTTGGCTCCTTTGAAACTCACCTTGCGAGGTTCAATGTCGTTCTCGTGAGCCGCCACGGCCATGACGGTGCGGAGTAAGTTGTATGCCAGTACGTGAGCCCACATCTCCTTATGAACCATGTCGGGCGTCATGCAACGCAGGATGTCCATCTGCACCGTTGATTTGATTGAGCGGATATCGACTTCTCCCTCCCAGCGCCGCTCATACAAATCGGCGATCTGCTGGCCGTCGATCGATTGAGCGAGAATCGTGGTAACGACTTTGAATTGTGTGGGGCGGTTGTTCTTGTCGCGCGCGTCAACCGGCACCTCCCGCATGACGAGATGTTGTGGATAGCTCTGGTATTGCTCTCGGGTCATGCCGCGCGGCTTGTTGGGGCGCTGCCACACAAGGAGGTCGCCATCGGGTCTGTTTTCTACGGTCCAGCTTCCCGTCCGCTCATACTGCGCGTGAGCTACGATGTGGACGCCTCGCTGGCACAATTCGCAGGCGATGAAGTAATCGTCGAACAGGGCATCAGCAAGAACCACATCACCGGATCTGAGAATATCGTACATGCGTCGGAAGAGATTTGTCTCGCCGGTGCCCTTGCCTTGGTATGCCGCGATGGCCAAATCGTGGCAAGCGCCGGTTGCCAGCGATAACAACACCCCGACCCTTGCGAGTGGAAAACCAGGCCCCTTCGCTTGCGTTGACGGCTGCGGATACTTCTGTTGGTTCTCAGGAGTGTCTGGCATCGAGACGCTTGAGCCGTCGAAGATGAACACGGCGTGGCCGTTCCACTTCCACTCGTCGCTACCGCTCGTGTGCAACTCTTCCGCTGTCCGTCTGGCTAACGTGGAAAGGACACTGGTATGAATGCGGTTCCGCGCGTTGCAGTAACTAGCGGTATTGGGCGAGCAAACGGTGTGGCCATTTGCCGCACGATGCGCGATGATTCGCGAGACGGCATCTCGGCAGCTGTGGTCTTCACTGAGCACCTGGCTGAGAAAGCCCCAGATGGTCGTGACCGGGCTGAACACTCGGTCCCTGTATTGGACGCCGTGTTCGTTGAGAACGTCCCGGATGCTCGCCTCGGTCAGAATGTCCGCGAATGGGAGCCCCACATTGCGCGCAAAGCGAGCGCGTACCGCATTCAAGCTGGTCATTGAACGCTTCCGAGCTGATAGCGATTCCAGCCGCCTGAACGAAATACGACGCAGACGGACTCCCGTCTTAGGCGGAAGCGCCGGGGTGTAATTCCGCGCCCCGGTCGAAGTCCTTTCTCCACCGGATTGGCTCTACTGGCCTGCGTGACCAGTCGGTATCATCTACATATACGTAGACCAGTGACACGTCGGTTCAATCGACTTCAAGAAACGGCAAGGCCATGAAGGCAAATCGCGTTATGGACAACATTCGGAACGCATTTGAGCGTTCGAAAATCACGCTCAATGAACTCGGCGAAGGCTTGGGTTATGACGGCCCGACCGCCAAGAAACGCGCCTGGTTCCTGCTCTATCGCACGTCAGATCCGCGCATCTCGACGGTGCTAGCTGTGGCCAAGACCCTGGGCGTCAAGATAGGCGACCTGGTCAAGTGACAGGCCGGTGGTGGCGCGATCAAAGCTTAAGCTAGTGCCATTCGATTGTAAGTCCGATGCTTACCTGCCAATCGGAGCGCGCGTTGTTCCACCACACTGCCGGCTGACGTGACACTTCCGGCTGACGTGACGGGATGCACGTGTTGCCTTCTCCGCGGCATTATCCGCGTGCCTCGCGTCAGCTCCAATCCCTTCGGTGTGTCGGACGCAAGCGGGTTACTGCCAGCTGATTGCAGCCTCAGGCCTCGCCCAGGTCACATTCTGTGTTCATGACTCAGGACGTTCTGTCATGAGTTCGTGAGCATCCGACGGACCCGCACACGGCCGCTCAGTTCAAATCCACCACCGAGCCACCGCCACCCGCCCACGGTCTCGTCCGCCTCCGATCACCGCGCAAGACAAAACGCCGAACGTCATCTTCTAACTGCGTGAGCCGATGAGTACCTGAACGCCGAGGAATCCGCTTGACAACGCACCTCAACTGCAGCAGGTCTGTCAAACCCGTGCGCGCCAGGGGCCGGTCACAAGAAATCACCCGGATGTTCGCCACAGCCGCTGCAATGCCTGCACAGTCTGGCCGATGTAGGGAACCGCCGGCATGACCGCAGAGCGACCTGCCGAGGGTCTCCACGTCAGTAGTCTGGTAAGGTCATGTGATCAAGAATCCAACTCGGTGGTGGGATAACGGGCTGTCTCAAAAACCTCAGCTCCCACGAGTTGTTGAGACTTTGATTGATGAGACGGATCTTTGAGGCACTTCATGTAAATCGTGATTGAACCAGAGGTTACGCAGAGGTAGAATCCGGTCAAGACGGGGTGGTTGCAGCAAGAACCGCGGTTTAACGCACAACAGCGGTACACCCCGGTGTTTTGCAACGAAGTCCCGAGATACCACCGAATGCGACACATGCTATCGCTCAGCAGGGGGGGCGAACTGAAGGCCGATGCGGTCGGTCCCGAACCGCGTAAGATTGGTTTCGAAACGCAGGATGAGGACGTCCATACGAGCAATGAAAAACATGTCCACTCGACGTGCCGCAACCATCGGAACGGGATCTCGCTGACGCCAGCGATGCTTCCTCTCCCATCTCTTGCCAGAATGCAGACGTCTTGGAGTATAATGTTGTCATGAGCACGACCAGCTATCTCGATCGCTTTCTGGACCCCGTTGCCGAAGTCTTCACGCCGGAGTTGGCGAGCCGACTTGCCGACCTTCGGGCTGACGAGGAAATGCAGGCAGAAATAGAATTGTTGAGACGGAAGGCCAATGAGGGAACGCTAACCCCGGACGAAGAGGCGGCCTACAAGGACTTTGTGGAAGCTGTAGATGTGATCTCTATCATCCAGTCGAAGGCGCGCCGCTTTCTAGCGAGGCATCCTTCATAGCATGGACGCCTCCACCCGCGAGTTAGTGCGAAGGCGTGCCGGTGACCGCTGCGAATATTGCCATATGCCGCAGGCTGCGACGCCTTTCATCCCGTTTCACCTCGAACACATCATCGCCAAGCAGCATGTGGATCTGTCGCGCGACGACTTGGGTAATCTCGCATACGCATGTGACCGATGCAACGCATTCAAAGGCCCGAATCTTTCAAGCATTGATCCTGACACCGGCGATAGAGTCGAGGTATTCAATCCTCGAACCGATGAATGGACCGCTCATTTTGAAATTAGTGGCGGCCGGCTTGTCGGCCTAACGCCCGTCGGCCGCGCGACGGCTCGCTTGCTCAACATGAACGATTCGCGTCGCGTGGAACTGCGTCTGCGATGGCTGGAAGAGGGTCGCACCCTCGATTGAGCAATGGTCCCATGTACCGGAGGGTCTCAATAAACGTATGGCTGAGGCGAGGTGTGTCATATAACCACCATTTTTGCAACAGAAGCTGCCCTGCCAGCGGGGCCGCGAAGTGGCGGGGCCAGGGCGGCAGGAGAGACTCATTTGAGGGCGCACGGTTCGCCCCGAGAATAGAAGGATTGGTGTTTTCACGGCTGCATGCCATATTTCACGTGGAACTGAGCATCCGGGAGATGTGACATGACGACGACCGTGCAGCTTAGCGACGAAGAGTTGGCAGATTTGAAGGAGTTGACGAAGCAAAGCGATCCGGCAGCAGCCATACGAACGGCGATGCACGATTACGTCCGCTATGCGCGGCGACTGCAATTGAAACAGCTCTCGGGCCGCGTCAGGATACAGGACAACTGGCGAGAGTTGGAAGCAACCGAAATGGATTCGCAAAGTGAGCCCGATGGACCTGGTGCTGATTGATACGTGTGTCTGGGTTCCCTTCTTCAATCGTCCACATTCTGTGGAGAAGAAGATGGTCGATGCCCTCCTGGATGAAGATCGGGCGGCACTAATCGGCCCAATATTGGCTGAGATTTTGCAAGGGTTTCGTCGCGATGACCGCGCGGACTGGGTTGCCTCTGCTCTTCGCGGATTGCGCTATCTGGAGGTTCAATGGGATGATTGGCGGGCAGCGGCACGTCTTGGTCGGCGGTTGATCAATCGTCGACATCGGCTACTGCTCACCGACTTGACCGTTGCGGCAGTGGCACTGCAAACCGACTCAGCGGTCTACACGACTGATCCGCATTTCGACTTGATCACTGGTTTGAAGCGGTTTGACATAGATGCGTGAATGCTTTGCCCGAGCGACCTGTCGCAACCGACGCAGTGCGTCAGCCATCGCGTCTTGAGTATGCACCGATTTCTCGGAGTCGTTTCGACACTGACGTTCACGATCAGGAGCTGCAATGGCGATGCCTCTCGAACTCCAAGGAACAGCACGAGTCTCGCTTGCGGCAATTCGTCAGCTGATCGAGCAGAGAGATCTGGAAGTTCGCTGGCATACCCTGGCATTCGTGCGTGACCATGGGAATCGAGTTCGGCCTGCACCGAACGACGAGTGGCTACGCGACGAACTGTTTCGTTATTACATTGACTGCATCCGTACGGGTCTTGAGGGGCACGATGTAGTTCACAGCCGCTACGAAGCGGCGGGAGGACTTGTGGCTCTTTTCGAGTGGTTGATGTCGGGAAATGCAGGTGGCGTACGAGCTGCAGAAAGCATGGCGGCCACAATTGAGGAGTTGTTTCGCTCGAACAGACAAATGCGGAATTGCATCGAAACCGGTTTTCTCGAACATGTGCTGGAAGTTCCCGATGCCATCCCGTATTTTGAGCATTGGGAGCAGGATTCGGATCTTGCTGACAGCTACCGTCACGCGCTAGATTGGGGAAAGGCACACGTTCGTCCCCTGCCGCAACGCTGATGTGTCGTCGAAACGCGACCGAGTCCCGTAAACCGACCGATTGTTGCACAGCGGTCGGCTGCCCCTGCAGAGGCATCGGTGGTCGATGTGGAACGGTTGAGCCAGAGCAGGTAGAATCGGGGCGTTGGCTCGTCGCCAACAAACGAACGCTTTTGGGCGATCACGGTGAAGAGATCATCGCGTCCGCGCGTTATCGTGGCGGCTCACCGAACCATCGCACATAGTCCTCGGGCGTGTCGATCTTGGCCAGCACAGCCGCATCATCCACCGCCAGCCGATGGACGCGCTGCCCGTCCGCGTGCACGACGTAGCGGGCGCCCCTATCGGCCGGAGCGGCCAGGAGTTCGGCGAAGACGGCGCGCGCAAACAACGTGGGATGGCCGCTCTTTCCGGCATGGACCGGCACGACAATCGACTGATCCGACCGATGAAATGCCTCGACGACCTGATTCACGAGCGTTGACGTGACAAACGGATTGTCCACCAGGCAAAGCACTAAGGCTTCGGTCTCGGGAGCCAAGCTACGCACGCCCGCGCACAACGATGACAACTGACCATCGCGATAGCCTGGGTGGACGACCACATCGACGCCCGCAAAATCGGTCCGGGCCTGAATAAGTTGGGCATGCGCGCCCAGTACAACAGTGATGCCACCGAGGGCCGCCTGTCGCAGGTTCGAAAGGATGCGGCCGAGGAAGGTCGTGTCGTCGATGAGCAGCAGCGCCTTGGGCATTCCCATTCGTGTCGATTCACCGGCAGCCAGCACCAGCGCGCGTATCATGCGTGACGATCTCGCGGCAAGAGGCTCAAATGAGCGATCGGCGCCGCGTCACCCAAGCGCCGCACCTTCACCAATTCGCTGACGATGCTCACCGCAATCTCTTCGGCGGTCCGCGCGCCGATGGACAGACCCACGGGCGCGAAGACTCGCTCCAGCTCGTCGCCCGCAACACCCCGTTCGCGCAGTCGTTGCAGGACGGCGGCCGTCTTCTGGCGGCTGCCAATCATCCCCACATATCGTGCCGTCGTCTTCAAGGCTTGTTCCAGAACGATTTCATCACAGCGGTGCCCGCGCGTGACGATCACAATGTATGCGAGTCTCCCCACGCGAATGCGACTGAATACCTGCGCAAAGTCGCTCACGACTACCTCCGCCGCGTCCGGAAAGCGCGATAGATTCGCGAACTCCGCCCGGTCATCACAGACTACAATGCGAAATCCCACGGCGCTGGCACAACGCGCGACATGCTGAGCCAGATGCCCCGCACCGCACAAGATCAGCGTGGGCGCATCGCTCAGCGGCTCCAGAAATACGCGTGTCTCACCGACCGGTATCGTCGCACCGCCGCAACCGTCCAACAACAGGTTCTCCGCCAGCGTGTCGAGGTCGGGCCGGCACACCGATCCGCGGTCGAGCGATCCGATAGTGGCCGCCGCATCCTGCCGGGACAACACGCGTTTGGACGGCCGTTCGGCACCCGAACAGAGTGATACGATCAGCCAATCGTGCTCTTGCGCGGCGGATTCGGCGAGAGTCCGAAAGAGCTCAACATCGGTCGCGTCAAACGACTCCACCAGTATCTCGAGCGTTCCGCCGCAGATGCCGTCGTCATCGTCGGGCGACTTGCCCAAGTCAAAGCTCAACACGCGACAGGCGGGCGTCTCGAGCAACTGCCGCGCTGCTTCGATGGCGGTGGCCTCAACGCGTCCGCCACCCACCGTCCCCGCCGATGCCGGCGCAGCGCCAAAGACCAGCATTTTGCAGCCGGTCTTGCCTGGCGTCGAACCGGTCGTCCCGATGACCGTCACCAACGACACGGGTTGTCCGTGTTCGAGCACGGCAGCGGCCTGGCGGAAGAGGTCACGATTGTCCATCTGTTTGACCAATGGAATTCGGCGTACAGGGAAAGGGTCTCGGCAGCCATTACGACGGTGGGAACACATGCCGCTGCATCGGCATCGCCCGCACGCGTCGTCCGGTGGCGGCGAAGATAGCATTTCCAACCGCGGGGGCGATGGCGACGATCGGCGTCTCGCCTCCACCCACCGACACCGCCGCGGGCCGATTCACGAGGTGCACTTCGATGCGAGGCACATCTTCGAAGTGTGGAACGCGGTAGCGTGCGAAGCTCGCATTCAGGATCTGTCCATCGGCGAACAGCATCTCTTCGAACAAGGCCCCCCCCAATCCCATCATGATGCAGCCTTGAACTTGCGATGTGAGGTTGCCGGGATTCTGAATCGCGCCGCATTCGAACGCCTCACACACTTCCGTGACTTTCATCTGTTCACGTTCCGGGTCGAGGGCGACTTCCACGCAGGCGGCCACGACCGACCCCTTCTCGGTGCCGCAGGCCAGCCCGACACCCAGCCGAGGTGAAACACGCTTCCTGCGTTCCTCCCAGCGAAAGTTCGTCGCGGCCGTTTCCAGCACCGTGCGAATCCGCTCGTCCTTCAGATGAGCCAGGCGGAACGCCAGCGGATCTTGCCCGGCGGCAGCGGCCAGTTCATCCATGAACGACTCCCGCGCGAAGTGGTTTCCCGTGGCCGCCAGACAGCGGTACGCGCCCTGATTCAGCGGCGAATCGGACCCGGCCGACACGACGCGCACATGCGGCACGTCATAGGGTGTGTCGATCGCCGCGCCGCCCGCATTGATATTGGTGAAGTCCCAGGCCAGGAGCGCGCCGCTGCCGGTCAAAGCACCGATGCACTCGATGACCGCGGCGGGGCGGAAATAGGCCCAGGTGAATTCTTCGGCGCGCGTCCATCGCACGCAGACCGGTTTGCCGGCGGCCTTGGCCAGCCGGGCGGCTTCCAGAGCCGCGTCGGGGCTGTGCTTTCCTCCGAATCCGCCTCCCATATCGGGAATCACCACGCGCACCTGGTCGGCAGAGATATTGAATTGCCGCATCAGGTCGCTCTTCGCGCGATACGGTCCATCGCATCCGGTCCACACTGTCAACTTATTGTCCGTCCATTCGGCTACCGCGGTGCGCGGTTCCATCGGCGCATGCTGAATGTACGCCAGCGTGTAGGTCGCTCGCAGCGTCTGGGCTGCCTCCGCCAGTCCCTGTTCGACTGAGCCGCGTGTCGCCGGTCGCGAGCGATCGGATTGTGCATGCTCCTTCAAGAACGCGTGCACATTCTCACTGGAAGGCTGGGCGACTGTCTTCCACTTGGCCGTGGCGGCCAGCAATTCCAAAGCGGCCGAAGCGCGAAACAGCGTCGGCGCGGCAACGCCCACAAAATCCCCTTCCCGCACCGTCACCACATCCGCAGCCTTGTCCACCGCTGATAGATCGATCGATTCCAACGTGGCCCTATAGGCTGGGGCGCGCAGCACTCGACCGTAGAGCATGTTGGGACATACGATATCCGAGGGATACCGATGAGCGCCGGTCACCAGGTCGCGACAATTGGGTCGCGGATTCGCCTGCCCCATCACGCGCCAATCCGATGCAACGGTCAACGCAAGGTCCGCTTCGACCGGTTGCCGGAAGGCGTTGCGAATCTCCTCATCGCCGGCCAGTTCCGCATACGTCAGGCGGCGTGTCGTTCCCTCCTGTGTGATCGCGCCGTCGCGAACAACAAGCTCCCGCGGAGCGACCTGCCACATTTCCGCCGCTCGCCGCGTCAACATTTCGCGGGCCGTGGCGGCCGCCTGGCGCATGGGCGGAACGTTCTGCGGAGTCGTGCGACTGCCGGCCGTGATACCGTCATCGGGCACGTGGTCGGTGTCGGCCATCAACAGATGCACTTGTCCAATGTTCACTCGCAGCTCTTCGGCAGCGGCGGCGGAAAGCTGCGATCGGGCCCCTTGCCCTTCTTCGACCTTGCCCGACAGCGCGGTAAAGGTGCCGTCGAGATTCAGTTGCAGTCGCGTCACGACGCGCTCGCCACCGTCACCCCTCCGCCTTTGTCCCCAGGATGCCTGTTCTGTCACGGTGAAGACCAGACCGGCGCCGATCGCGTGAATGAATGTGCGGCGCGTCACGCCCCAGTCCGGGCCGGTCGCTTCGGCCGATTCCTCGTCCTCATTCCGCGGCCAATTTGGCGTTGGACTGTTCATTGTCCCGCCCTTTCCATTCGATCGGCAGCCGCGTGCACCGCTCGCACGATCTTCACGTAGCCGTTGCAGCGGCAGATATGGCCATTCATTCCAACCAGAATCTCTTCGTCGCTCGGATGCGGCTTTTCCTGCAGCAGGGCCACGGCGGCGAGCACCATCCCCGGGGTGCAGTAACCACACTGCATGGCTCCCTCTTCGAGAAACGCTGCTTGCACCGGATGCCATTGGTCGCCCTGTGCCAGGCCCTCGATCGTCGTAATCGATCTCCCCTCCGCGGCTGATACCGGCGTTTCGCACGATAAGGTGCGTTGTCCATCGATGAGCACCGTGCATGCGCCGCACTGTCCTTCGCCACAGCCGTACTTCGTGCCGGTCAGGCCGAATTCTTCGCGCAGCACATCGAGCAGCGGGCGCTGCGGATCGGTAGTCACCGTCCGCCGGGCTCCATTAACCGTCAGATTGAATGTCGCGTCCATCGGGCGTCTCCGTGTGTGGGCACAGGCCGTATTGTATCGGAACGAGCGGCGCTCGGGCAAACTCGTCCGAGGAAAACGCCCCCCACTGCCTTGTTGCCGCAAGCCACTCATGCGCGCCACAATCAACCGACCGATGGTTGCACAGCGGTCGGCCACCCCGGGAGAGGCATCCGCTGGATGATGTTGAACGGCGACTGTGGGGCAGGTTAGAATCGGGGCGTTGGCAGGTCGCCAACAAACGAACGTTTTGACACAGACTTGATCTGAGGTAGTCCACGTGCGATTCGTCAAGCGAGTCGTCATACCCGTAGCTGGAGTCTTGATAGGAGTCTATTGCCTGGGGGAACTAATAGACGCTGTGGATCCGATCGTGATTCGTGTGGGCATGCCGTGGTCGGAAGCAGAACCCGCCCTAGACCGTGTTGCCTACATGACTGGGTTCAGCAGCCTGGCGTTCGGATCACCAATAAACGAAGACACCGGGCATGTAGACTATCATGCCTCCGGACGGTTCATTCTCTTCCCGAACAACCAATGCCTGTGCATACACCTTCGGGCACCCTATTCCGACGGTCCTCGGGACCAAAGAGTCTGGCACATCGAAGCGTTGGAACTAGGACCACCCTTTCGTGGATACGGCGGGAAATTTGCTTGGCTCGATGATAACCCCAAGACCTATCCAGAATCGATTGAGCTTGGGCGTTTTCGGTGGTTCATGGTGGTGTCTTGGGCAATGGCGTCGATACTCTCAACATACATCGGCTACAAATGGCTCCGAAGCATTGGTAAGACCAAAGCGAAAGGGTGACCTACCATTCGCATGTCATCAATCCACCGAATCGTGAGAGATGTATCCTGTGTGGTGTGTTCTTCAGCTGTAGACATCTGAACCGTCCTGGTGTGAATCCCGGCCGCGGAAATGCGAATGTTTCTGACCGCGATCCGCCGTGCACACCTGCAGACATGGGCCTCGGTTTTTGGGCGGTAGGAGATTGACCGATGCGGTGTTGCGTTCTTTTTGTCACAATACTGTCGCTGTCGGTAACGATATTGGGCGATGAAGTAGGCGGTTTTAGACCAGAGGTTGGCCCGTTACCCCGCCAACAATACTCGCCCTTTTCTTTCGAACGAAGTGAACGAGGCTATTCGATCTCTCAAGCTGTTGTGATGCCGACTCGCGAATGGATTGTGTTCTCGGTGTTAACCAGTGACGTGAAGAATCCTGAACGAGCTGTTGTGGTTGCTCTCGGCGCATATCATGTGTCATCTGGGGAGGTGCAGCACCTCCAGTTTGTGCCTGCCGGCGGGAAGACGGACTCTGACATCTATATCATGGATGATCTGGGCTTCATCCCGTTAGGCGAAAACCGCTTGATGTTCCTCACGGAATTATCTCAGCCTCGCGTGCGATCGGGCGAGCAGTTGAAGGAGTCGAAATCTGCACGAGACAATCCGTCGGGTGACATATCGCAGAAGGATCACTTCTGGGAGTGGGATCTGAGCAACAAGCAGGTTCACCTTCGGAAAGAGGACGTGCCGATTCGCGTGGCCCAGGCCGTCCGACTCGGACCTTGTAGTCTATCCCGGAGCGCGCGGTCCGAGTCTGATGCGTCAGACGGTCGTCTGAGCGTGCGTGATAACCGCAGCGGCAAAGTCGCCACCGTTGAACTGCAACTTGGGACTCGTTCCTCGCTGACTAGCTCGCAAACGTACGCCGCTACCGGAGATCCGTGCGCCTTGGCCGTCTGCAATTCCTGGAATCCTGCAAAGGATCGCACATTGGAGGTATTTTGCGTTGATCCGGACGCGCCCCAGGGAATTCGATGGCGGATCGATAGAGCCGCGTTAGAGGAACACGCCCTGGATCGACAAATCGTTGGCGCCGCACTGCTCGATAATGCATTCGACCCGACTCCGGAACTGTACCTAATGCTCCTCTTGCAGGAAAAAGACTTTCAGCACCACGTCGTCCTAATGAGGATCGACGCCAGGGCAGGTAAGATTGATAAAGAATATAGACTGCCGCTCGGTTCAGCATGTTGGGAGCCAGACCAGTTCGTCCTTTCGCCATCCAGACGAACACTCGTAGCAGAACGGTTCAATTCAGACAGATCGAATGACGAGGTCTTCACTCGCTATCGTGTCATTGAGTTGGAGTCGGGCAAATACCGGGACACGGACGTCATCGACTGGGATACACCCATACCGCGGCTATGCGGATTCATCAATGAGACCGACCTGGTAATCGCAGGCGATTACGCGCTCTCTGTTCTCAATACAACGGACCCAACGCAACATAAGGAACTGTTCCGTTTGGTCGAGTTCCAAGATGAGTAGAGACTTCCGTATCCGCAACTACCCCTCGAAAGCGCTGCGGCGTCCCTATCGGGCAAAAGACTGGAGAAAACAGAAGTACCGAGCAGATGGTTACGTCTCCCATTCGGTTTCTCATTGGAGCGGTAAACCGAGCGTCGGGCGCAGAGGCATTGCTCCATATGGAATGAATGCCAAGATTCCTTCGCCTCTGGCCGAATCGGGCGATTGGCTCTGTTACGACACTTGCCTGCGAAATTGGCTTATCCGAGCAATCGGAGATCGCCAGGAGTTTCTGACGGAAGAGATCGGAGCATTAGGGCCGTGCGGTACGACGGGTACACTCAGCAAGATGGAACGGGCGGACGCGCGGGGGGGCGAGTTTGCGTGGCACAGAAAGGCGATCGGTCTTGGGACGCAGCCCAGTCAGCCCAAGACCATATTAGAGGGAAGCATCCATGCGGTATAAGCTGATCACTGCCGGCTTCGCTTTGCTGTGGGCGTTGATCGTGATAGGAGTATCAGGTCAGCAGACCAACCCAATCGGCATACGGGATGTTCCTGAACGATATTGGTTCCTCTACGAACCGAACTGGCCACATAGCGAACAAGCCACTACTGCGGCACGCGAGGGTCTGCCCTTCGAAGCCATCACGCTCGAGAGAATGCACGGGATGGGGATGCGGAACTACTCCGTTACATTGCGTCGCGATGGCACGGCCCTGTTTGACGGCACACGCCTACTGGCTCCCGTGGGCATATGCAAAGGGACGGTCGACCTGAACGACTTCGGTCGCCTTTGCCTCCTCATCGAACGATTCAACCTGGAAAAACTGCCCGAAGATGCCCGCGAACAGGATGTTGGTCACGGAATGGACGGTGGGGCAGTCACGATCCACGTCACGAGGACTGGTGGCACGGTTTACGCCGAGAAACGAGACATTGAGTCTTGCGGACCAATCGAACTGTGGGCGATTCAAATGGCGATTGATGCCGTGGCGCAGAGTATCGAATGGAAATCCGAGTGACCGCGGAAAGCTGTCGAGTCGTCACTGCGCGTTGTGGCATCACTTGTTCGCCAGCGCCGCAAGCACTCTTTGCGTGGCAGGTTATGGATCATTACTTCCACGAGTCGCCTGCCCTTCGGAGATGTACGCCATTCAGGGGCAAACGCTAAATCGGCACCAGGCGAAGCAGCGAAAGAGTGAGAGGCGTCGGGGCAGAGCAGGCCCGAGACGGCGGGAACGCTGCTGTTTCAGAGCGGGCGGGGCGTGGTAGAATTAGCAGTGGATTGTCGGTAGGAACCCGTCCCGAGAAACGATCGTTTCTTGGGACAAGATTTCTGCCCTGGCAGATGCTCTAGCGGGTAAATGCGTGGACACGCCGTGACGAAGCGAGGTACTGCGATGCAAGAGGTGATCATCGGATACCGCGTGTTGGTGCAGAGACATTTGGTCGCAATCATCATCCTACCGACTCTCGCCTTCATGACGCTGATAGTTTGGGGAGAAGTCCAAATTGCGAATATGGAATTCGCGTATGCCGTTGGCATCAGTGATAACCCGCATGAATATGCAATTTCGGCACAGTACCGCTCATGGTATGGCTGGTGGTGGGCTGGACCCGCGGCCGCCCTAATTTAGGCGTTCCTGCTTGTGGGGTACAAGAGGTGCCGATTGTTGACGCTGGTCCTGTACATCCATTCGGCGGTCGGGTTCGTGTTGTTGTGGTCGTGTTTTGCAGTTTTCGCCTTCTACTTGAATAACCAAACATTCTGGGGATGGCGGCGAACTATCGTCGGACATGGAGTGTATGCCGATAAGGGATTTGGAGCGGGAGACGGTCCCTTCATCCCGCAAGCTGATCGCCTGATGCCCGGAGAGCTATACCGCAGCAAATGGAGCACCGTCGGCGGGTTAAGCGTCATGCGTAACATCGCTGGTACACCTCCCCCCCTTGGTATGCCTAACGGACGATCACCGCATATGCACTCAGAAGAGGACGGTCAGGAGACTTCGCGGAGTGATGAAGGGGAGCGACTGACGAGCACGGGCAGCAGCTCTGAGGAAATGGAAATCACGACCGACGCTTCTGCGGGGGCGCAAATTAGCTGACCGGATCAACCGGCCGATGGTTCAGATTATTTGACCCCGCCCGAGCCCGTCGCTATCCCGCTCCTGACCCCGCTTGCGTAGATTACATCTCGGACCCCGCCTCTTCGAGTGGCGCGGC
>JBGSHS010000034.1:0-25855 GCA_041752115.1 Pirellulaceae bacterium | reverse complement strand
GGCGCCGTAGCTCACCATCTGATGCACCGCACGAGCGGAGCTCGTGGGGGTCGGGGAAGGAGGGGACGAGCGGCGCCGTAGCTCACCATCTGGTTCACCGCACGAGCGGAGCTCGTGGGGGTCGAGGTTCGAAATGGGGACAGGTACAGTAGTGTTCGGCACGGGTTTTGCTAACCCGTTTTTCTAAGAATGGGCTTGCTAGCTATCGTCGGATGCGTCATTGTATAGGGCATGCCAGACGATCGCACGCAACAGAAGAAGATCAAAGCGTCGGATATCACCGGGCTCAAGTACTTCGACCAGCTGGCGCCGCTGCTGGCCCGCCTGCATGACGACGGATGTGAGAGAGATCGGGCCGCCAGCCGCACGCTGCATTACGACCAATACTGCATGCTCTTGCTGCTCTATAGGTTCAATCCGGTGGTTACGTCGTTGCGGGGCATTCAGCAAGCGAGTGAACTGCAGAAGGTGCAGCGTCAGTTGGGTTGCGCCCGCGCCTCGTTAGGGTCGCTTTCCGAAGCGACAAGTGTCTTCGAGGCGGAACGACTTAAGGAAATCACTGCCGAACTGGGCGAGCAGCTTCAGCCGCTGGCTCTCGACCGACGTCTCGTGGATATCCCCCAGACGATTACACTCGTCGTTGGCTCGGTGATGGCGGCTTTGCCGAAGATCATGGAAGCCTCATGGCGCAAAGCCGATTGCGGCAGCGGCTTAGTGAAGTGGCGGCTGCATATGCACTTCGAGTTATTGCGTGGTGTGCCGACGCGCATCGATGTGACACCCAATGGCGGTGGCGTCTACGATGAACGAGCGGTGTTGCAAGCGACGATCGAAAGCGATCGCCTCTACGTGGGAGATCGAGGCTACACCAAGTTCGCATTGTTTAACCAGATCGTCCCGGCCGACAGCAGCTACGTGTGCCGACTGCGAGACAATAGTGCTTGGGAAACGAGGCACGAATCGTCTCGCCTGCCCACAGATTCTCATCGCGGGCCAGGGCGATCATCGCCCACGACCACAGGATCGACGGTCGCGCCTGATCAACGCGTCTGGACCGGTTGCGCGAGTTCTTGCCCGGAACCGCCCGCAACAACTTCCGGCCGCATGCTCAGCATGAAAGCCTTGCCAGCTTCCCCCTGTGCCAAATCGTGCGTGAATACCTCGGGCGCTCCGTTCTGCGGATGAAACCGGATGCGGGCCGCCTGTCCGCCCGTGGGCGCTCCACGCCGGGGAACCAGTGTGGCAGCGCGGTTGAGAGCCACGATGCGACCGCCCGATTGGGGATCCGCCACGATCTGCGCCAATATCTCCTGGTCGTCAAAGGATGCGGAGAGCGGATTCGTTGCGGCGAATAGGCTCTGACACGATACAACTTGGCCCCGAATCTGGTTTGCCATGATGCCGCGCGTGGCGGTCAGAGTGCCGCAGGGCAGCAGACGGCAACCCTCACCCTGTTGGGCATCCGCACCGACTACGAAGTTGCCGGTCACGTGTACCGTTTCGAATCTTGCGTGCTCACCCGGAGAGAACAGCCATCCGCCACTCGATCCTCCCAACCAGGCGCACCCGCACACCAGGAGCAACGAACCCACGTTTCTCGACACGGCATGTCCTTTCATGTCCGCACCCCATTCGGTCACGGCGCGCACGGATCCGGGCGGCCACCAGCCTCACTATCGGCAAAATCGGCACAGCTTCACGAGCTCCACAGAGTCTTTTTCGAGTAAGACCGCTCGATTGGCGTCCCAGCTAGAATTTCGCGCGTTAGCGCAACGTGTTGAGAAGAAACAACGTGCGCGATACCCGCTCTTCTGGTTCGACCGCGCGAGCGATAGTGTTTACCCCGTCAATCGATTCAGCCGATACCACCAATACACTCGTTTCCTTCCGCAATAACCCTACCAACTCGCAGTTTTTCGCCATGCCTCACGCACCCATTACCCAATGGTCCCATATTGTTTTCTTAACGCCGCCCCACCCGAGTCCAACGCGGTCCGGACCACGTCTCCCAATCCGAGGGTCCGTCGCGTTCGCGTTCTTGCTCACGCTCCTGTTCCGTGCCGTCGCTCACGCTCAGATCCCGGCGGACTCGCTGACGCTCGAGGGCAACTACATCTGACCGGCGTCAGCAACAATGGAACGTTGGGCGTGGGACACAGGATCACTCCTGGCTTCATCTTCGATGCCACGGGAACGGGGACTTTCGATCCTGCCAACGACTACCTGACACCGGGCATGCCGCAGGAGGGCTTCTCGATTTCCTATGACGGTTCCGGCGTGCTGGCCAACAACAACGCCGGCGGAACCATCCAGATCGGTTCGACCGCCGCACCGACCACGATCGCCACCGCGTACGACCATTCCGTGGTCTGGTCCGGCACGATTGATGGAGTATTGACGATCGAGCACGTCTACGGTCTGAACGATGACGCCCGGCAGCTGGATATCACCACCACGATTACCGCCCTCACGGACCTGGAGAATCTGAAATTCGCGCGCTGGATCGATCCCGACTCCGGTGGCGATTCCGGTGGCGCCTCGTCCATTAACTCGCGCGGCAATGCAACCGTGGGGCTGGACCCCGAGGATTGGGTGAATTCGGTCAGCGAGATAAATGGTGCCACACTCGGCCTGTTTAGCGATTCGGCGGTATCCCACAACACGGCCATCTCAGAGATGTGGAGCATCGATCCGGCCTTCTATATCGCCGGCAGTGGGAACATCGCGGGCGATCACACCATCGGCATCGGCTTCAACATTGGGAACCTCAGCACGGGCAACAGTACCGTCCTGGAGTACTCCTACGCCGTGTCCGCCGACCAGAACGACCTGGATGTGGGCAAGGTCGTGTGGAAGGGTGGAACCAACAGCCTGTGGAACGAGAGAACGAACTGGGACCCGCAGCAGCCGCCGGGTGACGGTAGTCCGGTGAACATTGCCAGCACTGGCAATGCCCTCATCAACCACAATGTGACCGGAAACACGTACAGCAGCTGGAGCTTCAATGCGGGCAGTGCCGCGGTGAATGTGCAGGGCAACGACGTTCGACTTGCCGACGGCGCCACGTTGTCCAACAGTTCGTCGCACCTGCAGAGCTTCGACGCGCGGCTCGTCTCCGCGGGAAACCTGACGGTCAACGGCGGGACCAGCGGGCTGTCTTTGCACGATGTCACCGTGGCCGACGGTTCCAACTTCACCTTCAATACGGAGACCGCGTCCAACAATATCATCTCGGGCCCCATTTCCGGCAACAACATCACATTGACCAACTCCGGCAGTGGGACGTTAACCTTATCGTCCGCCAACACGTTCTCCGGCAATGTTGTGGTTTCGTCGGGAACTCTGAAGTTGAGCGGGGGTGATAACCGACTGCCGACCTCGGTCGGTGTTACCGTGCAATCGGGCGGCACCTGGGATGTGAACGGTACCAGCCAGCAGATTAACACGCTGAATTGTGCCGGCAACATCACGCTCGGCGGCAGCGGCATACTGATCGTGAGCTCCGGCAGCATGTCGGGATCCGTACTGGATGCGGGTACCATCCGACATACCGGAACCGGCACCTTGACCGTCAGCGGCAATCTTCTGCACAGCGGCAGCGTGCTCGTGGCGGATAACGGAGTGCTGGACGTATCGGGAACGATCGCGGGCGTCACCACGATCCGCAACGGCGCCACGCTGCGTGGAACCGGCACCTTCGATGGAGGTCTGCACTTGGAGTCGGGAAGCCGCCATACGCCCGGAAACTCGATCGGCACCGTGGACACGACCGATTACGTTTTCGACTCCGGTGCCACGCTCGAAGTGGAGGTTGATGACAACGGGAACAGCGATTTGATCAACGACAGCGGCACCGTCACGATCAACGGCGGCACGGTACAGGTCAAGCCAGACACCGGTGTCGATCCCAACAACTTCCAAGTCGGTGACGAATACACGTTCATCCACTCCACCAATCCGATTCAAGGTGCCGGATTCGAGCAGGTTGTGAATGTCGGTTTCGATTTCCCCGTCGCTGTGCTGATTCGGGAACTGTATGACTACAAGTTGCGCCTTCTGGGGTTCCATCGCCTTTCCTACACACCAAACCAGGCGGCTGTTGGCGAGTGGCTGGACGCCGCCGCAGTCAACGGCACGGCGGACGGCGAGTTGACGGATGTGATGGCCGCCATCGGGAGCGTGGAGTCGTTCGAGACCATGCGGCAATCACTGGACCAGCTCAGCGGAGAAATCCACCCCACCGCGGCCCTGGCGAGTATCCAGGTCGCTGACATGTTCTATATCCGCACCGCGCACATGATCCGCCCCGTGGGCAGCCGATCATCGAATAAGTCAGACGCGGCAGTCTCAACAAGCGGCCATTGGATCGTGCGCGGCCAGAATCCGGACACTTGTTGGGGCGGCGGCGTATTCGGCTACGGCATCGGCGGTTCCACGGCCGGCGACGGGAACGCCAGCGGATTCGGCCTGTCCACCGGGGGTACCACGGCGATCATCGAACGCCAGGTGGGTTCAGGCAGCGACGTGGGCTTTTTCTTTGATTACGCGCACAGTAACGTGGGGCTGCGCGAGCTGGCAGACGCCGGTGGCATCGACAGCTACCGCTGGGGCAGTTACGTGACATGCGAGGCCGACGACGCCTACTGGACCCTCATCGGCTCGATGGGATACGACCAGTACGATACCACCCGCGGCGTTACATTCGGCTCGGACAGCAATCAAGTCAATGAGCTGGTACAGTCATCCCATGACGGCTGGCAGGCCGGCACCTATCTGGAACGTGGCTGGCAGATACAACCCACAGCCCACCTTTTGCTTCAGCCGTATGTCGCTTTGCAGTATCTCTACCTGCACACCGATCGCGTGCTGGAGTCCGGTGGCGGCCCCATTAATGGCGCACTGGACGCGGACGACCTGCACAGCCTGCGCACGCGTCTGGGGCTTTCCACCAATCTCGTTCGCTACGCTCGCGGAGCGTTATCGTTCGACACAGCCTGGACGCATGAACTGCTGCACGAGACCGCCGCTCTGGTCAACAACCGCCTGGCTGGTTCCATCACCACATCGACCTTCGTGGTCCGCGGTGTCGACCTGGGACGCGACTGGGTCAGCTTCGGTCCCTCGGCGGAACTGAACCTGCGATCCAATCTGAAACTGTGGGCCTCGTACTATCTGAACCTTAACGATAACCAGGTCTTCCATACCGGTAGTGGTGGTCTGGTCATGTTGTGGTAGACACAGCTGAGGTGCGCGGATCCCGAGAGACAAATGGGGAGTGGTACATTTTGCTCGGCAGGCTGAGCATTCTGGATCAGAGACCGCACGATGGGTGTCGCGTGGGGAGGCGAAAGGCCGGGACAAATGGCCCAGGTGACAGTTGTGGAATCTGTTCCATACGAGAGCCGATTTGTGAGAGTGGCTCACGTCGTGACCGCGAAGTGGTGGCATTCAGTAGCCCAGGGGCGCCGCGCTTCGCGGCGCACCCTGGGTACCGTTTCCCCATGCATCCGATACGCTGAAGGCGTTTCACAGGGACGAGACGCCACCGGTTTTCTCTCGTCGTCATTTGTCAAACCGAGGATGAGACAAGGTGGGTAGTGCTGTGCATCGCTGATCCACGTGCCTCGCGAAGTGTCATATCACGTCACATTGAGAGCGAATCATCATTCGAGCGCGGCACGCACGCGCTGGCGAATCTCTTCGCACGCCGCCTGCCTGCTGTCGCTGGTTTCTCGGATCACGAGCCGGTCCACCAGGCACGTCGCTGACTCGTCGGAGAGAGGCATTCGGCCCGCGCGCTCATGGCCGCGTCGCCGGGCATGGTGACCATGATACGAGTCTGACGTTGTGCCGACGGTCGCCCCAGCAGTTGGTGCGTGTGCTCGTTCAGTCTTGCTTGCGGAAACGATAGAGAGTCGCCGCATCCAACAACTCCTCCGACTGTGGTTGCTCACTTCCCTCTCGTAACCAACGAGCGGGAAGAATGACTTGTATAGGATCGACGGGCACCTCTTTGCAATGAATCTCGATCGTCGAGTTCGTCACGCGGATATCGAAGCACAGGTTGTGATACAGAACATTGCGGATCGCCATTTCCGGGCAAGCCTGGGGGAGTCGCGGGTTGACCACCAGACAGCCATCCGACCGGGCCTCAAGGCCCATGAATCCGTAAGGCACGATCGCGGGCAGCAGGCTGCTTTCATAGAACTCGTGATCGATTCCCAACCCGCCGCACGTACCTCCACCTTGCAGCGTCGTGCCCTGCTTTCCGCCCTCATAGAATTTCCGATATCCACCTGCTGCGCGCACCTCCTTTTCCCAAGCGAGAATGTCCATCAGACGTTGCCATGCGTCATCAGGACCCAGGAGATGTAGTCGGGCCCACAGGTCGTAGAAGGTGAAACCAAGCACGGCACCGCCGTCCTGGACCTGGCCCCCCCAGGGCAAACACCCGGGGTCGTACCAACCCTGGCAATACCATTCGAGATTTCGGCGAGTCGTAGCCCGAGGACCAAATCGCCAGCGATAGATGTCCTCACCACACGATAAGTCACCGGCGACGATTCGTTTTCCAGATATCCAGTCCATGATGGCACGACTGTGTTCGGTTGTTGCCACTCCGTACCAAATGGAATCGAGGTTGAGAAATGTATAGCCGTAATCATGCCGTTGGCCGCTCTTGTCCAGGCAGGCCACGAAACGCCCGCAGGCCTCATCCCACAAGAGGCGATTGGCAGTACTCTTAACGTCGTCCGCGTGGGCGCGAAGTACCTGCGGTTCACATGCTAACGCCCCTTGTGGAATGTTCCACTCCGGATGGTGCGTAATCGCTTCCTCCAACTCGGCCATCGCCAACGTTGCGGCGTAATATTGATTGGTGGCGTAGGCATCATCCCAGCCAAAGGGCAAGATGTCCCAGTAATTCGAGCCGATCCCATGCCCCGGCGCAAACGTGATCGCGTCGTTTTCATCCTTGTGCCAGGCTGGCAATCCATCATGACCAGGCCATTGATTGCGGATACGTTGGAATTCCAGTCCGCCCATGTTGAGTTGTTGATACTTCAGCGCCGTGCGCAGCCGATTGATCTGTTTGCGGAGAAAGTCAAGGTCACCTGTCCAGTTGAAATAGCGCCAGGATGCCAGAATCAAGATTGGATTGTTGATCGTATGACGCGTGTCGTACACCGTGAAGAACGAGTCAATATCGAACGTGACGTCTGATTCACCTGGAGCCAGACAGATGCGAATCCGCTCGATGGTGCCTGTCCATTTCGGATGTCGGAACATGGTCATAATGGAGTGATCCAAGTCGCGCGACAATGGTGTCTTTTCGGCACAGAAATAGACGCGACGACTTGAATCGAAGTCACGATCTTCCTCGCGCATCCATTCCACGTAGGGAACAGTCCGTTGCTTGCCCTCTCCGCTTCTTCTCCAGCGAAGCTGAAGGTACGGAGCGTTGAACGCGTCAATCGTGTAGCCCGCAGGCGTGACAATGGTCGGCGATGTGCCGTCCGATTCCAGATGCCAACAGTTGTCTACGATCCCATGCGAGTTCGCGTTTACGAGCTGCCATTTCGAAATCGCTGACTGACCGGCGAACTCCTCTTTCTTCCATTTTCTGAGGTACTCGCCGCCGACCCAGCCTGGAACTGCGTTCAAGGGCTGGAAATGCCAGCCGTATGTCGTGCCCTTGACCAAATCGGGATCGCTGTTGGTTTGTGCCCACGTCGGAAACGGCCAGCCGAGATCATGAGCTTGTGAGAAATGCTGATGACTGGAGACGTACCCCTCCGCATCAATCTGCACGTCAAGTAAGAGACGCCGCAATACGTTCTGAATCGGCTCCTCTGACCTTGGTGCTTTCGCATTGCCAAGCCAGATGTCAGACGTCAGTAGATATTCTTTGTTAAACATCCGGTGCCCCAAGCCACCCCGATGCGCCAAATGGTACCACAGAAAATGAGTCAATACTTTGCTTTGCTCTTCGTGGTCAGCGAACTCAAAATGGGGGAATTCGTCGGGCACGTCGTCCATGAGTCTGGCCACCAAGTCGACATTGTCATTAGTGTCAGCGCCACAATGTGCGGCGGCTGTCCAGACTGCCGCCAGTGCCAGCAAGCCTGTCACGCCGGTGACTCGTCGTCGATAATCGATCTGATTCACGATTCGCCTTTCCCGTATCAAACGCCACACACCCAAGTACCTCATGTGATTCTACCCGATGCGGGCACCATTATGTCGGCACAGGCGGGCAAAGTCTCACAAGATGTGAAACCGCTCGTTCTCGGCGGTTCGACGGCCTTGCGCATCGTTCAGGATCTCTCGAGACCGCCATGCTGCCCATTCGCCGATTGTGTCAGAAACACGCCTTGGCACATATACGCGCCAGGGCCTTGCGGCAAGGTCACCCGGTCGCCTGCGTGCAGCGTCCGATCCACAATCAACTCGCCGGTCAGCGGATTGAATACCTCCAGACGGAGGGCACGTCGTGCCTGCAGCGCCACTCCTCGACCGGGTATCCCCATGAGAAGACATACGCATCGGTCGCCTTTGACGCTGCCGATGTTGGCACTGCGCGCCAGATTGCCACTGTGCGACGGCTGGCATAAAACAGGATCTAACCGACGCGGGGGCAGCCCCGACGTCTGGCCGGGACCTCATGCGCTTCTCATGGTGATCGCGCACACGCGTACGGAGGATAGGGACATGCTGGTGAGTGCTTGGGTTGCTGCGGTGGCATTGGTTGTATGGGGCTCGAACGGCCCGGAGTGCGTCCTGGGGTTGCGGAATCCCGGCTTCGAGGAGATGTTGGCCGATGGCTCACCGGCGGCATGGACCCTTGTGCCTCGAAGCGACCCTGCCTCGATTGTCTCCTGGAAAAGGTTAGAGACGGAAGCGCACGGGGCGGGTGCCAGTGTGTCTGGCGGGATCGAGACGCGCGCCGACGGCGCCGTGTGGTTGCAGGCGGGCGTGGCAGTTCCCGAGGGGACCAAATACCTGCGGGTGACGGCATGGATCAAGGCGGAGGATGTCCGCTCCAGCGCGGGGGCGGTGGCGGTACATTTCCACGACGCGAGTGGAGCCAGCCTGCAAGAGTCAGTGGCCGTTGCGGCAGGCACGCCCTGCGATTGGTCGCGTTACGTGGGGCATGTGGCCGTGCCGGACGGCACTGTCACCGTGTCGGTCCATTGTTTTGTGGGGTATGCGTTTGCGCGGTGCGGGCGGTTCTGGTGGGACGACCTGGAGCTGCGCGCGGTGGACGCGCCCGTCGAGCCCGTCACGGCGCATGTGGACAAACCGTTCGAATGGGAGGAACGCATGGCGGAGAACAAACGTCTGCTGGAACTGCTCAAGTCGATTCCCGGCGTTCGCACGGAGGGGGACGATTGCCGTCACGCGTGGTTGAGGTTTAATCTACTAACGGGGCAAAACGTGAACATTTTAGAGCCAAGTTCCAGCGACCATTGGGAGCGGGTTGATCGAACCGAGCGGTCGCTCGCAATTGGTTCGATGTCGTACGTCGTTAGAATTGCTATCAGCTGTCTCGAGAAAGAAGGTCGTCATGACGATGTCGCCTCGCCAACGGTGGTTGGCGCTGCTGGACCGGCAGCCGACGGATCATTGATTTCCTATCGGACATCGCAATTTGATGTAGCAGCAACTCCCCATAACCGGTGGGCCGAAAGAGAATGAGTTCACGAGGACGAATCCTGACGGCGCTGAATCACGAGACTCCGGATCGTCGACCAATCGATCTGGGCGGAACGGTGGTTTCGTCGATTGCCCTCACTACATATGCCGCGCTCCGCGATCATCTGCAGTTGCCGGAAATTCCTCTCCAGACCCTGGAGACGGTGCAACCGATCGCAGTCGTGGATGACGATGTCCTCGACCTGTTCGGCGTCGACGTGATTCCCGTATTCGCGAATCCGCCAGCCAGTTACACGCCTTACTTCGTGGAGGAGGCGGACCTCAGTGACTCCTTCCGCGACGAATTTCGGGCGACGCTCCGCCGTTTCCGCGGCACCCTGTACCACGATTGATTGAAGTCTCCTTTGAAGGAACCGTCGAGTGAGGTCATGAAGGTGGGACGAAGACCAGGTCTGACGCGGTGTCCATGATCTGGCGTTTCCGCCTTTCAATGGCAACCGCAACGCCAAGACGACGAAAGAGGAACTGATCCATGCAAACGACACACCACACCATCATGCGCATGCAGCACCAGAGAGATCGAGTAAGCCGCGTCTTGGCGCTGGCTATGTCGCTGTTCCATTTTGCCGCCGTTTGTGGATCCGATCATTCGCCTCTGCCGGCGGCAGGAGGGGCCCCAGCCGGGGTTCAGTTAACCGTTCGCGGCAATCCTGATGCCGGAACACTGATCGCCACGCAGTTCGTGAATTCCGCCACCGGTTTCAATTGGCTAGCCGCGCCATCGGCCGTGGGACCGATTGTCGAGCAAGGCGCGGGAGATGGAGGGTCCGAGGCAGATCAAAGAGGATCCTTCAGACTCACCGCCTGTGATATGCACAAGGCGAAGAACGGGCTCGACACGATCGAGGCACAGTGGCTTCGTGCCGACGGTCTGGAGTTGCGTTGGTCGGCCAAGAATAATGTCGGCGTCATGGAATTCCAATCGGAAATCCGAAACACGGGAAGAGCGGAGGCGAGAGATATCACCGCCGTCAGTCCTCTGGCGTGTGACCTGGCGATCCGGCCAGAGGATCTGCAGGTTCATTACCTGGATCGGATCCAATATCGCAAGATGCAGTTTTCAGGTTGCGGTGAAGTCTGTGGAGGAGCCTGGAACGCCCCGCAAAGCGCCGGCTGGATCGCGCTGGAGAACTCACGAGAAAACGAAGTCTTGTTTCTTGGCATCGAGTGGGAAAGCTATTGGAAGCTTGAACTGAAACCCTGCGATCGCGGCGTCCGCCTGGTATGTAGTCTGGCAACGGGAACAACTGCCTTGGCCAGTGGTGCTTGCCTGAAATCAGCGCGGGTCTTTCTGGGGATGAGCCACGGTAATGTTGACGATTCCCTGCGCGTTCTCCACGATCATCTTCGGAGGATTATGCCTCCGATTCCGCCGAATTTCCCCTGGGTTTCCTGTGATATCTGGGGGACCGAAGCCAACGGGGTGGAAGCAGGCATACTGGCCGAAATCCCGATCGCAGCTGACATGGGAATCGAGCTGTTTTACGTCGACGCGGGTTGGTACGAGGGTTCCTGCCACAACGGTTCCGGGGACTGGTTCACGGGCGTCGGCAACTGGAGCCGCGAGGACCGCATCAAGTATCCGGGCGGCCTGGCAAATATCTCCCAGAAAGTCCACGCCGCGGGCATGAAGTTCGGTCTGTGGTTCGCGCCGCAAGTGTGCGATTCTCGCCTGGTCGGTTCCGTGGTGCCTGAGCAGTGCGTGGCCCAACGCGATGGTCAGGACATTACGTTGACTGTCAACGATTGGGCCCCCATTACCCAGATCTGCCTGGGAAATCCCAAGACGGTTGAGTATCTTCAGCATGCCCTGGGCGATGCCGTGGAACGTTACGACTTGGACTGGCTCAAATGGGATAACTCAGGACTTCCCGGACCGGTGTGTAATCGCGCTGACCATGGCCACCAGGCCGGCGACGGGGCGTTGGCCGCACTCCAGGGCCAATACAGAATCTGGGCGTATCTGCACGAGCGATTTCCGAAGTTGGTCCTGGAGCAGTGTGGTTACCCAAGTCGTTTGGATTACGGCTTGGCCCGATTCGCCCAGGCCCATTGGCTGGCGGACTCGACTGAGCCGGCGCTGCGTGTTCGACAGAACCAGCTGCACGCCAGCTATGTTTATCCCGCAGCGCACAACGAAGCCTGGGTCATCCGCTGCCAAGAGATCGAAAACACGACGGATCCGCTGCTGTTGGATACTCTTGTGCGCAGCCGGATGGTTGGCTTCTTCGGCATCGGGACACTCACCGGCAGGCTGACCGAACGTGCTTCGCTGTACCCCGACGAGGTTCGCGACGCCTTGAAACGGAATATCGGCACCTACAAACAATACCGTCATCTCCTGCGGGAGGACGTATACCACATCCTCCCGCCGTCAATCCAGGATGACGCCTGGGACGCCATTCAATTCTGTAAGCGCGATGGCACCGAGTCGGTGCTGATCGTCTTCCGTAGCAATAATCCTAGCGCCGAACAGACGTTCCCTTTGCGTGGCCTCCTACGGGAAGCAAACTATGATGTCACCAGTCACAACGGCAACCCAACTTCCATCGCCTCCGGCGAAGAATTGTCTCGTGGCCTGAAAGTCACTCTGCCGCAACGCGACATGTCCGACATCATTCAACTGAAATGCAGTTCCTTGCGTGTCTCGGAGACACCGGCGCACGGCGAGTGAGGGTTTGTCCCGGCGGAGAATCTCCCAGTGGATTCTACTGTGCTCTGTGTGCTCTGTGACTTCGTGAGATCAATCGGCAGTATCTGTCTTTAGACGATTCTGGTGGGCCTGCTTGAGGCTGCCGTCAAGGTGTCGCCCGCGAAGAATATTACGGTCGAGTTGCCATGCTGTCATTGGCACGGGCTCGCCATTGACTGGCTTCTGGCACTTACCTGTTGTGCCTTATCAAGCGGCAACAAGGTACACCTTCCCCAATCTTCACTCCTACTCGACGCCCCGAGACCGCACGATGGCCCAAGTCGCACTGAGCAGGAGTGGAGTTCATCAGCAGGCTGCGGCTGTTGCCGATTTTTCGGGGGGTAGGTGATTGACGCCTGTGCAGCACGGGCGGAAGATCAGCCTGCCTGAATTTCCGATTCACTTCTTGCGAACGTCACATGGGAGCTCTGTCATGGTTGTTTTCAGCGCAGCGTTTCTCGCGGCGGCCGCCGTGATCGGTCAAGCAGGTGAACCAGCCAACCCTCACCTTCAACAGCTCTCGCCACTCGTTGGCAGTTGGGCAGGCAATCTGGATCTGCCGGGACTGCCAAACCAGAGCGTCACGGTGACCTACCAATGGGCACTGGAGGGAAAGTTCCTCGAAGCTCGCTGGCAGACGCTTGATGGCACCGACCTGGGACCCGAGTTCTTCGCCTGGGATCCAAGCAACCAGACGATCAAGCTGTGGGGGTTTGATCCACTGTCCTTCTATGTTGCGATCTGGCACATCGACGGAAAGGTCTGGACAGGCAAGTACTCAGGAACGCAGCACGGCGGTGATCCTAACGACTCAACGATCATCCTGGAATTCGGCGATGACGACACCCTTACTCTCAAGGGGCTGGCCCCCGATTCCGACAAGCCGAACGAATTCGGAAAGCTCACGCGTGTCACACCAACAGTTCCTGGCTCGAAGTTGCTCGCGGCGTTCATGGAAGATTTCGGCGGAGGATGGGTCGCCGAATTGACAGCCGAAGCCGAGCTTGGTCCGTTGAAGCAAGGAGAGAAGTTCATCGCTTACCATGCGTACACGTGGTCTCCCGATGGGGAAGCCGCATTTCTTACCTATCGCGGACACAAGAACGGCGAGGTTTTCGACAACACCAAGGGGCTTGTGGGCTGGGACCCAAGCCGCAAGGCAGTGGTTCTGCGCTGGTACGACTCCCTGGGTGCGACGGGCGAGATGGTCGTCAGGAAGAAAGAGGGAGCGATCTGGTACTTCGATTGGGACGGGGTCGATGCGGAAGACGGAAAATTCACTTGGACTGGGACGATCACGTTGGACGCGGAAAAACGGCATGTCCGCGAAACGAACCGTATCGTCCAAGGGAAATCGCGGCCCGACCGCACGTTCACGTGGACGCGCAAACCGAAACCCTAGATGACGCCCCCGTCCGACGACTGAACAAGTTCCGCAATCGTCCTGCGCTGGAGGATCGCCAACGGCCAGGACTTGGTCGATGATGGCACCGGTGAGGCCCTGCTATGAAACTCGGCCTCCGATGCGTCTCGATCCGTTTTCGCTCGTGCTCCCCTTTTCGCAGCCCACAGCATTTCACGTCGTCGTCTCCTTGCAAGTACCCGGGAGAGCATGCGAGGCACGCCACCTTCTGAGACCGACTGGCCGGGCATGGCGGAGATTGCACGGAGGATGACTGGAGCAAAACGACTCACACCTGGCGGTTTTCAGATCTGACACGTTCGCGCAGCAGAAGGAAGAGGGCAACCGCACAATCACCGAAGCAGTCGGGCACAGGCCCAGTCCGCGTGGTCGGCGGTTATGCCGTCTCCGGCATCGCCTACGATGAGTTCCAGGGAGCGTGCACCCGAAACGTCCACGTCGGTCCATTTCGCCGCATCATCACGCCTCATGACACGCGATTCCCATTTCTTCTGGCCGTCAACCCACACTTCGAACGTCACGGACGGCGAGGTTGCCCCGTCGGCACCAACCCACGACTGGAAGCGGCGAAATGCCCCGTCTAGCGTGTAGACAATCCGACTCTGAGACGACGTGCCGAGCCCTCGCGCAAACTGCTGCCCGGAAATCGTGATCGGCTTCTCCCAAACGCTCTGGTTTCTCTGAAGCGTTCCCCATCCCTGTGTGACGGATGTTGGTTCCAGCGCGTCCAGGAAGACACCATCAATCTGCTCCACAGGGCGATCAACCTTCACTGCATCGACTGGCAACGCGCCGGCATCCGCCGGCTCCAGGAGGGCAACGCCGCCGACAGAGACGGTCTCCGGTTGAGGAATCGTATTGGGGTAGGCACTCGGCGTGCCGCTGCCGGATTTCGTGGCCCATACCCAGGCGGACATCTGGCTACAATCGCTATCGGACAGCAATTCAACCGCCACGCGATTCTCGCCCGGCGACAGCAAAGTGCGCACAAAGGTCCAGTGCTCGGGTGCGGGAAGGACTGTGGCCGACCATCCCGCATCAGATTTGCTCTCCGTCACGTCCTGCGCTTGCCCGTTGACCGTCAGTCTACACACAGGAACCGCAGGTGACTGTTCGCCTTCCAGGAGTATCAACAGTTCCGCACGTGGGGTATCCACAGTGATATCCGCACCAAAACGCCAGCGGATCCCCGAAGCTGCATTTCCCACCAGACTTGTTGAACTTGGGCCGAACGCCGGCTGGGATGTGTCGAACTCGACTTCGTGCAGGTCGTGGCGCGTGACGATCGCCCTCACCGATCCGTGCCGCGGACCTGAGACCTCGGGAAGTCCATCCAACGGCTGATCGGACCCGAGGGACAACAGCACGGTTTCATAGGGCGCCAGCCAGACCTCCAGCGTGTCGCCGAACTTCAAGTTCTTCCCGTAATTGCGCGTCTCCGGGTAGATACTCACTGCGGAGATTCCGGACGATCTGTCGCAGAGCCCGCTTCCGGCATCCAGTGTGAGCGAGTAACTCGACGGGGCAATCCAGGGGTTTCTGAGCAGCACGAGGCCGTGGTCTCCCTGGCAGCGGATGTAACCGTAAGGTTCGCGGGGCATCGGCACATCGACGAATCGGGGGCACTGACCATTGCGCCAGGATACCGGCAAGAGCGGCCTCGTCTCTGCCAGCATACCCGCATTCTCGCGAGACCATTTGAGCAGCCTCGCAAGCATCTCCCATCTGCGGCCGCTCATGTACTTGGGGTTGAGATACAGGGGTACAAACTCACCTCCTCTCATCAGCACGGTCACGGCGTCGTTCATAAATGGCTCGTCGGTCTGATGTACGAGGCCCAAGACTTCCTCTGCGTTGACCAAGATCGGGTTCCAAACTGCTCCCTGCATGTAGAAGTAGTCGCGAGCCGATGTATAGCTTTCCCGATACACAGGTGATGGGACTCTCCCGAAGGGTGAGTCGTCACCGAAGGTGCCGGTCACCGAGTTCGTATAGAACAGCCACCATGGGCTAGGGTTGCAGCCGAAACAAGTGGGCCGCAGCCACACGTTGGGATCTGCTTGCCTCGCTGCGAGGAACACATTCACCATGCCCTCTGCGATGGACTCTGCTGAAAGCTCCCCCGGCGCATGACCGTGATCCGTCGCCGCGCAGGTCGCAACATAGCCATCGAACTTGATCGATCTCAGACCCCATCTGGAAACCAAATCAACCACCTGCTGACTCAACTTGCTCTGATAGCGGTTTCCCGCAAGGCACAACCCGGAGTGCGTGCCGCTCCCCGCGGCTGACGGGATCACCTCGTAACCTTGTTTTTCAGCGCACGCGCGGTCCAGCACGAAATCGTAGCAACTGCCAGGTGATATCCAGATGCCAAGATCCGTGCCCATTCTCAATGCCGCCTCTCGAACCTTCGCAAACCCATCTGGGAAGTTAGCCTTGTCCATCTCCCACACGGAATTTGGGTCCGGCCAACCACAGTCGATGCAGAAGGAATCAAACGAGAAGTCATTACGGACGTAGAGATTCTCCCGAAGTTCGTTCATCACCCGCTGGACATCCTCGTCATTAGCCCTTGCCGGGGTGGACCACCAGTGGTTGTAGTTGATGAAACGCCTCTTGGGTGAAGGCCGGCAGCTATCGATATAATGACCGAAGCTCCGCCACTCGTTCCCCCGCTCGCACAGGCCGTATACCGCCTTGCGCGTCTCGTACACCACTCCGGGCTCTATCCGGAGCCCAGGATTATGCCCCACAATGACCTGGTTGTTCTCGATGCGCGTGGCCGCCGTGGGGAACTCCACACCCACGAAGAAACCGTCCAGAAAAACCGGGTAGCTGAAGGGAGCGTGAAACACCGGCTGCTTGGCCAGCAGTTTCGTCGATACCTTGCTCAAGTCGACGTTCTCGAGCACGATATCCTTCACAAGCATTGGAGCTTGCGTGTCCAGCATCCGAAACGAGGCCCATTTTCTGAGGACGTGCTCGTGCTCCGACCACTGGAGGAAAAGGTTCACAACAAGCTGACCAGAATCAGCTAACGGAAATGGTGGGTAAGTGGCCTGTATCGGCTGTTCGCAAGTGGTCTGGCCAATGACTTGGGTGGGCTTGACGTGAATTCCCAGCGTTCCCCTGTCCGTGACGAAGGTGGGGCATTCCAGTGAGACGGGAAGGCAGAGTTCGCCCTGTCTCAACCAGAGTGACTCATCGCTCATCTCCAAATGTTCCGGGGATGCTGATTGTCCCAGAACAATATTTCCTGCGATCAGGATGAACGTCGCGAGCAGCATCGACGGGAACGTAATGGATCGATTCACCGGTCGCTCCCTTGGGCAATGGGGCGTCTGCACACGTGCGTGATGGGAGACAACTCCGGCGTGCTGAGCACAGCACATCGCACGTCTCCTGGGCACGATGAGGGGCTCGCGCAAGCCGCAATATATCCAATGTGACGGGTAGGAGCAACCGAATTGCGAGACTCGGCACAGACGCGACAATGGAGGTCGACGATTGCCGTCACGCGTGGTTGAGGATTAGTCTACTTACAGGGAAGAAGTCGGGAATTCCGGGTCAAGTCCTAGCGACCAACGGGAGCGGGTTGATCGAACCGAGCGGTCGCTCGCAATTGGCTCGAGGCCCCGCCTCGTTAGAATCGCTGTCAACGGTCTCGAGAAAGAAGGTCATTATGACGATGTCGCCTTGCCAACGGTGGCTGGCACTGCTGGACCGGCAACCAACGGATCGCATTCCCACAGACTATCAGGCAACGCCTGAAGTCACTCAGCGGCTGCTGGTCGACCTGAGCTGCGCAAACGAGGACGCCCTGTGGCGGAAGCTGCATATCGACAAGCGAAAATACGTTGAGTCGCGGTGGCGCCTGACGCATCATCCCGATGACCCGCTGGCGGACATGTGGGGTGTGCGATACCAACGGATCGATTACGGTTGTGGCGTTTACGACGAGCCGTCCTACAGCCCACTGGCCGCTGCCGAGACGGTGGCGGATGTTCATGCCCATCGCTGGCCAGATCCCGAAGACTTTGACTACGCCGTCATTGCGCAGACGCTGGACCAGGATGACGGGTACTGGCCAATCCACTCCTGCTGCTACGAGCCGTTCCTGCTGTATGGCTATCTGCGGGGGCTGGAACGCTCCTTCGAAGACCTGTTATTGCGGCCGCAGTTGGCGGACGCCATCCTCGGCCATATTTTCGACTTCTATTACGAACACCAGCGGCGCTGTTTTGAAGCCGGCAACGGGCGGATCCACTTGACCTGGGTCGCCGAGGATCTGGGATCGCAGACCGGACCACTGATGAGCCTGGCGATGTACCGCCGGTTCCTGCGTCCCCACCAGATCCAAATAGCCGACCTGGCACGATCGTATGGCATTCACATCATGTACCATACCGACGGTGCCGCCAGTTTGTTCCTGCCCGACTTGATTGGCGAAGTCGGCATCGAAATCCTGAATCCGATCCAGTGGCGTTGCCTGGGGATGGAACGTGAAACGCTGGTCGCTGACTTTGGCGAACAGATCATCTTCCACGGCTCGATCGATAATCAACACACTCTGCCGTTCGGCACGCTGGACCAGGTAGTGACAGAAATTCGCCAGAGTATCGAGATCTATCGCGAGGCCCGCTGGATCTGCAACCCATGTCACAACATTCAACCCAACACGCCAACAGCCAATATCGTGGCGATGTACCAGGCGATCCACGAGTTCGGCCAACATCGTCAGCCGTGAAGCGGTATCACATGCAAGTGCCTGTCAACACTCACGCGTGGCACTGGCTTTGCCAGTGCGGTCGCGTGTCGGGTGGCACTGGCGACGCGTTGGCAGCTCCAGCACTGGCGGAGCCCGTGCCACCCTGCCCTGCCGTTCACCGTTCATTCCCCTGAGCAGTTCTTTGCCGTTTGTACGTGATGATGGCGGCACCGGGCTTTTCCTTAATGATCACCGGCAGGCCCCCGTCCAGCAGTTCGCGGCCCGTCATTACTATTTCGCCCGGGACATCGAGATTCGTCAGAATATAGGCGGCGTCGGGCTCTAGTCCTCGCAGCCGAAACGTCGCCGCCGTGTCGTCATTCTCGGCGCGGCGGAACGCTTGAACCACACCCTCGCCTACCTCGGGACGATCGAACTGCCAGCCGATCCACACGTTATTCTCAAGACTGTAAGGTGTGAGTGGCCAGAAGTCGCCATAGTAATTTGCCACCGTCTTTCGCCATTCATCGAGCCGTTGGGGAAACTGCCTCCCCTGGTCTGGCTCCTCGAGTCTCAGCAGGGCCCCGGTCACGTGCGCCATGTTGCTGCGACACGTGTAAGCATCATCATTCCACATCCAGGTCGCCGCGTAGTAGGGAAGCCACAGAGAAATGCCATAGGTCTCGCATTGCACGCCGATCGGTTCGAGCGCGTAATCGCTCTTCGTGTAAGGCACGCCGCGGCGCATGCTTTCCAGATCGTTGCGGCGGCCGCCCGACGCACAGTTGTCGTACAGCATCTCGGGGTGGCGGCGCAGCAACTCGTCCCAGAACGCCAACAGACCTGTCACGTGACGCATTTCGGTCATCCCCTGTCGGTCCGGAGCGTCGTGTGCCCGCCAGTGAGCCAGCGGCTCCATATTGAAGTCCTGGCGGAAGATGTCGATTCCTTCACTCACAAGCAGACTGTCCACGCGACTGACCATCCATTGCCAGGCGTCGGGATTCCCGAAGTCGACGAGGCAGCCGTCAAGAATCCATTCCGGATGATTGTCCGCGAGCCACGTGTTCGGTGTCACGCGCTCGGGCTCAAACCAGAGAATCGTCCGGATGCCGTTTTGATGCAGGTAGTCGCTGACGGGGCGGATTCCGCGGGGAAAGCGTGTCTTGTCCACTTCCCACGTGCCAGTATTGGGCCACGAGCCGCGGCAGGGATACCACCCTGCATCCATCCACCAGAAGTCCGGCTTCAAGCCCCTTGCGAGGTAGGCATCGATATATTGCTTCGAGTTCTCTTCGGTCACTCCCTCCATCAAGCCACCGCCGATCGTGGCGGCACCGCACCATTGCATCGGCGGCAACTTGCCACCAGGCCTGTGCAGGTTGTGGGCAATGAACCAGCGGCGCCAGACATTCTGGGCGCGCAGCCAATCGCCACCCTTCCAGAACTGAAGCGCGATCAGTGGCGAACGGATCTCCTCGCCCGGCCGCAATGTGCAGTGGATCAGCTCCTGGCCGATCCGGATCTGCAGCGGGCCCGCCTGATCGCGCACGAAGCGTCCGGCCCATTGCCCTGGCCAACCCACCGCGATGATCATTCCTTCCTCACGGGAGCGTTCCAGGTTGAAGTACGCAAAGTCTCCACCAGTGGATCGGCCGCCGATAGCGCCTACGCGTTTGTCCGCTCCGGGACCGAGCATTGTCACCAGCGGTCGATAGTCACTCGGCACGGTGCGGCTGCCATCGTTGTGATGCAGCAGGAACTTGCCAGTGTCGCCGTCGGTGGCCGGCCGGCAATCAAGTTGGATATCCAGCGCCTGAATGTCGGTCAGAATCGGCGAGTCCTTATCCGCCGTGTTCTTGAAGTAGAGCGTCCATTCCACGTTCGGATAATCATGGTATTCGATCCCCACACAGCGCACGGTGAGGCCGGTCTTCGGATCGGACCAGATGAGCGTATGCTCACTACGGTTCTCATCGATCGTGCGCGAGGTCCGCTCGAAATCCCATGTTCTCAGGAGCTCGGACGAGAGCTTGCCATCGTAGACGAAGGAAAAGTAGGGCGCGTGCGCGGACTGTGCATCGCCCGCAAAGTGTGCTGCTATCCACTGGTGCGACGCGGCGAGTTCTTCTGGACCCGGTGCTACAGTGGCTGCCGGATGCATCGACAGGGACAGCAAAACAGTGGCAGTCGTCAGGATCTGCATTTCCATGAGTCATCATCTCTCTCCGGCTTGCCCGGTACGAGTGAGTCGGCAGTTGGCCATCATCTGAAACCCTTGGACGCAACTCCAAATTGTGCCGAATTCGGGGAGCAATACAAGCCGGTGGCGATCTCCCAATCGAGCCAGAGCGTCCGTGCTCAGGAACGCGCGCAGACTAACTTCGGTGGTTAGCCGGATTCCCACGCTCTGTGCGAGCGTGGCTACCAGCGAAACGCCGAGATTGTTTTTCCCTCGTGCCTAGGTGTTTCGACCCTCGGTACCCGTTTACACCTTGGGGAGGAGTGACAGGGGTGTTTCGCCAGCAAGATGAGTCTCCATGGTGGCGGAGTGACCGTCGAAGGCGCTCTGCCGTTGTTGACGGAAGGTCTCGATGACTGTGAGCACGGATTCGACAAAACGACTGCTGACGCGTTGCGAACCCTCCGAGAGTTGGCGCCAGATCACCACGTGCCGGAACTTGTGGCCGTTTATAATCAGGGATTAGAATTCCTATCAGCACGCTTGGTGTCCGGCCCTTATGCCGCCCCGTCGGGTACGGTACGCACCGCATCCGCCGATCACCAGGTTGACTCGCGATCCCGAGGTTGTCTGGCACGAGCCGAGCAAGCGGTGGATTATGGTGATGACGCTCAACTGCGAAGCCTGGGACGTCGACAACCGGTTCATCACGTTCTGATCGAGCAATTCAAAAACTGTGGCACGAGTTGCAGTGATTCAAAGCGCACTAATGGAAAGAGTCATGCCATGATCCGACTCTCGAAACGGTTTCTCCCGCTGTTTGTCGTCGTCATCTGCTTGGCGACCGTCCCCTCGAATTCCCTCGCCGGCCTCACGTTTTCGTGCGGCGAGGACAGCGACATCTATCAATTGGTCAAGGCGACTGGGCATGACACGTCGCGGTTCGATACCGCAGCCGAGGCGATCGCGAAGGCCCGGGAAGGCTCCGGGGTCCTCGTTCTCTCCAGCGGCTACCCCGCCACGCTCACCCCTATCACCGAGGCCGACTATCAACTCGCTGCGGAGAAGAAGCTGCGACTGTACGTTGAATTTCCCGAAATCGTGCCGGGCGTTGACATGGGAAGTCCCCAACTGACCGCCATCGGCCCTTACGGCAGCGTTCTCGAACGCATCGTCGTCACCGACGACTTCTTTGGCGATGCACTCAAACCGGCGCGGATCATGGCTTTCTACGATTGCCACTTCCGGCCGGTGACATCGGACCGGGACACGATCGACACCCACCTGGTCGCCGCGCGGGTCGTCGGCCATGACGTGGCCGTCCTCGGCCTGCCGGAGGTCACCTGGCCGATTCTCTTCAGCGTCCCCCGCACGGATGTTCTAGTCTCGACGACTACCTTCAGCCCGTGCGTCCGGGCGAGGTTCATGCCGATTGCCGCGTGGAAAACTGTCATTAACCGCATTCTGAAGTGGCTGGACCCGTCGGTATCAGAAGTGGCTTGGAGCCCGACGGTCCATCCCACCTACTCCAAGGAGGACGCGATCCCCAGGGACGCGCGGGAGAAGGCGATCGGGAGAGCCACTCAGTGGTTCGTCGATTCCAAACTGCTGCTCGACCCAGAGGGAAAGGAGTTCGTCTACGACACTCCGAATCCGCATGGGACCCTGCCCTTTCCCGAGAACTGGAAAGGGACGGGCGATGGGTCGCTGGGGTTGATCGAGTGTTATATCGGCAAGCGGATCTATCTCGACGGCAGGCAGCCATGCAACCCCTGCATTCGGGCCGATTGCAATGGCGAGGCGAGCATGGCCCTTTGCCTGGGCGGCCAGTTCGTGAACGATCCCGAGAAGTCGGCCATCGCCAGACGGATCCTCGACTTCGTCTATTTCGAGTCCGGCATGGCAGGCGGCCCGCGGTGCGAGCCCGGCAATTCGGCGTTCGGAATGCTCTCGCACAATACGAAGTCGCCGGGGCAGTACTACAGTGACGACCACGCGCGGGCCTTGCTGGGAACGATGACAGCTGCGGCCGTGTTGGAAAGCAACCGGTGGGATGAGGCGATGTGCCGCACGATTCTGGCGAATTTTCGCGTGACCAACTCCGACGGATACAACGGCGGCGGGTTCATTGACGACGGTGCGCTGCAATCTGGCGGCTGGGAACCGTTCTGGTTCCGCGGTGGGCACGCTTACAGCCCGCACTACCAGGCCTACATTTGGGCCACGTTCCTGTGGCTCTACGACAAGACCGGCTACGAGCCGCTACTGGATAGAGCTCGCAACGGCATCGCGACCATGATGAAAGCGTACCCCGACCACTGGATCGCCGAGTGCGGGCGGATGGATGAGGAACTCTGCCACATGCTGCTCCCCTTGGCCTACCTGATCCGCGTGGACGACAAGCCTGAATACCGCGCGTGGCTCGGGCGACTGGTGGACGACATCGTTGCGAACACGGACGCCTGCGGCGCCATTGCTCAGCGTGTGACAGCACCCTATGCGAGCAACATGCAGTACGGGACGGGTGAGGCGCCGATCGTCTACCAGACTGGCGATCCCGGCGTGGACCTGCTCTACACGATGAACTTCGGCTTCAGCGGCTTGCACGAAGCGTCGTTCATTCTGGACGACCCCAAGCTCGACGACGCGCTCGACCGGATCGAGGAGTTCCTGATCCGCATCCAAACGTCTTCGCAGACACATCCCGAGCTGAGCGGCACCTGGTACCGCGCGTTCGATTTCAATCACTGGGAGTACTGGGGTTCCGACGGCGAGATTGGCTGGTGCATGCTCTCCACCGAAACCGGCTGGACCCACAGTTGGATCACCAGTACCCTTGTCCTGCGCCAGAGGAAAGAAAGCCTGTGGGACCTGACGAAGAAGAGCGACCTTAACAGGGTGTTCGAGCCGTTGCGGAAACACATGGTTCCCGAAGAGCTGTTCCAGGCGAAAACGCTTGAGGAGTACAAGTCACTCAGAGCCGCGTTGAAGTAATCGCCCCTCCAAATATTCCCTTGCCCGCAATTCCCTTGCCCCCTATAGCGAGCGGCCGGGCGGGCTCAGTCGTCCTCGCCGTCTGACTTCCCTGGCAGATCGGGCATCGCCAGGCGGCGCAGCATCGGACGGCGTTTGGTGCGATGACCGCTCATCCTCTCCAGCAAACCGCTGAGCATCTTGACCGTTTCGACGATGTGCGGTCCCTTGTTCAGCATGACGCATTCGGCCCGCGCGCTCATGGCCGCGTCCGACACCTCGGCGCGAGAAGGCAGGCCCTTCTTGGCCATGCTCTCCAGGACCTGCGTCGCCCAGATGACAGGCACATGCGCTGCCTCGCACAGCGACAGAATCTCTTCCTGCAGTTCCGCCAGACGTTCGAACCCCACTTCCACGGCCAGATCGCCGCGTGCCACCATGACCCCCACCGGCGGACTGCGCAGCGCAGTGAGCAGCAGTCGCGGCAGATTCTCGAACGCCTGACGGTTCTCGATCTTGAGCACCACGCCGATGTGCTGTGAGTTCAACGCGGTCAGCTCGTTCTCCAAGTCGAGCACATCGCGAGGACGGCGCACGAACGACAGGCCGACGATATCCACGTGAGGGGCGATGAAACGCAGGTCGGCCAGATCCTTCGCGCTCAGAGCAGGTACCTTCAGCTCGGTTTCCGGCAGATTGATGCCCTTCTCCGGGCGCAGCTTGGAGCCTTCCGGGCCGGCATGAGTGATCTCGACGGTGAGCCGGCGGCTCTCCACGCTCTCGATGACACCCCCGATCTTCCCGTCGTCGAACCAGATGCTCTGGCCGGCCCGCGCCGCATCGAACACCTCGGACAAGGTGCAGGGAATGCGCGCCGGCGCGACCAATTCGCCGTGCTCGTTATACTGGGCAGGGGAGCCGGCTTGGTCTTCAGTCGTCACGTGGAGGCGATCGCCGACGCGCAGCAGGAGCGGCAGCACCACTTCGGGAAGTGGCCCCACTTTCCCCTCGGCGAGCGTTCGATCATCGCGCATCAGGACGCAGCGAGCGCCGTCGCGCACAAAAATGTGCACTGCCGCCTGTGCGAGCCAGACGCCCTCCTCCTTGCGCTCGAAAGTAAGTTTGCGGTACGAGCCGCGGGAGTCTTGGAGGTCGAGTCGGTCACCCCCGCGCACCAGGCAAAGCAGCTCAGGGTCGACCGGAAGGACCGCATCGGCGGATGTCGAGTCGGGCGCGGGAGCTCCCCGCGCGATTACCAGGAGTCTTGCGGTCTGAACCACGGAGCCCCACACGTCGCGCCGCGGACCGAACTCGACGACCCGCCCCACCGCTTGGATCGCCCCGGTCCGCAGTTTGGGGCCCTGAAGGTCCGCATAGATCTTGCAGGCTCGCCCCGTTGCCTGCTCGGCCGCCCGCAGGTGCCGGATCATGGCCAGCCACGCCACGGGTCCGTCGTGTGCACAGTTCAAACGCATGATGTCCATGCCAGCCGCCAGCAGCTCTCGGGCGAGTTCGGGACGCTCGGCCGCGTCGCCGGGCATGGTGACCATGATACGAGTCTGACGTTTTGCCGACGGTCGCCCCAACAGTTGGTGCGTGTGCTCGTCTAGTTTCAGCGCGCCGCTGCGCACGTCGATCGAGGTCGTCGCGCCGCTTCGCACCGGCGCCTCGATGCCGGCCAGGCGGTGCAGGGCGAAGAGCACTGCATTCATGCTGCTCAGCGCATGCGACTCGGAACGCCCCAATCGGCTCAGGCCGAGCACCGCCAGATCGCGTTGCACATCACCTACGTCGCTCTGGCGCAAAGCCAGATAGTGCAGCAGGTTGGCCGCGCTGTCCTGGTACCCGGGCGACGCCTGCTCGACGGCGCGGCGGTGCTTCTTCTCCATGGCCAGGGCATTCTCGCGCAGCACCTCAAGGGCAGGGATGAGTCGTTCTTGAATATGGCGTGCTGGCAGAGTCATGGAACCTCGGATAAGTGACAGGTCGGTCGTCGGCTCGGCACTCCCGCTCAACTAGTGCCCGCGGGGTGGCGATTTCCCAGCATTGTACAGCATCGGCACTTCCCGAATTAGGACCCGTCCGGAAATCGCTTACTAGGCAAAGGCTCGGCCACGGCGCACCGCGCGCCGTTCCCCGCCGGCCCTGTGCCGGTGGGCT
>JBGSHS010000033.1:0-10046 GCA_041752115.1 Pirellulaceae bacterium | reverse complement strand
CGGGAGTCTCACCGCGGCGCAGCAGCCATTGTGGCATTTCCGCATTGTGGCATTGTCGCATTCCCTATTTCCACACCACTTGGCTACGGCCTGTCCCTGTCGGCAGCAGCAAATCGCGTCGATGGGAAACTGAAAGCAGATGCCCTGCGCCGGGGGTCGTCTGAACCGCAGGATATCCAACACGGAATGCTCCATGACCAAGGGAAGAAGCAAGCGCTGCCAGCAACGGACACCTCTTGGCGGGAGTCTCACCGCGGCGCAGCAGCCATTGTGGCATTTCCGCATTGTGGCATTGTCGCATTCCCTATTTCCACACCACTTGGCTACGGCCTGTCCCTGTCGGCAGCAGCAAATCGCGTCGATGGCACGCACCCGCGCTGAGAAGCCGGCCCGCGCTGGGTTCGGACTACATTGAGGTTGCACCTGCGAGGTCTTTGGAGTATTGAAGTGATCCTCTGTCCTTTGGATGGCCGGGGAAGGGTTCGTATGCACGGCGATCGGAGTATTCGTTCAGGTCACGAGCTGGCTTGTCGTTCGAGTCACTCTGGCAAAGGGGAACCAAGATGCAGCGGGTCCTTGGGCCCAACGCGATGGAGCAGATCCATCAGCTGGTTGTCGGGGTAGAAGGATGGATGACGCGTCGGGAGATCGAATTCCTGGCCACGGCGGCTGCCTATCCAACCGCTGCTGGAACGATCGTTGAACTGGGGGCATATCAGGGAAAATCAACGATCGTCCTGGCTCAAGCGGCTCGTCGGTCGGCTGATCGACGCCTCGTCACGGTCGAGCCGCTGTACAGCAAGATCGGCTCGATTCTCGAGGAGAACCTGGCGAAGGCGGGGGTGGTCGAGGATGTCGAGATCCGATCGGTGTACTCGGATGAGTTCGTTGCCACATGGAGCGAGCCGATCCGTTTGCTGTTTCATGACGGGGCCTGCAAGCCGGCGATTGTGCGGCAGGATGTCAAGTCACTGAGGCCGCATTTCGCGGACGGTGCGATGATTGCGATGCACGACGTGTTGAACGCTTCAGGCTTTCGGGCTGAGGTTTTCGCCGACGAGGTCCTCAATTCCGACCACTTTGGTCCGGTGGGATGTTGCGGCAGCATCGGCTGGGGCCAGTACTTCGCGGATCCAACGGTCGGGATCGCCTACCGGCCACTCCGCGCTCGACTCCGCAGCCGCTTGACGCGTTTGCTGCCGTTGTTGGGGAAGGAGCATAGCCGCTGGGAGAGAATCCGCTACAAGTACTTGCGGTCCCGCATTCCCCACCGGCGTGTGGGGGCGTCCAGCTGGCTGCCGGTAGCGGCCTGATATGGCGTTCTCGGCACATGCTATCACTGCGTGCTAGCGGCGAGTTCTCTTGACGTCTGTTGCCGACTCCGCCTACCATTTCGCGTCCCCAGATCTCGACTTTCAGGCGGCCCACTCATGACTGTTGCTCGACGATCCAGCTACGTAGTGATGGGGATCCTCGCGCTGGCGCTGGTGGTGCGTCTGGGAGGTGCCGTGTGGTGGCAGCAACGGCTGGGGAGTCCTCAGGCGTTTGGGTTTCCTGACAGCGACAGCTACTGGGAACTGGGGAAGCGCATTGCGGCGGGGCGTCCTTATGAGTATGGGGGTCGGGAGTTTCGTATTTTTCGTGCTCCTGGCTACCCATTGGTGCTCGCCGGGCTTTTTCGCTGTGTCGGCGGAGAACCGCCGGTGCTCTGGGCGCGAGGGGTCGGGGTGGTGTTAGGAACGCTGACGGTGCTGGCGGTGATGTGGTGGGCCTGCATGTTATTTGACGCGCGGACGGGGGCGGTAGCCGGATTGTTTGCATCGCTCTATCCCGGTGCGATCGGCATGAGCATTTTTGTGTTGGCTGAATCATTGTTTTGTCTGTTCATGGTCCTGCAGCTGGCCTGTTGGACGAGGGCCACAAGTGACGGTTCGCGTCGTGTTCAGATGATGTGGGGGGCCATGGCTGGTTGTGCGGCGGGGCTGGCCGTGCTGACGCGTCCGAGTTGGTTATTGTTCATTCCGTTGGCAGGGGGAGTGGCGCTGGTTACGGGAAGGCACCGTTGTCGGCAAACACTGGCAGGTATCAGCTTGTTGGCGGCGTTGTGCTTGACGATGCTTCCATGGTGGGTGCGCAACGATCGCGCGGTAGGTCAGTTTGTGCCGACGACGTTGCAGGTGGGGGCGAGTCTGTATGACGGGTGGAATCCGGGAGCGACCGGTCAGAGCGATATGGACTTCACGCAGGCGTTTTACGCTGCTCAGAAGGCTGAGGACGAGCGGATGGGGCGCACCTGGGAGGGGTTTGAAGTCCGGTTGGATCGTCGGTTGCGTGATGCGGCGCTGGCCTGGGCCCGTGCGCATCCTGGGGAGGTGTTGCGGTTGATGGGGGTGAAGTTTCTGCGCCTGTGGAGTCCGTGGCCGCATGCGGAGGAGTTTCGCAGTTTCTGGCTTCGCATGGGAGTGGCGGCTGGATTCGTTCCTCTGTTGGTGCTGGGATTGTGGGGATCCTGGCGGTGGGGACGACTCGGTTGGCCGTACGTTCTCTGCGTGCTCCCGGCAATCTACACGACCGGGCTTCACCTGGTGTTTGTCAGTTCGATCCGATATCGTCAGCCGGCGATGCTGGCGTTGCTGGTTCTTGCTGCGGCCACCGTGGTGCATTGGTTCGGCACGTCGCAGGCCGGTCGGTCATCGGCTGCTTCGCGGACTTGAGCTTCGTCGGCGCGCGGGGGAATCGCCACTCCGCGCTGCCGGTTGAGAATGTGGCGATCGAGTGTCCGACGGCCGCCCGGAAGTGCTCGACTCGCACTGGCAGGGAGTCGGTCGACGCTGGAGTATGGACGAGATCAGTTCGCTACGCTGGAAAGGAATCCACGTCGCATGTCGGAGAGACGCGGAGTACTGGCACGACTGAGCAGCTTCGTACGGTGGCTGCTGTTGGCGCTGCTGGTCTGCGCAGCGGGCCTGGTTACCTGTCGGCAGCTGCTGATTGCTCAGTTGGACGAGCAGATTCGTCTGCGTGTGGAGGCGATGTTTGCGGAGCACTACACGGACATGGAAGTGCGGATTCAGGCCGCGCGTCGACTGGAGGGGAAGGGAATCGAGCTGCGCGGGTTCTCGCTCATGTCACACAGCGACGCGACCCGTTATCGCGATCTGCTCTACATCGATGAGATGTTCCTGGAGTGCGAGGCGAGCCTGCCGGAGTTGTTGAGTGGCCAGCCGAATGTGCGGCGGTTGACCGTGCGTCGAATGCGCATCCATGCCACCTGTGGGCGCGAACGCATCTGGAACGCCGGCCGCCTCCTGCCCTTGCCAAGCTTTGGTGGAACGTTACCGGTGGTCGTCGTCGAGGACTCGTCGGTGGAACTGCAGGATCTCTGTCGACCGGGCGGTGGTGCCTGGACGCTGCGCAACATCAACCTGTCTGCTCAGACTCCACCCGGAGGTCGGCAGACGGGGAGCCAGTGGCAGTTTGAGGGAAGCCTGTTGGGGGATCATTTCAAACATGTCAAGTTGCAGGGCAAGGCCGACACGCACAAGGGGAGTTGGCTGGCGTGGGGGACGATTGACGGTTTGGAGATGTCCCGACAGATGACCGCTGCCCTTCCGGATGATGTGGCGAAATACCTGTCGGTGTGGGTGACGTTGCGGGCTCGAGCGCAGCTGGAATTCCAGGTGGGTCATGAGCCGGGCGATGCCGTTCCGCTGCGCTATCGGGTGCAGGGGCATCTGTCGGACGGGCGTGTCGACGATCCACGGTTGCCGCTGCCGTTTACCGACTTGGAAGCGGATGTGCGGATTGACAACCAGCAGGTGAGCATTCAGCAGGTGACGGCGCGGAGCGGGCCGACCCGTCTGGAACTCGCGTGCGAATGCCACGATTATCTGGGAGCTTCACCTCAACTCAAGCTCACCGCGCAGCTTCGCGAGTTGCCATTGGACGAGCGGTTGCGGGAAGCGCTTCCGCCGCCGTTACAAGATGACTGGGCAAAATTCGCACCGGCCGGTGCCGTGGATGCCGAGATCGAGTTGCAGCTGGTCGATGGCAAGCTGGTTCCCGACGTGACGGTCACCTGCCGGGATGTCTCGTTCGCCTACCACCGATTCCCGCTGCGTTTGCAGCAGGGCAAGGGAGTGATTCGGCTGGTGGGTCATCGTGTCGTCGTCCGCGAATTTGCGGCTGTGGCGGGGGGGCAGGTGATTTCCTTCTCCGCGGAATTCCAGAATCTTGGTCCGCAAGCAACCGGCTGGCTGGATCTGCGCTCCAGCGGCCCGATTCCCCTCGACCACAAGTTGATCGAAGCGATGAACCCGGTGGGACAGAAGATCGTGCGGTCGCTGCAGCCGACCGGTGGTATCACGTTGACGAGTGGCCGTGTGGAGAAGGCGTCGCCTGATGCTCCGGCTCAGACGCGTTGGGAGATTGGGCTGGTCGATTGCTCGCTGCAATACGAGCGATTTCCGTATGCCATCCACAGGATCTCCGGGCAGTTGATTCTGGCCGACCGGCAGTGGATTTTTCAGGATCTGCAGGGGACACATGCCGGCAGTCGAATTCGATGCGATGGCGGATGGATTCCTTCGACCGGCGGCCAGCCGGGAGGGGAATTGGAGCTGAACCTGCAGTGCTGGGATGTGCCGCTGGACGAATCGCTCCGCAATGCGTTGGGCAAGTTGAAGGAAGAGGCGGGACGTTTCTGGGACACAATGCGGCCTCGCGGTACCGTCGATCGAGTCGACGTATCCGTACGATTCGATCTGTTGACGCGGCAGATGCGGCTGGATGTCACCGCTGACAAAGGACGTCCGAAACAGAATGGGGATGGCCGCAGTATTACCATCCATCCCACGTGGTTTCCGGTGCGGTTGGACGACTGCACCGGCCATGTGCACTTCGCGGACGGACAGTTCCAGCTGGACAACGTAATTGCCTCGCGTGGCGGCTCGCGGGTCGAACTGGCTGGACACGGGCAGGTGTTGCCCGGTCGGCCGTGGGACGTCACACTGACGCGGGTGATTGCCGATGCCCTGCCGCTGGATCAGGACCTGATCGAAGCGATGCCCGAGCCGATGCGTCCCGGGGTGCGTCAGCTGAAATATCGAGGTGAATTGAGCGTCAACGGGAACGCCTTTCTGCAAGGGGGAGCCGGGCAGCCGCTGGCCGCGCGGTGGGATCTGCTGCTGGACATCGACGATGGGGCGCTCGAGAACCAGCTCAAGCTGGAACATGTTTTTGGCGGGGTTCGATTGACCGGTGAGCGTAATGCCCAGGGGTTTTATTCCCGAGGCATTCTGGAAGTGGACTCACTTCACACGCATGGTCTGCAAGTGACTCAGGTGCAGGGGCCGTTCTGGTTTGATGGGCGGCAGCTGTTTGTCGGTTTGCGCGAACGAGACCGGCCACCGCAGCAGGTAACCGCCCATGCGTTGGGGGGCGAACTGACGGTCGAGGCGCATATCCTGTTGACGGACCAGTTGCCATTTGCGGTCAACGCCTCGCTGGCCCATGGTGATGTGTCGGAGATCTCCCGCAGCATCCATACTCAGCGCCTCGACATCTCGGGACGCGTGTACGTCGTGTTGCAGTTGGCAGGCAATGTGTTGGGGGCTCACACGCTGCAAGGCAGCGGTCACGTCTCGCTGCGTGAGGCCGACATCTACCAGCTCCCCGTCATGGTGCAACTGCTCAAAGTGCTGCGGAACCGCCCTCCCGACGCGACCGCTTTCACCAGTGGCGATGCCGATTTCCGCGTGAAGAATGAACAGCTGCAGCTGGATCGCATCGACTTCTCGGGAGATGCCATCAGCCTCAAAGGGCAAGGTTGGATCGATTTCAAGCGGCAGGTGAGTCTGGATTTCTATGCCCTGCTGGGACGCGAGGAGATCCAGCTGCCTCTGATCAGAAAGGTGCTGGCCGAGGCCAGTCGCAATATCCTGTCCATCGAAGTGCGGGGTGACATCGACAATCCGCAAGTCAACAAGAAACCGCTCCCCGAGCTCGATGAGACACTGCAACGTCTGTTCCCCGAAGCGACGGCGCGAACGGCTGCGCCGGAACTTCCCTGGAGCAGTGGGCGTTAGCCTCCGGCGGCTCGCCAGGCAGACGCGGTGGCCCGGACCGGTCTGCCCTGCAGCAGTCGCTGTGACAAATGTTTGTCGGTACCGTCGTGCGGCGGGCACAGGCGCCCAGGGGTGTTGCCTCGGGGCTGGCCTGGTGGTGGGAGTCGCACGGCACGGGACCAATTGTAGGGTTCGTAGTGCCGGTTTCGACTGTGCGCGTTGTTCTTGACCTCCCGAGATGCACAGCAGTTCCTCAGGCCGAAACCGGCGGCCACGTTAGTACCGCAGCGGCGGCGTACCGACGCTATAACCGCTGCAGACCTTCAGCCCACGATCCCCAACGTGATCGCCTGTTCCCAACGCCGATACAAAGTACAGATCGGCCGACGACACGAAGGGGGTTGGTCATCGGGAGGTGATGCATGAGCATGGGACCGCTGGGGATGATAGGCAGCGCCGCCGGGTCGACGCTGGCACAGGGGCAGGGAAACGAAGTCCAACGGCTGCAACAGAACGCCGCCGACCTTGCCCGACAGACGCTGCTCAGCGACAAAGCGGAGCAGGCCGAAGGGATCGGGCAGACCGAACAGGACGAACAGGCATCGGATCGCGATGCCGACGGCCGCCGCCCGTGGGAAATCGGTTCCGCGTCGTCGGAACCGGACTCGGCGGAGTCGCTTGAGGAGGGGATGCGCCGGAGCAAGGATCCGACCGGTGACTGCGGAAACCACCTGGATCTGAGCGGCTGAGCACCACTCAGCACATCCGACGCAAACATGCTCGACCGTGGGCTGGAGCCGAGGCGTGCGGTGACGCTCCCCTGCACGGACGGAGCACCGGGCGGTCCGTGATTACCGGAAACGGCTGCCGACCCTTCTGCCGTTCTCGTCGGCTGACTGACGCTGGGCTTCCTCACGCTTCCGAAATCCCCCTTCCCGCTCGGCGCGGAGCCCGGGTGTCCCGTTTTTTTGCCGAATCTGGCCTCGCATGCTCCCCCCAACCCTGCAAAAATCAGTGGTGTTGGCTTACACTGCCCCACAGCAGCTTGTCTGCCCGCTGGGGCGCCATCGCCGGTGGCCATGGCGTCGGAAAATGCTCCCGGTACTCCCCTGCCCAGCCGCGTCGTTGTCGGAGAGATACCCCCGACGCAGAGCCGGCGCCCGCGGGCTGCGCAGGCGAGCAACGGGATATGTGATGGAGGATGGGAAGGAACCGTCTCATGCGATTCACCAAGATGCACGGCGCGGGGAACGACTATGTCTACGTCGACTGCATCCACGCACCTGCGCCGGCCGATCCCGCCACGTTGGCTCAGCAGGTGTCCGATCGCCGCTACGGCATTGGCAGCGACGGACTGATTCTGATTCACCCCTCCTCAGTCGCCGATGCGCGCATGCAGATGTTCAACGCCGATGGCTCCGAATCGGACATGTGCGGCAACGGAATCCGCTGCGTGGCCAAGTACGTGTATGAACGCGGCATCTCGCGCAACGAACTCCTGCGGATAGAAACCGGAGCCGGGGTGCTGTCGCTGTCGCTGCAGGTGCAACAGGACAAGGTGCGGCGGGTGGAAGTGGATATGGGCCCGCCTATTCTGGAGGCGGCCCGCATTCCGACGTTGCTTCCGGGTGATCCCGTCGTGAACCGACCGCTGGAGATTGACGGCGTGACGCTGCAGGTCACCTGCGTATCGATGGGGAACCCTCACTGCGTGATCTTTGTGCCAGAAGCGACCGATCCGCTGGTGCTCGGCCTGGGCCCTCTGATCGAGCGTGATGGCCGCTTCCCCGCACGCGTGAACGTGGAGTTCGTCGAAGTTGTGTCCGAATCGGTCGTGCGGCAGAGGACGTGGGAACGGGGATCGGGCGAGACGTGGGCGTGTGGAACGGGCGCCTCGGCAGTGTGTGTGGCGGGGGTGCTGGCCGGCCGCACGAATCGTTCGATCGTGAACCACCTGCGCGGTGGTGATCTGGAACTCCGGTGGGACGAGTCGAGCAATCATGTGTTCATGACCGGTGAAGCGGTCGAAGTGTTTCAGGGTGAATGGGTGGAGGTGGCGGCGCGGCGCCGGCACACGGACCCGTGGATGTGACGGAAGTGGCACTGGCACTGCCAGTGTGCGGAAATGGGGTGATTCATCCTCCGGTCATGGCTGCCCCCCTGTCACCCGCTCCGGGCATCGAATGTTGGCAGGGCATGCGCGGACATCGTGTCCGATGTGATAGCTCTGGGGACCTGACGGCCTAACGGATTGGACGGCCATGCGGATTACGAGCGACTTCATCATGAAACTTGGGGGCCTCGCCATTACCGGGATGACTCGGCGATGGATGAGTACGCTGGAGTATCAGGCGGCGTTTTATGACGTGGACGTGGATCCTGCTTCGCCCGGTTTTCAGGGACCGGCCATCTTCTTGTTCTGGCATGAGTACATTCCGTTTCTCTTCTATCTGCGCGGGCATTGCCAGATTGCCATGCTGCTGAGCCGTCACCAGGATGCTGAGTGGCTGTCGCAGGCCGCTCGGCACATGGGATTCGACACCATTCGCGGATCGACCAGTCGCGGTGGTGTGGCGGCGCTGCGAGAACTGATGCGGACCAGCGAGACGATGAACCTGACCATCACGCCCGATGGACCGCGCGGACCGCGTCGCCGACTGGCGGCCGGCTGCATTTACGCCTCGTCGCGACTGGGCATTCCGTTGGTGCCGATTGGACTGGGATACGACACTCCCTGGCGCAGTCGCCGGGCCTGGGACCAGTTTGCCGTTCCGCGCCCGTACAGCCGAGCGCGGGCGGTGGCGGGTCCGAAGATCCAGATTCCCGCCGGCGTCGATCGTGAAGGGGTCGAGTATTATCGCCAGCGGGTCGAACGCACCCTGAACCGGCTGACCACACTGGCCGAACAGTGGGCCGAGTCGGGTCAGCGTTTCTGCGGACAGCGGCACGTCGTGCGGCAGGGCGCCGCGCGCCGCTTCCGGGCATCCGACACCGACCTGGAGAGCCGAGCCCGACCGCCTCAAACGACTTCATCGCGCGGGACGTTACGCATTGCCTGAGGGGCTGACCAGTCATGACACACGAACTTCCGAGCGAGTTGACAGGCACTCCTGCGGACCGGCGGCGCCCTCTCTCCATCGCCGAACTGACCGCACAGATCAAGCAGGTGCTGGAGGGGACGTTTCCAGCGGTCTGGGTCGTGGGGGAAATCAGCGATCTGGCCAGGCCTCAGTCGGGGCATCTCTATCTGACGCTGAAGGATGAGCAGAGCCAGATTCGGGGCGTCATCTGGCGGGGTGTGGCCAGTCGGCTCGGCTTCGATCTGCGGGATGGCCAGCAGGTGCTTTGTCACGGGGACCTGGACGTCTACTTGCCACGCGGAAGTTACCAACTGGTGATCCGCCAGATCGAGCCGCGAGGTGAAGGAACGTGGCAGCAGCGACTTCGACTCTTGCAGCAGCGTCTGGCGGCCGAAGGGCTGTTTGACCCGGCCTACAAGCAACCGCTCCCCCCGTTCCCCAGCCGTGTGGCGGTCGTCACCAGTCCGACCGGTGCGGCGATCCGAGACTTCCTGGAAGTCGTGCGTCAGCGGTGGCAAGGAGTCGAGGTACTGATCGTGCCGACACGCGTTCAAGGGGAGGGAGCAGCGGCGGAAATTGCGCGGGCGATTGAGCTGACCCACCGACTGCGTCCTGCTCCCGACGTGATGGTCGTCACGCGAGGGGGCGGGAGTATGGAGGACCTCTGGTGCTTCAACGAGGAGTCGGTGGTCCGAGCCATTTTCGCCGCGCAGATCCCGGTCGTCTCGGCCATCGGCCACGAAATCGACGTGACGCTCGCTGACCTCGTGGCCGATGTGCGGGCGCTGACGCCCACCGAAGCGGCACAGCGGGTCGTCCCGTCGGGCGACGAAGTGGCCGCTTCGCTGCGACACCTCACGTCGCGCCTGCAGGGGGCGCTCGGGGCGGTCGCCAGTATGGC
>JBGSHS010000032.1:0-9433 GCA_041752115.1 Pirellulaceae bacterium | reverse complement strand
GGGTGGCCGCGGTCGGGCCGACCGTGTGGCCGCGGTCGCGCAGACCGCGGGGAAAGCGGATGGCGTTTCTCCCAGGCTCGGCGCGAGCATGGCTACGGGAAAGCGTGGATGATCCCGGTTCGATCGTCGGCGGTTTTCGATGCTTCGCTCAGGCGATCAGCGGGGCAGGGGGGACGTCGTCGGCTTGCTCCCACTCGCGGCGGACTTCGCGCAGGCCGTAGGCGCACATCTCAAAGGCCAGGCCCAGTCGTTCCAGCAGGTCGGCCGGAGGAGCATCCTCGGGCTCGGCCGTGCGAATCGAACTGGCGACCAGGTAAGCGTGTTTGCCGTGCAGGCAGTACTCGCCAAACAGGTCGATGTCCGCATCGCTGTGAGCCGATCGCAGATGTTCCGGGAACAGGCCGGCCCAGAAGAGGGCAAAGTCCCCGACATGGCGGAAGATGCGGCGGCGCGCGATGCCCGTCCGCCGGTCGGCCTCCGAGAGAAGACGCCCCAACTCCTTGACCGCCTGCCCGTGCGGCGCTGCGACCGGCTGTACCTGGTCAGTGCGTACGGACCTGACCAGTAATCCACTGAGATAATCGATCAGAGGCGGATCGACAATCCCCAGTTTCACCTCAAAGGTATGTTCGGCCAACCCCGAAAAGAACTTCTCAAGCGTCGTCAAAGGCTGCTCGGCTCGCATGGCGCACCTCCACTGAAACTCTACGACGCAGAGCTCCGCAGTAAAGTGCCTCACCGTCGAAATCGCTCGGTAATTCCAGTTGACAACCACGGTTCTGTCATTGGCCCGTGGGCAACGAGGCGGCCGACCTGACACTTTGGTTCCTGCAACGGCACGCGCGAACTGGAGCGTTGTCAGGGGGCTCCGTCGGGTGGAGCTGATGAGTGCATGAAGCGAAACGTCGAGCAGTGCCTCAGGCTTCCCTTTTCTCCCGGCTCTCTATCCGGCGGCGGCTTCGGCCGCGCGGAGCGCTGCGATCAGCTGATCGACGTAGCAGCGCACGCCCTGCAGAGCCTTCTGGCGGTCGCCGCCGGTGGCTTCCGCCACGCGCCGCACAATGGCCGATCCGACAATCAGTCCATCGGCTACCGGCGCCAACAGGCGAACGTGCTCCGGCTGACTGATGCCGAAACCGATGCAGATCGGCAGCGGGGTTTCCGTACGCAGGCGAGCCACGTTTTCGATCAGCTCCGGCGGCAACTGAGTCCGTTCGCCGGTGATCCCGGTTACCGAAACGTAGTAGAGGAATCCGGTGGAAGACTCGGCAATCCGCAAGGCACGCTCGCGAGGTGTGGTTGGCGTGACCAGCTGAATCAGGCTGAAGTCCTCACGGCGGCAAATAGTCGACAACTCGCCCGCTTCCTCCACCGGCAGATCCGGGACGATGGCGCCGGCAAATCCCGCCTCTTGTGCGCGGGAGACGTACTGCGGCAAACCTTGACGGTAGATGATGGCATAACTGACCATCGTGACGACCGGCATCGTCAAGGACGCAAGCGCGGTGGCGGCCCGGCCAAACAGCTCGGGCAGTCGCAGTCCATTGCCCAGGGCGCGGGTGAAAGACGCCTGCACCACCGGGCCATCGGCCACGGGATCGCTGTAGGGGACCCCCATTTCGCACAGGTCACTGCCGGCATCGGCCAGTTCACGCAACAGCTCGACTGTGAAATCCAAATCGGGATCGCCGGCCGTTATGAACGGCATGAAAGCCTTGCGGCCTGACGTGCGCAGTCGTTGGAAAAGAGCGTCGATAGTCGACATGGAGGAGGTACCTGTCTTTCAAGAGTCCTGTCTTTCAAGAGCCCTGTCTTTCAAGAGCCAAACGCAGCGGACCCTGTGGTGTGGTGTTCGCGCAGCCGAGCGATTTCGGCGGCGTCCTTATCGCCCCGGCCAGACAGGCAGACGACCACTGCCTGATCAGGGCGCATCGTGGCCGCCTGCTGTACAGCCTTGGCGACGGCATGCGAGGACTCCAGCGCCGGCAGAATCCCCTCGGCGCGCGCCAGCAGATCGAAGGCCTCGAGCGCTTCCCGGTCGGTGCAGTGCACATAGTCAACGCGGCCGGAGTCCTTCCAGTAGCTATGTTCCGGCCCGACACCTGGGTAGTCCAAGCCGGCCGACACGGAATGCACGTCGCAGGTCTGACCGTCGTCATCCTGCATCACGTAACTGAAGCTGCCATGCAGCACGCCAGGACGTCCGTAGGTGAGCGGCGAGGCGTGTTGGCCAGGTTGATTACCACAGCCTCCCGCTTCGACACCCATCAGTCGCACTGCGGAGTCGGGGAGAAATGGGTGGAACATGCCGGCGGCGTTGCTGCCCCCGCCCACACAGGCGACGACCAGATCCGGCAGGCGACCGATCTGCTGCTGTGATTGCTGTCGTGTTTCGCGGCCGATGACCGACTGGAAATCGCGCACGATGCGCGGAAACGGATGAGGACCCACCACCGAGCCCAGGATGTAATGAGTATGTTCCACACTCGACATCCAGTCGCGCATCGCTTCATTGATCGCGTCGCGGAGCGTTCGCGAGCCGGTGGAGACCGGACGCACTTCGGCGCCTAGCAGCCGCATGCTGAACACGTTGGGAGCCTGGCGACGAATGTCCTCTTCTCCCATATAGACGACGCAGGGGAGTCCGAACCGAGCGCAGGCAGTGGCGGTGGCTACGCCATGCTGTCCCGCTCCGGTCTCCGCGATCACTCGCCGCTTCCCCATGCGAATCGTCAGCAGGGCCTGTCCGAGCGTGCTGTTGATCTTGTGTGCCCCGGTGTGGTTCAAGTCTTCACGCTTGAGCCAGATCTGTGCGCCTCCGGCCTGTTGACTCAGCCGCCGGGCGAAATAGAGTGGCGAAGGACGGCCCACGTAGTGGTGCAGCAGTTCCTGCAGCTCCTGCTGGAACGGAGCGTCGTGGCACGCCTGGTCGTATTGCCGAGTCAACTCGTCCAGCGCTTCGGTCAGAGTTTCGGGCACGTAGCGACCGCCGTAAGGACCGAAGCGGCCCTGGGAGTCGGGCAGGTCGGTGGGGATAGTGCGATCAGACGCTGCCAGGTTCTTGCTCATGCCATGTCCTACCTGTCCCTGCATGGGAGTATATGCGAGCTGATGAGGGGGGTAGGCCCGGCTCTCCAGATCGCGAAGCGGGAAGGTGCCGAGGAATCGTCGAGACGCCTCGGCCGGCGATCCCAGGTCGCCCTCGTCGGCTGCCCCCATCATGGGCAAACCAATCATTTTCGAGGGCCCAGGCAGGTCGGTCAAGGGACCACGTGGCGAGCCGGATGCCACGCACGCTCACGTCGTGTGGCCATTTGCCGGAGCCATCGCATCGTCCAGGCGCTGCCGGATCTCGTTGAGTTTTTCCTGACTGTGGATTTTGTGTCCTCGGGCGTCGGTCACGTAGAACGCGTCGACCACCTGGTCGAGGAAGGTGCCGATCTTCGCTACGTGCACCTCCAGCCCCAGTTCGAACAGGGTGCGCGCGATATTGTAGAGCAGTCCGCGGCGGTCGTAGGTGAAGATGGTGATGATCGTGAATCGATCGGACGTGGAGTCGTCAAAGCGGATCCGTGTCGGCATCTCCGCGTACTGGGCAGCCATCGAATCCTGGCCCGATTTCCAGAGTCGTCGAAACGCGGGCACTTTGTCGGCATCGACGGTCAAGGCCCGGACCAGCGCCTGGCAGACTTCGCTTGTCCGGTGGGCCGGCGGCTCACCCGCATAATCGGTGTCTTCCACGTAGAAGCGATCCAGCACCAGGTCATCGGCCAACGTGTGAATCTCGGCTGAGAGGATCTGCAGCCCTTTGCCGGTCAAGGCGCCGGTCAGTTTATGGAAGATGCCGGGCGTCACCGATTCGTGGGTCCCCACCATATACGCCGAGACTTTGCGCTCGGCGGAGTACTGATACCAGGCCACCGCCTGCTCCGGCCCCAAGTGCCGCAGGTTCTCGAGCACTTCGAAGAGCCGCTGCGGAGGCAGGCTGAGCAGATAGCTGGCCGGAATTTCCGCCAGCTGCTGGTCCCACCAGGTGGTGTCAGTGGTGTTCCCGACCAGGTCCCGCACCGCCGCGCGGCGGAGACGCGACTCCTGCTCAGCGCTCTGCGATGCGTCCTCACCGGTCAAGTGCCGACGAGTTCGGAAGTAGAGATCGGTAAGCAGTTCCAGCTTCCAGTCATTGAGCACTTTGGGACCGACAGCGGCCAGATCGGCGCACGACAGGATGTAGAGCATCTGCAGCACATCGGTGGTACCCACTTCGCGCGCCAGACGCAACACGATCGATTCGTCGTGCAGATCTTCGCGAAACGCCATGTGTGACATCATCAAGTGCTTGTGTACCAGGAACCGCAGCGCCTCGGCATCCGCGTCCGATAGATTGAGTCGGCGAGCAGTCTCCACGGCGATCAACGCCCCTACTTCGCTGTGGTCGTCCTCGTAACCTTTGCCCAGGTCGTGGATCAGCAGAGTCAGATGGAGCAGCCGTTTGTTGCGCAGGTCGCGATACGCGTCTCCCACAGGTCGCGGATCGTTGAGAAAGCTGGTGGCGGCTTCCACGGCGCGAATCGAATGTTCGTCGACGGTGTATTTGTGATAGTTGTTGAACTGCATCAGGTATCGTGCATGCTGCATGGCGGGAATGATCTGTTCCAGGACCCGTAGCTGATGCAGGCGGCGGAGCAGATCCGCCAACTGGCCCGGCTGACTCATCAGCGACAGGAAGCGGCTGATTGCCTCGGGAGAAATCTCCTGGACAGGACGCTGCGCCATGACATGGCGAATTGCCTCCCAGGTCTGATGATCGATCCGCTTGCGATACATGTTGGCCAGATCCATCAACCGCAGCACTTCGGCCAGATCGCTCTTGACTTTCGCCAGTCCGCGTCGCGTCGCGCTGATGTGGACGGGACCGACCCAGAAGTCATCCTCGACGCGGTGGCTGAACAGCGGCGCGACCGCCGCCACGATCGGCGAGCGGGCTCGCACGCTGTCGATGAAGCTGGAGGAGATGTAGCGGATGTCCCCCGTGTGCTCAAAGTAGTCGCGCATGAACCGTTCGACCGGCAGCAAGCCACTCAACGCCTCATACCGATACAGATCCGCCACGCGTACCTGCTCGTCCCGCGTCAGGACATCCTGGCTCTTGCCGGCGCAGAAGTGCAGCTCATTGCGCAGCTTCAGCAGGAACTCATGAGCTTGCACCACCCGCATGCGGTCGAAGTTCGTGAGGATCCCGGTACGCTCCAGGCTGTCCAGATCGGTCTCACCGAACTTGGTGAAGCCGACCCAGCGAATGGTCTGAACGTCGCGCAGTCCGCCCCGTGATCGCTTGATGTTCGGTTCCAGCAGGTAGGTCGTCTCTCCGTACTGCCGGCGCTCCTGCCGCCGGCTGGCCACGATCGCCGCAACGAGTCGCCGCCAGCGCTGACGAGCGGCATGGCGATACTGATCCATGAATCGTTCAAAGAGACGCTGGCTGCCGCACAGGAAACGCGACTCGGCCAGCGAAGTGAAAATGGTGGAGTCTTTCATGCCGAGGGAGCGGGCTTCCCAGGCAGTGCGCAGGCTGAAGCCCAGCGTGAGTCCCGCGTCGCAGATATCGCGACTGAGATGCTTCGCCAGTTCCGCAGCCCGGGCGTGAGCCTTGGTGGATGAGAGCAGCATCAAGTCCACATCGGAAAAGGGAGCCACGTCGCGACGTCCGTACCCGCCGATGGCGACCAGAGCCACTTCCGATTCCAACGGCTCGTCATGGGTGTCGGTCAGTGCTCCTCGGTAGAGCCCCAGGACGATCTCATCGAGCAGATCAGCCAGGTGTGCACAGACCTGGATGCCGGGCGAACCTCGATCGTGCTGCTCCCGGATCTTGGCACGCCCCTGAGCCAAGCGCTCACGCGCCGTAAACACCGCAGGACGTAATCGAGGAGTTGGGGGCATAGGACGATTTCAACGCATCCAAAAGACAGGAATCGTGAAACACTCAGTACTGCTCGCCCAGCGAGCGTCGTAATACCTCACGCTCCAATGGGGCCAAGAAAGGCGGCCGCATTCGAGCGATGCGCTACAGCGCCTCTTCGCCGGTTTCCCCGGTGCGAATGCGGATCGCGTCGAGCAGGTCGCTGATGAACAGCTTGCCATCTCCGATCTCGCCTGTCTGCGCGCTTCGCAGGATCGTGTCGACCACCGTCTGCAGCCCGGCATCGGGACAGACGACTTCAATCTTCACTTTCGGAACGAAGTCGACGGCGTATTCGGTCCCCCGGTATCGTTCGGTGTGACCTTTCTGACGCCCAAACCCTCGCACTTCAGAAACCGTCATACCGTGAATCCCCTGTTCCGCCAGGGCGTTCTTCACGTCTTCCAGTTTGAAGTGACGGATGATGGCTTCCACTTTCTTCATCGTTCGACTCTCCCTTCTCAGAGACAACCCAGCCTCTCTCCCCTGCACGCGACCGACTCGTACCGGAGGATCAACTGACAGCGTTTACCAAGCCGCGAAGCGGATTCCCAGCGGGGAATTCTGCCGTCGATCAACAGAGCGAGACGGAGCGACACGCTGATGCGCCCAGCGGCCCTGCCGGACACTTGACACAGTGTCCGGCGATTGGGCTTTCAATTTTCGCCCGGCTGGCTCCCCCTGACCTGACACGACCCACTCGGTGTCCGGGAAGTGCATCCCTCACGCTTCCAGAACACCGGAACCCACTCGAGGCATAGCTTCGAGCTTCTGCCTCTGGCCGATCATAATCTGTTCACCGCTGCCATGCGACACCGGTACGACGCCATACACCAACCAGCTCCTCGCCGCACACCCAGGCGACTCATAGGAAGATGTAGCCTTCTTCCCCGTGCTCGCTCAAATCGAGTCCCTGGATTTCCTTCTGCTGCGTAACGCGCAGGCCCATCGTGGCGTCGAGCGTCTTGAGCAAGACAAACGTCACGACCGCCGCAAACAGCCAGGTGACCGCCACGGCCACCAACTGGCCGAGGAAGATCCGGACGTTCCCCTCGATCAGGCCCAGAGGTTGCGCCGCGTCGATGTTCCAGCAAGCCCGGGTGGCAAACACGCCGGTCAGTATCGCGCCGAGCGTGCCTCCCACGCCATGGACCCCAAAGGCATCCAGCGAGTCATCATAGCCGATGCGGTTCTTGAGCGCCGTGCAGGCGAGGCAGCAGATGACGCCAGCACACGCTCCCATGAACAACGCCGGCATCGGGTTCACAAACCCGGCCGCCGGCGTGATGCACACGAGTCCGGCGACTGCACCCGAGCAGGCACCCAACACGGTCGGCTTGCCACGCGTGATCCATTCATAGCACGCCCATGCGACCGCTCCCGCCGCAGCCGAAAAGTGGGTTACTGCAAACGCACTCGAAGTCAGGCTGTCCGACGCCAGCTCGCTTCCCGCATTGAATCCAAACCAGCCGACCCACAGCATCGTTGCGCCCAACGCCGTATAGGTCAGATTGTGCGGAGGCATCGGCTCGCTGCCAAAACCGAGTCGGCGGCCGATCAGCAGGGCACACACCAAAGCTGAGATGCCCGAACTGATGTGCACCACCGTACCGCCGGCAAAGTCCAATGCCCCTCCAGCAATCCCGGCCCCCGTTCCCGCCTGCAGGTTTTCCGTGGTTACAAACCCCAGCAGACCACCATCCCAGACCCAGTGGCAGAGCGGACAATAGACAAGTGTTCCCCACAAAACCATGAACACGACCATCGTACTGAACTTCATCCGTTCCGCAAACGCACCACAGATGAGCGCCGGCGTAATGATGAAAAACATGCCCTGAAACAACATGTGTGTGAGCAACGGGATTTCCGCTGGCGTGCCTTCCGCCCACATCGGCGTATGCGGTTCGCCCGCGGTCTCGTCCCATGTGCGCGACACTCCCTGCATCCCCAGATGCTCCATGTTGCCGATCCACGGATGATCTCCACCAAAGGCCAGCGAATAGCCCCACAACGCCCAGATGACTGTCATAAGCCCCATCAGGAAGATGCACTGCATCATCACACCCAGTACGTTCTTCTTGCGCACCAGACCGCTGTAGAACATCGCCAGACCTGGCGCGGTCATAAACAGTACCAGTGCACACGAAACGAGCATCCAGGCGTTGTGACCGGCCAGCGCTGCGCCCTTCGCTAGCGACGAGACTTCCTCCAGACTCGTCTGGGTGCTCACGGGGGCCGATGCGGCAGACATCTCCGCCTCCGAAGTATCCGCTTCCTCAGCAGAAGCCCGGCCGACGCAACTGCACAATACGAGGGTCAACGCCACGAAGACGTGGCGCACATGGAGAGGCTTCATTCGTGGGCTCCTTAACTCTGATTGGGTTGCCTGGTCCCAACCACGTCGCATTGGATAGTGGGTGATAGTGGGTGACCCATCGAACCGCTCGGCAACAACAGAAGGTTGCACCGAGCGCTACGGCGCCGCGGAGACACGGCGCCGCAGAGATACGGCGGTGCAGCCTGGAATCGCGATCCAAGACGCGAACCGGCGCGATGGACAGCAGGAGCGTACGTCCTGCTGCGCGCGATGTAAATGGGGGAAGTCCGTTTCCTGTGGCAGAAAACGCTGGCGACTGACTACGGCGCCGGGAGACACGCGATAGTGACAATTTTGTCGCAATCCAGCCGATCAATGCTCCTTCTGCCAGTTCTCGTCCGGCACCGCAGCGCGTGCGTTCAATACACGCGGCAAGACGAAGAACAGGTCGCCCAATCGATTGAGGTAGCGAACAATCGGTGTCCGAATGTGGTCGCCGTGGCGCGCACATTCCAATCCCACCACACGCCGCTCGGCCCGCCGACAGACCGTTCGTGATACGTGCAACAAGGCGGCGGCTCGCGTACCGCCGGGCAGGATGAACTGTCGCAGCGGTGGGACCTGGGCATCGTAATGGTCGATATCCTGCTCCAGTCGCTGCACGTGCCGGTCACCGGTCAGACCCAGTCCCTCCGCTTGCGATCCAGGCATGGCCAAGTCGGCTCCGACGCCAAACAGTTCGTGCTGAATCCTGTGCAGCAGCTCATCCACGTCGCTCGGCAATGCCTCCGCCCGAACCACGCCGAGCATGGCGTTGAGTTCATCCACGGCGCCACACGCCTCAATGTGCGGATCGTCCTTGAAGACGCGCGGCCCGCAGCAAAGGTTTGTCTTTCCGTCATCACCCTTCCTGGTATACAGCTTCACACCCTGGCTCCCACACGTTGCGTAACCCGAGCAAATCGCCCCCGTTCAGTCTAGCGCTTCAGCCGACTGTGGCGAGCCGCCGCCTCGCTGCGTCCGCCACGGCTGTCCCGGCATCACTTGCTCCCGAACCGGTTCCCAAACCATGCGGTCTCGGAGGGCCTCGCCCATTGCGGCTGGTAGTCTGGTCGCCCTGGCGGCTCGCGCCGTCCAGCGGGCGTCCCGAGCTCCCC